>NZ_JAGFUX010000029.1 GCF_017601095.1 Streptococcus suis | reverse complement strand
ATTACAGATTATATTTTTTACTACAACAACAAACGAATAAAAGCAAAATTAAAAGGACTTAGTCCTGTCCAATACAGAACTAAATCCTTTCAATAATTATTTGTCCAATTTTTTGGGGTCAGTTCAATCACGACCAGCTTTTTCTTAATCCAAATTCTCTTTCTCACGCAAATGCTTGACTAAAATAGCCCACTCAGGCTTAGTTTTCCAATCCTGGTCCGTAACAATCTGACTGGCAACCCGCCTTGCTTCTTCCAAAATAGCATAATCTTCCACAATATTAGCCACTTGGAACTCTGGCAAACCTGATTGGCGGGTCCCAAAAATTTCACCTGCTCCTCGCATTTTCAGATCCTCCTCAGCCAGCACAAAACCGTCCGTCGTCTCCGTCATAATCTTCATCCGGTCCTTCCCAGAATCCGTCTTGGGATTGGCAACCAAAACCGCATAAGACTGCTTACTGCCACGCCCAACACGACCGCGAAGCTGGTGCAGCTGACTAAGCCCAAACCGATCCGCATCCATGATGATCATGACCGTTGCATTAGGAACATTGACCCCCACTTCAATCACTGTAGTAGAAACCAAGATATCCGTCTTACCAGCCTTGAACTCCTGCATAATGGTCTCTTTTTCATCATTCTTCATTCGACCATGCAAGAGGGAAACGCAGGCTCTCTCACCAAAGTAGGCAACCAACTCTTCCTTCAAATCGACCGCATTTTTCAAATCTAAGGCCTCGGATTCCTCAATCAAAGGTGAAATCACATAGACCTGAGCACCTTTGGCCAATTCCTTATCTAACCATTCTAAAACGACCGGCAATTGCTCATGTTTGACCCATCGCGTAATAATCGGTTTCCGTCCAGCAGGCAACTGATTGATAATGGACACATCCATTTCCCCAAAGGCCGTGATAGCCAAGGTCCGCGGAATAGGGGTTGCCGTCATCATCAAGACATCAGGATTGGCCCCCTTCTCCCTCAAAAGTCGCCGTTGCTTAACACCAAAGCGATGCTGCTCGTCTGTCACCACTAATCCTAGCTTATGATAAGTCACACCTTCCTGGATTAAGGCATGCGTCCCCACGATCATATCGACCTCTCCTGACTCAATAGCCACCAAAGCCGTCCGACGCGGAGCCGCCTTCATACCTCCCGTCAGTAAGGCGATGGATAATTCTGGAAAAAGCTGACGTAAACTCTCGAAGTGTTGTTCTGCCAGGATCTCCGTAGGAACCATGATAGCCGACTGCATACCAGCCGTATTGGCGGCATACATAGCCAAACCAGCTACAACCGTCTTCCCTGCACCCACATCTCCCTGTAACAGACGATTCATGTGACCGCCAGAGGCCATATCGCACAAGATTTCATCCAAAGCAGCTTGCTGAGCCTCCGTCAATGCGAAAGGGAGACCAGCAATTTTTTCCTCTACTAAACTTCTTTGGTAGGGAATGGCCAGTCCATTGGATTCCGCCTTATTTTCAGCCTTGAGAACCTGCAAGTTCAACTGAAAATTAAACAATTCCTCAAACTTTACTCGCCTTAAAGCCTGTTTAAATTCATCCAAATCTCTAGGAAAATGCATGGCAAAGGCTGCCTGTTTCCGAGGCAGCAAACGATATTTCTCCAACAAGATAACAGGTAAATTTTCCTCAATTAAATCAAAATACCCCCTATCGACCGCGGCTTGGACTAATTTCACAAGATTAGCCTGAGATATCCCTTGTGCCACATGGTAAATCGGTTGTAAATCCTCCGAAGATTGGGCAACAATTTTCATCCCAGTCAAACTAGCTTTCGCCTTATCCCATTTTCCCCAAATAGCAATTTCCTGTCCAACCTCAACTTTATCTGCCAAATATGGCTGATTAAAAAAAGAAACCACAACAATAGCCTCACCCTGCTTAATGGAAAAACGCAAACGATTACGCTTAAAACCATAATACTGTACATTAGCAGGGGTCGAAACAGTTCCAACAATAACTGCCTTTTCACCATCTACCAAATCCAGAACAGACTTAGAAGCAAAATCTTCGTACCGAAATGGATAATAAACAACGAGGTCTTCCACCGTATACAAATCTAGCTTCTGAAATTTCTCAACTGCCTTTGGTCCAACACCAGGCAAGACCAAAAGACTATCATTCAAACTTATCATAACACTATTATATCAAATAAAATGAAAAAAGAAGGACCAGCCTCCTGAAAACAAAAAAAGCAACTCAGAGTTGCTTCCATCGGGAAGACAGGATTCGAACCTGCGACACCTTGGTCCCAAACCAAGTACTCTACCAAGCTGAGCTACTTCCCGATATCATTAAAAATAAACCTCCCCTAATGTTCTACATTAAGCGAGTGATGCA
>NZ_JAGFUX010000028.1 GCF_017601095.1 Streptococcus suis | reverse complement strand
AAGTTGGTGATTATGATATTGGCATTGTAGCCCATCCCTATTCCTACTATGAAAATGAAGTGGATGAAGATATCTTAGGGATCCCCTATTACTGTAACTGGATTGAAGACTATAAACATTTATTCGGTTTTTCGGTTGCTTGGAAACACTATACATCCGATGAGGATATTTCTATTTGGTACAATATGTAAGATAGATCTTATGAAATACCATTCTGTCCCTATTTAGTTAGATAAACTGATGGTGTCTATTTTTTGAACCGGCTCTCCTACCGTCTATTTCAAGATTTTATACCGGATAGAGGGAGTAGATGGCTGAGTGAATTTGGAGGAAGTATGAAGAAATTATGTAGAACAATTGTCTTGTTAGCGCTGGTTTGTATTACTATGGCTGGCTGTACGACGAAGGAATCGGTAATAGAGGAAGGGGGGACGAGCACTAGTAGTATTTCGACAACCGAGGAGATTCAGGAGACAAGTTCTAGTATAGAGCAAACAGCCTCATCTTCAGAAACTAAGACCACATCGACCTCTTCTATTGAAGCGATGCAATGGTCTGCGGAGCAATCTGCTGCTCTAGCGGATGCAATGGTTCTTTTTGGGGATGAAATGGGACAGAACAGCTATGCGAAAGTTGAAACACCTGAGACCTTGACCTTCCAATCTGGTGAAAGTTTTGAGGGGTACAGGGTATTGGAATCTTATCAATATCAAAATGGGGAGACAGTGCATCGCTATTTCTTTGTTTTAAATCCTGATGGAGGTCCGTTAGTGCTCTATTCAACGGGTGGAACAGATGTCAAGCCAACAATGAATGAATTGCTTCCAAAAATGTTTGCAGAGATTGTAGATGGAATAGATGTGACGAGTCTTGCTGAGAGTCCGGCAATGATACGTTATGAAACGGAATATTTTATCATAGAAATTCCGGAAGCCTGGGAGGGACAGTGGACAGTTACAGAGACCGTGGATGGGTATGTGCGGAATTATACTTTCTATTATGATGGTGGTTCGGCAATCGTTTCGGTTATCCCAAATCGTAATTCATATATGGTTGGTATTTCTTCGGAAGCTGCTGCAGGCTTCTTCAATCGTCCTGGTGGTGCAAAGATAGTATGGTCTTTAAACGGTGGCTTGGATTGATGCCTGGTTTTAGGGATTTATATCTTATAGTTGGAAAGAAGGATTCTCTAAACGTTAAGAACCAGCTACAATACTGCATTTACAACACTTCATGGTTCATACCATGGAGTGTTTTTTGCTGCATTTAACGAGGGGTGCCACCAGGAAAGTCTCTTCTTTGCTTGAACTTCTTGTAAGATGTTTAGGTTTGTTAATATCGCTGACTGCTCTGGTCTTTTATATTTTTAATCATTTAATGCAAAATAATTCATTATGCAATATATTTGCATAACATTATCTGGCATGTTATAATCAGATTATAAGTATAACGGAGGAACAACATAATGAAAAATATCCAGGTTCGTGTTGATGATTATATTAAAGATCGAGCAGATCAGTTATTTAAAGAGTTGGGAACATCAACTAATGAGGCGATAAAGATTTTTCTTAAAATGTCTCTTAACAATAACGGATTCCCATTTCCTATAACGATAGCGTCAAGTGATGTGATGGAGAGAGTTAATAGAAAAATGTTACCTGTGTCAGATGAGATGCTTGCAGAGGCTTATCCTTCAATAGTAGGAGAATTTTGTAGAGATTTTGAATTTGATGAAGGAGTTATCAATGAAGTAGTTCAATTGAAGGGGGTAGTAGAAGAGTACTCTGGAGAAGAGGAGTTGGATCTTGCAGAGGCTCATTTGAAGATTATTGACACAATAAAACAGGATTTATTTATCGTTGCAGATGCAGATTCTGGGGATTATGAATTAGTTGCATCGCATTTACTACAAACTGATTTACTGGAAGATGTTTCTAAAGTCGCTCTTCTAGATGAGTATTTTGTGTTCAGTCAGCAGATTTCTGCAAAGATGAGGGTGCAGTTATTCATGGACAATATTTTACCTTATTTGGAAGATAGGGAGGTTGAATTATTAGCGTTTATGAATGCTGGTTTCTGGAGAACGGAACAAATTGAAGAGCAAAAGGCATTGTTGCGGGCATTTAAAGAATGTGGTATTGAAGTAATCAGCAGAGGAAAACGTTGGGATGAAATGACACATTTTGTTGATTTAAGGATGTTCTAGTTATCGGCTTTCTAATTCATTGTTTTAAACAGTGGTTGAGCTCTTCGGTGTAGATAAGCAATAAATAATCCAACTGATTTTCTTTTGAAGAAGAGTAGATTTATCATAAAAAAACAAAGGTTAGATTTTTTCTGTCTAACTTTTGTTTTTTATGAAATTGAAATATGCAAACAAAGATAATATCTAGCAGTTAGGACAAAATGGTGAGCTCACTACCTCCCCGCTCTCTTAAATTCATTTGAAAATTTTATTTTATCCATGTTTTCAATTTCTTTATAGAAATGGTAATCTTTTTTATTTAGTCTGTCGCATATTTGTTTTATGATGAATTTCCCGCGTTCCTCAATCCGTTCATTAACTTTTTTTAGGAAGTTGGAGAAATCTTCAGTTTTCTTGGGATGGATGTATTTGTAATTATGTGCTTCCCAAAATACTTCTGTTTGGTAATTATTATCAACATAGGGTTGAAGATAGTATGTGTCAATAAAATTTTTCCATGCTTCAGGAGATAAATTAGTAAGCCATTTTTGAAGAGACAGCATTGTAATATCCCAGTAATCTTGTGAGAAATGGTATCGGCCAGTATTCATCCAATGAGGCAATACGGTAAAATTTCCGATTGTATGTGTTAATTTTGCGAATGCTTCAAATTCTTTTAGGTTTTTTTGAATCATATCGAACTTTAGATAGTTTTGGTCTTGATAGAGAGCAGGATATGGAATAGACCTAGCTCTTGGTTGTCTCCCTAATCTTTTTGAGAGTGTATCGTAATCAGAACTTTCTTTTGTTGCTGAGTTGAACGTTGTTATGAAGGAGTTCATTGTTTCACCTCGTATTATATCTCCCTCGGAATCTTGCCAACCTAAAATATTATATAAGTAGAATGCTTCTTTATCGCAATCAGCATATTTACCAGATTTTCCTGTTACGCAGAACTCAGTTGGACAATCTAGTTCATACGACTTGTATCGTAAGATGTTGTGCAGATTGTCAGTTGACAACTTATTGGAGTAACAATTTTTAAAATCCCATAACCAAGGTTTGATTTTGTTTTGATCACAGTAGTTCAACCATTCCATAACTCTTTCCTTTTCCATCAGTGGCTCTCCTTTGTCTATGTCATTGTGACTACAGATATATTATATATTTTTTGAAGGAAAGTACTATATAAAAATAAATCAGGGAACTATATACCAGTTTACACCACCAACAACATATAGTATTTCCGATAATATTAAAAAAGGCGACTTCCAAGCAGAAATCGTCTTTTAATAATGTCTAAATTCTTCTGGATGTTCGGTCATATACTCTGCCAACCATTC
>NZ_JAGFUX010000027.1 GCF_017601095.1 Streptococcus suis | reverse complement strand
AAGTTGACAAGCTTTAATCATAGCTGGAATTTCTGTCAGAGCCAACATATTTAGATTGCTTGATAACATCCTTAGTGTATCAGGACTTATCTTGAACCTCTGACTACCAGATAGATCAATACCACCACTTGATAGAAATAGATTACGAGCCGTCGTATTAGTCGCTGACAAAGTAATATCTTCTACCCCATCAGAATTAATATCCGCCTCTGCATAATAATTTTTCTTATCCACTACTAGCCCGTACTTGTCCACCAAGTTGCCATGCTTATCAAACTGCCAAGTAGAGAGTCCATGATGATGCAAAGAATCAAGTCCCTCAATATCATTTTCCTTGTAAGGGGCAATAGCTCGTGCAATTTCAAGTGGATCACCACCATAGTTTCCTATCCAATCTTTTTCATTGCGATAGCTAACCAATATGTCAGTATTTGCTTTAGCCCAGGCTATTTCATCCTTAGTTAGCATATTCGAAGGGTTTGGGGCATTAAAGGTTGTCGCAGCCCATTGATTTTTGATGGCGACAAGTTGACCCAGATAGCCCCCTAAGGAATGCCCAGTCGTTCCGATGTTTGCTTGAGGATACTGCTTTTGAATCTTATCCGCAAAGGCTAAGGCGCTATCAACCTGACTTTGAGCCCTCGTATTAACTGAAGTTATGCCTACGGGTATACTCGAAGTGTATATATTAAGTCCGAGAATGACGCTATTCACATCTGTCTGACGGTCTTTTCCATCTCCAAAATTCGTCCCCGCATAGGCGATGGTGATCTGTGTGGTATCTACTTTGCCATCTACCACTGGCGCTACAGCCATAGCCTGCATGCCGTTGGCGGTGTTGTCTTCTACAGCGAGGACTTGGAATTTACCATCCATTATTTCTTGGGCTTGCTGTATATGGACAACATCTTTTTTTCCGCTATCTACATTATAAACACGCTCGGATAATTCATTATAATCTTTATCTGATACCGTCATATGATTACTCTCCGTAATAAACTACTTTTATATCAAAATTAGAAATAGTTTTTTTAGTTATTTTGGGATATTGAGCTATAAAGTCTCTTGTATAATAATCAAGAGATATCTCACCATCAGCACCTCGTTCATAAAACATTACCTCAAATTTATCGTCTATTTTAGCAATACTGGTGTAGTAACCTGTTTTTATATTTTCTTCAAAATTTATAAACTCAATTTTTTCAACACCTTCATAATTCTGAGCTAAATACTCCACCATTCTATCCTGCTCTTCTTTATACTTCACTTCTTTATTGCTCTCAGTCATTCCACATCCTCCTAAAATTAAAATCATTAGTGTTGCTATAATACTGATAAATAATCGATACTTTTTCATCTTACTGCTTTCCTTTCAGTTTATTACGAAACAATGAGTACAAAGTCACCATCATTCCCAAGACGATTATTAGAAGCATCTGTAAAGATAATCCCGTTTTTTTCTCGGTCAGTGACACTCCATAGCTATCATTGCGATGTACCATCGTCCTAGAAGTAAACAATAGGGGCTGGTAGGTCTCAATGATACTATCTGTCTGGATATCATGTAAAAAGAGAGCCTCCTTATCTAATCGATAAGACTGCTCAGCTTCCTCTTGCACTTCAGAAATAGATTTTTCTGTTTCTGATTGAAACAATTTTGCCAAGTCACTCTCCTGTTCGATATAACTAATTTCAGATTTTTCAGCAGTAGTCGTTAAATTAGCATCTATTTGCAATGAACCATCATTTGCATAAACCAGCTGCCCTCCAAGAAATGACAGGTAAACCAACCCACAAACTAGCCTTTTTATCATCTTAAGACTCCTTTGAAACTGTTCGATAAAGCAAAACTGTCACCCCGGTTAAGCCTAATGCTAAAGCAACCAAAAGACTAACAGATATAGAAAGTTCCCCTTGTTGATTAATATAATTACGTATCATTAATTCCAGATAATTTAATGGGGAGAATGACGCAAGAAACTTCGTTGAATATACATAATATGTATCAAATAGTTGAGTTGCTGTACTCAGGTAAAGCATTAACAGTGCGACGCCGATTAAGAAGCCAAAACTTTTCAATTTCGCTAATAACAAATTGACACCATAAGTCATATTTATGACAATAAGAGCCATTAAAAAGATAAAGAGGCTTGTCTGACCGATTGAAAAGTCTAATTTATAACCTGTAACCAGTGCAAGAATAGCACCTGACAAGAAAGATGATATTGAGAGGAATAGAACGGGACCTGTCGCATTTTTCCAAGACAGACGTTGAGTCAACTTAAATCGTTCCTGCAATCCTTGGATATCAGAATGTTGTAAAAGATACGCAATAGCTAGACTAATCAGATACCCAATCAGAATGAGCATTAAGCTGGTTCGATCATCCTGACGTGTTTCCCCGCTTGTTGAACTAGATGCAACCGACAATACAGTTTCAATTTTGGAGGCATCTACAGGATTTGAGAGGTAGTCATAAACAGCTTGATTTTTCTGATTACCCGTCTTTGTATTGCTTAATACAGTTGAAAATTGTTGAAGAAACTCTTCATTGGTCCCATACTGACCTGCCATAATTTCTTGTAATTCATTAACACGAGTGTTCAATGATTCACCATCAGTCTCTAGTGTTGTCACGTCCGTTGAGAGTTGTTGCATGCTGCTTTCAATTGTCTCGGCAACTGCCTGATTGGACTTTGTTTTTTCCATGAGACTTTGGCTTGCAGCCATCAATTCCGTCAAGTCAGAATTCATATCCATACTTACAGTGACGATATCCGTATTCTCTCGTTTTTCTGTATCAGTGAATGCCGGCTTATCTTGAAGTGTTTTCTGAATAATTGACGTTTCTTCAATCAAACTTCCCGTTTGTGATATTAAATCCGTAGTTGATGTTCGAAGCCCTTCAATTGATGCCAATAAGGAGTCAACCTCCGCTAAGCGACTTTCAATCTCATTCAATTCTTCGTCAGAAATTTTTAAATCATCCCTAAATGCCTCAACAGTTGTAGTTTTTATGAGGTTAGTAACGATTGATTTCAAATCATCACTGTTAGCTAAAGAAGCCAGAGACCCTTCAAGCGGTGTAAATGTTGTCGATAAATAACTACCTTGGGTTAAATTCAATCCATAATAAGCTGTCACTACCCCTGAAAGTTGCAGATACTCTTGAACATCCTTGTAAATTTCGCTCGACATTGACGTCGGGTCATAACTCCAATTTGATATCGAGTCTGTAACTTCATAACGTCGCTGTACCATTTTCTTTTCAGTCTCATTCGCCAACGTGATAGTGACAGTTTTTGTTGTATTTGAAGCAGTTGTTGGAGCGGTGGTTTCTGTCACCTCTGTTTCCGTCTCCTCTGTTTCCGTCGCCTCCGTCTCACTAGTTGTAGTTGCAGATGTCGTTTCTGTTGCTGGTACTGGTGTAGATTCTACCTGTGTTTCTCTACTAATTTCTTTTGGTTCTCCTGGTTTGACAACCTCTACTTCCTCTTCTGTTGTGAACGAGAAGGAAACAACGGCAGGTGTTAGTATTGAAAGTTTACTTTGATCTGTGACAGCTAGAGAATAGAAAAATTTCGCTGGTGTATCGTTCGTACTCGAAAAAGATAATTGATAGTGAGTATCACTAACTTTTACGGGATTGAACCCTTCTAAAAATAATTGAAAACCACTTGGAACGTGAATATCAACAGTCTTTAGCGATCCTTCTAGAGTTGGCAAAGCCAGTTCACGACGTTGTTCAACCTGTGATACAATCTGATTTCTTATATGATTCAACGCCTCAGATTCATATGTCGCTGAGACACTTGCTGGTAATGGTAACTTTTCTTTGTTCGCATACCAAACCATAAAAGAATTAACATTCTTCAAGTGCTGTTTA
>NZ_JAGFUX010000026.1 GCF_017601095.1 Streptococcus suis | reverse complement strand
CGATAAAGCAAAATCGTGATAATACACTATTGATGGAACGCCGTGTGCGGTGAAAGTCGCACGCACGGTGTGAAGCGGGGGAAAAGATGGAGATAGTATCAAAGTTTTACCTATCGCTATAAAAAGTCTACCCAGATGGCTCATTCCTTATCTCCGAAACCAACTATAATGGCAATCCAAACTACACCTTCCGAAAATTATCTGGAGTGGATAGTAGTTTGAGTTTTGCTTATACGACGAAATAAAAATATTAGAATACTTGTCTTCTTGTCCCAAATATTGTATGATATTTAGGACAAAGTGGTCATTTCATCTAAACTTTAAGCGTGAACATAGGTGTTGACAAATAAGGAATTATCCTATATAATAAGGATAAATAAAGATTATAAATTACTTGTGGGCTAGTGGATATGGTCTGCACCCGCCTGTGGGCTCCGCACTCAGTTCAAACTGTTTGTTGAGAAAAAGAATAGCAGGACTGCCTACCCTTGAGGAATAGATAGGGCATATCTAGCGTGAGGTGAAACTCAATACGTGGAAGAGAAGGAAGCACCTGCTTCCTTCTCTTTTTTAGGAGAAAATTAGAATGACATATACTTTGGAATGGCTCAAGACCTTTGATGGAGAGATTGATATTCTCAATGTCGATATGTCTTGTTTGGCCAATACTATTGAGAAATATGTTTCTCAGTACAAATACGTTTATCAGACAAATATGGAGGACTATCCTAAAATTGTTCTCTCCGTCCCAAATTCCTCTATTCCCCATCTATTAGGATTATCAAGAGATCATCATGTCAATTTACCAACTAATAATGCAGGGAGTATTTTTGAAGGATTAAAGGATGATTGGACATTGCAGCGTCTAAATAAGGCTGATAATGGATGGTTTAACGAAAATAAATTCAAAATCGTTGGTACATTACTACTTTATCAAATGTTACATGTGATGGAATGTAAATTTTATACAACGGATGGTATTTTGAATAGAAAAGTTGGTAAACGATTTAGAAGAGATAATATTTATTTTGTGGTCTTCAAATTAAGTAATGGTATTAGTTACACCGTTGAATTATCACATGAACAAGGAAATCAATACTTTCCAAGAAGTCTTAAAATCAACGACACCTTAATTACAAATTGTAGAGAAATAGAGCTGAAACTTGTTGACAAGAAACGCTTTAAGACTGCTAAAGTTAGAAAGGTTAATTGGCCGTCTTAATGTAAAAATTGATTTGGTGATAATCAGGTCATCCACTTTTATGGGTGGCTTTTTTCTTTTCCCTGAACTGATTGTGATACTAAAATCAAGCCTTCTTTTTTATGATGAGGAAAGAGTGACAGTATGTTGCTACAGAAAAAAGAAAAGAAGGACACATTATGACCAAAACATGTAATCATCACTTTCTTGTCAATCAGGAAAAAGGCGAGAAACACGTCTTTCGTAAGAGTAAAAAATACCGAACTCTTTGTTCGGTTGCTCTTGGAACAATGGTGACCGCTGTTGTTGCTTGGGGAGGAACGGTTGCACATGCTGATGAAGTCTCAAAATCAGTTGACACCACCATTCAACGAACGGAGAATCCAGCCACGAATTTACCAGAAGCACAACCAAACCCTGTATCTGAACAAACTGAAAGTTTAGGGTCAACTGGACAATCTAATGGTGCAATCGCTGTCACCGTACCACATGATACGGTAACACAAGCAGTTGAAGTGGCCAAGGCTGAAGGTGTTTCTACGGTTGAAGATAGCCCAATGGATTTAGGAAATACAACTTCTGCGTCAGAGACCAACCAACAAATTTCAAAATCAGAAGCAGATGCCCAAACACAGGTTGAGGCTATCAATGAAGTCACTGAAACCTACAAAGCTGACAAAGCAGCTTATGAGGATGAAAAAGTCCGAATTGAACAAGAAAATAAGAAGCTGACACAGGCTTACCAAGGTGCCAACCAAACTGGTAAAGAGACAAATGCTTGGGTTGATACCAAAGTCAATGACCTAAAAACTCGGTATGCAGATGCTGATGTGACAGTAAAAGAACAAGTAGTCTCATCAGGAAACGGAACATCTGTACTGGACTATACAAACTATGGCAAGGCTGTTGAAACTATTCAATCAACTAACGAACAAGCTGTAGCGGATTATCTAACAAAGAAAACCAAGGCAGATGATATTGTTGCGAAAAATCAGGCCATTCAAAAAGAAAATGAAGCTGGACTTGCTAAGGCAAAGGCAGATAATGAAGCCATTGAAAGGCGTAATCAGGCAGGTCAAGCAGCTGTTGATGCTGAAAACCGTGCAGGTCAAGCCGCAGTAGATCAAGCTAATCAGGAGAAACAACAATTTGTTTCAGATCGTGCAGC
Organism: Streptococcus suis; assembly: GCF_017601095.1. GTDB lineage: Bacteria > Bacillota > Bacilli > Lactobacillales > Streptococcaceae > Streptococcus > Streptococcus suis_Z. Next base: position 2,378 of record NZ_JAGFUX010000026.1, on the reverse strand, counting down.
CGAGATTGAAGCTATTACAAAACGTAATCAAGAAAAAGAAGCCGCAGCCAGAAAAGAGAATGAAGCGATTGATGCTTACAATGCCAAAGAAATGGAACGCTATCAACGTGATTTGGCCGAGATTTCAAAAGGTGAAGAAGGTTATATTTCTGAAGCCCTTGCTCAAGCCCTCAATCTCAATAACGGTGAGCCACAAGCACAACATGGTGCCATTACTCGAAATCCTAATCAGATTATTTCAACTGGCGATGCTATGCTGGGGGGCTACTCAAGAATTTTGGATTCAACAGGGTTCTTTGTCTATGATAGCTTCAAAACAGGTGAGACTCTTAGTTTTAATTATCAAAATCTTCAACATGCACGATTTGATGGCAAAAAGATTAGCCGTGTGTCTTACGATATTACCAACCTTGTATCACCAGCTGGAGCTGATGCCGTGAAATTGGTTGTACCAAATGATCCAACCGAGGGCTTCATTGCCTATCGAAGTGACGGAAACGGTGACTGGCGAACAGACAAGATGGAGTTTCGTGTAGTTGCTAAGTATTTTTTGGAAGACGGTTCACAAGTAACCTTTTCAAAAGAAAAACCAGGTGTCTTCACACACTCGTCCCTCAATCATAATGACATTGGTCTAGAATATGTTAAAGATTCATCTGGGAAATTTGTGCCGATTAATGGCTCAACCGTTCAAGTGACTAATGAAGGTCTAGCACGTTCTTTGGGTTCCAACCGTGCAAGTGATTTGAACTTACCTGAGGAATGGGATACCACATCAAGTCGTTATGCTTATAAAGGAGCTATTGTCTCAACGGTCACATCGGGCAATACCTATACAGTCACCTTTGGACAAGGCGATATGCCACAGAATGTTGGATTATCTTACTGGTTTGCCTTGAATACCCTACCAGTGGCACGTACAGTAACACCTTATAGTCCCAAACCTCATGTAACGGTGGAACTTGAACCCGTTCCAGAACCTATTACGGTAACACCTGATGTTTATACACCAAAATCCTTTACACCAGAAAAGCCTGTAACCTTCACGCCAAAGCCTTTGGATGAAGTAGTGCAGCCTAGTCTAACTTTGACCAAGGTAACCTTACCTGTCAAACCTATTCCAAAAGAACTTCCAACGCCACCACAAGTACCCACTGTCCATTATCATGCGTACCGTTTGACGACAACTCCAGAGATTATGAAAGAAGTGATCAATAGTGACCAAGCTAATCTTCATGAGAAAACTGTCGCAAAAGATTCAACGGTGATTTATCCCTTAACAGTTGATGCCTTATCGCCCAATCGTGCCCAAACGACTAGTCTCATTTTTGAGGACTACTTGCCTGCTGGTTACCTCTTTGATAAGGAAACAACACAAAAAGAGAATGGAAACTATGTCTTTAGCTTTGATGCGACTAAGAATTTTGTGACTTTGACCGCAAAGGAAAACTTGTTGCAGGAGGTAAATAAAGATTTAACCAAGGTTTATCAACTGACTGCTCCAAAACTCTATGGTTCTGTTCAAAATGATGGGGCAACCTATTCCAATAGTTACAAACTCCTTTTGAACAAAGGTACAACCAATGCTTACACAGTCACTTCAAATGTTGTAACGGTTCGTACACCAGGTGATGGGGAGACAACCACACTCATTACACCAGATAAAAACAATGAAAATGCGGATAGTGTCCTCATTAATGACACGGTCGTAGCCCTTGGCACAACCAACCACTATCGTTTGACTTGGGATTTGGACCAGTATAAGGGTGATCGTTCTGCTAAAGAGACAATTGCACGAGGCTTCTTCTTTGTGGACGATTACCCAGAGGAAGTGCTCGATGTGGTGGAAAATGGCACGGCTGTTACTACCCTTGACGGTCAGAAAGTATCAGGAATAACGGTTAAAAACTATGCTTCACTAAATGAAGCTCCTAAAGACCTTCAAGCTAAATTAGCTCGTGCTAAAATTACACCGACAGGTGCCTTTCTAGTCTTTATGCCGGATGACAACCAAGCCTTTTATGACCAGTATGTTCAAACAGGAACTTCTTTAGCTCTTTTGACCAAAATGACGGTGAAAGATAGTCTCTATGGTCAAACTAAGACCTATACAAACAAGGCCTACCAAGTGGATTTTGGCAATGGCTATGAAACCAAAGAAGTGACCAACACCCTTGTTTCTCCAGAACCCAAGAAACAAAACCTAAACAAGGATAAAGTGGATATCAATGGGAAGCCCATGCTAGTGGGAACTCAAAATCACTATACTCTCTCATGGGACTTGGACCAATACCGAGGGATTAAAGCAGACAACTCTCAGATTGCACAAGGTTTTTACTTTGTGGATGATTATCCAGAAGAAGCTTTATTGCCGGATG
>NZ_JAGFUX010000025.1 GCF_017601095.1 Streptococcus suis | reverse complement strand
GCTAAGCGACTACCGTATCTCACAGGGGGCAACCCCCAACTACTTCAGGCGTTCTAGGGCTTAACTGCTGTGTTCGGCATGGGAACAGGTGTATCTCCTAGGCTATCGTCACTTAACTACTGAGTCTTGTCAACTCAAAATTGAATATCTATATTCTAACAAGAAACAACCACGCTGTCAATATTGACTTCGTTGAATTTTGCTTATCTAGGATAAGTCCTCGAGCGATTAGTATTGGTCCGCTACATGTGTCGCCACACTTCCACTTCCAACCTATCTACCTGATCTTCTCTCAGGGCTCTTACTAACATAAAGTTATGGGAAATCTCATCTTGAGGTGGGTTTCACACTTAGATGCTTTCAGCGTTTATCCCTTCCCTACATAGCTACCCAGCGATGCCTCTGGCGAGACAACTGGTACACCAGCGGTAAGTCCACTCTGGTCCTCTCGTACTAGGAGCAGATCCTCTCAAATTTCCTACGCCCGCGACGGATAGGGACCGAACTGTCTCACGACGTTCTGAACCCAGCTCGCGTGCCGCTTTAATGGGCGAACAGCCCAACCCTTGGGACCGACTACAGCCCCAGGATGCGACGAGCCGACATCGAGGTGCCAAACCTCCCCGTCGATGTGAACTCTTGGGGGAGATAAGCCTGTTATCCCCAGGGTAGCTTTTATCCGTTGAGCGATGGCCCTTCCATACGGAACCACCGGATCACTAAGCCCGACTTTCGTCCCTGCTCGAGTTGTAGCTCTCGCAGTCAAGCTCCCTTATACCTTTACACTCTGCGAATGATTTCCAACCATTCTGAGGGAACCTTTGGGCGCCTCCGTTACCTTTTAGGAGGCGACCGCCCCAGTCAAACTGCCCGTCAGACACTGTCTCCGATAGGGATAACCTATCCGGGTTAGAGTAGCCATAACACAAGGGTAGTATCCCAACAGCGCCTCTGTCGAAACTGGCGTCCCGACTTCATAGGCTCCTACCTATCCTGTACATGTGGTACAGATACTCAATATCAAACTGCAGTAAAGCTCCATGGGGTCTTTCCGTCCTGTCGCGGGTAACCTGCATCTTCACAGGTACTAAAATTTCACCGAGTCTCTCGTTGAGACAGTGCCCAAATCATTACGCCTTTCGTGCGGGTCGGAACTTACCCGACAAGGAATTTCGCTACCTTAGGACCGTTATAGTTACGGCCGCCGTTTACTGGGGCTTCAATTCAGATCTTCGCTTGCGCTAAACCCTCCTCTTAACCTTCCAGCACCGGGCAGGCGTCACCCCCTATACATCATCTTACGATTTAGCAGAGAGCTGTGTTTTTGATAAACAGTTGCTTGGGCCTATTCACTGCGGCTCAGTTAAACTGAGCACCCCTTCTCCCGAAGTTACGGGGTCATTTTGCCGAGTTCCTTAACGAGAGTTCTCTCGCTCACCTGAGGCTACTCGCCTCGACTACCTGTGTCGGTTTGCGGTACGGGTAGAGTATGATACATCGCTAGAAGATTTTCTCGGCAGTGTGACGTCACTAACTTCGCTACTAAACTTCGCTCCCCATCACAGCTCAATGTTACAGATACAAGCATTTGACTCATATCACACCTCACTGCTTAGACGGGCACTTCCAATCGCCCGCTTTAGTTAGCCTACTGCGTCCCTCCATCACTTCATACTCTAGTACAGGAATATCAACCTGTTGTCCATCGGATACACCTTTCGGTCTCTCCTTAGGTCCCGACTAACCCAGGGCGGACGAGCCTTCCCCTGGAAACCTTAGTCTTACGGTGGATGGGATTCTCACCCATCTTGCGCTACTCATACCGGCATTCTCACTTCTATGCGTTCCAGCACTCCTCACGGTATACCTTCTTCACACATAGAACGCTCTCCTACCATAACACCTAAGTGTTATCCACAGCTTCGGTAAATTGTTTTAGCCCCGGTACATTTTCGGCGCAGGGTCACTCGACTAGTGAGCTATTACGCACTCTTTGAATGAATAGCTGCTTCTAAGCTAACATCCTAGTTGTCTGTGCAACCCCACATCCTTTTCCACTTAACAATTATTTTGGGACCTTAGCTGGTGGTCTGGGCTGTTTCCCTTTCGACTACGGATCTTAGCACTCGCAGTCTGACTGCCGACCATAAATCTTTGGCATTCGGAGTTTATCTGAAATCAGTAAACCGAGATGGCCCCCTCATCCAAACAGTGCTCTACCTCCAAGATTCTTTATGTCGACGCTAGCCCTAAAGCTATTTCGGAGAGAACCAGCTATCTCCAAGTTCGTTTGGAATTTCTCCGCTACCCACAAGTCATCCAAGCACTTTTCAACGTGCCCTGGTTCGGTCCTCCAGTGCGTCTTACCGCACCTTCAACCTGCTCATGGGTAGGTCACATGGTTTCGGGTCTACGACATAATACTAAGGCGCCCTATTCAGACTCGGTTTCCCTACGGCTCCGTCTCTTCAACTTAACCTCGCATCATATCGTAACTCGCCGGTTCATTCTACAAAAGGCACGCTCTCACCCATTAACGGGCTCGAACTTGTTGTAGGCACACGGTTTCAGGTTCTATTTCACTCCCCTTCCGGGGTACTTTTCACCTTTCCCTCACGGTACTGGTTCACTATCGGTCACTAGAGAGTATTTAGGGTTGGGAGATGGTCCTCCCGGATTCCGACGAGATTTCGCGTGTCTCGCCGTACTCAGGATACTGCTAGGTATAAAGACTATTTCGAATACGAGGCTATTACTCTCTTTGGCGACCCTTCCCAAGGTCTTCTTCTATAATCTTTAAGTCCACATTGCAGTCCTACAACCCCGAAGAGTAAACTCTTCGGTTTGCCCTCCTGCCGTTTCGCTCGCCGCTACTAAGGCAATCGCTTTTGCTTTCTCTTCCTGCAGCTACTTAGATGTTTCAGTTCACTGCGTCTTCCTCTACACTACCTTAACAGTAGTGAGTGACAGGCATCAACCTGCCGGGTTCCCCCATTCGGACATCTCTGGATCTTCGCTCACTTACAACTCCCCAAAGCATTTCGTCGTTTGTCACGTCCTTCATCGGCTTCTAGTGCCAAGGCATCCACCGTGCGCCCTTATTAACTTAACCTTATTAACCTAATTTTTTTCAAAAAATTAGAAAACTCATTAAATATTCACAGCGTTTTCGGTTTATTTTCTTGTTACTATTTCTTCTTGTATCTATTCAGATACAAAAGGAATGTTTGATAGATATTCAATTTTCAATGGACAAACTTAACAACTTCCGTTGTTAATGGAGCCTAGCGGGATCGAACCGCTGACCTCCTGCGTGCAAAGCAGGCGCTCTCCCAGCTGAGCTAAGGCCCCACAAGACCTCTCAAAATTAAAGAAGACTAACGTACAGGTTCCATTTCCTTAGAAAGGAGGTGATCCAGCCGCACCTTCCGATACGGCTACCTTGTTACGACTTCACCCCAATCATCTATCCCACCTTAGGCGGCTGGCTCCTAAAAGGTTACCTCACCGACTTCGGGTGTTACAAACTCTCGTGGTGTGACGGGCGGTGTGTACAAGGCCCGGGAACGTATTCACCGCGGCGTGCTGATCCGCGATTACTAGCGATTCCGACTTCATGTAGGCGAGTTGCAGCCTACAATCCGAACTGAGACTGGCTTTAAGAGATTAGCTTGCCGTCACCGACTTGCGACTCGTTGTACCAGCCATTGTAGCACGTGTGTAGCCCAGGTCATAAGGGGCATGATGATTTGACGTCATCCCCACCTTCCTCCGGTTTATTACCGGCAGTCTCGCTAGAGTGCCCAACTGAATGATGGCAACTAACAATAGGGGTTGCGCTCGTTGCGGGACTTAACCCAACATCTCACGACACGAGCTGACGACAACCATGCACCACCTGTCACCAGTGTTCCGAAGAAAAATCCTATCTCTAGGACGGTCACTGGGATGTCAAGACCTGGTAAGGTTCTTCGCGTTGCTTCGAATTAAACCACATGCTCCACCGCTTGTGCGGGCCCCCGTCAATTCCTTTGAGTTTCAACCTTGCGGTCGTACTCCCCAGGCGGAGTGCTTAATGCGTTAGCTGCGGCACTGAGTCCCGGAAAGGACCCAACACCTAGCACTCATCGTTTACGGCGTGGACTACCAGGGTATCTAATCCTGTTCGCTCCCCACGCTTTCGAGCCTCAGCGTCAGTTACAGACCAGAGAGCCGCTTTCGCCACCGGTGTTCCTCCATATATCTACGCATTTCACCGCTACACATGGAATTCCACTCTCCCCTTCTGCACTCAAGTTTGACAGTTTCCAAAGCGTACTATGGTTAAGCCACAGCCTTTTACTTCAGACTTATCAAACCGCCTGCGCTCGCTTTACGCCCAATAAATCCGGACAACGCTCGGGACCTACGTATTACCGCGGCTGCTGGCACGTAGTTAGCCGTCCCTTTCTGGTAAGATACCGTCACTGTGTGAACTTTCCACTCTCACACACGTTCTTCTCTTACAACAGAGCTTTACGATCCGAAAACCTTCTTCACTCACGCGGCGTTGCTCGGTCAGGGTTGCCCCCATTGCCGAAGATTCCCTACTGCTGCCTCCCGTAGGAGTCTGGGCCGTGTCTCAGTCCCAGTGTGGCCGATCACCCTCTCAGGTCGGCTATGTATCGTAGCCTTGGTGAGCCGTTACCCCACCAACTAGCTAATACAACGCAGGTCCATCTCATAGTGAAGCAGTTGCTCCTTTCAAGCATCTACCATGCGGTAAATACTGTTATGCGGTATTAGCTATCGTTTCCAATAGTTATCCCCCGCTATGAGGCAGGTTACCTACGCGTTACTCACCCGTTCGCGACTCATGATTAATGATGGAGCAAGCTCCGGTATCAATCATGCGTTCCACTTGCATGTATTAGGCACGCCGCCAGCGTTCGTCCTGAGCCAGGATCAAACTCTCATTAAAAGTTTTGATTCAAACTCAAGCTATTGCTAGCTTTCCGTTTTATTGTTTT
>NZ_JAGFUX010000024.1 GCF_017601095.1 Streptococcus suis | reverse complement strand
TTTTGGTGTGACTGCTTCCAGAGTAAGATACCAAATCAGATATTTTGGACCTGGCGGTATTTAATAATTCAATCTGACTTTTCAGATGATCTCGTGACGTCTTCAAGTCAGACTGTAACGTCGTAAAAGTATTCTCTGGCAACTCTGCATGGTTGTTGCTGTCTATGTTATAATAACCATCCTTATAAAGCAAGAGACTAGCGGAGTAATCATTCCTCAGATTGATTAATGTCTGCAAGAACGTGCCGTGAACTTCGCTCAGATAAGTCCGAATACTCGTAAATGCTTGACCTTGGAGGTTGGGATCGTTGATGAAACCTGACATAGCTGTGTTCAGACTAGAAACAGACTCACCCCATGAACCAATGGTTGTCTGGGTGCTTATCTGGAGAGAGGTGATATCGTCGAATTTGATTTTATAGCCCATAGCTTGTGAAAAAGCAGAACAAAAACTCTGCTAAAACTCATTTTACACAAATAAGAACTAGAATAATAATAATTTTTTGTTTAAAACTCCCATTTTTTGATACTATTTTACTTGAAAATAGGTAAGAAATTCTTTTATTTTTTCATCTATCAATGATTTATTAGCAAGTTTCTGTATCCATTCTTCTGGTATACTTTCAATTTTATACAGAGCACCAGCTAGTGTTCCAGTGATTGCCCCAATAGTATCTGTATCTCCCCCTAAGTTAACAGCTTTAAGAACTGCTTCATCAAAACTATCTGTTGTGCCAACGCTCCAAATAGCTGCTTTTAATGTATCAACCACATAGCCTGTAGAAAAAATATTCTCTCGAGTAGTTTCAAAGAAATTTTCACTAAATATATTTTGGTAATTTTCCTCAAATTCTTTGAGGTATACTGTATTTTTTGAAAGGTGGTCGAGAAATAAACTATTAGCCCCACTCAGAGATTCAGATAAACTATTATTTAACAATAGACCAATAAGTATTTGAATATATAGAATTGAACCAACAATAGCTCTCGGATGTCGATGAGTAATTTTTGTATATGATTCTATGCATTCCACTTTAGCTAAAAAGTTGAATTCACGTCGTAAGATGAGTGCCAGGGGCGATATTCTCATTAATGCACCATTACCATTATCTCGCTCTCCACTCCCTCCAGATTCCTCTGGCGAATTTCCTGCAAGATAACGCTCAATAGCTTGATTTGTCGCAATTCCGATATCAAAACAATCACCGTATGGGGTCAAATAGCCATTGCGATAAGCCGCAAATTTATCCATTAAATCACTTAATTTTGATTTTTCAGATAGATGTTCCATCAGAGCCAATGTTAAAGATGTATCATCTGACCAAGTCCCAGCTGGGAGATTATAAGTTCCATATCCTACCATGTCTTTAACAGTGTAAGTATCTCGTTCTCGAAATTCAAATGGAACTCCAATGGCATCACCAATGGCTAACCCATAGATGACAGCTTGTGCTTGTTGTTTTCTATTGTATAATCCAATCTGTTTTGAATCTTCTGCCCATTTTTCATATAGTCGCATACACTACCTCCTTATCTGACAACATTCATTCTAACAGTAATACCACTGCTCGTTTCCATTACTTCATTAATTAATAAAGTTGTATTTGAATTTAAGAGCATCTCCATTTCATTTGGAAATAAACTAATTTGATTTAGCATACCTCCTGGAGTTCCTTTAGGTGCTGTTATTTCCCACAAAATATTATTTCCTCCTGTCGAAGCAAAAGAGGCAGATTGTTCTATAGAAGTACTTAGAAAAGCTGGGTCTGTGTAAGTTTTCCCAACTAGAGATTGCCAATCATAACCGCCTGTGACTTTTTCTTTTAACATCTCTTCAAAGGGTGATACATCTGTTCCTCGATAAAGTGTCATATCTTGCGGTATCTCCATTTTATTTAGAGCTGAATAGATACCATCAATTGTTTCTCTTGAGACCGGTCCCAGATCATCTCTAAAACCACGCATATAGTTGTTTATATATGTGTAATCGTTACTTGAATATATTCTTAATGCTTCAATTTCAGACGGGGTCAAGTTATTGTGTACTTTATCATAATAGTCAATCAATTCATCTGTAGAATAGGTTGACTGCTTTAATTTTATTCCACCCACATTATTCAAACTAAACTTGCTTGCCGCAGACGATGCCGCATAGCCTCCTAAGATGCTTCCGACTAAGTTGGCTCGTTGCGCATCGGCTTCACTGCCTCCAAGCAGTTTTGTTCCGTGATAGCCTACCTGACCTCCGACAAAACCTCCTACTTCGCCTATCGCAAACTCAGCCAGGCCTTTAGTCACACTCTGTGTTTGTCCGATGGGGATCATCACGGCACTGGTGGTTGTAAAGAGCCCTCCTACTTGATGGTATAGTTTGTCATTTCCCATGAAGAGGGTATCTCGGATGGGGTTGATGGCTAAGGTTTTACCATCACCTTTGTAGCCTAGGTAAATATCTTGTCCTGCTTCTGCCACATTGGAAGCCCCATAGGCGATTGTGCCTGTTCCTGCCACAACGCCTGCACCTACAACCAAAGGGGTCGCAGCACCTGCTGTTGCTACAATAGCCGCAAGACCTACTGCAATAGTAACTGCACCTAAAGCCAAGTCTATCCAACCCTGCTTACTTCTCTCTTCCGCTGCCAAGGCTTCAAATCGTGCTTGATCTCGTTCTTGGGCAGCTTGTAAGCGTTCTGCGTTATTGGTAAGGTGTTGTTCCACAGCTTGATAAGCTGTCGCAAAACGCTCAATGTTAGTAAAACGACCAATATCTCCGGATTGATAGGTTGCTACTACCCTTGGGCGATTACTATACTCCGCCAAGAGCGCCTTTGTTGAGGCGAGCAACTCTTTAAAAGCTGACAAATCATGACTAGCATGGTTACTCTCATATTGCTTGATTGACTCATCTAAGGTCTTAATATCATTAATAATAAAGTTATAATGCTGGATGGTTTTGGTGTGACTGCTTCCGGAGTAAGATACCAAATCAGATATTTTGGACCTGGCGGTATTTAATAATTCAATCTGACTTTTCAGATGATCTCGTGACGTCCTCAAATCAGTTTGTAAGGTGGTAAAGACATCTTCCGGCATCCCCCTCTTTATTCTAGAATTGAAAGATTAAATTTGTTTTTAATAAATCGATTACTACTTTCAATACTTTTCCAAGGCTCTTGTTTCTCCAAACCATTATTAAATACTATCTCTGATTGTAATTGATTGTAAAATTTTCTTGCTCCTAATTGCATTTTGCTAACAAGCTCATTATCAATAATAGAAAACGGAGCAGTTCCTTTCGATTCTCTATATAAAATATACTCCACGTATTGCCATACCAAATAATAATCCGAAGCAGACTGCACTGTCATGTTAGATAATAACTCTTTTAACTCATAATAAACTTCAGAGTTTAATTCATAAACTTTAAAGATATCTGATACAACTTCCTCGATATTTGTAGGAATAACATTATTCATATTTGAATAAACTAGATAATTATACGGATAATCTCCTCGAAGCAACTTCAATAAATTTCCATTTTGAAAAGCATCAAACGCTTTATTTTCCATTTTTTACTCCAATCTTGTAACTGTTGTTAATTCATTTGGTATAACATCTGTAACAGCCTCTAATGTGTACCCTGGATACGTTCTTCCACCCGGTTGCCAGAGTTCATTTGCACCAAATTCATTACCATCAGGAATACGTAAGTTTAAGTCATCAACATCTGTAACATCTATTTTGACTAATCCTCCGCTGTTCGAAAAATAACCTTTTTTAAATCCTAAAGCTTCTTCCCAAACAGTCAAATCACCCTCAGATTGCAAAGCAATTTCATCAGCATATTTTTTAGGCAAAACAAATAAAGTATTATCGTCAGGAACTCCGACAAATCCATTTGATTCTGTAAATCTTGAATATGCAAAATCAGTCTGGATAATAGAGATACCATCATCAAATTGCGAAAGATGTCTATTCATATATTCTGGTGAGAGATATGTCCTTGGATTTGGTCTTAAGCCTTTATTTGTTAAGATAATTTCATTAATAACCTTTTGGTCAATACCAGCTTCCCTTAAGTCATTCCAAGCCGCATACCTATGTGCATCTTCAGGACTCATCTCATCCATAAATAAAGTTGTCTTCGGCGCAACTACATCATTCAAACTAAACTTGCTCGCCGCAGACGATGCCGCAAAACCACCTAGGATACTGCCTACAAAAGTTGCACGCTCGGCATCAGCTTCGCTTCCTCCTAGAAGTTTGGTACCGTGATAGCCTGCCTGACCTCCGACAAAACCGCCTACTTCACCTATCGCAAACTCAGCCAGGCCTTTAGTCACACTCTGTGTTTGTCCGATGGGTATCATCACCGCACTGGTGGTTGTAAAGAGCCCTCCTACTTGATGGTATAGTTTGTCATTTCCCATGAAGAGGGTATCTCGGATGGGGTTGATGGCTAAGGTTTTACCATCACCTTTGTAGCCTAGGTAAATATCTTGTCCTGCTTCTGTCACATTGGAAGCACCATAGGCGACAGTGCCTGTTCCTGCCACAATGCCTGCACCTACAACCAAAGGGGTCGCAGCGCCTGCTGTTGCAACAATAGCCGCAAGACCTACTGCAATGGTGACCGCACCTAAAGCCAAGTCTATCCAGCCCTGTTTGTTTCGCTCTTCCGCTGCCAAGGCTTCAAATCGTGCTTGATCTCGTTCTTGGGCAGCTTGTAAGCGTTCCGCGTTATTGGTAAGGTGTTGTTCCACAGCTTGATAAGCTGTCGCAAAACGCTCAATGTTAGTTAAACGACCAATATCTCCGGATTGATAGGTTGCTACTACCCTTGGGCGATTACTATACTCCATCAAGAGCGCTTTGGTTGAGGCGAGCAACTCTTTAAAAGCTGACAAATCATGACTAGCATGGTTACTCTCATATTGCTTGATTGACTCATCTAAGGTCTTAATATCATTAATAATAAAGTTATAATGCTGGATGGTTTTGGTGTGACTGCTTCCGGAGTAAGATACCAAATCAGATATTTTGGACCTGGCGGTATTTAATAATTCAATCTGACTTTTCAGATGATCTCGTGACGTCTTCAAGTCAGACTGTAACGTCGTAAAGGTATTCTCAGGCAACTCTGCATGGTTGTTGCTGTCTATGTTATAATAACCATCCTTATAAAGCAAGAGACTAGCAGAGTAATCATTCATCAGATTGATTAATGTCTGCAAGAACGTGCCGTGAACTTCGCTCAGATAAGTCCGAATACTCGTAACTGCTTGACCTTGGAGGTTGGGGTCATTGATGAAACCTGACATAGCTG
>NZ_JAGFUX010000023.1 GCF_017601095.1 Streptococcus suis | reverse complement strand
ACTTTTTATAGCGATAGGTAAAACTTTGATACTATCTCCATCTTTTCCCCCGCTTCACACCGTGCGTGCGACTTTCACCGCACACGGCGTTCCATCAATAGTGTATTATCACGATTTTGCTTTATCGTGCTATATTAATATGATTAACATGATTATTCTAAGTTCAAATTTTCTTTCAATAATGGTGGATTTCCTACAAGTTCACGCAACTGATTTAATTTGGTCAGTCCTGTATTACTCAAATTCAAAAGCTGAAAGAGATTTTTGATAGCCTTCTCATTTGTTGCGTGAATAAGGCGATGACTATCTCGTCCAACAATGATAAGGTTCCTATAAGAGTCATCCTTTGTTTCTGACCAAGGTCTCTTATGGTGACAATGAATATCATCCATATCCAATTCCTGACCGGTTACAGCACATTTCCCTTTTTGAGCTACAAATAAAGAAATTCGATTATCGTTATATTCAACTGTTGCACGCTTATTTATAATTGGGTGTTCTCTCAGCCATTTTAATTTCCATGTTTCAACAGATTCCTGTTGTTTATGAATCAATTTTCTCCCCTCAGGAGTATACCTATTCAGATTCTTATTTCTTCCTTTTAATGTCCTCGTCTTGACATAGCTAATTGGAAGAATTGGATAACCCATTAAGTACCGAATATTTTGAGATTGAAGGTAAGGGAGAACCCCTTTATCTTTTCCCTTGTATTCTCCTATTTTTGTCAGACCTTTCGCCTGCAATCGATTTTTAAAAGAGAGGTAAAGCTGATAATGAATTTCTTCTAAATCCTTACTCACATGTGTTGCCATACTATAGTAGTTATGAATACCGATAACCATACTATTATACTTCTGTATTTCACGAATAATTGTTTCTTTAACACCTTTAATTTGTATCAATTTCATCTGTTGTTTCAGTTGATGTTTAATACGTTTCTTGGCTTTCGGTGCAACATGAGAAAAACAGACAAAACGATTATTCTTAGAAACCAGCTTTAAAGTAATCCCAAGGAATTCGCTGCTTTTCTTTCTCAGATTGGTAATTTGAGATTTTTCCTCCGAAACAGGAAGGTTAAGTCGCTCTTTTAACCACAATTTTACAGCCTTAAACGTTCGCTCTGCCTCATTCCTATTTCGACAAAAGATTTTAAAATCATCCGCATATCGAACAATATACATCTCTTTTAGTGTCGTTGAAGCTCGCAGCTTTCTATAAACATGTGACTTGTGCCTTGTTCCCTTGGAATTATATTGAGGAACTAATTCCTTACAATCTCTTTCTTCCCATTGTCGTCCTATCCACCAATCAAATTCATTAAGATTGATATTGGCAAGTAGCGGAGATAGGATACCTCCTTGTGGTGTGCCCTTAGTTGGATGGCTCACTTTTCCATTCGGAAGAACAATTGGTGCTTTTAACATTTTTCGAATAATCACTAGAAGTTGTTTATCCCTGATGCCTAAGGTCCAGATTTGACGCATTAACTTAGTATGATTCACTTCATCAAAAAAGCCTTTAATATCAACGTCAACGACATAAGTCATATGACTTTTATTCATACGATACATACAGTCCATAATAGCGTTATCAGCTGACCGTAGAGGTCTAAATCCATAACTATGTTTGTAAAATTTAGCTTCACATATTGGCTCTAACACTTGTAAAATACACTGTTGAGCAATCCTATCCCACATTGAGGGAATGCCTAGTGGTCTTTTCTTTCCATTTGGTTTAGGAATCTCTACTCTTCTGACCTTTCTGGGTCTATAATGTTGAAATCTTCTTTGAACTTTAGAGATAAAGTCTTCTTGGGTCAAATTTTCTAAGTCTTTAATGGTAACACCATCTACACCCTCGGTTTGACTACCACCATTCCGCTTTATGGTACGATAAGCGAGTAGTATATTTTCGGGAGATGTGATAATGTTCATCAAATTCTTAAAGTTGAATCCATTTTGACTTTTGGAATATAAATCGTCAAATATTTTGGTCATGCCATAGTATTCTGCATACCTTAGTTTTTGACGTTTTAATAGTTTGTCATCATTTTTGGTTTTCGTCATGGTCTATCACTCCTCTCTTTGGATTCGTGACCTTTTATGTCTTACAAGAATCCATGAAATGATAAAGTTCATAACAATACACTATTGACTAGTGGCTGTTCCTCCAGTATCATTACAACACTTTCAAAGGTCGTGCCACCACTCTCACTAGAGATTAAGGAAAGTTATGATTTCCTTTCCATTGCTTCGCTGGTTGTGCAACCTCCACATCTCTAGCTTTCGACGTTCCCTTATCTTTATCAATACTAAACTTAGGTGCCTAGCTATACCCCTTCAACTTTGATATGCCTGTAACATAACAAGGAATTTCATATCGTCGATTCTTACTCTTCCTCAAGTCGAAACAACTTACGTTGCTATACGCATTTCTACGTACTCGCCTTCGGAGCGTACATTCGCTGGTTCGTCAGTGCTCATGCACATTCTCACCCTATTTAGTTTTTAATGACTCCCGACCTATCAGATACATATCCCACCTCTGGAACACTTTCGATTCTTAAGTCCTTAAGAATGACGGTATCTTTCAGCCGACTTCACCGAGCTTCATACCTTTACCTTTGCATCAGATAAACGCATGTCGGAGTATTAGAGAAATCGTTTCAGGGCGTTACCCCTTCATTCCAATTTTCAAGATAAGAGTTCTCCATTCTCTTCAAATTTAACCTGATTATCAGGTTGATTTTTCAAGAACGTGTCTAACCTTTTCAGTTAGAAACGTCTCGCACCGACGAAAGCCACATGCCCGTATTCTGTTGGTGTGCCATGTCCACCACCCGCAAATGAGAGTATAGCTCCTGCTTTCGGAGTCGTGCCTGTTTCACCACCGAGGCTTGCGGCTGTCCGTACCCAATCTTGGCCATTGCCCATGGTACTGATAATTGGAATCTTCTCACCATTCTTACCTTTGAGTTTTAGACCCAGTTGGTTGATACGGGCTGCGACTCCCCACGTACATTGACCGTAGGCATAGCCCATACCATCACCACCTCCTGGAATAGAGTTTTCAAAAAGATCTCCTCGTACAGCTTCAAGTGCTTTTGGATCGCTTTGTGCAGTCCCACCGTTGGGTTGACTAAAGCCTTTTTCAATTTGGTAATACCACTCACTTGCTCGTGTCTGACGCTCAAGTAGCTTATCCCCTGAATTTCCTTCCCAGTAAATGAGAAAGAGTTGGGCAAGACTAGCTGGACTTCCTGAATTTTTGAAGAAGTCCTTTAACCAGTTAGTGTAATAAGGACTATCCCCATGCAACATGAAATCCAGTTGTAACCCCAAGTAATACCACTTTTGATGTTTTCCTTTGGCATATTCGAGCAATAAGGTATGTCTGCGTGAACCATCTGCGGTATCTGTCCATTGTCCTAAGCCTAAACCACGTTTAAGAATATTTGGGTAACGTCCATTGTATATTGTTGGACCATTAAGTGAAAGCCAACCCTCATCATCCCACGAACTGTCTGTCGCACCAATAGGTGGAGATAGATAGTCGCCCTCTGCACGCTTCGGATTAATGGAAGATTCTACCGACCAATTTCCTAAAATGGCCGCAATAGCTTGATTTGTCGCACCTTTGCTTTTGAGATAGTCATAAATAGCCTTTGCTCTCTCGAACTCGTCGCCACCAAATTGACCGATAGTTGGAAGAATGGTGGTCTGAACCTGGATCACATTCGGAAAATAGAAAGCTGGATTGACATAGACCAACTTATCCGTGTCATCATCAACCTTTTGATAGGTGACTTTTAGACCCGTTCCGTCTTTGGTCTGACCAATAATGTCTCCTGCCAAGACTTGTTGATGTTCACTCACACGACCTGAATGAATGCCAAACAAGGTTAGTTTAGTCTTATTCACTCCCTTACCTGATGTCAAAACAATGTTCTCTCCATCAAGAGATACCTTACCATCCATCGGAGCCACAATGACTTGGCCTTCTTTTGCTTCTAAGATGATATGGTGATGAAGCGTTGGTTTCTCATCAATGACCTCATAACCAAATCGGTAGGTCATGTTTAAGCTATCCTCATCGGTCTGTCCCTGAAAGGGATTGTCCAATTCTTGAAGAGCTAAATAGTTGCCTTCTTCGGTCAATTCCTTTAGTTCTTCCTGGTCCTCATCTGACAGCTTGTAAGCAGGTTCTTTATACAAGTCAGACATGGATTTAATAGAGTCTCCACCATTTAAGTCCGTCCAGACTTGACTGAGAAATACTTTGTAGGTCGCACCACCTGTTTCCATGACATCGTCAAGCTTGTAGTCTTGGTATTGATGATTCATGTAAACCATGACCTCATCAATCTTGGTGTAGTAGGTAATCCCTTTATCGTTGGTTCTCGTATGTTCCGCATCTTCCCACGTCATCTGGGTATAGGCCTTGGTCAACTCCATCTCATCTTGTTGAATGACACTGCTACCTGAGACACTCATGAAAAAGCTCATAATCAAAAGGAGTATCAAGAGAATGCCTGAGACAATCCAAGTCAAAGGATTTCCCGCAATAGCAGAAAAGAAGGTCAGACTTCCCTTAATGGCTTGGACAACCCCCTTAACTCCTGCTAGACTGTGCTTTCTGGCATGCTTTAAGAAGGTCTGGTAGCGTCTTTGTGGTTTAAGAGGTTTCTGGCGTGTGAATCCTTTTCCCTTTTTGAAGTTTTGGAATCGTTCCTTTCCATGAGAAAATTTTGTTTTGGTAAACCGCACACCAGTCTGACCACTTTTCACCGCCACTTTACCTGCTTGATAGGTAAAACTGCCATAGCGTCTGGCTTTCAAGCTAGTATCCTTTAAGGTTCTTAGACCATCTAAATCATCCTCCTGTGCTATCAGGTCAAGGGATTCAGATGCAGCTAAGCCTAATCCAACTTTGACTTTGGTAGAGTTTTTCTTAGTCTTTTGGACTTTCTTGAGTTGTTTGACTTCACGCTTGGCAGAACTTACGTCTTTTTCTGCACTGAGTCGATCAAATGATTTTTCTTGGTGAAACTGAAAGCGAGACTTCAGGGAAGGATTTTCTTTTTGGAAAGTAAACTTGGGATTAACTGCCTGTTGTTTCTCACTTAGTTTCACTTCTGACAGATGTTTTCTTGCCGTCCGCAAACGCTCTTGAGCTTGAGGAAGTCGATAGTTCTTGATTTCCTTTACCTTCAACAGTCTAGGAGACACATAGGTAATTTCTTTTAGGAACTTCTCTTCTGCTTCCTTTTGGCTACTGAGTAGATTTCCTTTTAACTCTGTTTTCTTTCCTTGAAACAGAGAATTTTTGGCTGATTTTCGAAATCTTCCTTTTTTAGGAACAGTCTGTTTTAAGGTCCTAACTTCTTTCCGATAATGCATACGAGCTGATTTTAAGTTGCTTCGAAAGTTTTGCCTGGCTTGTTTGACTACCTTTTTATCCTCTTTCATCTCATGTCCTCATTTTTTCAGGGTCCGTACTCATGATGTCAAAGAGCTTGGTGTGTTGTGGAATCTTATTCTTGAATGGGACAACGGTGGAACCGGCCTTAATTAAGCCTGCCCCTTTTTCAGGATTGACTAAGTACTTCTCCAGCTCTTTAGAAAGCCCAAGCATATGCACCAATTCTTCTCGATCGCTCTTAGCCTGTTTTAAAAGAATCATGAACTCGCTATTGGCAATAATACGTCTACCATTGGCATCTAAAAGAAGTGTCTCCACATTTTGAGTAATGCCAGTTGGTATCGCCCCATACTTACGGACACGACTCCAGAGTTTAAAGAAGAAATCAGAGGCATATTTGTCCAATAAAAGAAGCTGCATTTCATCAAAGTATATCCAGGTTTTCTTCCCTAGTTTTTGATTTTTCACTACCCGATTCCAAATCTGGTCAAAGATAACCATGAGGGCAATCTGTTTTAATTCATCGCCTAACTTTTTGACATTGTAAATCAGGAAATGACTGTCTGTTTT
>NZ_JAGFUX010000022.1 GCF_017601095.1 Streptococcus suis | reverse complement strand
ACTATTTATTGAGAGCCGCTCGAAAGAGTGATGAAATGCTTGAGCCGTATGAGGGGAAACTCTCACGTACGGTTCTTAGAGAGGAAGGTGGTAGTAATACCACTAACCTACTCGACTACAGTATTATCGGTCAAGCCTTTGGTGGGGAGAGTATTGATATTGCCCCAGATTCTACCACCTTCTTAAATGTCTTAGATCTATCTGATGAGAATATGGATGAGGATCCGGTTAAGGTCAAGTCCGAATTTCTCTTGTCCTGGATTGGAAAGCTCTTGGACCGCAAAATGGATGGTCGTGAGAAGTCCTTGATCGACCGTGTGACACGACTCACCTATAAGCATTTTGACATACCATCCTTGGTCGAATGGGTCTTTGTCTTATCTCAACAACCTGAACAGGAAGCTAAGGACTTGGCACTGGATATGGAACTCTATGTGGAAGGGTCGCTGGACATATTTTCACATCGGACCAATATTAAAACAGACAGTCATTTCCTGATTTACAATGTCAAAAAGTTAGGCGATGAATTAAAACAAATTGCCCTCATGGTTATCTTTGACCAAATTTGGAATCGGGTGGTCAAAAACCAAAAGCTAGGGAAGAAGACCTGGATTTACTTTGATGAAATGCAGCTACTTCTATTGGACAAGTATGCCTCTGATTTCTTCTTTAAACTTTGGAGTCGTGTCCGTAAGTATGGGGCGATACCGACAGGCATTACTCAGAATGTAGAAACGCTTCTTTTGGATGCCAACGGCAGACGCATTATTGCCAATAGCGAGTTCATGATTCTTTTAAAACAGGCTAAGAGCGATCGAGAAGAATTGGTGCATATGCTTGGACTTTCCAAGGAACTGGAGAAATACTTGGTCAATCCTGAAAAAGGTGCTGGGCTAATCAAGGCCGGTTCAACCGTTGTTCCATTTAAAAATAAGATTCCACAACACACCAAGCTCTTTGACATCATGAGTACGGACCCTGAAAAAATGAGGACATGAGATGAAAGAGGATAAAAAGCTAGTCAAACATGCTAGGCAAAACTTTCGAAGCAACTTAAAATCAGCCCGTATGCATTATCGGAATGTTAGCATATCTTTTGTGTTTTTTTGTCACGATTAATCAGAATTTATAGAAATGAGAACTGTTATGAGACGAATCATCTCATCAAGAACATCTGCAAGTGAAATCCCTTTTGTATAGCTATATTTTTTTGAATAATTTTGCCATTGTTTATTCTGAATAGGGTCAGATTTGAACCTCTCGAGTAGTTCAATAATCTTTACAAAATCGAGTTCTGTTTCGCGATATGAAAATGTTCTCTGACAGGCATTTCTCAACTGAATGAAGTCAATGTCTTCTTTCTTCAGTTTGGAAAGAATATATACATCGTAAAAATCTTTGCTTCTACTGTTCAAGAAATTACGTGAATAGATGGTTTGAAGTTTTTCAGCTAGAATTGTTTCAATTGTATAAGCAATGATTGGAAAATTGTCTTCATCAAAAATAGCTTTATAGTCGTATGTAATCGGCTGAGGAGTTACAACATCACCTGTCGCAATATCCAAATGGATAACTTGTTTAATATTCTCAAGTTGGCACAAAATGGTTGCTCGATAGCCACCATAGTCATCACTTTCTTTAATAGCTGTGATTGATTGAATCACAAAAGATATACCTTCTTCGGAATCTGCTAAAATTTCCTTGAGTTGCTGTTTAACAGTTTCTTCTGAGAGTGTTATTTGATGGAATAAAAAGTCAATATCAACAGTGCTACGAGATTCAACTCCGATGACATTCGAAAGTAGGAATCCCCCTTTGAAGATATAGTGATTTGAGTAGGTACTCTGACTTAATTTTTTCAAAATCACTTCAAGAAAGTAATAGGTCATCACGGAATTAAAGGTTAAACCAGTATTCTTTGATATTTTATGACAGAGTGCTGTTAATTTAGCTTTGTTCATATTAGAACCTCCAGAGTTTGTTTAACTTTTTCTAAAGTATTCATTTTTGTCGCATATTCATAGAGTTTTGCTAGATTTTTTTTAGGATAGTTCCCATAAGATTGAAGTGTCTTGACAAAGAGTTCGGAATCAATCTTTTCTCGATGTATTACAAAATCACAAATAATACGTTCAAAATCATATACCCTTACGTTGTTTCCCAAAGGAGTAGGTACAGTAGTCATTCCCAGCTCGCTGTATTCTTTAGAGACAAAGTGAATATTTAGATTAGCTGGAGGAGTATTAAAGCGGTAGCCTCTAGGAACTGTCACATCAAAATATTGTGGAATTTCATCTGTAAACTGTTGTAGATACAGTGCCGAAATATAAGAGAAAATAGCCTTAGGAAAACGATATTGAAAGAAGTAGTATTCATCATAGTCTCCGTTTTGGGTTAGGAAAATACCTTTTTCAACTCGGAAGATAATGCCTTCTTTCTCTAGTCTTGTCAGATATATTGTTGGAATACCTAGTGCTTTACAATCTTTGTTTGTGACAATTCCATTGTTCTTTTCTATAAAATCGAGTAGAATCTCTTTTTTTGACATACGGCCTCCCACTTGTTGCTTTTACACTACAATTTTACAATATTTGTGGTATAAAAGCAACATTTTCTTTTCCCTGAATTTATTGTGATAACAAAATCAAGCCTTCTTTTTTATGATGAGGAAAGAGTGACAAATTGTTGCTAGAGAATAAAAGAAAAGAAGGACTATTTATGACCAAAACATGTAATCATCACTTTCTTGTCAATCAGGAAAAAGGCGAGAAACACGTCTTTCGCAAGAGTAAAAAATATCGCACTCTATGTTCCGTTGCCCTTGGAACTATGGTGACGGCTGTTGTTGCTTGGGGAGGAACGGTTGCACATGCTGATGAAGTTACAACTTCAGTTGACACCACCATTCAACGAACGGAGAATCCAGCCACGAATTTACCAGAAGCACAGCCAAACCCTATATCTGAACAAACTGAAAGTTTAGCGTTAACTGGACAATCTAATGGAGCGATTGCTGTTACCGTACCACTTGATACGGTAACACAAGCAGTGGAACAGGCAAAGGCTGAAGGTGTTTCTACGGTTGAAGATAGCCCAATGGATTTGGGGAATACAACTTCTGCGTCAGAGACAAGCCAACAAATTTCAAAAGCAGAAGCAGATGCCCAAAACCAAGTTGTGGCTATCAATGAAGTTACTGAAAGCTACAAAGCTGACAAAGCGACATACGAATCGAATAAAGCCCGCATTGAACAGGAAAATATGGAGCTGTCACAGGTCTACGAAGGGGCAAACCAAACTGGTAAAGAGACAAATACTTGGGTTGATACCAAAGTCAAAGACCTAAAAACTCGGTATGCAGATGCTGATGTGACAGTAAAAGAACAAGTAGTCTCATCAGGAAACGGAACATCTGTACTGGACTATACAAACTATGGCAAGGCTGTTGAAACTATTCAATCAACTAACGAACAAGCTGTAGCGGATTATCTAACAAAGAAAACCAAGGCAGATGATATTGTTGCGAAAAATCAGGCCATTCAAAAAGAAAATGAAGCTGGACTTGCTAAGGCAAAGGCAGATAATGAAGCCATTGAAAGGCGTAATCAGGCAGGTCAAGCAGCTGTTGATGCTGAAAACCGTGCAGGTCAAGCCGCAGTAGATCAAGCTAATCAGGAGAAACAACAATTAGTTTCAGATCGTGCAGCCGAGATTGAAGCTATCACAAAACGTAATCAAGAAAAAGAAGCCGCAGCCAGAAAAGAAAATGAAGTGATTGATGCCTACAATACCAAAGAAATGGAACGCTATCAACGTGACTTGGCCGAGATTTCGAAAGGTGAAGAAGGTTATATTTCTGAAGCCCTTGCTCAAGCCCTCAATCTCAATAACGGTGAACCCCAAGCACAACATGGAGCAATTACCCGAAATCCTAATCAAATCATTTCAACTGGCGATGCCATGCTGGGTGGCTACTCAAGAATATTGGATTCAACAGGATTCTTTGTCTATGATAGCTTCAAAACAGGTGAGACCCTTAGTTTTAACTATCAAAATCTTCAAAATGCACGATTTGATGGTAAAAAGATTAGTCGAGTGACTTACGATATTACCAACCTTGTATCACCAGCTGGAACCGATGCCGTGAAATTGGTTGTGCCAAATGATCCAACCGAAGGTTTTATTGCCTATCGAAATGATGGAAATGGTGATTGGCGAACAGACAAGATGGAATTTCGTGTAGTTGCCAAGTATTTCTTGGAAGACGGAACGCAGGTTACCTTCTCCAAAGAAAAACCAGGAGTCTTCACGCATTCTTCCCTCAATCATAATGACATTGGTCTAGAATATGTCAAAGATACTTCTGGGAAATTTGTGGCGATTAATGGTTCAACCGTTCAAGTGACTAATGAAGGTCTAGCCCGTTCTTTGGGTTTCAACCGTGCAAGTGATTTGAATCTGCCTGAGGAATGGGATACCACATCAAGTCGTTATGCTTATAAAGGAGCAATTGTCTCAACAGTTACATCAGGCAATACCTACACAGTAACCTTTGGCCAAGGCGATATGCCACAGAATGTTGGATTGTCTTACTGGTTTGCCTTAAATACCCTACCAGTTGCACGTACAGTGACACCTTATAGTCCCAAACCTCATGTAGCGGTGGAACTTGAACCCGTTCCAGAACCTATTACGGTAACACCAGATGTCTTTACTCCAAAAACCTTTACACCTGAAAAGCCTGTGACCTTCACGCCAAAGCCTTTGGAAGAAGTAGTGCAGCCTAGTCTAACTTTGACCAAGGTAAACTTACCTGTTAAACCTATTCCAAAAGAACTTCCAACGCCACCACAAGTTCCGACTGTCCATTATCATGCGTACCGTTTGACGACAACTCCAGAGATTATGAAAGAAGTAGTCAATAGTGACCAAGCTAATCTTCATGAGAAAACTGTCGCAAAAGATTCAACGGTGATTTATCCCTTAACAGTTGATGCCTTATCGCCCAATCGTGCCCAAACGACTAGTCTCATTTTGAGGACTACTTGCCTGCTGGTTACCTATTTGATAAGGAAACAACACAAAAAGAGAATGGAAACTATGTCCTTAGCTTTGATGCGACTAAGAATTTTGTGACCTTAACCGCAAAGGAAAACTTGTTGCAGGAGGTAAATAAAGATTTAACCAAGGTTTATCAACTGAACGCCCCAAAACTCTATGGTTCTGTTCAAAATGATGGGGCAACCTATTCCAATAGTTACAAACTCCTTTTGAACAAGGGCACAACAAATGCTTACACAGTCACTTCAAATGTTGTAACGGTTCGTACACCAGGTGATGGGGAGACAACCACACTCATTACACCAGATAAAAACAATGAAAATGCGGATAGTGTCCTCATTAATGACACGGTCGTAGCCCTTGGCACAACCAACCACTATCGTTTGACTTGGGATTTGGACCAGTATAAGGGAGATCGTTCTGCTAAAGAGACAATTGCACGAGGCTTCTTCTTTGTGGACGATTACCCAGAGGAAGTGCTTGATGTGGTGGAAAATGGGACGGCTGTTACAACCCTTGACGGTCAGAAGGTATCAGGAATTACGGTTAAAAACTATGCTTCCCTAAATGAAGCCCCTAAAGACCTTCAAGATAAATTGGCTCGTGCTAAGATTACACCGACAGGTGCCTTTCAAGTCTTTTTGCCGGATGACAACCAAGCCTTTTATGACCAGTATGTTCAAACAGGAACTTCTTTAGCTCTTTTGACCAAAATGACGGTGAAAGATAGTCTCTATGGTCAAACTAAGACCTATACAAACAAGTCTTATCAAGTTGATTTTGGAAATGGCTATGAAACCAAGGAAGTGACCAACACCCTTGTTTCTCCAGAACCCAAGAAACAGAACCTCAATAAAGACAAAGTGGATATCAATGGGAAGCCCATGCTAGTGGGAAGTCAAAATTACTATACTCTCTCATGGGACTTGGACCAATACCGAGGGATTAAAGCAGACAACTCTCAGATTGCACAAGGTTTTTACTTTGTGGATGATTATCCAGAAGAAGCTTTATTGCCGGATG
>NZ_JAGFUX010000021.1 GCF_017601095.1 Streptococcus suis | reverse complement strand
CATGCTAGTCATGATTTGTCAGCTTTTAAAGAGTTGCTCGCCTCAACAAAGGCGCTCTTGGCGGAGTATAGTAATCGCCCTAGGACAGTGGCAACCTATCAATCCGGAGATATTGGTCGTTTAACTACCATTGAGCGTTTTGCGACAGCTTATGAGGCTGTGGCAAATCATCTTAGCAATAATGCGGAGCGCTTACAAGCTGCCCAAGAACGAGATCAAGCACGATTTGAAGCCTTGGCAGCGGAAGAGCGAACCAAACAGGGCTGGATAGACTTGGCTTTAGGTGCAGTCACAATTGCAGTAGGTCTTGCGGCTATTGTAGCAACAGCAGGTGCTGCGACCCCTTTGGTTGTAGGTGCAGGCATTGTGGCAGGAACAGGCACAATCGCCTATGGTGCTTCCAATGTGGCAGAAGCAGGACAAGATATTTACCTAGGCTACAAAGGTGATGGTAAAACCTTAGCCATCAACCCCATCCGAGATACCCTCTTCATGGGAAATGACAAACTATACCATCAAGTTGGAGGTCTTTTTACAACAGCTAGTGCGGTGATGATCCCCATCGGACAAACACAGAGTGTAACTAAAGGCCTCGCTGAGTTTGCGATAGGTGAGGTAGGAGGCTTTGTCGGAGGTCAGGCAGGCTATCACGGCACCAAACTTCTAGGAGGAAGCGAAGCAGATGCCGAGCGTGCAACTTTTGTAGGCAGTATCCTAGGTGGTTTTGCGGCATCGTCTGCGGCGAGCAAGTTTAGTTTGAATGATGTGGGTAAAACTAAGGTCACTTCATTTATGGATGAGATGAGTCCTGAAGATGCTCAGAGATACGTAGCTTGGAATGAGTTTGTTGAAGCTGGCATTGAACCTGAGGCTAGAATTCGGATATTAGATGAGGGAATTATCTCTCCACATACCTATCAAGAATTTATTAAACATAATCCTTTTCAGAATGTTGATGATTATTTGGAGTTGGTTAAAGGACAATCACCATGGCCAAAAGGTTTTATCCCGGAGAAAAGAGTTTTGAAAGGTGGAGACATGTTTGAGATGGCTCTGTCACCTGGTCAGGAAGATTTTCAACCAGGAGGTTTCGCAACAGATGTGGGGACAATTACAGATGTTAACTATGTAAGAAATAAACTCGCTGTTAAGGTAGATTGGAAGGGTGATATTGATAGAGTAGTTGTATATAAGGTAAAAGACGGTTTGGAATTACCAGTACAAGTAGGACCAGTCGGTCCGCAAATTGATCTAAAAGTGGACAAATATTTACCAGGTGGAGCGGGTCAGAAAGAGTTCTTATTACCTAGGGAAATAGATAGAATGGACTATTTAGATGTGATTGAAGAATTAGGAAGAGAAATTTATTAAGGAGTTTTTATGCATATAACTAGAGATGGAAATGTTGTCAGTTGGAATTATGGTAGTACAGTAGTATCTATCGAATTAGCTAATGTATATTATGCTAGGTACTTTCAACAAAAAGGTTATGTTATATTAAAGACACGGAGAACGGTAACAGATATTTCTTACTTTTATTATGGTATCGATGGGACTCTTTTTCTAGAATATCATCTTGAAACAAGTATTATAAAGTGGTTATATAATCTGGAGTTCTTAACACTGGAAGTATCCGATTTAAAAAATGTAGAAGTTAACCAAGAAAAAAGGCTTCTGTATATAATTTATGGAGAAGGTGATAAAAAATTTTTAAAAGTAATTGATTTAGAAGGAAACGAAAAACTTGTAGCAAAATCACCTTCTGGATTTGAAATGAAATATTTTTCTGATATTGAAAATAATGGAATTAAAGTTGTTTGTGAAGCGACTACAGAAGAGAATATAGATTCTTTTGGACGCTATCAATTTAACTTCTTATTAGATTTAGAAACTGGTCAGTGGGAAAAATTGGGGCTGGCTTATTAAATTCAATCAGAATAAGAGCTCAAGACAATACAATCAGAATTATGCAGTTCTCATAATAATCTTAAAAATCGGATAGAATAACGACCCCAACCTCCAAGGTCAAGCAGTTACGAGTATTCGGACTTATCTGAGCGAAGTTCACGGTACGTTCTTGCAGACATTAATCAATCTGATGAATGATTACTCCGCTAGCCTCTTGCTTTATAAGGATGGTTATTATAACATAGACAGCAACAACCATGCAGAGTTGCCAGAGAATACCTTTACGACGTTACAGTCTGACTTGAAGACGTCACGAGATCATCTGAAAAGTCAGATTGAATTATTAAATACCGCCAGGTCCAAAATATCTGATTTGGTATCTTACTCTGGAAGCAGTCACACCAAAACCATCCAGCATTATAACTTTATTATTAATGATATTAAGACCTTAGATGAGTCAATCAAGCAATATGAGAGTAACCATGCTAGTCATGATTTGTCAGCTTTTAAAGAGCTGCTCGCCTCAACAAAGGCGCTCTTGGCGGAGTATAGTAATCGCCCTAGGACAGTAGCAACCTATCAATCAGGGGATATTGGTCGTTTAACTAACATTGAGCGTTTTGCGACAGCTTATGAGGCTGTGGCAAATCACCTTACCAATAACGCGGAACGCTTACAAGCTGCCCAAGAACGAGATCAAGTACGATTTGAAGCTCTGGCAGCGGAAGAGCGAACCAAACAGGGCTGGATAGACTTGGCTTTAGGTGCGGTCACCATTGCAGTAGGTCTTGCGGCTATTGTAGCAACTGCAGGCGCTGCGACCCCTTTGGTTGTAGGTGCAGGCATTGTGGCAGGAACAGGCACTGTCGCCTATGGTGCTTCCAATGTGGCAGAAGCAGGACAAGATATTTACCTAGGCTACAAAGGTGATGGTAAAACCTTAGCCATCAACCCCATCCGAGATACCCTCTTCATGGGAAATGATAAACTATACCATCAAGTTGGAGGTCTTTTTTCAACAGCTAGTGCGGTGATGATACCCATCGGACAAACACAGAGTGTGACTAAAGGCCTCGCTGAGTTTGCGATAGGTGAAGTAGGCGGTTTTGTCGGAGGTCAGGCAGGTTATCATGGAATCAAACTTCTAGGAGGAAGCGAAGCTGATGCACAACGTGCAACCTTTGTAGGCAGTATCTTAGGTGGCTTTGCAGCATCGTCTGCGGCGAGCAAGTTTAGTTTGAATAGGCCAAGTAAGGAAGTACCTAAAGTGGTTTCTCGCTCCGATAATAATTTTTATTCTCAAAGTAATCATAAAGGGGCACCTAAAGCTTATATTGACGCAGATGGTAATCTTGTGCCAGCTAATCCAAATGGTTCTGGTAGTGCTGTAAGTCACGTTAGAGGTGGAAATTCATCTAAATCTCCGTATATTTCTACTACAGACTTAACTGTTTCTAACAGTCCTAAACATTATGGTAATCAAGCTATATCTATAAAAACACGTAAATTACAAATAGATATTGATGCAGAACGTATAAGAGGTGTTGAAATTATTACACACGATGAATTAGTGAGTCAATTTACTAACAAGGTTCAGCAAGTCCAGATAAGGTATACGAATAATCCAACTCCTAAAAATTTGAGGGCTCTAAATAGGGCGAATTCAGATTTACAGAATATTATTCGAGATGGTGAAGTATTGATTAAAGGGATAGTTCCTAAAAAATACATAAATTATAAGTAAAAGGATAAATATGAACAAAGAATATATTGATAAATTATTATACGATATACCGGAAGGGGCAGATTATGCTATAGATGCTTCTGAACTAGAACAAGAGGATATCTCATCTACTAGAGTAAGACAATTGGAGGAGTTATTGCAACAAGGAGAGTATGTCTTTGAAATCTCTATGTTATTAACTGCTTGGGGATACGATAGTGGTTTCAATTGCTTAACAGAACTTTTTGATAAAGGTTTACTCAGAGGTTTTATAGTCAATAGATTATATGGATATGATGAAACCTATAAACATATCTTGGATAACTTGATATTATTTTGGATAAATAAGGGCGCAGGAGAGGATAAAGAGATAGAAGTCAAAGTTAATCTATATATAAAAAAAATTATTCAGGATTCATTCCTAGAGATGTATGATTTAGATCCTTTGATTACATTTTTACAACTTTCTAATACACGTCAAGAGCTTATAGAATTGATAAAACAAAATCTCGAAAAAATAACTTTGGAGCAAGAGAATTTCTTATGGAGAATAAAAAGTGATTTGAAGATAATAAACCTTTATGATAAAGATTTTGTAGACAATTTTATAAATAAATATTCTTTAGACCGAGATGATGTCTTATAATTTGTTAAAATAAGTATGGAAAATATTAAATTTTATAAAATCAATGAACCTTTTGGTGAATTTTCAAATTTTTCTCCCTATGGATTTTTTGATGACTCTGGTCTATATTGGCCGACAAGTGAGCATTATTTTCAAGCTCAAAAATTTGAGTCTAAAGAGCTTAGTGAAAAAATTAGATTACTTTCCAATCCAATGGATGCAGCTATTGAGGGACGAAATAGAATGAATCCACTTAAGGAAGATTGGGAGCAGATTAAGCAAGATGTAATGTTTTATGCTGTTGAACAAAAGTTTAATCAAAACACTATATTGAAAGAATTATTACTGTCAACAGATCATCTTGAAATTATTGAACATACTATAAATGATGGCTATTGGGGAGACGGTGGTGATGGTTCAGGAAAAAACATGTTAGGCAAAATTTTAATGGAAGTTCGAGATAAACTTCGTATGGATTAGACTAGTATTTTTTAAAATTAACTCCTTTGAAATAGGTTAGCTATAAAGTGATGACTTTGATTCAGTAGTTGAAGCTATAACGCGGAACTTTTCAGAATTTTTGAATATATTTAGGTACATCAATAATTACCTAAGAGGCATAAGCGATGATTTAGGCCCCGTTTCAGATGCAACAATCGATCAAATTAGGTATGCATTAAATAAAATGGAAATTCCAGATGATTTGACCTTATATCGTGGAACAGATGCTACACCATTTAAGAAAATATTGACTAAGCAAATGGATGGAAGTATTGACTGGCAATCTTTAAAGGGACAAATTTACTCAGATCAGGCATTTATAAGCACCTCGATTGAAAAATCGGCTTCTTTTGCTTCACACGATGGTAATAATGTACTTTGGGAGATTGCGGCACCAAAAGGAGCCAAAGGGGGGATGTTAAATCAAATAAGTCAATATCCGAGTGAGCTTGAATTACTACTAAATTCAAATTCTAAATTTGTGATTAATGAGGTTATCGAAAAAGGAAACGATATTACGATTAAAATGACATTGCTGAAATAGATAAGGAGAAACAATGAGGTTACATGAAAAATGGATAGAAGACTCTAGACAAATGGGCTTACTTGCTGTGAAAGAACAGCTACAGGCGGTTATCTATGGCTTAGCTATTGGTGATGCTTTAGGTGTTCCAGTTGAGTTCAAAGAAAGAGGGACCTATAGTATTACGGATATGATTGGTCATGGGACTTATAACCAACCTTTGGGAACTTGGTCTGATGATACCTCTTTATCCTTGGTATTAATGGAACATCTTTCAGAGTGTTCTGATTTACCAGCATTAATGGATAAATTTGCGGCATATCGCAATGGCTATTTGACCCCATACGGTGATTGTTTTGATATTGGAATTGGAACTAATCAGGCTATTGAACGCTACTTGTCAGGTGTTTTCCCTGAAGAAGCAGGTGGACAATCTGAAATGGATAACGGAAACGGGGCTCTGATGAGGCTTTCCCCTTTAGCGATTCTATTGCAAGAAGAATTTGATTTTCCTAAGAAAGTAAAAATAATTGAAAGATATACAAAAATTACCCATAGACATCCAAGAACTGTAGTTGCATCAATCTTATATATTCAAATACTTATTGGCTTGTTATTGAATAATAATCTAGAAAATACAATAAAAGGAACAAAAAAAATATTTCTAGAATCTTTCGATCAATCTCACCCTTACAGGAAAGAGTTTGAAGAATACTATGCAGACTTATTCAATAAAGAATTTTTAGAATTACCATCTTCTGAAATAGCTTCTACAGGCTATGTTGTAGATACACTAAAGGCTGTAATTTGGTGTGTAGGCACGACAGATAGTTTTAAATCAGCTATTCTAAAAGCGGTAAACCTAGGTGGTGATACTGATACAATCGGAGCGATAACTGGAACACTAGCTGGTGCTCTGTATAAAATTGAAAGTATACCAGAAGAATGGATACAGAAACTTGCTAATAAATCATTGATAGATGAAAAAATAAAAGAATTTCTTACCTATTTTCAAGTAAAATAGTATCAAAAAATGGGAGTTTTAAACAAAGAATTATAATTATTCTAGTTCTTATTTGTACAAAATGAGTTTTAGCAGAGTTTTTGCTCTGCTTTTTCACAAGCTATGGGCTATAAAATCAAATTCGACGATATCACCTCTCTCCAGATTAGCACCCAGACAACCATTGGTTCATGGGGTGAGTCTGTTTCTAGTCTGAACACAGCTATGTCAGGTTTCATCAACGACCCCAACCTCCAAGGTCAAGCAGTTACGAGTATTCGGACTTATCTGAGCGAAGTTCACGGCACGTTCTTGCAGACATTAATCAATCTGATGAATGATTACTCCGCTAGTCTCTTGCTTTATAAGGATGGTTATTATAACATAGACAGCAATAACCATGCAGAGTTGCCAGAGAATACCTTTACGACGTTACAGTCTGACTTGAAGACGTCACGAGATCATCTGAAAAGTCAGATTGAATTATTAAATACCGCCAGGTCCAAAATATCTGATTTGGTATCTTACTCTGGAAGCAGTCACACCAAAA
>NZ_JAGFUX010000020.1 GCF_017601095.1 Streptococcus suis | reverse complement strand
ATACGGTCAAAGAAGCAGAGCGTTCAATCAAGGGACTAGAGCACCAGTTGGAAGAACTCCAAAAACTAGAGCGAGATACCTTTATTGAATTTGAAAACCTTGGAATTGATTTTCTTTTTGTGGATGAAGCTCATCACTTCAAGAATATCCGTCCAATCACAGGACTTGGCAATGTCGCTGGCATTACCAATACCACTTCTAAAAAGAACGTGGATATGGAGATGAAGGTGAGACAAGTTCAGGCAGAGCATGGAGATAGAAATGTCGTTTTTGCGACTGGAACACCAGTCTCAAACTCCATTAGCGAACTCTATACCATGATGAATTACATTCAACCTGATGTTTTAGAGCGATACCAGGTATCAAATTTTGATTCCTGGGTTGGGGCTTTTGGGAATATTGAAAACTCTATGGAACTAGCCCCGACAGGTGATAAATACCAACCTAAGAAACGGTTCAAGAAATTTGTCAACTTGCCCGAACTAATGCGTATTTACAAGGAAACCGCCGATATTCAGACTTCTGATATGCTTGATTTACCTGTACCTGAAGCTAAGATTATTGCGGTGGAAAGCGAGTTAACGCAAGCTCAGAAATACTATTTAGAAGAACTGGTAGAGCGTTCAGACGCTATCAAGTCAGGTAGTGTCGATCCAAGTAGAGATAATATGTTAAAGATAACCGGGGAAGCTAGAAAACTAGCCATTGATATGCGGTTGATTGACCCTGCTTATACCTTATCAGACAATGAGAAAATCCTTCAAGTCGTTGATAATGTCGAGCGGATTTACCGTGAAGGAGCTGAAGACAAAGCCACTCAGATGATTTTCTCTGATATTGGAACGCCTAAAAGTAAGGAAGAAGGATTTGATGTTTACAATGAACTTAAGGACTTGCTTGTCGATCGAGGGATACCAAAAGAAGAAATTGCCTTTGTGCATGATGCCAATACTGATGAGAAGAAAAATTCTCTCTCACGCAAGGTCAATAGTGGGGAAGTACGGATTCTCATGGCATCTACGGAAAAAGGTGGAACGGGTCTAAACGTGCAATCACGTATGAAAGCTGTCCACCACTTAGATGTTCCCTGGAGGCCTTCTGATATTGTACAGCGAAATGGACGACTGATTCGACAAGGGAATATGCACCAAGAGGTGGATATTTATCACTACATTACCAAAGGGAGTTTTGATAATTACCTCTGGCAGACACAGGAGAATAAGCTCAAATACATCACTCAGATTATGACTTCAAAAGATCCTGTGAGATCAGCAGAAGATATTGATGAACAAACCATGACCGCCTCAGACTTTAAGGCTTTAGCCACTGGTAATCCCTATCTCAAACTCAAAATGGAATTGGAAAATGAACTGACAGTGTTAGAAAATCAAAAACGAGCTTTTAATCGCTCAAAAGATGAATACCGTCACACTGTTTCCTATTGCGAGAAGCACCTCCCTATCATGGAAAAACGGTTGAGTCAATATGATAAAGATATTGCCCAATCTTTGGTAACAAAGTCGCAAGATTTTGTCATGCGATTTGACAATCAAGTAATGGATAATCGTGCAGAAGCAGGGGACTACCTGCGAAAACTCATTACCTATAACCGCTCAGAGACCAAGGAAGTCAAAACACTTGCCAGCTTTAGAGGATTTGATTTAAAAATGACTACACGAGGTCCTAGTGAGCCTTTACCAGAGACCGTTACTTTAACGATTGTAGGCGATAACCAATATACAGTCGCTCTTGATTTGAAATCAGACGTGGGAACCATTCAACGGATTAGTAATGCCATTGACCATATCATGGATGACCAAGAAAAGACAGAAGGGCTGGTAAAGGATTTAAAAGATAAGCTACAAGTAGCCAAAGTAGAAGTTGAAAAAGTCTTTCCCAAGGAAGCTGACTATCAGCTTGTAAAGGCTAAATATGATGTTTTAGCTCCCTTGGTTGAAAAAGAGGCAGAGATTGAGGAGATAGATGCAGCTTTGGCCAAGTTTAGTGAAGATACAACACCCCAAATGAAGCAACAAATAGCACTCGAGATATAAGAAAAAAGGCTGACAAATATTATTGAACGCGGTAAAATGAAGTCAAGAAATCACATAAGGAGAATAGATCATGGCCCAAACACTAGAAGAAATGCGTTATCAACTTGAAGAATGGTTGGCACAAGGTTTCACAAGTCCAGAGGATAGAGCCAACTACCTAGCTTTAAAGGAACAGTATGAAGATGAAGCTCTTGATTATAGCTTTTCAAAGCGTGAAATCACTGGACAGCTGGAACTCATCATCACAACTCGTGAGAATGATTTTCCTAGCTTAGATGAGGTGACGAAGACGGAATACCTTGATTTGGTTGCCCAACTAGATGAACTTGACCAGGAACAAGCCAACTATTACCGTATGCAGTTGTCCTAGAAAGAGGTATAAGATGTTGGAACAAATTCTACAAAACATTTTGATTATCGCAGCAATAGGACTGATGTTACTTGTCCTTTATCAGATTGTGAAAGTTTCAGCTGCTTTATTTCTTATCGGGCTCATCAGTGGATTAATCTTTATTGAAATCTATGGAATTTACCTCTTCTTTACTGAGAGATACCTCTATACAGAAGATTTAGCAACTAATGGAGTTTGGAGTTTTACAGGATTTTTAATTGCTTTGAATCTATTTCTCGTTTTTAGCATAATTATGAAGTGGTGGAAGAATAGAATAGTTTAACACGGAGGATTACCGATTGGTAGTCCTTTTTCTTGTGATAAAATCTCCAAGATAATCTTGATATGATGAGGCTATCACTAATAAAGGAGTAAGCCATGTTAAATAAAGTGAAAGCTCGATTTCTGATTGGAGTAGGAGGTTTAATCGCAGTCAGTTTTATGGTCATGATTGGCTACACGATTGGCTCACAAACCATTTCAAAGCAAACAGAGAACCAAATACGAGCAGAAGCCAATAAACTTGTGTCAAAGAAAAAGCAGGAGGAAAGAGCGACAGTCCTATCAGATGAGCTTGTCAAAGAATTTCTCACTCAATATTTCACCAAGGTTCAGATGGGCGAAAATAACACTCGTATCAAACCCTATATGACGGACTCAGCATTTTCAGAAGAGGAAGCAAGTCAGAATAAAGCGATTAATCAAGTTTATAAAGATTATATGCTTGACTACCGATTTGAATCAGCCAGTATCTTTGTCAATACAGAAAGCAATGTTGCACTTGCGGAAGTTAACTATCAAGTGACCTATGTTTCTGATTTGAGTGAGCAACAACAGCGAACCACTCAGACAGAAACCAAGTCGGTTATGTTATCCTACTCCAAAGTTTCCGACAAGCTCCTGGTTAATCAGTTGACCATTTGGAATGGGAAACTGGAGGACATGAAAGAAGCAACAGATGGAGCCAATTCCAGCATACCAACGATCCAAGGAACTACAACAAGCGAGAACAACTAGCAGGAGACAGTCTTCTGCTTTTTTTGATAGGGAGACAAGATGACACGAATTAAAGCAGTAAAACAAAAGGCCATTTTAGATGTGGCTGAAAGTTTGGGTTATTCCTTCAGACGATTATCAGGACAAATTTATGAACACCCAAACCATGATTCCTTTCGGATTTTTGCCGATACTAATACTTTCAAATGGTTTTCAAGAGATATACAAGGGGATGTGATAGACTTTGTTCAATTAGTAGCAGGCGTTACTTTCAAAGAGGCTGTATCTTATCTTGAAACTGGGGATTTTGAACAAGCTAAGTTGATAGAAGAAACGTATCAACCGTTTCAATATTATTTGCATGAAGAACCCTTTCAGAAAGCACGTACTTTCTTGAAAGATGTCCGTAGCCTAAGTGATCAGACTATCATTTCCTTTGGCAGACAAGGATTGCTTGCCGAAGCTACTTATCAAGCGGAGTCAGTTTTAGTGTTTAAAAGCTATGGCCATAATGGTGTCTTACAGGCCGCAAGCCTTCAAGGTCTCGTCAAAAATGAAGAAAAACACGATCGAGGTTATCTCAAAAAAATCATGAAAGGATCTCATGGCTATGTCGGTATTAGTTTCGATATTGGGAATCCTAAGCGACTCATTTTTTGTGAATCAGTTATAGATATGATGAGTTATTATCAGCTTCATAACAAGCAGCTATCAGATGTTCGCCTGGTGTCAATGGAAGGCTTAAAACTTTCAGTGATTGCTTATCAGACTTTGCGTCTAGCAGCAGAGGAACAAGGGAAATTGGCATTTCTAGATACAGTAAAACCAAGCAGACTTAGCCATTATCTTCAGGCAATACAAGAGACGACAACCTTTTTTCGAACTCATTCAAATTTCATAACATTGGCTGTTGATAACGATGAAGCAGGAAGAGAATTTTGTCAGAAACTGTCAGATAAAGGATTTCCGATTTCTCAAGATTTACCACCATTACAGGGACTTGAAACAAAGTCAGATTGGAATGATATTGTGAAACAGCAGAGTGAACTATCCTTAAGTGATTGTATCCAAACAGCCCAAGCACAAGTTAATAAGAATCATACTCCACCTAAACGAGAGCGTGCTATGGAATTGTGATAACAAAATCAAGTCCACTATCATAATCTAGAAAGTGACAAGGAGGACACCCTATGAGTGTGATTGAACGTCTGGCTGAAAAAGTAGCTAGACAAGAAGAAAAAGTCTCACGTGAGACTGAGAAATTGGAACACTATCGAGACCAACTACAAACAGCAATGTACAGTACCTTTATCAAACGGCAACAATCTAGTCAGTTGTCATTTCATGAAGCACTAGAGCAAGCCTTTGGTAAAGAAACCACACTACACCCAGATTACAGAAATGAGGATATAAAATGAGTAAAACTTGGAATTTTGATCAGCCACTAGATGATGTGAAACCAACATCTTCCCATGAAGAACGAGCAAAAATTGCAGCACTTTTCCATAAACAGGATGAAAAACCAATTGAAGAAGTAGATTATGTGGCTGCTTTTGAACAGCAACAAAAGGAGTCAGAATCTAAAGATGTACAAACGCTCGCTTCAACCGTTAAACAAAATCAGCCGAAGAAGGTAAATATCACAAGTGACTATAAACAACACTTGGCTGATACCATTGCACAAAACAACAATGATATTTCCGCTTGTCAAAAACAAATTGAAGAACTTCATCAATTGATTGATGAAAAGAAGATCCAAAATAAAAAGTTGCAGGCTATTTCAATAGCCATTGATGATTTATAAGTCAGGTAGTCCTATGAAGGCTACCTTTTTACAATTTAAGGAGAAGAAAATGAAATTTTTTCAAAAGAAAAAACAGAACCAGGATCAATTTAAACGACTGATTCATCGACTATCTGAGATGTCAGATACTGAACTAACCAAAGTAGAACAACTCCTAGATGTGGTTTTTGATACAAATTTTAAGCCTGATAGGAACGTTGAATTATCTCAAAGCGTTATAACCGATGAGGGACAAAGTCTTGATAAGTCGATACAGGAAGCGAAAAATAAACTTAACATGGAACAATTCGAAAAAAACATTGAGAGATTTAGACAAGGTAGGCGAGAGAGCAATAATAACAAATAACAGACCAATTATTTTGGCCTGTTTTTTGAAATATGTGTCATCGTTGAATCGTAACAATATAGCCTAACTAGATTATTATCTCGTGAAGGTTCAACATTGAACATAAAATAATGGTCCTGATAATCTTTAGCGTTTTCTTTGTTCAATTTGAAATAGGATTTTTGAGATTTGGCCATGGCAAGCATAATATCATCCGTTAAAAATGTTAGTGGTATATCTAGAGCAGAATAGCGATAGAAATCCGCTTCAAATTTTCGGTAACTGTCACTAAAATAGTCCATCTGGAGTTGGTTCTTATTAAAATCAAGCTGATTCATACTCTACCTCCAAGTCTATTGCAAGAATATCAGAGATTTGGATACTGAAGTAGCCTTCTTTTGTTTCAAATGAAATCGATTGAAAAGTCAAGTTCTTTACTTTCCCTACATAAGTCCTACCGGGAACTGTCAGAATACCAGTAAATTGGTGGCTATATAGTTGATTGAGTAGCAGTAGCTTATCTGCTAAACTTAACTCACTTGAATAATCAATGCGATTGCGTTCTTGTTCTAAACCCGATGTATGTTCTGACAAGAAAAATCCCATCCATTTGGCCATCTTTCGGTCTTGGTATTCTCTAGCAACCTTAAAAGGCAGATAACTTCTATCAATCATTTTAAACCCTCCAATCCTCCAGCGGAATGTCCGCCGACTAATCTACTGCGAGCAATTGCCCTTGAATTTTCTAATAAAGAACTAGCTTTCTGTACAGCAAGAAATCCAAATCGATCACGAATGGAATCAATAGTTGTTTCTAATTTTTCCTCTTTTTCGCTTACTTCAAAGTCATCAAAAAGTGAAATAACTGCGAAATTTTCATCCACCAAACCATCGTACCTTACAGCAATGCTTCTAACTGCCCCTCCATCGTATTTTGAACGAAAGAGAGAAACAACTTCATCTTGAAAAACAAGCGTACGATTATTGGGGTCAATTTTTCTTTGTACATTGATTGATTTCTTGTTTTCGAAGTTTGAATAGCCTACATTTATGGCAACTACGGTTGCTTTTTTGTGCCTTCTGCGTAGCCGAATCGCAACTTGCTCTGCCATTTCACGTAGGACAAGCTCTATATCGCTTTGACGTGTATAGTCTTTGTGAAGTACTTGTGAATTACCAATCCCAACCTCTTTCGGTCGATAGGGTTCATGGACATTACTTTCATCAATACCATTAGCATGAAACCAATGTTGCACGCCAATTATCCCAAATTCTTTTTTCAAGATAGTAGGGTCACAGTTGGCCAATTCTTTAATGCTGTAGATTCCCAATTTGTTTAGTCGTTTTTCTGTTCGTGAACCTATTCCCCAAAAGTCAGTCATTTTCGGAATGTTCCAGACCTTTGTTTCAACATCTTCATAAGACCAATTGGTACGCATGGTAGCAGTGTTTTTAGCTTCGTTATCAAGTGCTAACTTAGCTAGAAGTGGATTGGCATTACTCATTCCAACAGTTGAATAGACACCCGTTTTTTCCCAAATATCGTGTTGAATTTTTGCTGAAACCACATCCAACTTATCTTTGCGACTTAGAGATTTGTCTTCAACAAAATAATTTAGCGATGAAGTTAAGTCTATGAATCCCTCATCAATAGAATAGGGCAGAATATCTGTTGGATCTGCATAATTTTGAAATACTTTTTGTATTTCCAGATTTTTTTGAATGTACAAGTCCATTCTAGGTGGCACAATAAATGTACGCTTGGCCCAATTTTCTATGAAGGAAACAAACTTTGCATCCGTTGGCAATCCTGATATTTTAGCACGGTAATAGTTAAATTTTCTTGTCTGAACATCAAAGGGAAGGTCGTAGGCTCTACCGACATTTCCTTTACCAAATACCTTTTTAAACATTGGTGATGATGCTAAAATTAAACCAGAAGAATTATCGGCCCTACTCATGACACAAAGTGAAGTATGAAGCGGGTGAAGTCCTCTCTCTACACATTCGATTGATGCGTAGAAAGATTTCATATCAACAAAAGCAATATCGCTACGTGGTTCTTTTGAATAGTCGATATAGCTCATATTATTCACCTTGTTTTTAGTTTTGCTAGTTCATCGACCAATTCTGTCAGATGGTCTGTTACGTCGTATTCTTCTTTTTCAAGAGATAAGATAATGCGGTCTTCCTTGAGGTAAATCATTTCTTTAACAAACTTTGACATCTCTACCCTCCAATCACAGGCATGAAGTGCCCTACAACCTTGCCAACAATTCTGATTTCATCTTCAAAGGGGATAAATTTCTCGGCAACATCTGGATTGATGGAAACCATTCGGAATCCATCTTCTTCACGATAGAGTTTCTTGATAT
>NZ_JAGFUX010000002.1 GCF_017601095.1 Streptococcus suis | reverse complement strand
AGTCTACCTCTTCCTACTTTTGTTTTCATTCTACTACCTATATCAACTCCTGAACAGGACATAAATGTCCGATTACAAAAAAAAAATTCAAAAAAACTAAACCATTACTGGTCTAGTTTTTCTTTTATTTCATCGTAAGAAAGTGGATGTACTTCTTCATCTTCGGATAATTCACTATCCATTGGCATTTGACCTGTTTCATACAAAGCTTTAATCTGTACACTATCCAAAGTTTCATACTTAAGAAGAGCTTCCGCGATGAGTTGGTGTTTCTCACGGTTATCATGGATAATCTCAGCTGCTTTATTATGAGCTTCTGTCAATATATTGCGAACTTCTGTGTCCAATTCGTAGGCTGTTTGTTCCGAGATATATTTTTGTGTTGTTTGTGCACCGAACATCGCATGGCTACCTTCATATTGCATTGGACCCATTTTCTCACTCATTCCGTATTCAGCTACCATAGCACGCGCCATTTGAGTAGCTTGTTCAAAGTCATTTGAAGCACCGGTTGTTTGAGTATTGAAAATAATTTCCTCTGCGACACGACCGCCCATCAAGCCTGCCAATTGCTCTTTCATATCTTCTTTAGATAGGAGCATTTGGTCTTCTTTAGGAAGTGCAATCATATAGCCACCTGCACGGCCACGTGGAACAATTGTTACCTTATGGACTTCACGAGCATTTGACAAGACAAGCCCGACAATTGTATGACCGGCTTCGTGATAGGCCACGATTTCTCGTTCTTTGGCTGAAACTTGGCGATCTTTCTTTGAAGGACCTGCAATAACACGATCTTCTGCTTCATCAATATCTGCTGCATCAATCTTGTCTTTATTGCGACGTGCTGCAACAAGCGCTGCTTCGTTCAGTACGTTTTCCAAATCAGCACCAACAAACCCTGGTGTCTGTTGGGCAACTAATTTCAAATCAACATCGTCTGCCAACGGCTTGTTTTTAGCATGAACTTTTAGAATCGCTTCACGACCCTTGACATCTGGACGGCCGACAAGTACCTTCCGGTCAAATCGTCCTGGACGTAAAAGAGCTGGATCAAGAACATCACTTCGGTTGGTTGCGGCAATAACAATAATTCCTTCGTTGCCTTCAAAACCATCCATTTCGATCAAAAGTTGGTTGAGGGTTTGTTCACGTTCGTCGTTACCGCCACCCATTCCAACACCACGTTGGCGACCGACAGCATCAATTTCATCGATAAAAATGATTGCTGGCGCAGCTTTTTTCGCATCTTCAAACAATGAACGAACACGGCTAGCACCGACACCGACAAACATTTCGACAAAATCAGAACCAGAAATAGAGAAGAATGGAACTCCTGCTTCTCCAGCGACAGCTTTTGCCAAAAGGGTCTTACCAGTTCCTGGAGGGCCTTCTAGTAAGACACCGGCTGGAATCCGGGCACCTAGTTTGGTAAAGCGTTTTGGTTCTTTCAGGAATTCTACAACCTCTACCAACTCTAGTTTTTCTTCTTCCGCACCTGCAACATCTGAGAATCGAACCTTGATATTGCTCTGTTCCAAGGCTTTGGCTTTATTGCGACCAAAATTCATGGCACCACGTGCACCGCCACCACCTTGGTTCATCATCATCATGAAGAAGACACCGAACAAGACAAGTGGGAATAGGTTCAGCAGGATATTTAACCACAAGCTATTAGAAGATTCTGGTTTGATTGTCACATCTACACCTTGCTCATCCGCTAGACTTTGAAGGGTTGACAAGGTTGAATCGGAAGCTAAAATCGTTGACGTAAAGTTTTTATAAGTTTGCGTGTCAGATACCTGGAAGAGCTTGATAGAGGAAGCTAGCTCACTTTTTGCTTCTACTGCATTCTTATAAGTACCCTTGATTTCAATAATACTGCTATTGGGTTGGTAGGTGAGTTCCGTAACATTTCCATTCTTTAATTCTTCTAGAACGGTTGAGTAGGAAATTTCCTGGGTTGCTACCTGACTGCCAGCATTCATGAATTGGAATCCTGTAATCAGTGTCGCAATGATGAGAATAATGAGAAAAGGATTTCTAATAAATCCTTTATTGGGCTGTTTGTTCATAAATTAGCAAAAACCTTCTATTAAATTGAATAGACTTCCTCTTTCAATACACCGACATAAGGAAGATTACGATAGTTTTCATTGTAATCCAATCCAAATCCAACTAAAAATTCTTTTGGAACAGTAAAGCCTGAATAATCCGCTTCAATTTCCACTACACGACCTTCTGGTTTGTCAATCAAAGTAGCAATTTTAATTGAATTTGCTTGACGTAGCGCAAACAACTCTTTTAATTCTTTGAGTGTACGACCAGTATCAATGATATCTTCAATAAAGAGAATATCGCGACCAGCAACGCTGTTATCCAAATCTTTGATGATTTTTACAGTTCCGCTGCTTTCTGTGCCACCGTGGTAGCTAGACACCACCATGTAGTCCGTCTCGATATGTGTATCGATATGTTTGATCAATTCTGCCATGAAAGGAATAGAGCCCTTCAAGATACCAACAAGAATTGGATTTTTTCCTGCATAGTCTTCTGTCAGAACTTTTCCTAATTCTTTACACTTGGCAGCAATCTCTTCTTCCGTAATCAGAACTTTTTTAATGTCTTTTTCCAGCATAAGTCTACTCTTTCATTTTTATGTATAATGTAGCTTTGATTATATCATTTTTTGCAGATTTACTCAAATCACTAGTAGCAATATTGGAAATTCCAAGAATTTTTCCATCTTGTTCAATCACGGCTGCCCTGCGACGTTCAGAAAATGGAATTTTATTGTCTATAAAATAGCGACTCACTTTCTTTTGAATCCCATTTAAGAGAATTCGGTCGCCTGGCTGCCAGGTTCGTAATAGGATAGGATTTTCTGACGGCAAAGCAAGATTCCAAGCATCAGGAAGGGGCTGATTTTTAGTGACCAGATAGGGTCCCCAATGAAAAATACCATCTGATTTTATCACAATGTCTTGGGGTGCACTATCCGTCTCAGGTCCTATTTTTTGAATAGACATGGTCTTGTAGTCTTTTTTAAACCAGTAGCCATTTTTCAAATAGGTGTGAACATTTGCCTTTTCTACTATTATATGGTGCAATTCTTTGAATTGGGATTTTGAAAGATGAAGGTCAGGAAACTCTTGCAAGTAAAGCTGTAGTAAAACGTGTTGTACTGCTCTGCTTTGTCCCAAAAAAGTCGCAAGATTTGTCACATCCATCCCCTTTGTCAAATCGATCAGCGCCTGTTTAAAAGTATGACTTTCTTGACCTAGTTCAATCAAAGCTTGTGAAATGGCAGGATTTTCTTTTTCCAACCGGGGAAGGTAATTGTTTCGAACCCTATTTCTAAAAAATGCTGGTGACTGGTTAGATTGGTCATCAAAATGAAAGCAGTCCTCTAAATCTGATTTTCTAAAGTGTAAAATCGGGCGAATCAACTGGCCTGGTGGAAAATCTTGGACTGGTTGCATGCCTGCCAGATGAATCAGACGGCTGCCTCTCACCAATTTCATAAAGATAGTTTCTGCCTGATCATCCGCATGGTGGGCAGTCACTAAAGCGCTATAATCTTCTGACTCCATGATGTCTTTAAAGAATTGGTAACGAAAATCTCGCCCTCGTTCTTCTGTAAAGGCACCTTGAAAAGACCGACAGTAAAAGGCCAACCCATGTTGATGGGCCCAGTTTTGGAGATAGGTTTCTTCCTGGTCAGAACTTGGTCGGAGCTTATAGTTGACATGGGCTAGCCCCAGTTCGATTCCTAAGTCCTTGCGATAATGATAGAGTAGCTGAAGGAGGTTCATAGAGTCTTTTCCTCCTGAAATCGCCAAGAGGACACGTTTGTGTTTATCAAAAAAGTGACCATCTTGTGTCACTTTTAAAAATTGTTTTTTTATCATTTTAGAATCTCATACACATCTTTTGCGATTTGTGACATCGTGTCGTAGGTAGATTTTTCTGTAAAGATGGAAAGAATGAAGGGACTGTCTGTATAAACGACTGCCACATCATGTCGAAAATCATAGGCATCTCCAATCTTATGGGCAACTGGAACGGGAATATCTTTAGAAATCCGTTGATTGTCGAACTTAGTTTCTTTTAAACTCTCCAAAACATAGCCATTTTGTTCATAGAGTTTTTCCATCATTTTTCCAGCCATCTTTGCAGAAGCAAGTCGTTCTTCCATGTCCCATTTTTGGCCAACAATGCCTTCAATGGTAGCGGTAAACGTCGCATCAAATTGATGGCTTGTGTAATAAGCAAGAATATTGCTAGCTACATTATCGGATTCTTTGGCTGTCCGATTAATCAAATCCTCGACACTATACTCTTTATTATTAGCTGTTTTTGGAAGAGAACCGCTTCCAGAAGCATCAAATGCACCATAGAATTCCAAGGTTTCTTTGGTATAGGTAAGAGGTTGATTAAGTTGGAATTCTCCAGCATTAATGACTTCTTGAGCATAATAAAGGGTCGCTAATTTACTAGTGGATGCAGCATACATGAGTTTATCTTCATTCACTCCAGCTGTTTGACCTGTCTCAAGCTGCTGAACGTAGATTGAAAGAGTATCTTTGTCATACTTTTCTTTTAATAACTGCTGAACAGCTTCCATGCGGTTGTCTGTTGCAGACAAATCTTCCATGGCAATCCAGCCTAGTCCTTCTACATGAGCAAAGAGTCCCCAATGTGTTTCTGCTAATCGATCCACTTGAACAGCTTGGTAGGCTTTTTTCTGCTTTTGACTCACTTGGGCTTGATTGGCAATCGGGCTGGTATAGAAAACTGCATCTGCCTTTGTCCAATAAGTTTGATCCACATCTTGGCTCGAAAGTATGCTATCATCGTAAATCAGCGCCGGATCTGCAGCAATGTAAGTCTGGTCTTCTAATTGAAAAACCAAGACTTGCTGGTCATTGACACTAACTCCGACAATGCTAAAGACTTGATTGGGTTCAATCGTCCCCACTTTTTCTGTCAAGGATTGGTCCGAAAATGTCGAGATTGTAGCAAATACATTTGGATTGGTTGGGACAGTTTGAAAATCCGTATTATAGGACTTATAATTCAACTGATAGCGTTCTTGGTTGCTTAGTTGAAATGGAAGCTCTGTGCTATCTACCCTAGTAGCGTTCCATAATACTGGCAATAACAATAGCA
The DNA here is from genome assembly GCF_017601095.1 of Streptococcus suis. Lineage (GTDB taxonomy): Bacteria > Bacillota > Bacilli > Lactobacillales > Streptococcaceae > Streptococcus > Streptococcus suis_Z. The sequence continues at coordinate 269,615 of NZ_JAGFUX010000002.1, read as the reverse complement.
ATAAAACGAACTGCATGTCCCCTCCTTTCCATACTTTTCATTAGTTTTCGTCTGGCTCTTCTTGTGCCAGTTTTAATTCCTTATTTTTTTCAGATAACTCTTCTAGTTTATCATCAGAATATTGCAAGAACTTTTCAACTGTTTCAAAGATAGATGACATCATTGCGGCAGTATCCCTGGAATATTATAGATAAATTCCCCTTCCTTAGACCACTGGTATTTGGCACGAACATATTTAGCTGCAAAGTCTTCATTTTCTAATTGTTTGACCAAAGCTGCGCGCTCTTCTTGCTCAGCAACAAGATTTTGGTACTGGTTTTCCAATTCTACCAACTGGCTCTCCCTGTCTTTCAAAGTTTGGTAACTTTGAACTAGGTTATAGGTTGGCAAAATGAACAAAAAGACCACTAAAATCAAAATGGAGGCCATAAAGCGATTTTTCTGGCGCTTTTCTGCCAAGGTCAGCTTGCTTTTCTCACGTTGGTTCTGGATATAAGCATTATTGATTTGAACGATTTTCGACTTCTTCATCAGTTTCTATCCTTGTCTCACTGATTATTTCATACATTTTCAGTGCATATTCTTTCTTGGTACTGTCCTTCATTTCAAGAACCTTTACAGTCAATAATTTGTTCCCAAATCGGATTTCAATCTGGTCTTCTAGCTTGACATCTGTTGAAGATTTAGCCAAAATGCCATTTATTTTGATACGGCCCTTATCTGCAACTTCCTTTGCAACTGTTCTCCGTTTAATGATACGGGAAACTTTCAAATATTTATCTAATCTCATGATTTCACCTCATCTCTTTATTTTATCATGTTTTATTGAAAATGCAGGAATTATCCCACTTTTCTCCGCTTGATTTCAACTAGTTTTTCGGCAAAAAGCATCAATTCTTCCAGAATCTCAAAATCCTTCTTCCCTCTTACAATGAAAATGACTTCTAGTTGGCCCTTATTTTCAGCAATGCGCGCTTTCAATTGAGTCGCAGAAAGAGCTTCAAAATAGTCTTGTGTCAAGAAATGTTGACCAGCCATTGCTTCAAATCGCACTGTAACCTGCTGGTCTTTTCGTTCAACTAACTGGGTAAAGGTTTGATCTAAAAAGGCTTTTAGTAAACCAATTTCAAGTAAATAGGCCACCACGTCTGGGTATTCACCAAACCGGTCTATCAACTCATCTTGCAATTCTTGGTAGTTTACACGAGTGTCAATTTGCTTGATTCGTTTGTAAATCTCAATTTTCTGACGTTGGTCAGCAATATAGTCCGTCGGTAAGTAAGCATCAATTCCAAGATTGATTTCTGCATTGCTCTTCTGACGTTTTTGAGCCTTACCTTGCTTTTCAAGGATAGCTTGTTCTAGTAACTGAGAATAAAGCTCGTACCCAACGGAATCAATGAAGCCAGACTGAGCTGCTCCCAAGATATTTCCTGCACCACGGATAGACAAATCTTGCATGGCAATCTTGAAACCAGAGCCTAGCTCTGTAAAACCTTTGATGGCCTCTAAGCGTTTTTCAGCCACTTCTGTCAAGGACTTGTCCGGGCGATACATAAGATAGGCGTAGGCAATTCGATTGGAACGACCGACACGGCCTCGCAGTTGATAGAGAGTTGACAGGCCCATATGGTCAGCATTTTCGATAAAGAGGGTATTGGCATTGGGAATATCGACACCTGTTTCAATAATAGTTGTCGTTACCAAGACATCGTATTCTCCTTCAATAAAGGCAAAGAGGGTATTTTCCAACTGGATTTCTGACATCTGTCCGTGAACATAGCCGATAGAGGCTTCAGGGACCAATTCCTTCAATTCAGAAACTTTCTGTTCAATAGTGTCAACTTTATTGTAAAGGTAGTAAACCTGTCCCCCTCTGTCTATTTCTCGTAGAATTGCATCACGAATAACACTTGTATTGGTTTCCATGACATAGGTTTGGACGGGATAGCGATTGGTTGGCGGTGTTTCTATAACAGACAAGTCGCGGATACCAAGCATGGACATTTGAAGGGTGCGTGGAATAGGTGTCGCTGTCAATGTCAGGACATCGATTTTTTTCTTGAGTTCCTTCAATCGTTCCTTATGCTTGACACCAAAGCGTTGCTCTTCGTCAATGACCAGTAAACCTAAGTCTGCGAAAACGACATCTTGTGACAAGAGTCTGTGGGTACCAATCAGGATATCCACCTGTCCCTTTTTCAGTCTTTCTAAGGTCGCAGCCTGCTCTGCCTTGGTCTTAAACCGACTCATGACCTCGATGTTGACAGGGAAATCCGCAAAGCGTTCCTGGAAATTGGTGTAGTGCTGCTGAGCCAAAACTGTGGTGGGTACCAAAATGGCCACCTGCTTGCCGTCGTTGACCGCCTTGAAAGCTGCCCGCATGGCAACTTCTGTCTTACCAAAACCGACATCACCGACCAAGAGGCGATCCATAGGAGAGTCTTTCTCCATATCTTTCTTGATTTCCTGAATGGATCGGATTTGGTCATCGGTTTCCGCATAGGCGAAAGCCTCATCAAACTCTGCCTGGTTGGTATCGTCGGGAGAATAGGCAAAGCCCTTGAGCTGACTGCGTTCGGCATAGAGTTTTATCAGGTCATCGGCAATGTCCTCGACTTGCTTCTGCACCTTTTGCTTGGTCTTTTGGAAACGGCCGTCGTTGAGTTTGTTAACCTTGGGTGTTTTTCCGTCTGACGCCAAATACTTAGACAGCAGGTCAATCTGGTCAACAGGCAGGGAAATCCTATCAGAATTTTGGTACTGAATGGTCAGGTAATCCCTGTGAATACCAGATACAACAATGGTTTCAATACCCAGATACTGACCAATTCCATGCACATGGTGGACAACATAATCTCCCACAGCCAGCTCTGTGTAGTCTTTCAGTCGTTCGGCATTGGAAATATTTTTCCGTCTGATTTTCCGCTTGATTTTCTTATGGAAAATTTCGCGTTCTGTAATAAGGACGAGTTTTTCATCTAGGAAATGAAAACCGCTGGACAAGGAACCAATAGTAACCTGTTGCTGCCCTGCTAACAAGTCATGCGGTTGGTAAACAGGCAAGTGAATATCATATTCCTGTAACGTTTTCTGTAAACCCTGTAAAGATGTCTGCGATTCTGCCTGAACAATGACTGTATAGTTTGATTTGGCATAGCGAGCTAATTCGTCTTTCAAAAGGGGAATTTGGTTGAAAAATTCCTGCATGGGATGCTGATTTAAGGAATGAATAGCATCGAAACGCAGATTTCCTAACCCCTTTTGAAAAGTGGAAAAGAAGGTTGCTGGCTTGTAAGTTCGAAGTTTTTGGTAGGAAGAGGCAAAGTAATTGAGACTTGACACTGCTTTACCTTTTTGTAAATCATCTGTCAAGATCCCTGCTACTTCCTTATCAAACTGAGCGTGCCGATCCGCAATCTTATGAAAATCATCTAAGAAGACTGGAGAGCCTGCTGGTAGATAGTCCAGCAAGGTCCATTCTTTCTCATAGAGGAAAGAAGTAAATCGGGACAAATCAGGGTGTCGATAATCTGTTTTGACATCTGCTAAAACTTCCTTCAAGTAGGAAATTTGTTCCTCTGATTGTGAACTCTCAATTGAGGCTTCAAGTTTTTCACTGACACGCAAAAAATCTTCTGGTGAGAAAATCATCTCAGAAGCCGGGGAAATAGTTACCTGTTCACAAGTATCTAATGATTTTTGACTCTCCACATCAAAGGTCCGAATACCATCGATTTCATCTCCAAAGAATTCCAAGCGATAGGGAAGCTCTGCATTGATATCAAAAATATCGAGAATATCACCACGTTGGCTAAATTCTCCTGCACTCAGTACACGTGACACCTTTTTATAGCCAATCGCTGTCAACTGATTGACAAGTCTGTCAATTTCTATTTCTTGCCCAATAGACAAATCTAGTTTAGCTTGACGGAATGTATTTGGACTGGGTAATAAAATCCGACAAGCTGCCACGCTGGCTACTAGAATCCCACTTGTTGTTGGATCTAATAGAAAGTTCAAACTAGCTATACGAGATTGAGTTCTGTCCTTTGAAGCAAAAACAAATTCTGCCAATGGGCTATCATCTGTAAAGAAGTTGTAAACCACTTCATTCCCTAAAATGGCTGCCAAACCCCCTACTAATTTTTCAGCTTCATTCTGACTGGCTGTGACCAGTAAGATTTTTTCCGAAAGGGAGTCATAGGCCGATGCAATAGTTAGGGCCTTGCTACTTCCTGACAGTCCCATAACCAGTTGTCTAGTATTTTTATTCAGATTGGCCTGCCAGCTTTGAATAGTCTTATTCTGACCTAGTAAATCTAATAAGTTCATTATCCGTTAAACTTTCTCATAATAGTATCAAAATCATCTTCTTCTAGATAAAAGTTGACAGCCTTGTCAAGTTTATCTAAGGCCAAGTCAATCTCGATACGGTCTTCTGTGTCAAACCCTGACAAGACATGATTGACAACGCTCATTTTTCCTTTTGGACGGCCAATACCGATTTTAATGCGGTCAAATTCCTGTGTCCCAATATGCTTGACAATAGATTTAATCCCATTGTGGCCACCTGCTGAGCCTTTTTGACGGAAACGGATTTTCCCAACTGCCATGTCCAAGTCGTCGTAAGCCACCAGAATATCGGTCTCATCCAGACCATAATAAGTCATCAGAGCATGGACAGCCTTACCAGATTCATTCATAAAGGTCGTTGGCTTGACTAGGAAAATTTTCTCGCCGTCAATAAAGGTAGTAGCAATATCCGCTTGAAAAATTTTATCGTGGTTAAAGGTCACATTTTCACGCTTGGCAATCTTATCCAGCAGCATAAAGCCGACATTGTGCTTGGTTTCAAAATAGCGGTCTCCGGGATTTCCGAGACCGATGATCAATCGTGTCATTTTTTCTCCTTAATACCAAAAGGCTGGAAAATACTTTCCAACCTGATTGTCTATTAGACGTTAAAGCGGAACTCCATGATGTCCCCATCCTGAACCACATACTCTTTTCCTTCTTCACGAAGGCGTCCTGCTTCTTTAACAGCCTTCTCAGATCCGTAGGTCATCAAATCATCATAAGACATGGTGACCGCACGGATAAAGCCTTTTTCAAAGTCTGAGTGGATGATACCAGCGGCTTGTGGAGCCTTGATGCCACGTTTGAAAGTCCAAGCACGAACTTCCTTCTCTCCTGCTGTAAAGTAGGTGCCAAGTCCAAGCAAATGGTAGGCTGCACGGGTCAATTTATCCACGCCAGATTCTGTCAAGCCAAGAGCTTCCAAAAACTCACCCTTGTCTTCATCGTCGAGTTCTGAAATTTCTTCTTCTGCACGCGCAGAAATCACCACTACTTCTGCATTTTCTGTTGCCGCAAAGTCGCGGATTTGTTGCACATAGTTGATAGAATCAGGGTCTGCTACCTTATCTTCATCGACATTGGCAACATAGAGGACTGGCTTGGTCGTCAAAAGGAAAAGTTGCTTGACGATTTTTTGTTCTTCATCGGTAAAGACAACCGTACGGGCAGATTTTCCGTCTTCTAGGACAGGTTTGATTTTTTCAAGGACTGCAAATTCTGCCACAGAATCCTTGTCTTTTTGCGTACGCGCCATTTTTTCTACACGCGCATAACGCTTGTTGATGCTCTCTAGGTCCGCCAAAATCAATTCTAAGTTGATTGTATCAATATCTGCGATTGGATCCACAAAGGCGTCTTCACGGCCTTGTTCACGCATGACATTTTCATCATCAAAGGCACGCACAACGTGGACAATGGCATCAACCTCACGGATATTGGCCAAGAATTTATTTCCAAGCCCTTCACCTTTAGAAGCACCTTTTACGATACCGGCAATATCGGTAAATTCAAAAGTCGTTGGGACTGTCTTTTTAGGGGTGATGAGTTCTGTCAACTTCTGCAGACGCTCATCGGGCACTTCCACCATGCCGACGTTTGGATCAATAGTCGCGAAAGGATAGTTTGCTGCCTCTGCTCCTGCCTTGGTAATTGCGTTAAATAGGGTTGATTTACCAACATTTGGCAAACCGACGATTCCTGCTGTTAAAGCCATGTTTTTTTCTCTCCAATTAAAAATTCAATCATGACTATTATAGCAGAAAAGTAGAGAAAAAGCTTGCTGTTTGGCAAGCTTTTTACTATCCGAAGATATTCGGAAGAATTTTAGGTAAAAACCAAGATAGAAAACCGAGAAATGGGAGAGGTAGCCACCAGAAGCGAGCTAAAAATTCCCAGCCGTTGCTAACTTTCAAAGGTTCCCAATCATTACCTTGTTGCTCCTTTTCGACTTCCACCACAATTTCCTTCTCAGGCTCTTTTCCTAAAACCAGATAATCCAGACTAACACCAAAGATTTCTGCCAGCTGTACCAGTTTGTCAATATCTGGCGTTGCTTCGCCATTTTCCCACTTTGAAACAGCCTGACGTGAAATATAGAGTTTCTCTGCTAACTCATCTTGGGATAGGTTCTTGGCTGTGCGTAAAACTCGAATTTGCTGTGCTAACTGCTTCATGGTCACTTCCTACTTTTTTTTTCTAAGTCTAGAATTGTTTAGAAAGGAAGAGTTGACTAGCATTTTTTAGGAAAAATTCGCAACCAGCAGTTGCAACCTGTCAACTAGGCTTCACTTGGCAGCACTTGTTTCATTTTTCGTTCAAAATCATGCCGGCTCATCATAACGACATGGTCACAGTTACTGCAGCGGATTTTAATATCCGCTCCTAGACGGATAACCTCCCACTTATTGGCCTTCTTGCCGGTCGATTTGATGACACAGGCGTGGGGCTTTTTCATTTCGATAAATGATCCTAATTGATACATACTTCCTCCTTATCGGTATATTCTACGTTCTTGACAGGTTAAAACAATCTCGCTAGCTTCAACTACTTCACCATCTATTTGAATGGATAAATCTTTATCTGTTGTTACAATTACTTCCTTGGCTTCGCGGTGGTGGATAATCTTAGACGACTTATGACGATGAAAAATCATTTCCAGCAGCGCTTTTATTCGATAAAAGAGAGAACCGGTAGCAAACCAGACCAAGTGCAGCTGGGATTGAAAGGGACTGGCGTCCGGCCAAATCATGATTCCCCCTCCAAAATAGGGATTGTTGGCCAAGGATAGAAAGAATAGGCGGTCTAAATGCATCCGTTCCCCGTCTAACTCCACTTGGACAGACAGAGCAGATTGGCCAAATAAACTTCTTAGACCAAATAAGAGATAGGCTATTTTCCCTAAACCAACTGTCTTTAACCATCTTTTGGTCCTAGATCTTTCTGAATAGGCGATAACCTGGGCAGCAAATCCTAGATCCAGACTATTGACGACAACTCCAAAATTCGATTGGAGAACTGTAATAGGGGTTGTGCGCTTTTCTATCAGCGCCTCCATCACTTGACGGATATCTTTGATAGCAAGGGTACGAGCAAAATCATTTCCAGATCCTGTCGGAAAATAGGCAAAAGGGATGTTCTTTGGCAGGGCCGTTAAGGCTTTTGATAGGGTTCCATCTCCTCCCAAAATCAACAAAGCATCCTGAACTGGTTCGAACTCCGCCAAGATAGCCTGAATCTGACGGTACTCATCATCCACTCCCCTGGTCAAAAAAATAGTAGGAGCTAGCTGTGGATAAGTATCACATATCTCCTGGATAAGCGCCTGTGCTCTCTTACTCCCTGCCTGAGGATTGGCTAAAATAAATAGCTTCATATACCACTCATTTTCATATTTTTTTCTAGTATAACATAAAAAAACGTCCTTAGAAGAACGTTTTTTAGGATTTTAGTTGGTCCGAACTGGCGTGATCAATTGAATAAAAGATTTGTCATCTTTATTTGGTACAACTGTAAATGGACGGACTGGAGAAATAAAGCTTATTTTTACCTGCTCGCTAGCAACAGCTTTCAATGAATCAATCAAGTAACTTGGGTTGAAACTAATGACAAGATCCTGACCAATCACTTCTAGGGCATCCAATTCTTCATTTACCTTTCCGACTTCAGGTGAGTGAACGTGAGCTGTTACGCTACCGTCTTTGATTTCCAACTTCACCGTTCCATTTTGTGTTGCATTTGACAGGAGTCGAGCACGCTCCATGGCATGACGGAGATTTGCAGTATCAAATACTGCGCTGGTATTAAATTCTGCTGGAATCAAGCGGTCAGTATCTGGGTAGGTCCCTTCAAGCAAACGTGTGTAGAAGCTGATATGCTCGCTTCTGAACAAGAGTTGGTTATTGGAGAAGAAGACTTCTACAGTTTCCACTTCATCGGTAAAGACTGAAGTAAATTCTCTGAGTGAGCGGCTTGGAATAACCACGTTGAAATTATCTCCTGCTTTTTCAAGTTGGAGTTTACGTTGACTCATACGGTGGGAGTCTGTTGCAACTGTCTTTAATTCTGTATGGTTTGAAAGAACAAAATGAACCCCAGTCAAGATTGGGCGACTTTCTTGAGTCGATGCAGCAAAAGCTGTTTCATTGATGGTTTGTTTCAATAACTTGGTTTCCAATACCAAAGGTGTTGTTGCTGGAACTTCTTGCAAACGTGGGTAGAGTTCTGCTTCTTTTCCTTTCAGAGTGATTTCTGATTTACCACTGGTTAACACAACTTGCTTTTGTTCAATCTCAGTAAAATCAACAACAATATCTGGAAGACTAGAAATGACATTGATGAAGAAGGCAGCTTCTAAAAGAATGGAGCCTGTTTGACTAACCAAAAGCCCTGCATTTTCATCTTGAACGGAAATATAATTTTCAATTGAAATCTGACCATTCGAACCTGTAAGGCTGATACCGTCAGTTGTAACATCGATTTTTACAGTTGAAAGAACAGGGATTGCATTTTTACTGCTGATGGCTCTTTTGGTAATATTCAATGCTTGCAGAAAAACTGTCTTATTGATGGCGAATTGAATCATGGATTCTCCTTTATATTTATTAATAATAAGATTAGTAGTAGTAGTAGGTCTTGTGTATAGTGTGGAAAAATAGTTTCAACCCTTGTCAGGCCTGAAAAATTAGCTTGTTCACAACTTGTGGAAAACTGTGGATGAAAATAAAAACTTTTCCACAGCTAGCGAATCTTGTTTTTGATATTGGTGATTTCAATTTCTAGATTATCACTGTCCACCAGCATGTTGCGAATCTTATTGTAGGCATGCATGACGGTTGTATGGTCACGATTGCCAAAAGCTCGACCAATTTTTGGAAGGGAATTATCTGTCATTTCACGTGCCAAATACATGGCTACCTGACGCGCGTGCACGATATGTTGTACACGTTTGGCTCCCTGGATTTCCTTTAGGCTTACTCCGTAGAAATTACCGACTTCTGTTTGGATTTTTTCAATTGGAATGACTGTATTGCGAGGATTGGACTGGTTGCGCGATCGAATTGCTTCTGCGGCCACTTCAACGCTGATTTCATCCAAATTCTTTATTTTAGCTAGTAAGTCAATATCTTTCAGGGCTCCTTCTAGGTCTCGGACATTGGATTCAAAGGATCCTGCGATGTATTTCAAGGTTTCCATCGGAAAGACATAAGGACTGTCTTGGATTTTACTCTGTAAAATAGCAATCCGAGTTTCCAAATCAGGTGGGTAAATTTCATTGGTCAAGCCCCAGCTAAAACGAGAGACTAGTCGTTCTTCTAGGTTATCCAGGTTCTTAGGATTGCGGTCACTGGTTAGGACGATCTGGCTATTTTTTCCGTGCAGGGTATTGAAAGTATTAAAGAATTCTTCCTGCGTCGCCTTTTTATTTTTTAGGGTCTGGATATCGTCGATGAGGAGCAGGTCAAGATTGCGGTACATGTTCTCAAAGTCCTTGAGTTTATCCAGGCGATTGTGCTCGACATAGTCACTGAGGAAGGTCTCGGAAGTAACATATTTCACACGCGCGTGAGGATTGGCTTCAAGCACACGGTTACCAATTGCATTGAGTAGATGAGTTTTTCCTAATCCTGGGCCTCCATAGATAAAAAGTGGGTTGTAATAGCCTCCAAGGTTATCTGCTACAGCCAAGGCTGCAGCTTTAGAGAGCATGTTGTTGTCACCCTGGACAAAATTATCGAATGTATATTGAGATTTAATGTCAGGATGACCTTTTTGAATAGATGGTGGTACAAATTCTTCCTGAACGACTCTCGTTACTGCTACTTCTTGTTTTAGAGGGGCTGGCTGGAAGTCCATTGGTGAATCCAGTTTCTCGAGAATCCTAAAATCAAGTTGAAAATCCCTACCGTAGACTTCGTAGCTGGCAGCATCAATCAATTCTTTAAAGTTCTTTGACTTTTCCCAATAGCGTTGCTTGAATTCTTTTGGAAGCTGGATAATCACTTCTTTATCAGTTATTTGGGCTAGTCTAGCACCAACAATATAGAATTCATAGATGTTTTTTGGAATATTTTCCTTGGCTAACTCAATAAAAATAGACCAAAATTCTTCTTCTTTCGTCATGACTGCCTCCTTTCGATGAAAAATACTTTTCCCTAGTGTACCATAATTGCCAAAAGTTTTCCACAGATAAAAAAACTAATTCACATTGTTTATAAAAGTTTTCCACAATATGTGGAAAATATGAAAAAGGCTGGTTTTACCAGCCTTTTCTACTTCTTTTATCTGTGTACAAACCTGTCGATGAAGGAATTACACTCACAGGGTTATTTTAAATTGTTGATAAGTCTTTCTAATTCTTCTTGGTTTGAAAAGTGGATGGATAGCTTTCCTTGCCCATTTGCTTTTTGGTGAATCTGAACCGGAGTCCCAAAACGCTTACGCAGTTGGTTTTCGATTTCTTGTTTAAATAGGTCTTGTTTAGCTACTCCTTTTTTCTTTCGAGGAGCCAAGATACTTTCTAGTTTTCGGACACTTATCTCCTGTTTTTCAATTGTCTCAATCCAGTTTTGCTGCTCTTCTTCTGACAATCCGATAAGAAGTCGAGCATGTCCCTGGCTCAGTCTACCACCTTCAACTGCTTTCTGACTGGCTGGACTGAGCTGTAGGAGTCTGAGGATATTGCTGATATAGGGCCGTGATTTTCCCATTTGTCCAGCAATCTCGTCATGGGTCATACCTCGCTCAATGAGCCGTTGATAGGATTGGGCTTCCTCGATAGGGTTGAGATCCGAGCGTTGGAGATTTTCGATAATAGCTTGATTGAGCAACTCCTTATCTGTCAGTTCCTTTACAATTACAGGTACTTCTTCTAAGCCTGCTAGTTTACTGGCTCGCAACCGTCTTTCACCAGCCAGCAATTCATAGCCATGGATAGCCGATTTTCGAACAATCAAGGGTTGGATAATCCCGTTCATCTGAATAGACCTGGCCAATTCCTGAAGCTTGTCAGGGTCAAATTGTTGTCGTGGTTGATAGGGATTGGGAATAATATCCCTTGGAGATAGATAGATTAATTCTTCCATAAGGCTAATTCTAGCAAAAAAAACTCTACTTTACAATAGTGTAAAGTAGAGTTGGTCTTGACTATTCTGTCAAGTCTTCTGTTGAGTGTGTCAACTTGATGGTAACAGTTTGTTTCTTATTGTTGCGATAGAATGTTACTTCTATGCTATCACCAATACTGTGTTTATAAAGAGCACTTTGTAAATCGCTATTATTTTCAATTGCTTGGCCATCGATTTCTGTAATAACATCATATTGCTTCAATATCCCATCAGCAGGAAGCCCTGCTTGTGTAGAAACGATAACAACCCCTGATGTAATGGAGAGATTTTCGAGACCAGCACTTGCTAACTGACTAGTTGAGAGATCTGTCAAGTTAACCATATGAACACCGAGAGCTGGGCGTGTGACCTTGCCAGTACTTTCTAGTTGATTGATAATAGTGACCACATCATTTGAAGGAATTGCAAATCCCATCCCTTCGACAGAAACCCCAAGTCCAGAAGTTGAACTAGATGTAATCTTGCTTGAGTTGATTCCGATAACCTGTCCTTGAATATTAACCAAAGGACCACCTGAGTTACCTGGGTTAATGGCTGTATCGGTTTGGATGGCGTTTGTTGAAATAGTCTGACCATCATCAGTTTGTGAAGTGACCGTACGACTTAGACTAGAGACTATTCCCTGCGTCACAGAGTTGGCATAGACACTACCGAGTGGGCTACCAATAGCAATCGCAACTTCTCCAACTTGAATGGTATCAGAATCTGCAAAGCTTGCTACTGTTGTCACTTTATCAGAAGAAATTTTGATAACGGCTAGATCAGAATAGGTATCCGATCCGACTAGCTCCCCTTGGATTTTTTCACCAGAGGCCAACAAGATTTCAATTTTTTCAGCCCCATCAATTACATGATTATTGGTAACAATATACGCTACATCGCCATCTTTTTTATAGATTACTCCAGAACCTTCACCAGCAACTTCTAATTCATCTGAACTTGCAACATTTGCTCCAAAAATTGAAGAAAATGTTGAGGAGCTTGCCTGTTGGTAGTTGATGACTGACACAACAGCGTCTTGTACGTTTTCCACAGCCTGGGTAACAGAGGTTTCATTATCATAGCTGACTGTGCTGACCTGGGTCGTACCAGTCTGTTGATTAGATGAATTCCCTTGGAAAAGACCAATCGTTAAGGCACCAGCCAAGCCACCACCAAAACCAAATAGGAATAAAATGATATATTTGAGGTATTTTTTCATATAAGTACTCCTCCATATTTCTTAAGGTTTTCTTAATCATATAACCGTTTTCTTAATTATAACTTAAATGCTCAAAAATGCAATCCACAAGCTGTGGATAACTTTTGTGGACAAGCAAGTTTAATATTTATCAGTCCAGTACTCTGAGTTTGTGGTACACTAGATATATGAAAGTAAAAGTGATTAGCGTTGGAAAACTAAAAGAAAAATATTTAAAAGATGGCTTGGCTGAGTACAGTAAGCGAATTTCTCGTTTTGCCCAGCTAGAACTAATTGAGTTAGCTGATGAAAAGACACCGGATAAGGCAAGTTCAGCAGAAAACCAGGCCATTCTGAAAAAAGAAGCAGACCGGATTCTTCCTAAAATTGGAGAACGGGATTTTGTTGTTGTATTAGCTATCGAAGGAAAACAATTTCCCTCAGAGGATTTTAGTAAACAGTTGGCCAGTGCTACCTTGCAAGGCTACTCGACTATTAGTTTTGTGATTGGAGGCAGCCTTGGTTTGGCTCCTTCTGTAAAAAGCAGAGCGAATTTGTTGTTGAGCTTTGGAAAACTGACCCTGCCCCATCAGTTGATGAAACTTGTTTTGGTGGAGCAAATCTATCGAGCATTTATGATTCAACAAGGAAGTCCTTACCATAAGTAAGGTTTCACGTGAAACCAGGAAGAGTTTAGGAAATGAAAAAAACATATCGAGTCTATGAAGGATTGCGGATTGCCCTGAGTTTGACCTTTATGAGTGGCTATCTGAATACCTTTACTTACTTGACCCAAGAAGGGCGATTTGCTGGTGTGCAATCAGGAAATGTTATCTACTTAGCCTATCATCTGGCCTTAGGAAATCTCTACCAGGCCTTTAGTTTTTTGGTACCCATTATTTTTTTCTGTCTGGGACAATGGTTTACCTATCTAATGAAGAGGGCCTTTGTGGAACGCAAATGGCCATGGCATTTTTCATCTAGCCTAGTTATTACAGGTTTGCTATTATTGGATTGTTTATTGACACATCTCTTTCCCCCGCTTTTTACGATTGCCATCCTTGCTTTTGCAGCTTCTATTCAGGTTGAAAGTTTTCGAAACCTAAGAGGACATCCCTATGCCAATGTTATGATGACTGGAAATGTAAAAAATGCATCCTACCTTTGGTTTAAGGGAGTGATGGAAAAGAATGTAACTAATCGGAAACAGGGCTTAGCTATTTTTTATACAATTCTTTCTTTTATTTTTGGCGTCATGGTATCGACCCAGCTTTCCACTCGCTTTAATGAAGCGGCCCTTTATTTTCTCTTGGTACCTGCCCTCTTTATCAACTATCAATTATGGATGGAAAAACGAAAAGAGCCTTCAAAATGAAGACTCTTTTTTTGATTCCAGCAGGATTCGAACCTGCGACCGTTCGCTTAGAAGGCGAATGCTCTATCCAGCTGAGCTATGGAACCTACAACTCTTTCATTGTACATCAAAGAACATTGGATGTCAAGTTGAGAAAAATCAAAAAAAGTGTTGACAAAGAATTTTGAATAGATTATACTAGATATTGTTCTGATTATGGTCCGTTGGTCAAGGGGTTAAGACACCGCCTTTTCACGGCGGTAACACGGGTTCGAATCCCGTACGGACTATATCATCCGCCATAGCTCAGTCGGTAGAGCGCATGACTGTTAATCATGATGTCACAGGTTCGAGCCCTGTTGGCGGAGTAGTGCACCATGAGGTGCTTTTCTTTTTCATTTGTGGAGATTGAAAAGAGGTCGAATTATTCGACCTCTTTTTTGGTGAATCATGGGGATGAAAAGACTAGGTCTGAGGGTTTACAAGTGCCTGTTTCCATTTTCTTCTCCGCCATTCATAGAGCATAAAACCAAGCAGTCCCAGAATAGAGAGTCCTAGTCCCAGGAAAAATCCTTGTGGTATGAAGGTCAGTTGGAGTTTGCCTTGACCAGCAGGGACATCTATTTTCATAAAGCCACCTTGTGCTTTTTTGATTGTGACAGGTTGACCATCCAGTGTAGCAGACCAACCCTTATCATAAGGCAGGGTCAAGAGGACGGATGCCTCTTCTTGACTCGTGTAGGAGATGTCTACCTGATTACCTGAAACTGTTGTTGTAATGTCCTTTTCTTGTAAAATTTGGACAGCTTCAAGAAAGTTCTGGGTATGTAGTTGGAAAAATTGAGGTTGGTCATAAGAAACCTGGCTATTTTGAGGGAAGGAGAGGGTGACAGTGATTTCTTGCTCTTCTTGGAAATAGCCTACGTTAAAGAAGGAGAAGCTATTGTCAATTCCATACTGCAGGCTAGTACTAGCAATAGAAATTTGGATGGATTCTGAGTTGCTGTTGGTAAAGGTTAGGTGTGGCAAATTGAGATAGACCTGGCTATTCGCAGGCACCTGGAGTGTATAGGTAGCTGAAGCCATTTCTTGCCCATCAACTTGATTGACAGTCACACGATTTTCTAAGACCTCTGTATTGCTAGAAGCTAGGATAGAGATAGGATAGAAATAACGGAGCTCAAGTCCAGTCAGCTGATTAAGGAAGTTGGTTTGGTTATCCAAGGTCATCTTAGTCATATCAAAATCAGTGTAAACACCCTCTGTAAGAATGGCAAGTCCTTGTGCATATTGATTTTCATAGAGACTAATGGTGTCCAAACTTTTTTCGAAAAGAAAGCCAAACTTCTCAGGATTTGTTTCATCTAAATTGTAACGAATACCAAATAGACTATCTGCAATGATGGTATTATTTTGGTAACGGAGGTTCAGATTGGTTCCATCTGAACGGAAGCCCAATTTATCCAGAACAGAGCTGGAGGATCGGTTTCGTATAGAAGAAAACTGTGAAATCCCGTTATAGTTGAATTTCATACTATCATTACCAGTTTGTGGCGACAGTCTTTCCATCCGATAGAAGTCTTCATGCTCTTCTTTTGTATAGTTGACAAGTTTGTCAATATCTGTCAACTGCTCTTCATAATTGGAACGGCTTGGAAAATGCCATTCATTGGCTAGTCCAGTCACTTGATAGTAGGAGTGTAGAGAGATTTCCAGAAGACTAAATAGTAAGCTAGACAGAGCAAAGAGCTGGAAAGAAAGTTTTCGATGAACCAAGACCCAGAAAAGAACTGCATAGGCGAAAAGAAATTCAAGGGTGTAAAGGAAGTTGACAGTCTCTAAAAATGCATAATGTTCTCTGAATAAATAGGTTGCTCCGATACCTGCTAGTAAGAAGCTAAAAATAGCATAGACAGCTGATTTCGAAATATCAGAAGCCTTGTTTAAGGCAGCAGCTGCGGTAAAGATTAGTAAAAGAGAAAAGAGCCAAGCATAGCGATGAAGAAACATATTTGGCGCGTGCATTCCCTGCCATAGTAAGTCTAAGAATTGCAAATAGAAACTAGCGATGAGGACAGCAAATACACTAGCATAAGCGAGTTTAACCCGACCTGGGATTGTAGAGATTGTAAAGAAACAAAGGGCTGCAATTAAAGGAAAAAGTCCAACAGAGATCATTGGAATGGAGCCAAATTTTGTGGTATCAAAGGCTCCCACTAGATTCTTGGCAATGATGTCAAGATACCAGGAGTTTTCTGTAAACGTTCTTGACAACTCTGTAAAGGTTTCACCGTGTGTTTTTAAATCTAGGTAGGTTGGTAACAACATGATGAGACTGGTTAGGGCAGCTAAGAGTGAGATCAGGGTAAAGTCTAGACAATTTTTCTTCCAATGGCTTGGCTGCCAGCTAACTTGAGCTAGGAACCATAAGCAGAGAAAGAGTGCCATCATATAGCCAAAGTAGTAGTTTTGAACAAAAAGGCAGGTGAGGGCAAGGTAGTAGAGTTTTCTTCCCTTTCCTTGAATCAACCAGTGCAAGCCCAATAAAATTAATGGTGCTAAGATAAAGACATCTAGCCAAACAGAGATTTCTAACTGACTGGTCGCAAAACTCATTAAGGAAAAGCTAGTTGACAGTAGTAGTAAGAGACCTGTCAGAAGTTTTCTATAACATTGTTTTAGACTAAAGTAGGTTGACAGTCCTATCAAGCCAAACTTGACAATGGTTAACAGGTAGATGGCATCTGGCATAGTCTCCAAGTCGAAGAAAAAAACGAGTGGAGAAAGAAAAGAACCTAAATAATAAGAGGAGAGGGCATAGAAATTTAGACCGAGTCCGCTTGTAAAGGTATAGAATAGAGAGCCATCTCCATGTAGGGCATTCCGAAGGGCTTGATGGAAAATGACATACTGATGAAAGCCATCGCTAGCCAAAATGGTTGTATCACTGCCCCACCAGATTCCCTTGCTTGCTAAAATAGCTACCATAATAGCTGCAGGTAGGAAAAATGAAAGGAAATATGGAAGGAATGTTGGATATTTTTTTAATTTTTTTTTCATAGTTTATAAGAAAAGGCGAGCTGACTCGCCTTGGTTCTATTTTTTAGGCCTTCCACAATTCCTGTACTTTTGCTTGTACTTCAGCATTTTCTAGGAATTCATCATAGGTTTCATCAATACGATCGATGACGCCATTTTTGGAAATAACGATGATGTGGTTGGCAAGGGTTTGAATAAATTCGTGGTCGTGGCTGGCAAAGATGATGGACTCTTTGAAGGCCTTCAAACCATCGTTCAGACTGGAAATAGATTCCAAGTCCAAGTGGTTGGTTGGGTCATCCAATACCAAGACATTTGACTTGAGGAGCATAAGTTTTGATAGCATCACGCGCACCTTTTCGCCTCCTGATAGGACGTTGACAGGTTTGTTAACCTCATCACCTGAGAAGAGCATGCGGCCCAAGAAGCCACGCAAGAAGGTATTATCGTCTTCTTCTTTGCTGGCAAAGTTACGAAGCCAGTCCAGAATAGACTCATTGCTATCGAAGTCACGGCTGTTGTCTTTTGGAAGGTAAGATTGGCTGGTTGTAACACCCCATTTGACGGTTCCTTCGTATTCGATATCTCCCATAAGAGCACGAATGAGGGCAGTTGTTTGGATGTCATTTTGACCAATGAGAGCAGTCTTGTCACCTGGACGTAGGATAAAGCTGATATTGTCCAAAATGGTCTCGCCATCAATGACAACTTTCAAGTTTTCAACTGTTAAGAGGTCGTTACCAATCTCACGTTCTGCCTTGAAGTTGATAAATGGATACTTACGGCTTGAAGGAATGATTTCTTCCAACTCGATTTTATCCAACATCTTTTTACGAGAGGTGGCTTGTTTGGATTTTGAAGCATTGGCAGAGAAACGGGCAACGAATTCTTGCAATTCTTTGATTTTTTCTTCTGCTTTTGCGTTACGGTCTGCTTGCAGACGGGCTGCCAATTCACTGGATTGTTTCCAGAAGTCGTAGTTACCAACGAAAATCTTGATTTTTCCAAAGTCAAGGTCAGCCATGTGGGTACATACCTTGTTCAAGAAGTGGCGGTCATGGGATACGACGATAACTGTATTTTCAAAGTCAATCAAGAAATCTTCAAGCCAGTTGATGGATTGGATATCCAGACCGTTGGTTGGCTCGTCCAAAAGAAGAACATCTGGTTTACCAAAAAGTGCCTTGGCCAAGAGAACCTTAACCTTCTCACCGTTGGTCAATTCACTCATGTTTTGGTAGTGAAGGTCTTCTGAAATATTAAGGTTTTGGAGTAATTGTGAAGCTTCACTTTCAGCTTCCCAACCACCAAGTTCAGCAAATTCACCTTCTAATTCAGCAGCACGGACACCATCTTCATCAGAAAAATCTTCCTTCATGTAAATGGCATCTTTTTCTTTCATGATGCTGTAAAGTTGCTCATTCCCCATGATAACAACGTCAATCACGCGCTCATCTTCGTAGTCGAAATGGTTCTGACGTAGCACAGAAAGGCGTTCGTCTGGACCAAGTGAGATATGGCCTGTCGATGGTTCAATATCACCAGCAAGAATTTTCAAGAAAGTTGATTTACCAGCACCATTGGCACCGATTAAGCCGTAGGTGTTTCCAGCTGTAAACTTAATGTTGACATCGTCAAATAATTTGCGGTCGCTAAAACGGAGCGACACGTCTGATACTGTAAGCATAGTTTCTCCTATATTCTATCTATTGGATTCATTTTACTAGAAAGTGGGTGAATTTTCAATGAATTACATTGGAATTAAAATGTCTTGATCGTAGTTTTTTTGTAAGCTAAAACCACGGCCACGAACTTGGCTGGCAGGCATGACTACCATAAAGGCGGTTTGATCGATGCTTAAAACTGCTGTTTCAATCTTCTGAAATTCATGGATGGAAATAGTGGTCATCAGCATGCGTTTTTCCTTGCCTGTAAACCCACCGACAACAGGAAGTTCGGTCACACCACGGTCTGCTGTTTGTGTAATGTATTGTTTAATCTCAGGAAATTTTTCTGAAATAATCATGACGTTTCGAGAAGATTCTGTACCCGACATCATACGGTTGATAACATAGGTAATGGTCATTAGTGCCAAAATCGAGTACATGACGGTGTCTGGATCAAAGGCGATAAAACCAAGCCCGACTACTATACCATCGCTGATTGACATTGCAAGACTAAGGGGAAGTGGAGTGTATTTGTGGAGTAATTGAATGACAATACCTGTTCCTCCAGTGGAAGAATTCCCAAGGAAGACCAATCCGAGTCCAAATCCGATAATGATGCCACCGAAAATAGCTGCGAGAAAGATATTGTCTGTCAAGGTTGGTAAACCTGCTGTCAACTTGATACAAAATGGATAAATCAAGGAACCGTAAACGGTTTTGATGAATACAGATTTTCCTAAAAAAATCCAACAAAGAATCAAGAGGGGAATGTTGCTATAAAGGACAAAATCAGAAGGATTCCAGCCCAAGAGTTTGTTGAGGGCAATAGCCAACCCTCCAACGCCACCAGATACGATATTATTTCCTAAAAATAGACTATTGAACCCAATAGCCATGACGATGGAACCAGCTGTCACAAGTGCAAAGTCTTTTAGTTTTTGTTGCATAGGTCGCAATACCTCACCTTTTTTTCTTACTAAACTCAATCTCTATTATCGCTGATTCAGACGGTCTCGTCAAGGCTTGGAAGTATTGACTTTCTAAATTTGAAGCGGTATAATGGTATTCAATCAGAAGAGTAGGTAATCCTCCATTTTTAGAGAGCTTGTGGTCGCTGCAAACAGGTAATGGTGATTGGTGAATGGACTGATTTTCAATGAATTCGAACCAATAAGGATTCGGCTAGCAGGCCTTATGTGCATAGAGATAGGAGCAACTGCTCTTAAGTGAGGTGGCACCGTGTCCTAGACGCCCTCGCACAGTTTCTGTGCGGGGCTTTTTTCTATCAAAATCATAAAATGAGGTGAGAAAATGACCAAACCAATTATTTTGACGGGAGACCGTCCAACAGGTAAACTCCATATCGGCCATTATGTTGGCTCTTTGAAAAATCGTGTTCTCTTGCAAAATGCAGGGCAGCATGAGCTTTTTGTCTTTCTAGCAGACCAGCAAGCCCTGACAGACCATGCTAAAGACCCGCAGAAGATTGTTGAATCCGTTGGAAATGTTGCCCTTGATTACCTAGCGGCAGGCCTTGATCCAGCTAAGACAACCATTTTCATCCAAAGTCAAATTCCTGAATTAGCAGAATTGACCATGTACTACATGAACTTGGTATCAGTGGCTCGTTTGGAACGCAATCCGACAGTGAAGACAGAGATTGCTCAGAAGGGATTTGGCGAAGGAATTCCAGCAGGTTTCTTGGTTTATCCTGTTTCTCAAGCGGCAGATATTACAGCTTTCAAGGCAAATTTTGTACCTGTTGGAAATGACCAGAAACCAATGATTGAGCAGACCCGCGAAATCGTTCGTAGCTTTAACCATGCTTACCAGACTGATATTTTGGTAGAACCGGAGGGCATTTATCCTGAAAATGAGGCAGCTGGTCGCTTACCAGGTTTGGACGGCAACGCTAAAATGTCCAAGTCCCTTGGAAATGGGATTTATCTGGCAGATGACATGGATACACTCAAAAAGAAAGTCATGTCCATGTACACAGATCCAAACCACATTCGTGTTGAAGACCCAGGTAAGATTGAAGGAAATATGGTCTTCCACTACCTCGATGTGTTCGGCCGTGAAGAAGATAGGGCTGAGATTGAGGCCATGAAGGAGCACTACCAGCGTGGTGGTTTGGGAGATGTCAAGACCAAATGCTATCTTCTTGACATTTTAGAACGTGAGTTGGGGCCAATCCGTGAACGCCGTCTGGAGTTTGCCAAAGACATGGGACAAGTATATGCTATGTTAGAAGCAGGCAGCCAAAAAGCTCGTCAGGTTGCAGCAACCACTCTCGATCAAGTCAAGGATGCTATGGGAATTAACTATTTTAAATAAGATTAACAATGAAAGGGCAATGTTGAAAAACGTTGCTTTTTTCATGCTTTTTAAAAGTAAGTAAAAACCAAACGTTCGATTTTCTAAAAGAAAGTAGGAATGAATTTTCTGAATTTTTATCTAATAAGAGATTAAAGCGAATAATGATTGACAAATGATTTCAAAATGTTATCATAAATAAAATAAAAACCAAACATTAATTAAAGAAAAGAGGAAGAAAATGTCAAACTGGGACACTAAATTTTTGAAAAAAGGCTTTACCTTCGACGATGTATTACTCATTCCTGCTGAAAGTCATGTATTGCCACATGATATTGATTTGAAAACGCAGTTAGCACCAAACTTGACACTTAATCTTCCGATTATTTCTGCGGCTATGGATACAGTAACGGATAGCAAAATGGCCATTGCTATGGCGCGTGCTGGTGGTTTGGGCGTTATCCATAAGAATATGTCCATTGCAGAGCAGGCTGAAGAAGTTCGTAAAGTAAAACGTTCTGAAAATGGTGTTATCATTGATCCATTCTTCTTGACCCCTGAGCACACTATCGCTGAAGCGGAGAAACTTATGGGGACCTACCGTATCTCAGGTGTGCCAATCGTAGAAACCATGGAAAATCGCAAGTTGGTCGGGATTATTACCAACCGTGATATGCGTTTTATTTCGGATTACTCACAGCCAATTTCCACAAATATGACTAGTGATGGTTTGGTAACAGCGCCAGTTGGAACAGATTTAGCGACTGCTGAGGCAATTCTTCACAAGCACCGTATTGAAAAATTACCTTTGGTCGATGAAAATGGCCGTTTGTCTGGCTTGATTACTATCAAGGATATTGAAAAAGTGATTGAGTTCCCAAATGCTGCCAAGGATGAATTTGGTCGTCTTTTGGTTGCTGGTGCGGTTGGTGTGACTTCTGATACCTTTGAACGTGCAGAAGCTCTCTTTGAAGCAGGTGCAGATGCGATTGTCATTGATACAGCTCATGGTCACTCAGCTGGTGTTTTGCGTAAGATCAAAGAAATCCGTGAACATTTCCCTAATCGTACCTTGATTGCAGGTAATATTGCTACAGCTGAAGGAGCTCGTGCTCTTTATGAAGCAGGTGTAGATGTTGTGAAGGTCGGAATTGGACCAGGTTCAATCTGTACCACTCGTGTCATCGCCGGTGTCGGTGTACCGCAAGTGACAGCTATCTATGATGCAGCTGGTGTTGCGCGTGAATATGGTAAAACGATTATCGCTGATGGTGGTATCAAATATTCTGGAGATATTGTCAAGGCACTTGCAGCTGGCGGTCATGCCGTAATGCTTGGTTCTATGTTTGCAGGAACAGATGAAGCACCAGGTGAAACTGAAATCTTCCAAGGTCGTAAGTTTAAGACCTATCGTGGTATGGGCTCAATTGCAGCCATGAAACAAGGTTCAAAAGACCGCTACTTCCAAGCATCTGTCAATGAAGCCAATAAGCTTGTTCCAGAAGGAATTGAAGGACGTGTAGCCTATAAAGGTTCTGTTGCAGATATGATTTTCCAAATGGTTGGTGGCCTTCGCTCAGGTATGGGCTATGTGGGTGCTGGTAACTTGACTGAATTGCATGAAAATGCTCAATTCATCGAAATGTCAGGGGCTGGTTTGAAAGAAAGCCACCCACACGATGTTCAAATCACAAACGAAGCTCCAAACTATTCAGTACAATAAAACAATAAAGGCCCTGCTTGACAGGGCCTTTATTGTTTTGTAAACAAAATTGACAGATATGTAAATAGCTGTTATTCAGACTCAGTAACCTTACCTGACTCAATATGGAAGATTTTTAAACGATCAGGTAGCTGATGTAAATGATCCAAGGATGTCGTCGTAATAAATGTTTGAATGGTATCTGTAATGGTTTCGAGTAGTTTGATTTGGCGATTATTGTCTAACTCGCTCATCACATCATCTAAGAGTAGAATGGGGTATTCTCGTGTGACTTCCTTCATCAGTTCGATCTCAGCCAGTTTGAGCGACAGAACGAGACTGCGGTGCTGACCTTGGCTACCATAATGGGCATTCATTCCATTTATAAAGAAAGCTACATCATCCCGATGTGGTCCAACTCCTGTATTTTTCTTAAATAAATCACGTTTACGAGATTTATTTAGTTCTGTCAAGAAGGTGTCAATTAAATTGACACCTTCTGTCAATCCGATTGAGGCTTGGTATTCGATTGTCAATTCCTCCCGACTGCCAGATATTTCCTGAACTTTCCTGTTTCCAAATTCCTCTAGTTTTTTGAGGAAATCAAGTCTGTGTCGGATGACACGACTGCCAAATTCAGCTAGCTGCTGGTCAAGTACAGATAGAAAGGTTTCGTCTACTTTGTCAGTGGATTTTAGGTAGGCATTGCGCTGTTTGAGCGTATGGTTGTAGTTGGTCAAGTCAGATAGATAGATAGGTTTGATTTGGCCCAGTTCTACATCCATAAATTTTCTTCGAAGGGCTGGCGCTCCTTTAATCAGCTGTAAATCTTCTGGTGCAAACAAGACAACGTTCATATTACCGATGTAATCGGAAAGTTTGGATTGTTTGAGATGATTGACTTTAGTGATGCGGCCCTTCTCTGTCAAATGAATGTCTAGAGGGATGGTTCCGCTAGTGCGTTCCAAGGCTCCTTGTAAACTAAGGGTGGACTGATTGAATTGGAGAAGATCCTTGTCTGTTCTTGTCCGGTGACTGCGTGTGAGTGCTAGGAAGTAGATTGCTTCTAGGATATTGGTCTTACCTTGGGCATTTTGCCCCAAAAAGACATTTAGCCCCTGATGGAAATCAATGGTCAGTTGCTCATAGTTGCGAAAATGTTGCAATTGTAGGGATTTTAGCCACATATTAGGTACCTGGGAAGCGGACAGGTCTTCTGTCAGTTTGTTTTGAGGTATTTTTTGTTTGCTTCGGAGCCCTTACTTGTCTTTTTCCAGTCTTTGCTTGTTTTTGCAATTTGTTTTGCTTGTTCATTTCCTTCACAATCGCTGCTACGCGCGTTTTCTCAGCAAGATCATTCTCATGTTCTTGGATTTCTTCTGGACTTGGAGACACTATGGTGATTGTTTTAGCTTGTTCTGGTAGTTCTACATGATTTCCGACTCTTAACTTTTTACCACGTCGATTTTCTTCCTGGCCATTGACCAAGACTTTGTTTTCAGCTAAGAAGGATTTGATAGCTCCTCCAGAGTGCAACAAGCCTGTTGTTTTTAATAAAGATTGTAGGGTGATGTAGTCATCAAAAAGTTTGTATTCCATATATTCTCTTACCTCGTTTCAGAATATTATACCACAAAATGGTATAATGGAGGGCAAGCAAAAGAAAGAGAGTAAAGATGAAAATTCAAGAAGGTGTTTTTCTTCATTTTATCGAAAGTAAACAGTTTACAACCAATACAATCAAGGTTCGCTTTACAGCACCTTTACAGTCTTCTAGTATTGCAGATAGGGTTTTAGTAGCTAATATGTTGGAGCAGGCAAACCAAGATTTTCCAAATCCTTTGCAACTGAGAAGACGGTTGGCGAAATTATACGGAAGTCAGCTCCAAACTCAGGTCTCTAAGATGGGAAATAACCACCTCGTTGATTTCAATTTGACCTATGTTCAGTCAGACTTTTTACCAGACAAATGTGATGTCACAGAGGAACTACTGGAGCTACTTCGTGCCAGTCTTTTTAGACCCTTGAAGAAGAGAAAGGAATTTGATTCTCAACTCTTTGAAATTGAAAAAAAGAACCTCTTATCCTTTTTACTGTCAGAAGAGGAGGATAGTTTTTATCTGGCTGATCGAGGGATTAGCGATCTTTTTTATCAAGAGGAAGAAATAAAATTGCCGTCTTACGCAACTCCTGACTTGGTTGCAGAGACTAGTGCCCACTCGACTTACCAGACCTATCGAAATATGCTAAAATCAGATCGGATTGACTTCTTTTTTACAGGTCGGTTTGATCGTCAACGTATGATTGATTTCGTGGAAGCAATGGATTTCGGCTACCGAAATCCAAAACTTGTTCCGACTTATAAACAAGAGAAATCTGTCATTATTAAGGAGCGGGTGGTACGTAAGGAGGTTAACCAATCAATCTTGGAATTGGCATATCCTTTACAGGTCATTTACAGAGATGACCAATATCCTGCCTTACTTGTTTTCAATGGTTTGTTTGGTGGTATGGCTCACAGCAAGCTATTTATGGATATTCGTGAAACAAAAGGGCTGGCTTATAGCATTGACAGTTCTCTATCTATCTTTACAGGTTTATTGAAAGTTACAGCAGGAATCGATCGCTCCAATCGTTTACCCGTGATGAAGGCAGTCCACCAATCTTTACTAGCCATTAAAAAGGGGAAGATTGGGGAAGAAGAGCTTAGTATGACGAAAAAATTATTGATTGCTGCAGCCAAACTTGGTCGCGATAGTCAAGATCATGAGATGGAACTCTTGTATCGAAAGGAACTCTTTCAGCTGAAATCGATTGATTTGAAGGACTGGATTGCTTCTATAGAGGCTGTGACGATTGAGGATGTTGTCAACTTGGTGCAACCAATTCGTTTACAAGCCATTTATTTTTTAGAAGGGGTAGATTCATGAAAACAAAACAAATCTCTCTATCCTTTACACAGGAGAAAATAAGTAGTTTTGAACTTGACAATGGGTTGACAGTATGGTTATTACCTAAAAAGGGAATACAGGAATCTTACGGGATTCTAACCTGTCAGTTTGGTTCGGTTGACACACTTGTCAAGGAAAATGGAAAAGTTATTCCTGCAGGGATGGCACATTTTTTAGAGCATAGTCTGTTTGATATGCCAGATAAGAGAGACATGGTGAAGGAATTTGCCCTTCTTAGTAGCCAGGTAAACGCTTTTACCAGTCAAACACAGACCAGTTATTTTTATTCTACTACGGGTGAGACCAAGGAATCTCTTGCACTTTTATTGCAACTGGTTCTGACACCAGGTTTTACACAAGAGACAGTTGAAAGGGAACTGGCAGTCATCGAGCAGGAAATTGAGATGTATCTGGATGATCCTGATCATCGACTACATCTCGGTATCGTAGGAAGCCTGTTTCCAGAGAGTCCCTTAGCAGTTGATATTGCGGGAACCGTTGACTCCATTCAAAAAATCGATGTACAAACTTTACAAGAAGTTTACAGTTATTTTTACCAGCCTAACAAGATGAATTTGGTTTGTATAGGAGATATGGATGTCAAAGATATTGAAGCATTTTTAAGAACCTATGAGATGCCTAAACAGACTTCCCTTGCCAATGGTTGTCAACTTCATCATTTTGAAACAAAAGGCCCAGTCGCGCATAGTCATGTAGAGTTGGATGTGGCGACACCGAAGTTGGCTTTTGGTATGCGAAGTTTGGCGCCACAATCTATTCAAGAGTTACCGACCTATCGACTGGGTCTGCGTCTCTTTTTGGCTCTTCTTATTGGTTGGACGTCAGAGTGCTATCAAGATTGGTACCGAGAGGGAAAAATCGATTCTTCTTTTCAATTTTATGTTGATGTCCATCCTTCTTATCACTATTTGGTGATTAGTGGGGATACGGCGGAGCCGATTTCTATGGCTTCTGCGATTCGTAAAACCTTGTTTTCGTTTGAAAAAAGTAAGGATTTCAGCCAAGAGCATCTCGAATTGATCAAGAGAGAATGGTTGGGACAATTTTTACAGTCGGTAAACTCGGTTGAATTTCTCGGGACCTATCTGTCTGAACAGTTCCCTTTTTCAGTAGATTCTATTGATTTTCCTAGGATTTTAGCTGAAATTGATTTGGATATGGTCAGGAAAATTGGTAGGAACTTTCTTAAAGAGGCTAGCCTTGCAGATTTCACGATTTTTCCAAAAAGTTAGGTACCAATCATCGAATTTTTTGGTGATTTTTGTTACAATATTGTATTGAAACTAGAGAATGTGCGAGGTTACTATGAGGCAAAAAAGTATCGGTGAAGTATTGCGTTCTGCACGGGAAAGTCATGACTGGTCTTTGGCGGAAGTGCAACGAATGACAGAAATTCACCCCAATTATTTACAGGCTTTAGAATACAATGATTTTGATTATCTGCCGGATGAAGAGACGACGATTTCTGTCTTGCGCTCTTATGCAGATGTTTTGGACTTGGATGCAGATGTCTTGGTAGATGCTTTTGAACACCAAAGTCTTGTCCAGTATTTTGAGGCTGGTGAAGAAGTGGATATTGAGCACAAATGGCGGAGACGTCAGAAAACCAAGCGAAATGGCAAGTCTTTTTTACCGCTGGTTTATCTGCTTTTGTCTGCTTTGATGATTTTAATTTTTGTGACCTATGTCGTCTATCAGCGTTATCAGATGCAATTGTTGGTGAATCAACAGACTTCCTCTTCATATGTGGTGTCAACTTCAAGCTCCTCAACAGCATCAAGCACTCCTTCGAACAGTTCCAGTTCAACTAGTGCGACATCTAGTTCGACTACAACTAGTTCAACGACAAGTTTGACCAGTTCTGGAGGTGGCCAAGTCCTCTATGTGACAATACCTCATCAAGAAACAGCGGTAACAGTCACACTATTCGTTACAGATGCAACTAGCTGGGTTAGTCTTTCCAATTCAGATATCGCTGGTGGGGTGACGTTGAGTCCAGAGAATCCTAAGGTAGAAGCAACAATTTACCAAGGAAGCACAGCAGCAGAACTTGTTTTAGGCGTTGTGGACGGTGTTGAAGTGACAATTGCTGGTCAGAAGGTTGATACATCCTCATTGAATGACACAGCTGCTAGTCTGGTTTTGACCCTAGAATAAAGGAATTTATATGAAAAAAGAAAATATTCCCAATGCCCTTACCTTAGGTCGCATTGCAATTATCCCAATTTTTATTATTAGTCTTACCCTATGGCAGTCAGGAGCGGGGATGGCCTTTGCTGCCCTTCTCTTTGCTTTGGCTAGTGCGACAGATTATCTAGATGGCTACCTGGCACGGAAATGGAAGGTTGTAACGAATTTCGGTAAGTTTGCTGATCCGATGGCTGATAAGATTTTAGTGATGACTGCCTTTATCATGCTGGTGGAGCTGTCCCTAGCTCCAGCCTGGGTGGTTGCGATTATCATCTGCCGTGAGTTGGCAGTGACAGGCCTGCGTCTGCTATTAGTGGAAAATGGTGGGACGGTTTTGGCAGCAGCTATGCCTGGTAAAATTAAGACATTTTCGCAAATGTTTGCTATCATTTTCCTCCTCTTGCAGTGGCAGTTATTGGGGCAAATCACTCTGTATGTAGCTCTATTCTTTACCTTGTATTCGGGTTATGACTATTTCAAAGGAGCGTCTTTCTTATTTAAGGACACGTTTAAGTAATGACAGAAATAATTCAAGTAAAAGATTTATCCTACAAATATGAAGAAGATGCCCCATTTTGGACATTGGATAAGGTCTCGTTTCACGTGAAACAAGGAGAATGGTTGTCGATTATTGGTCACAACGGATCAGGGAAATCAACGACGGTACGCTTGATTGATGGGCTTTTGGAAGCCAATCAGGGTGAAATCTATATTTCAGGCGATCTATTGACCCCAGACAATGTTTGGGAAAAGCGTCGGCAGATTGGAATGGTCTTTCAAAATCCTGACAACCAATTTGTAGGGGCAACTGTTGAGGATGATGTTGCTTTTGGTTTGGAAAACCAAGGTGTTCCCCTCGAAGAAATGCGCGAAAGAGTTCAAGAAGCCTTAGAGTTGGTTGGGATGTCTGAATTTAAAACCAAGGAACCTGCCAGACTATCCGGTGGTCAAAAACAACGGGTCGCCCTTGCTGGAGTTGTTGCCCTGCGTCCAGCTATTATGATTTTGGATGAAGCAACCAGCATGCTGGATCCTGAAGGTCGCCTAGAGCTGATAAAGGTTGTTCAAAGAATAAAAGAAAAGTACAAGATTACGGTACTGTCCATCACGCATGATCTAGATGAAGTTGCCTTGAGTGACCGCGTTATTGTAATGAAGAAAGGGCAAATTGAGTCCATCAGTAGCCCTGGTCAACTATTTTTACGGTCTGATTTGAATCAACTTGGTTTGGAAGCACCTTTCTCAGTCCAGTTAGCAGAAAAAATGCGGCAGGCAGGCCTTGCCCTACCATCAGGCTATTTTACGGAAGAAGAATTGGAAGAAGAAGTATGGGAATTAATCTCCAAGATGTAAGCTATATCTACCAGGCAGGGACGCCTTTTGAAGGTCGTGCCCTATTTGGTGTGGATTTGGAAATCAAAGAGGGTTCCTATACTGCCTTGATTGGGCACACAGGATCAGGAAAATCCACAATTCTACAGCTATTAAATGGCTTGCATGTGCCAACAAGTGGTAGTGTATTGGTAGATGGTGTGGAAATCCTTGCTGGATCAAAAACCAAGGATATTAAGCATATTCGGAAAAAGGTTGGTTTGGTTTTTCAATTTCCAGAAAGTCAAGTCTTTGATGAAACAGTTTTGAAGGATGTAGCATTTGGACCACAGAATTTTGGTATTTCAGAAGAAGAAGCTCAGGCTATTGCAGCAGAAAAACTGGCTTTGGTTGGTATTGGGAAAGAACTGTTTGAGAGAAGTCC
Source organism: Streptococcus suis (assembly GCF_017601095.1). GTDB lineage: Bacteria > Bacillota > Bacilli > Lactobacillales > Streptococcaceae > Streptococcus > Streptococcus suis_Z. Next base: position 239,956 of record NZ_JAGFUX010000002.1, on the reverse strand, counting down.
CTTTGAATTGTCAGGCGGGCAGATGCGCAGGGTCGCGATTGCAGGAATTTTGGCTATGGAACCGGACTATCTGGTCTTGGATGAACCAACAGCTGGTCTAGATCCCTTGGGAAGACGCGAGTTGATGGCGATTTTTAAACAATTGCATCAAGAAGGGATGACCATTATTTTGGTGACGCATGTGATGGATGATGTCGCTGATTTCGCTGATTATGTCTATGTGATGGACAAGGGAAAATTGGTGTTATCTGGTCAGCCCAAAGAGGTTTTTCAGCAGGTTGAGTTCTTGGAGTCTATCAAATTAGGTGTTCCAAAAATTACAAAATTTGCGGCTAATTTAGAAGGTCGGGGGTTTGTTTTTGAACAATTGCCGATTACAATAGACGAATTTAGGGAGGTGGTGTCAGGTGGATAAACTTATTTTGGGTCGCTATATTCCAGGCGATTCTCTCCTACATCGACTAGATCCGCGTAGTAAACTCTTGGCTATGTTTCTCTTTTTGTTGGTGATTTTTTGGGCCAATAATTTGGTCACCAATCTGGTTTTAATCGGATTTGTCTTCGGTCTGATTGGTTTGTCTTCCATTAAGTTTTCCTTTTTCTTGAATGGTGTGAGGCCCATGATTGGGATTATTCTCTTTACCACTTTCTTTCAATTATTCTTTACAGGTGGCGGTAGGATTTACTGGCAATTTTGGATTTTCCAATTGACCGAACATGGAGTGACTCAGGCAGCCATCATTTTTGCACGGTTCGTATTAATTATCATTTTTTCAACCCTCCTGACCTTGACAACCACGCCCTTGAGTTTGGCAGATGGCATTGAGACCGGCTTGGCACCTTTGGCACGATTCAAGGTTCCTGTCCATGAAATTGGCTTGATGCTGTCCATGAGTTTGCGTTTTGTACCGACCTTGATGGATGATACGACACGCATTATGAATGCACAGCGGGCGCGTGGTGTTGATTTTGGAGAAGGTAATTTGATTCAAAAGGTCAAATCTGTGATTCCGATTTTGATTCCACTATTTGCATCTAGTTTTAAACGTGCATACGCCTTAGCAACGGCAATGGAAGCTCGTGGCTACCAAGGAGGAGAGGGAAGAACCAAGTATCGTGTTCTCAAATGGACTTACTTAGATAGTCTCGCTATTCTAGTTATGCTTGGAATCAGTGCGGTCTTATTCATTTTAAAAAGTTAAAAAGCGCTTTGTAAAGCGTTTTTTTAGTCCAATTCCAATTCAACTGTAACATTTGTTACAAATTCTACATCCAAAGGTAATAAAGGAGGCGTATGATAGGAGCAGTTGAAAGAAAGGAAACTTTTTATGATGAATTTTTCACTAAAATCAAACCTAAAACCCATTCTAACAGGAGCGGTTGCAACTCTATCTTTAGCAACAGCAGGTCTTGTTAGTGCAGAAACCTATACAGTTCAAGCAGGCGATACGCTTTCTAAAATTGCTCTTCAGTACAAAACCAGTGTTGAAGCCTTGGTAGAGGAAAATAAAATCGCGGATAAAAATCTGATATCCGTTGGTCAAGTGTTAGAAATCGGTGAATCGGAAGCAACTACACAGACAGCTACTACTGAAACAAGTAGCGAAGCGACTGTGGCAACGACTACCAGCTACTCTTCTAACCTAAGTGCAGAAGATGCAGCTGCCAAAGAATGGATTGCCCAAAAGGAATCTGGCGGCAGCTACACTGCACAGAACGGAATTTATTATGGTCGCTATCAGTTGACCAATACCTATTTGAATGGTGACTATTCACCTGAAAACCAAGAACGTGTGGCAGATGCCTATGTAGCAAACCGCTACGGTTCTTGGTCAGCTGCCTATCAATTTTGGTTGGCAAATGGTTGGTATTAAGCTAACCAGAAGTGTGTATGAGATATTCTAGGATGAGATAGCTAGGACAGGCAATTGCCTGTCCTAGCTTTTTTGAAGTAAGAAAACTTTACAAATAGGTGGATTTTGCTTATAATGTTGAAAAATTAAGGAAGAAAGTGGCACATGAATTTACAAAAACGGATTTTTCGTCTTAATATGCTGATGTTAGGGATTTCTCTGCTTGCCATGTTGGCCATCAGTGTCTTTGTTGTCAATAACATTTACCTGAATCGGAGTAGTTTATTGTCCACAAGCCAGAAAACAGCAATGAGTCAAACCAGCATTGAAGAATTCTCGGGAACAGATTATGTGGCTCTAGCAGAGAAACTAGCAAGTGGAGGGGCTCAGCTCTATGTGGAGAGTGACGGCTTTATTTTGTTTTCCAATATCCAGGAAGATGTAGAGGAAGTCACGGCTGTTGCAATTAGCGAGACTACTCATTTGACCTACATTGATGAGGAAATTGTAATCACTAGGCAGTTGGAAACGCAGGGGCAAACAGTCTCCCTCTATGCGGTAATTGAAGATACGGAAGACCAACAAGACGCTAGGGAATTCCAGACCTTCTTGTTACAAATTGCAGTAATGGGTGGCTCTGGTATTGCAGTCATTTTGACCTTGAATTTGATGGTTACCAGACGCATTCTGCAGGCCATTATGAAACCGATGGATGAACTCCACAAGGGGGTTGAGCGGATTCGCAAGGGAAATTATCAGGAAAATCTAGATTATAGCGGTGATCGAGAATTTGAAGAATTGACAGAAGGTTTCAACCAAATGCAGACAAGTTTGTTGGAGGCTCAAGAGAAAAATCGTCTGTACGAACAAAATCGGACCCAGATGGTAGCGGATATTTCTCATGATTTACGGACACCTCTCACATCGATTAAAGGCTATGCCAAGGGAATTTTAGACGGAGTTGCCAACACAGAAGAAAAACGGCAGAATTACATGACCATTATCTATCAGAAATCATTGGTCATGGAGAAATTGTTGGAAAAATTGTTCGTTTTCTCTCAACTAGAGACCGATAAATTGCCATTCGATACAGTAGAAGTCGATTTGCGGGAGTTTTTTAAAGCTTATATCAGCGAGAAGAAGGCAGAATTGGCAGATGAAGCGGTTGATTTCCGTCTAGAAGTGGCGGGAGAATTACCAGTAGAAATGGACCCCGTCCAGTTTAGACGGATTTTGGATAATCTGGTAGATAATGCACGAAAATATGCCAATACTAGTCCGCTCTTGTTGACCATTACAGGTACTAGTGAGGACAATCAAGTGGTTTGGACTTTTGCTGATAACGGACAAGGAGTTTCTAAGGACCAGCTAGACAAACTCTTTACAGAATTTTATAGGGTGGATCAGGCCCGTCAGCAAGTGGATGGACATGGACTAGGACTCTCAATTGTAAACAATATTGTGCATCGTCTAGGTGGCACAATCGTGGTTGAAAATAAGACTGGCTTGACCTTTACCATTCGTCTACCTAAGAAAGGATAAGAAATGACACGTATATTGATTGCTGAAGATGATATCGAAATTGCACAGCTTGAGCGAGATTATTTGGAAATGCAGGGGTATCAAGTTGATGTCGTAGCCGATGGTGCACTAGTCGAAGAGCAGATTCGAACCGAAACCTACAATCTTTTACTTTTAGATGTCATGCTCCCTAACAAAACAGGCTATGATATTTGCCGCGACCTCCGCAACCAAGTAGATTTTCCCATCCTGATGGTAACATCTAAGCAAGAAACTATGGATGTCGTGCGAGGTTTAGGCTTAGGAGCAGATGACTATATTAGCAAACCCTTTGATCCCATGGAGTTGGTTGCGCGTGTGAAAGCCCATTTGACCCGCTACCAACGTCTACAACCTACCAAAGAGGAGAAGGAACTGCGGGTTGGTGATTTGGTGATTTATTTGGAGAGTTGGAAGGTGGAAAAAGCAGGGCAGCCGATCAAGTTGCCCAATAGGGAGTTTGAATTACTTGCCCACCTAGCTCAACATCCCAACCGGGTCTTTTCAAAAGATCAACTGTTTGAGACAATCTGGGGCTATGACTATGTAGGCGATAGTGCAACAGTAACGGTCCATATCAATCGATTGAGGGATAAGCTGGGAGCAGATTTGATTGAAACGGTTTGGGGAGCAGGTTACCGGCTAAATGCATAAATTCTTTCGAATTTGTTTAGAAACTGTTTAGAAACTTTACCTAAAGTGTTGAGAATTGTCCTCTATAATAGACTTATCAGCAAAGAGCTGAAGAAAATCGTAAAAAAGAGGAAACACAAATGGAAAACCAAAACGAAAACAAGCAAATTATCGAGCAAGAAGTGCAAACGGAAGAAAAAGCATCTCTCCTAACCAGTTTAAAAACAAAAGTAAATAAGATGAGTAAAAAATCAATCATCTTGCTTTCAGCAGGGGCTCTACTCTTGGTAACAGGTGGATTTGTCGCAGCTGAAATATATGAAAATCGTTTGGATGCTTTAGAAACTCAAGTTGAACAGAGCCTTGGTCTATCAGACGATGATGATAATCAAGTCACCACAGCCCAGTCAGTTGTTGCAAGCTCTAGCTTAACAGCATCAAGTAGTACAACAGCAGCTTCTTCAACAACTACAACAGCAATCACAGCTGAGCAAGTTGCAGCAAATTATGGCATTACCCTGGTTGAGAGTTCAGAGTTAGATGGTACTTATACGGCTACGGTCGGAAATGATACGTATACCTTGACCATCAAAGGCAATCAGGGTAGCCTGGTTGAAGTTGACAATGATGGGGAACAAGATAGTGAATTAGTCGTTTTGGACCTTGAGAAAAAAATTGCCTATATCGATGGCGAAGCGGATACCTATAGTTTAAGTGGATCAACCTTGACCTTGACAGAAGTTGATACCAACGACACGACCTTGGATAAAATCAGCTTTACAAAACAATAAGAAAAGGACCGTAGAGGTCCTTTTTGTCTTGACAGGATTGTCAACTTTCTCCGAAGATTTCTTGTGCCAATCGGCGACCAGTTGGTGTAGCAGCCAGGCCTCCTTCGGCAGTTTCACGGAAGGCAGTTGGTAGGGCAGAGCCCACTTGGTACATGGCATTGATAACCTCATCTACAGGAATTTTTGATTCAATTCCTGCCAATGCCATATCAGCAGCTACCATGGCATAGCTTGCTCCCATTGCATTTCGTTTGACACATGGGACTTCTACCAGACCTGCGACTGGGTCACAAATCAGTCCCAGCATATTTTTAATGACAAAGCAGATAGCTTGACTAGCCTGGTAGGGACTTCCTCCAGCAGCAAGGGTTAATGCCGCTGCTGACATAGCAGAGGCAGAGCCAACTTCTGCCTGACAGCCTCCTTCTGCTCCAGAGATGGAGGCGTTGTTGGCGATAACTAGACCGAAGGCTCCAGCTGTAAAGAGGAAGTCAAGTTGTTGCTCTTCTGTCAAGCTTAACTTGTCAATAGCAACACCAAGAACGGCAGGCAAGCAACCAGCAGAGCCAGCAGTTGGGGTGGCACAGACCAAGCCCATTTTGGCGTTCAACTCATTGACAGCCATAGCATTTCTTGCTGCCGATAGGATAGAGGAATCAGACAGCGTCTTGCCCTTTTTCATATAAGCGTCCAACTTGGCAGCGTCACCACCTGTCAATCCAGAAACGGACTTGCTTTCTGTTAATCCGTCAACAATCGACGCTTTCATGACTGTCAAGTTTCTTGACATGATTGTCAAGATTTCTTCTCGGCTACGCCCTGTCAATTCAATTTCAGTCGCAATCATGAGTTCAGCTACATTGCCAGAAAACTGTTCGGCTTGCTGAACTAATTCTTCGATAGTATAAAACATGTCTTTCTCTTTCTAGTTGAAGAAGGTAACATTGTGCAGATGGGGAATTTTTTCAATTTCTGCAATAGAATTTTCACACTGGCGAGCATCCACTTCGATAATCATAATAGCTTTTTCGCCAGCCTGTTCACGTGTCACGTTCATTTGAGCAATATTGATGTTGTATTTTGATAAGATGTCAGTTACCTTGGCAATCATACCTGGAACATCCTGGTGAACGATGATAATAGTCGGAGTATTCATATTGAGGTTGACAGAGAAACCATTAAGCTCAGTCACTTGGATATTGCCTCCGCCAATGGAAACGCCCGTTGCTGAGATGGACTTTTTGTCATTTTTAATGATGATTCGGGTGGTATTGGGATGGGGAGTATTGCTGTCCTTGTTGACACGCCAGTAAACCTTAATGCCTCGTTCTCTTGCAATATCAAGAGAGTCAGGAATGCGTGGGTCGTCTGTATCCATGCCTAAAATGCCTGCTACCAAGGCCACATCCGTACCGTGTCCACGATAGGTTTTGGCAAAAGAATTGTAAAGTTGAAATTCGACCTCGGTTGGTTCATCACCAAAGATGGAAGACACTATTTTTCCAATGCGGACCGCTCCAGCCGTATGGCTGGAAGAAGGTCCAATCATAACAGGCCCGATAATATCAAAGACCGATTGAAATTTTAAATTTGTCATAACTATCCTCACGTTTTTCTTAATACTATTATATCAAATTTTTGATTTGGATAGAATGCCTAGATGAATGGGGTTTCAATACCAAATTCCTGTTTCTTCTCCCTTTTGTGTGGTATAATACAAGTTGTTCAAAATCGACCTTCAAATCGTTTTTTGAAAAAATTTTGGAATACGACCTTCAAATCGTTATTTCAACGAAAAGATGGGAGAAGATGATGTCAATAGACAATTCGAAAACCCGTGTTGTTGTTGGTATGAGTGGCGGTGTGGATTCATCGGTTACGGCTCTCTTGCTCAAGGAGCAGGGCTACGATGTGATCGGCATCTTCATGAAAAACTGGGACGACACGGATGAAAATGGCTTCTGTACAGCAACAGAAGATTACAAGGATGTGGCTGCAGTGGCAGACCAGATCGGCATTCCTTACTACTCTGTCAACTTTGAAAAAGAGTACTGGGATCGCGTATTTGAGTACTTCCTAGCAGAGTATCGGGCAGGCCGCACACCTAATCCAGATGTCATGTGTAACAAGGAAATCAAGTTCAAGGCTTTCTTGGATTACGCTATGAACTTGGGTGCGGACTATGTGGCGACGGGGCATTATGCTCAGGTGTCACGCGACGAGGACGGCACTGTCCATATGCTACGTGGGGCAGACAATGGCAAGGACCAGACCTACTTCCTCAGCCAACTCTCACAGGAGCAGTTGCAGAAAACCATGTTTCCGCTCGGCCATTTACAAAAGCCTCAGGTGAGGGAAATAGCAGAGCGAGCAGGCTTGGCGACAGCTAAAAAGAAGGACTCTACAGGAATCTGCTTTATCGGTGAAAAGAACTTCAAAGAATTTTTGGGGCAGTATTTGCCAGCCCAGCCCGGTCGGATGATGACGGTGGACGGTCGTGATATGGGTGAACACACAGGCCTTATGTACTATACCATTGGTCAGCGGGGCGGGCTTGGTATCGGAGGACAAATAGGTGGGGATAATGAGCCCTGGTTTGTTGTCGGAAAAGATCTGTCCCAAAATATCCTCTATGTCGGACAGGGCTTCTATCATGAGTCCTTGATGTCAACTTCTTTACAAGCTAGTCAAGTCCACTTTACACGGGATATGCCGGAAGAATTCACATTAGAGTGTACAGCTAAGTTCCGCTACCGTCAACCAGATAGTCAAGTAACTGTCAAGGTAAAAGGGGACAAGGCAGAAGTCATCTTTGCAGAGCCACAACGAGCAATTACACCAGGGCAAGCGGTTGTTTTCTACGATGGACAAGAATGCTTGGGCGGCGGTATGATTGACATGGCCTACAAGGATGGAGTGGCTTGTCAGTATATTTAGTTGACAGGTTTGTAAAGATTGTTTAACTTGACTTGTCAGGACAATTTGATACAATATTTCTAACAAGAACTATGATGGTCAAAGCTCATGGGAATTGTAGGCTTTTTTGTCCTGCAATTTTCGAGAGTTTTGGCTATTTTTTGCGATTGGGGAGAGAAGATGGATTTCAGAACCAGAGTTGACAACCAGATTTTCGGTGTCCGTGCGACGGGCTTGGTGGTACAAGATGAGAAGTTATATCTTGTTAAGTCACCCAAGGGGAAATACTACACCTTAGGTGGAGCTATTCAGCTTGGTGAAACAACCGAAGAGGCTGTCCTGCGGGAAATGAAAGAAGAAATCGGAATTGATGTGGAGGTTGGACCACTAGCATTTATCGTTGAAAATCAGTTCACCTTACAGGAGAAATCCTATCATCAGATTGAATTTCTCTATATAGTTACCCCACTGTCTAATCCAGCGACCAATCTGGAAGAAGGGAATTCTGTTCGCCAGTGTGAATGGGTTGCTTTTGCGGACTTAGAGAAACTGGATCTCAATCCAGCCTTTCTTAAGACCGAGTTAGCCAACTGGGACGGACAACTAAAGCATTTTATGAACAAAGACAACTAAAGTAGCGGAGGAAACCATGCCTGTCAAGCTGATTGCCCATGTTTTACTGACTGTTGCAGACAGCCACTTGATTATTCAGCGTTCGCAGACTAAGCGTGGCAAACCCAATGTTTTTCCTCAATATTGGGACATTCCAGGCGGTCGTGTTGAGGAGAATGAGTTGTCCCGTGATGCTGCAGTGAGAGAGTGTTTTGAAGAAACAGGTATTTCGATAGAAAAGGAAAATCTGATCATTATCCATGAAGATAGTCAGTTTGATGAAGAAAAACAGACGGTGTTTACAAGGCTAGTCTATGAAGTAACACTTCCTGAACAACCAAAAACTATTCTTCTTGACCCAGAAGAGCATACAGATTTTCTATGGTTAGCTCCTACCGATAAAAATAAGAAAAACTTAGTTCCATATCTGGACGAAATTTTAGAAAAGAGAAGGATAAATGGATTTCAGAACCAGAGTTGTCAACCAAATTTTTGGTGTTCGAGCGACTGCATTGATTATAAAGGATGGGAAGATTTTCCTGACCAAAGATAATAAGGGCCGTTATTATACCATTGGCGGTGCAGTTGAGGTCAATGAGGTAGCAGCGGATGCGGCTGTTCGAGAAGTCAAAGAAGAATTAGGGGTTGACAGTCGTGTCAATCAATTGGCTTTTGTTGTTGAAAATCAATTTACACATGAAGGTATAGACTTTCACAATATCGAGCTTCATTTTATCGTGGAGCCTGTTGGAGAAATGCCTGAAAAGATGATTGAAGGGAAGTTGAAGCAAGCTTGTGAATGGATAGACGTTGACAAAATTGTCAACCTAGATATCGTGCCAGCCTTTCTGGCTCAAGAATTGCCAAACTGGAGTGGACAAGTTAAACACATTATGAACATGAAGGAGAAAACAACATGACACACACATTTGCAGAAAATTATGATGTCATCGTGATCGGTGCAGGGCACGCGGGAGTAGAGGCGGGATTGGCAGCCAGTCGGATGGGCTGTAAAACCTTGCTTGCAACTATTAACTTGGATATGGTGGCTTTTATGCCCTGTAATCCCTCCATTGGTGGCTCTGCCAAGGGGATTGTGGTAAGGGAAATCGATGCCCTGGGTGGCGAAATGGGCCGCAACATTGACAAGACCTATATCCAGATGAAAATGCTCAATATGGGTAAGGGGCCAGCTGTTCGTGCCTTGCGGGCTCAGGCGGATAAAGTAGAGTATGCTGCAGAGATGAAGCGGACGGTGGAGCGTCAGGAAAATCTGACCCTGCGTCAAACCATGATTGATGAGATTTTGGTGGAGGATGGCAAGGTGATCGGTGTCCGTACGGCTACCAACCAGAAATTCTCAGCCAAGGCGGTTGTGGTGACGACGGGTACTGCCCTGCGTGGTGAGATTATCATTGGTGATCTCAAGTATTCGTCAGGGCCTAATAACAGTTTAGCTTCTATCACGCTGGCGGATAATCTGAAGGAGCTTGGTCTTGAAATCGGTCGGTTCAAGACAGGAACGCCACCGCGTGTCAATGCTCGTACCATAAATTACGAAGACACGGAGATTCAACCAGGTGATGAAAAGCCAAATCACTTTTCATTCTTGTCCAAGGATGAGGATTATTTGCAGGATCAAATTCCTTGCTGGTTGACCTATACCAACGCGACCAGCCACGAGATTATCAACAGCAATCTTCATCGAGCACCTATGTTTTCAGGAATTGTCAAGGGGATTGGGCCCCGTTATTGTCCGTCAATCGAGGACAAGATTGTCCGTTTTGCCGATAAGGAACGCCACCAGCTTTTCCTAGAGCCAGAGGGTCGCAATACAGACGAAATCTATGTCCAAGGGCTGTCAACCAGTCTGCCGGAAGATGTGCAGCAGGACTTGATTCACTCTATTAAAGGCTTGGAAAATGCCCAGATGATGCGGACGGGTTACGCCATTGAGTACGATATGGTTATGCCTCATCAGTTGCGGGCGACGCTTGAAACTAAGAAGATTTCAGGGCTTTTCACAGCAGGTCAGACCAACGGAACGTCGGGTTATGAAGAAGCAGCCGGTCAGGGAATTGTCGCTGGTATCAATGCAGCCCTCAAGGTACAGGGCAAGCCTGAGTTGATTTTGAAACGAAGCGACGGTTATATCGGAGTTATGATTGACGACTTGGTGACTAAGGGAACGGTGGAACCTTATCGTCTCTTGACCAGTCGGGCGGAGTATCGCTTGATTCTGCGTCATGACAATGCCGATATGCGACTGACGGAGATTGGTCGTCAGGTCGGCTTGGTGGATGATGAACGCTGGCAGATTTTCCAAATCCATAAAAACCAGTTTGACAATGAAATGAAGCGCTTGGAGTCTATCAAACTCAAGCCAATCAAGGAAACCAATGAAAAGGTTGTTGCCATGGGCTTCAAGCCTCTGACGGATGCCCTTACCGCCAAGGAATTCATGCGTCGTCCAGATGTGACCTACGCAGATGCAGTAGCCTTTATCGGCCCAGCGGCAGAGGACTTGGATGCCAAGACCATTGAATTGATTGAAACAGAGGTCAAGTATGAAGGTTACATTGCCAAGGCCTTGGACCAAGTAGAGAAGATGAAACGCATGGAAGAAAAATGCATTCCAGCCGACATTGACTGGGATGATATTGACTCCATAGCAACCGAAGCCCGTCAGAAATTCAAGCTGATTTCACCAGAAACCATTGGCCAGGCTAGTCGGATTTCCGGTGTCAATCCAGCGGATATATCCATTCTTATGGTTTACTTGGAAGGACGCAGTCGTTCCATTTCTAAAAACAAATCAAAGGACAGTCACTAAGGCTGTTCTTTTCTTCTGATAGGCTGGAGAAAGCTAGCAATTTAGGCCTATTTATGGTAGAATGGCAGGAAGAGGTTTATAATGAAAAAATTTCGGTTTGTAACACTTCATTTTGTGATGATCGGTGTCATACTGTTTGGACTATTGGCAACTATCAGTAGTCTTTTTCCTGCGTCTAGCTTGATGCTACTCGCTCTCTTTGTCACCCTTCTACTCCTGATTGTTTTGTTTATCTACCAAAAGCATTCCTACGAGTTCAGTGAAATTGAGCAAATTGAATACTTAAACAATCAAGCCAATTCAGGCTTGATGCAACTTTTGGATAAGATGCCCGTTGGTGTGATCAAGGTGAGGATGGACAGCAACCAGGTAGAGTGGTTTAATCCCTATGCAGAGCTCATTTTTGCTCAGGAAAATGGGACCTTTGATCAGAAGAAACTGCGTGAAATTATCGATGTTGGGCTGGACCAAGATCGGATTTATGCTAATTTTTCCGGTAAACGGTACGCTGTCAATGTGGACTTTGAACAGGGGCTCTTTTACTTTTTTGATGCATCAACTGAGTATAAGGCAACGACCCACTTGATTGGAAGTCGTCCAGTTATCGGTATTATCTCTGTCGATAATTATGATGAACTTGAGGATAATTTTACCGATTCGCAGATTAGCCAGGTCAATTCCTTCTTGGCTCAATTTGTATCGGATTTCTGTCATGAATATGATATTTACTACCGTCGGGGAACCATGGATCGGTTCTATTTCTTTACGGATTACGGTGTCTTGGAAAGTTTGATTGAAAGCAAATTTTCAGTAATTGATAAGTTTCGTGAAAAGGCTAAAAATTTGGAACTTGCTTTGACCCTTAGTATGGGCTTGGCCTATGGTGATGGGAACCATCATCAAATCGGACAAGTTGCCCTTCAAAATCTCAACATGGCTGAGGTTCGAGGGGGGGATCAAGCTGTTATCAAGGAAAGCGATGAGAGTAAGCAACCAATCTTCTTTGGCGGGGGCTCAGCTTCTTCAGTTAAACGGACGCGTACCCGTACCCGTGCCATGATGACAGCAGTGTCTGACAAGCTCAAGTCTGTAGATAGTGTGTTTGTCGTGGGGCATAAAAATCTAGATCTAGATGCTTTGGGATCGGCTGTGGGGATGCAGTATTTTGCTCAAAATATTATGAATAATGCCTATACGGTCTATAATCCCAATGAAATGGCACCAGACATTGCTCGTGCCATTAAAAAGCTATCGGATGAAAACTGTTCTAACCTCCTGACTGTTGAAGAAGCAATGAAGAAAGTCACCCATCAGTCTCTCTTGATCATGGTAGATCATTCGAAAACTAGTTTGACTCTTTCCAAGGAACTCTATGAAGAATTTAGTCAAGTGGTTGTGGTGGACCATCACCGAAGAGACTCAGACTTCCCAGCAAATGCTATTTTGACCTATATTGAGAGTGGCGCTAGTTCAGCCAGCGAGTTGGTGACAGAATTGATCCAGTTTCAAAATGACAAGCACCATAAACTCAATCGTCTTCAGTCTAGTTTGCTGATGGCAGGGATGATGTTGGATACCCACAATTTTACTTCGAGGGTGACCAGCAGGACCTTTGACGTGGCTAGCTATCTCCGTAGTAGGGGGAGTGATAATCTGGAAATTCAACAGATTGCGGCAACGGACTACGAAGAGTATAAGCAAATCAATGAGTTAATTTTGCGTGGTCAGAAGGTGATGCCACATATCGTTCTAGCCTGTGGGGATGAAAAGCGAACCTATGATAGTGTTGTAACCAGCAAGGCAGCAGATACTATCTTGGGCATGTCTGGTATTGAGGCGGTCTTTGTGGTGACGAAAAATAGCAAGGGCTATGTCGCTGTCTCCGCTAGAAGCCGTAGCAAGGTCAATGTTCAGCGTATCATGGAAGAGTTGGGAGGGGGCGGTCACTTTAACCTGGCTGCTGCTCAAATCTACGATCAGTCCATGACAGAGATTCAGGCTAACATTATCGATAAGATACAAGAACTATTAAAAGAAAGTTAGGTAAAGCAGATGAAAGTTATTTTCTTAGCAGATGTTAAAGGCAAGGGAAAAAAAGGTGAAATCAAGGAAGTGCCAACTGGTTACGCCCAAAACTTTTTGATTAAGAAAAACCTTGCAAAAGAAGCTACCAACCAAGCTATTAGTGAATTACGTGGCCAAGAGAAATCAAAAGAAAAAGCCCACGCTGAGATGGTAGCTGAAGCAGAAGCAATCAAGGCAAAATTGGCTGATGAAGCGACCTTGGTGCAATTTGTGGAAAAGGTTGGTCCAGATGGACGTACATTTGGTTCAATTACTAGCAAGAAAATTGCAGAAGAATTGCAAAAACAATTTGGAATCAAGATTGACAAGCGCCACATCCAATTGGATCATCCAATTCGTGCCTTGGGCTTGATTGAAGTCCCTGTTAAAATCTACCAGGACATCACTGGTGAAATTCGTTTGAGCATAAAAGAAGCCTAATACAGTCAGTTCAATGGAGAGGATGGAGGAGGTGAGAACTTGGCAGAAATAGATGAATTACGGGTTCAGCCCCAGGATATTTTGGCGGAGCAGTCGGTCTTAGGTGCCATTTTCATTGACGAGGGCAAACTGGTCTTTGTGCGAGAATACATTGAGGCTGAGGATTTCTTCAAACATGCCCATAAGCTGATTTTCAAGGCCATGATTGCCCTGTCTGACCGCAATGAGGCCATTGATGCGACGACTATGCGCAACTATTTGGCCAATCATGGTGATTTGGAAAGTATCGGTGGCTTGGCTTACTTGGCAGAAGTCATCAACTCTGTACCGACATCCGCCAATGCGGAATATTATGCCAAGATTGTCGCGGAGAAATCAAATCTCCGGAAACTGATTGAGAGGTTGACGGATGCGGTCAACTCTGCTTATGAAGGTGCGGATGAATCAGATGAGATTATCGCCCAGGCAGAAAAGGCCTTAATCGATGTTAGTGAGGGAGCTAGTAGAAGCGGCTTTAAGCGGATTGACGATGTCCTCAATACCAACTTTGAAAATCTAGAAATCCGGTCGCGGCAGACGTCGGATATCACAGGGATTGCGACGGGTTATCCTGCTCTTGATGCCATGACAACGGGTCTGCATGAAGAAGAATTGATTATCCTGGCGGCTCGGCCAGCCGTTGGTAAGACAGCCTTCGCCCTCAATATTGCTCAGAATATCGGGACCAAGCTGGGCTTGACAGTTGCTATCTTTTCTCTGGAAATGGGGGCGGAGAGCTTAGTGGACCGTATGTTGGCGGCAGAAGGGGTTATCAATTCGCGTTCTATTCGTACTGGTCAGTTGTCGGATGAAGAATGGAAGAAGTTAACTATTGCCCAGGCCAATCTTGCGCGTGCCAGTATTTATATTGATGATACGCCTGGTATCAAAATTACGGAGATTCGTTCGCGGTCACGCAAGTTGGCCCAGGAAACAGGCAATCTGGGCTTGATTTTGATTGACTACCTGCAGTTGATTACGGGAACAGGTCGGGAAAACCGGCAACAAGAGGTTTCAGAAATCTCCCGTCAGTTGAAGATTTTGGCCAAGGAATTGAAAGTTCCCGTTATCGCCCTTAGTCAGTTGTCCCGTGGAGTTGAGCAGCGTCAGGATAAGCGTCCCGTCTTGTCCGATATCCGTGAGTCTGGGTCTATCGAGCAGGATGCGGATATCGTTGCCTTCTTGTATCGTGATGATTACTATGAGCGTGGTGAGCAAGAAGACGGCGGCATTCCCAACAATACGGTTGAAGTTATCATTGAGAAAAACCGTTCCGGTGCACGTGGTACCGTGGAACTCATGTTCCAAAAAGAATACAATAAATTTGCAAGTATTTCCAAGAGAGAGGATGGATAGAGAATGAGTGATGCATTTACAGATGTTGCGAAAATGAAGCAAATCAAACAAGATATTAAGGATCATGAGGGACAGATTGTTGAATTGACCCTTGAAAATGGTCGTAAGCGTGAAAAGAACAAACAAGGGCGAATTATTGAGGTTTACCAATCTCTCTTTATCGTAGAGTTTGAAGATCCAAACAATACTTTTGTAGAATCCTATACTTACTCAGATATTTTGACTGAAAAGATTTTGATTCATTACTTGGACTAATCTAGTAAAAAGGCTTTACAGAGCCTTTTTTTTGTGCTATACTAACCTTTGTGTGAAATAACAGCAGGGCAAAATGAAGCTCGTCAACAGAAGGTCAGCAAGAAGAGTAATCGTTGCTGTTTCGATGAAGGCCTCCTGCACGAATCAGGTTTGCTTAAACAGTTATTTCCTACAACAATATTTTTTATTTTAGGAGGACATAACTATGTCACGTTATACAGGACCATCTTGGAAACAAGCTCGTCGTCTTGGCTTGTCATTGACAGGTACAGGTAAAGAATTGGCACGTCGTAACTACGTACCAGGTCAACACGGACCAAACAACCGTTCTAAATTGTCAGAATACGGTTTGCAATTGGCTGAGAAACAAAAATTGCGTTTCTCTTACGGTTTGGGTGAGAAACAATTCCGTAACTTGTTCGTACAAGCTACTAAAATCAAACAAGGTACCCTTGGTTTCAACTTCATGCTTCTTTTGGAGCGTCGTTTGGACAACGTTGTTTACCGTCTTGGTTTGGCAACTACTCGTCGTCAAGCACGTCAATTCGTAAACCACGGTCACATCCTTGTTGACGGCAAACGCGTTGATATCCCTTCATACCGTGTTGAAGTTGGTCAAGTGATCTCAGTTCGTGAGAAGTCAATCAAAGTTCCAGCTATCCTTGAAGCTGTTGAAGCAACTCTTGGCCGTCCAGCTTTCGTATCATTCGATGCTGAAAAGCTTGAAGGTTCATTGACTCGCTTGCCAGAACGCGATGAAATCAACCCAGAAATCAACGAAGCTCTTGTCGTAGAATTCTACAACAAAATGCTCTAAGATTTATATCTGTTTTTTCAAACCAGTCTATCTCAGGCTGGTTTTTTTGTTGCCCCTACTATTTTGATAATTTTTGTGAAAAAATACACAAAATCACTTGAAAATCTCCTCTAAATTCTGTAGAATCAAGTTATATAATAATATAACAGGAGGTCTTTTTATGAAAAAACGATACTGGTTGGGCTTGCTTCTAAGCTTTATTGGAATTGTCTTTCTAGCTGCTTGTAGTCAGACTCAGTCCAATCAATCCAGTGCCCAGTCCTCAACTTCGACTTCTTCATCCAGTAAGGAAGAAACGGTTTCTGGTGCATCAGAAAAGGTTTATACAGATCCGTCAGAACTTAAGGATAGTTACGATGTCATTGTAGTGGGCTCCGGCGGGGCAGGTATGGCAGCGGCTATCTCGGCTAAGGATGCTGGTGCAGATGTTGTGATTTTGGAAAAAATGCCCGTTATCGGAGGCAATACAGCCAAATCCTCTGCAGGGATGAACGCTTCTCAGACTAAGTTCCAAGAAGCAGAAGGCATTGCAGATAGCAACGACAAATTCTACGAAGAAACCCTCAAAGGTGGCGGTGGAACAAATGACCCAGAATTGCTTCGTTACCTAGTTGACAATTCTGCAGCCGCTATTGATTGGCTGGATGGGCTTGGGATTACCCTCAGCAATATTACGACAACAGGGGGGATGAGCGAAAAACGGACTCACCGACCAGCAGATGGCTCAGCAGTTGGCGGTTACTTGGTGAACGGCCTCTACTACAATCTTGTTGAGAGAGAAGTACCGATTTTCGTCAATGCTGAAGTAACAGATTTACAAGAAGAAGCAGGTAGCGTGACAGGTGTTGAAGTGGAGATTGCTGGCGAAAGCAAAACTATCACAGCTAAGTCAGTCGTTTTGGCAACAGGTGGTTTCGGGGCAGACCTAGACATGGTTGCCAAACTCAATCCAGCCTTGGAAGGTTACGTGACGACAAATCAGGAAGGGTCAACTGGTGACGGTATTGCTCTTGCGGAGGACAAGGGGGCAGCAACCGTTGATATGGAACAAATCCAGATTCACCCAACTGTTGAGCAAGAAACTTCCTACCTGATTACAGAAGCCGTACGTGGTGAAGGGGCTATATTGGTCAATGCCAAAGGTGAGAGGTTCGTGAATGAATTAGAAACGCGAGATAAGGTTTCCGCGGCCATTAACTCCCTAGATCCCAACTATGCCTATGTCGTTTTTGACGATGCCCTCAAGGATCGTGTAAAAGCCATCGGACAGTATGAAAGCAAGGGGCTGGTGAAAACAGGTGAGACCGTAGAAGAATTAGCTAAAGAAATCGATCTTCCAGCTGCTACACTACAAGCTACCTTGGATAGCTGGAATCAAGCTGTGGCAGACAAGAATGACCCAGCCTTTGGCAGAAGTTCTGGTATGGACCATGCCTTGAATACAGGAGCCTATCATGCCATTAAAGTCGCACCCGGTGTTCACCACACCATGGGAGGTGTGAAAATCAATACCAACACTCAAGTGTTGAATGCAGACGGACAAGCAATTCCTGGTTTGTATGCTGCTGGTGAAGTCACAGGCGGTGTACATGGTAAAAACCGAATTGGTGGCAATGCAGTTGCAGATATAATCGTATTCGGACGCCAGGCTGGTGAACAAGCGGCTACTTTTGCGAAATAAGAGAAAAAGACCCATATGGGTCTTTTTTGAGGTCTCATTTGTAAAACTGTAGAAAAGTCTCACTATTTTTTCTGGGAATTACAGGCAAGTATCCCTTAAATAAGCAGTAAAAAGGTAAGGAAAGGTTTGGATTGACGGGAATTGCTCTGCTTGTTCACAGACTTATCCACAGGCTGTGCATAAGTAATTTTCTTCAAAAGAAGCTGAGCCTGATTTTAAAAAATGTGATAAAATAGTAACGAATTGTGCCAAGACGGAGAGAAAGATGACCTTACTAACCATTGCCATTCCCAGCTACAACGCCCAAGACTATCTGCACTATTGCGTTCATTCTCTGGTCGTCGGCGAGGATGCGGTCGAGATTTTGATTATCAATGACGGCTCGACGGATCAGACCCAGGCGATTGCTGAGGATTTAGCGGCCCGCTATCCAAATGTGCGGGCCATTTATCAGGACAATAAGGGACATGGCGGAGCAGTCAACACAGGGATTCGTGAGGCCAAGGGCCGTTATTTCAAGGTCGTGGATTCAGACGACTGGGTCGATAGCAGAGCCTATCTGAAGATTTTGGAAAAACTACAGGTCTTGGAAGCAGAAAATACGCCTGTTGATGCCTTCATTTCCAACTTTGTCTATGAAAAAGAAGGCCAGCATCGAAAAAAATCTATGTCCTATCGGGATGTCTTACCTGAAAATCGTCTTTTTGGCTGGGAGGATGTAGGTGCCTTCTCTAAGGGACAGTACATGATGATGCATTCTCTCATTTACAGGACAGACTTACTACGGGAAGTGGGATTGGTCCTGCCAGAGCATACCTTCTATGTGGATAACATTTTTGTCTTTACACCTTTACAGGCAGTTCAGATCATGTACTATCTGCCAGTGGATTTTTACCGCTACTTTATCGGGCGAAATGACCAATCTGTCAACGAATCCGTCATGATCAAGCGGATTGATCAGCAGATCAAGGTTAATAAAATACTGGTAGATGAGTTGGATTTGGATCAATTGACCAATCCTGACTTGCGGAGTTATCTGCTCAATCACGTGGAGATTACCACTATTATCTCCTGTGCCTTACTAAACCGAGGTGGAACAGCTGAGCATATGATGAAAAAGCAGGAACTCTGGCACTACATTCGGGACCATAATCCATCTCTTTTCAAAATTGTTCGCAAAGGTCTGCTCGGTCAATTGACCAATCTTTACGGCTATCCAGGCCGAAAGATTTCCAACGCCGTTTACAAGATTGCCAAGAGAATTTATGGATTTAATTAAGGAATGAAGGAAGCCGAACAACTAGGCTTTCTTCTTTTCTTTTTAGGAAGCAGGTTATTTCTGTTGACAAAGAAAAACGACAAGTGTAGAATAATAAAAAGAAAAGAGGATTTCACAAATGAATGAATTGAAACGATTGCCAGACGCAGAATTTAATGTATTGCGTGTCATTTGGCATTTACCCAACCCAGTAACCTCAGCTCAAATTATCGGTCATTTAGGAGAGGATAATCACTGGAAACCGCAAACCCTGCTGACGATATTGGCTCGCTTGACAGAAAAGGGTTTTTTGAAGAGTGAACGAAGTGGTCGCGAACGCCACTATACAGCAGTAATTTCTGAGGAAGAATACATGGCTGTTGAGACATCAAACTTCTTAGACCGTTACCAAGGAAATTCCTTGGGAGGATTAGTGAAGACCCTTTTCTCATCGAATGCCTTATCAGAAGACGAGTTGGATGAGCTAAGAGGTTTATTGAACAAATAAGAAAGAGAATAATTGAGGAATTATTATGGCATCTATACTGCTATCTTTTTTGCTAATCAGTTTATATAAGTCATTTTTGATTGTACTGTTTAGTGGCCTTTTTATCTTACTGAAAAACCGTGTGTCTGCTCGCGTTCGTTACTTGACCTGGTTGGTTCTGTTGGTTAGTTTGATTTTTCCTTTCCGTCCACGATTTGGACAAGGCTTGGTAACAATTGAACATGGTCAGAATCTAGCGACAAGCACAGCAAGAGTTGTTAGCCAAACAGGTACAGAGGCAGTTGTCAGTCAACCAAATCTTTGGGAAATGTTCTTGGGATTACCATGGATAGAACTATTCTTACTTGTTTGGTTGGTAGGGTTCCTGGTGGTGATTGGTCGTGCGGTCTTTTCCTATGTAAAATTCCGGAATTTATTGAAACGGTGGGGAAATCCAATTGCAGATGCTCGTATTTTAGCTAATTTCCAAGTTATCAAGGAAGAATTTGGAATTCAGAAATCAATTCGACTTTTCCATTATCCGCAGGTTTCAAGTCCGATGATCTTCGGCTTGCGTAATCCAATCGTTCTTCTTCCTGCAATAGACTATACGGACGAAGAGCTGGATTTGATCTTTGAGCATGAACTAACCCATTATCGACACCGAGATATCTATGTCAATCTCTTGGTTCTACTGGTAAAAGCTGCGCATTGGTTTAATCCGATTGTGGCCTTTGCCTGCAAGGAGGTTCAAGAGGCTGCAGAGAGCTATTGTGATCACAGTGTCCTACATGAAAGAGATCAAGCCTATCGCTCTTTCTATGGTGAGACGATTATTACCATGATCCATAAGAGTCAGCAACCGATTTTGTTATCTAGCTGTTTTTACTCAAATAAGTTCAATCTCAAGCGTCGGATTATCAGTATCATGGATAGTCGCTTACCAAAACCATCCCTTGCAATCCTTGTCACTTTGGTTACTAGCTGTGCCTTGATTTTTTCAGGTTCGATATTTGTAGTGGCCATGAGTGAAACACAACTGCATCAAGTGCAAGAAGCAACCTTAACACAAGAGGATGCCATTCAATTATCTCTAAAGGACCAATCTCTTGAATTATCAGCTGTGACCAATGTCCAAGCCAGCGATCAAGGTGACTACTACCTAATTGAATTTTCCCATGAAGAAACCCTATACCGTGTTCAGGTGGATAAGGCAAGTAGGTCATTGACAAAAATAGAAAAAGAGACACTAAAGCTAGTAGCAGAGTCTTCAACTTCGTCAACCTCAACTAGCAGTAACCAAGCTAGTCAAACTGCGTCAGAAGTGAGCAGTCAGCCGACAGTAGCTTCTACTAGTCAAACTGTAGCAACAAGTAATCAAACCCAAACAACAGTATCTACTCCTGCTTCAACAAGTAGTCAGGTGATTCCAGCCCCAACTCCCAATCCCCCAGTAAGCACTAACAGTGAAGAACCTGATACGGATGATGATGTGGAAGATACTGAAACCGAGGATGTGGAGGATTAGTTTGGGCTAAGATAGCCTTTTGTAGAAGATTAGTAGGAAACTACTAATCTTCTTTTTGTCATTGAACAAAAGAAAATTTTTTGAAGCAAATGACTTGACTTTTTTAAACGACAACTGTAGAATATAGATATACTACAGTTGTAGAAGATTGAGTGGGAGACCACTCTATTCTAAAATATCAAATACTACAAACGTAGAAGAAAACAATAATGGAGTTTATTATGAAACAGTTAAAAACATTGACATTTACAGCACTAGTAGCCGCTACACTTGGTTTGTAGCAAACAGTATCGGCCAATCAAATCAAAACAATGGATGCAGCAAAATCAATCGTATTAAAAGATCTTGGTTTGAATGCTAGTCAAGTACGATTCAAGGATCTTGATTTTGAAAAAGGGATCTATGAAATTGATCTAGTTGCCAACAATGTGGAGTACGACTACGATGTCCAAGCTAGCACAGGAAAGATTATTAAGAAAAAGTCAAAGAACTTAGCCCCTACAAAGACTACTGTTAAACCAGCTCAACCAACTCAAGCGAAGAAAACAACTGTTGCCGTAACGATTTCAATGGAGCAGGCAAAAACAATTGCCCTGAAGGATGCAGGTTTGACAGCTAATAAGGTTCGCTTCAAAGAAGTAGATCTTGAGAAGGGTGTTTATGAAGTGGATTTTGTGGCAAATAACCTTGAATATGAATATGATATCAATGGTTTAACAGGCAAGATTATCAAGAAAAAGACAAAAGCAGTCGCTGTAAAACCAGCAACTCCGCAGAAAAAACCAGTTGTAGTCACACAGCCTAAGAAAGTGGCAGTAGTGCCAACACTTTCAGTAGAACAAGTGAAGACTATTGTCTTGAAAGATTTAGGCTTGGCAGCAGCTAAAGTTCGCTTTAAAGAGGTTGACCTTGAGAAAGGCATCTATGAGGTTGAAGCCCTTGCCAACAACTCTGAATTTGACTACAAGATAAACGGTACAACAGGTCAAATTATTAAGAAAAAAGTAGAAGCAAAGAAAAGCTGGTAATAGATAGGGAGAGTGGGAAGTGAGCCACTCTTCTCTTAACCCCTTAGAACGACAAATGTAGAAAAAAGGAGAATAGTATGTCGAAGAAAGTAGAAACCAAATTTAAACGAATTGAAACCAAATATATCTTGGATCGCAAGCAACTTGCAGCAGTTTTAGCTGATCTAAAAAACCATCTAGTGGAAGATGACTATCCAACCTCGACCATTTCAAATATTTATTTCGATACCTCAAGCTACCAAATGATCCAGGATTCTGCAGAGAGATTGTGGAAGCGAGAAAAAATTCGGATGCGGACCTATGATGCCTGTCCGACAGAGAATAGCCAGGTATTTTTAGAAATTAAGAAAAAAGAAGACGGTATAGGATTGAAAGATCGGTTGACTTCTCGTCCAAAATCGGTGTTGGATTTTATTCATCATTCGATTGTAGATGAAACTATTACCAATCCGACACTCTTGGAAACAATGGCAGAATTGCGAGCACGCTATGGAAAAATTGAGCCAATGATGTATATCTACTATGATCGTTTTTCTATGAAGGGCATTGAGGATAAGAAGGTGCGCGTGACCATTGATCAAAATATTCTATATCGTCCATATGATGTTAGCCTGTTTGCAGGAAAGTATGGCTACCCATTGTTGGATGAAAATCAGGTTATCATGGAAATCAAGGTTCCAGAAGTCTACCCATCCTGGTTACAGACCATCATTGATAAGTATGGCTTGGAAAGAGTTTCATTTTCAAAATATGGAACAGCACATACAAAATTAGTAGAAGAGTTAGCAGAGGAGGAATTAGTTGAAAGAGCAGTTGTTTAAGAGTGTTTTTGACAGTGCTTCAGGGGTAGCCGATCCCATTCAATTAGCTCTCAGTTTAGTGGTTAGTTTGGCATTGGGGATTTTACTAGCGCTTGTTTACAAACACAAGACCCTCTATTCAAAGGAGTTTGTTATTACCTTGACGATGTTGCCGATGTTGATGGCGATGATTATTTTTATGGTCAATGGCAATTTGGGAACAAGTGTTGCGATCGCAGGAACTTTTGGGATGATTCGTTTTCGTTCCGCAGCAGGTGGAGCTAAGGAGCTCTTATCAGTGTTTATTGCAACAGGAATTGGCTTAGCTTGTGGTATGGGATTTTTGGTTTTAGCTGCAATTTTCACAGTCTTTGTTTGTATTGTACTCTTATTGTTGGAGAATACAAGTTTTGCAACGGTGAGTCAAACAAGACGGCAAATTACAATTCGTGTTCCTCGTGATTTAAACTACGAACTCCTATTCGAAGCGACTTTCGTCAATGCTTGCAAGTATGTTGAGCTAGTAAGCATTAAAAATGTAAAAAAATCCAACACTTTGGAATTATCCTACAATGTTGACTTAGATGCTTCTTTAACAGATAAGCAAGTCATTGATCGTCTTCTTGCAATTAATGAAGATATTGAAATCAATATCAGCAAGTTAGCACAAAAGAAGAAAACCTTGTAAGAGATTGGCAACAATCTCTTTTTTGTATATAATGAAGTCAGAAGAGGAGGCAACTTATGCAAAAATTAGGACAAACAGGATTAAAAGTTTCGCGAATTGGTCTAGGCTGTATGCGAATGGCCAGTTTGAGTGAGCAGGAAACGGCTAAGGTCTTGAAAACAGTCGTTGAGGAAGGAATCAACTTTTTCGATCATGCAGATATTTATGGCGGAGGCGAGTCGGAAATTCGCTTTGCACAAGGAACAAAATTGGCAGGTATCAAGCGGGATGACATGATTCTCCAATCAAAATGCGGTATTCGTAAGGGGTATTTTGATTTTTCTAAAGACTACATCTTGGAGTCAGTGGATGGTATTCTCAAGCGCCTGGATACAGAATATCTTGATGTTTTGGCCCTCCACCGTCCAGATGCCCTCATGGAAGCAGAGGAAGTGGCAGAAGCCTTTGTTCTCTTGAAGCAGGCTGGTAAGGTGCGACATTTCGGTGTCAGCAACCAGAACATCTACCAAATGGAGTTGCTCCAGTCCTACCTGGATCAGCCTCTAGCGGTCAATCAGCTCCAACTTTCGCCAGCTCATACTCCTTTGATTGATGCAGGGCTCCATGTCAATATGAAAGACGATGCTGCGACCATGCGGGATGGAGGTTTGATTGATTATTGCCAGCTCAAAAAAATCACTATTCAGGCTTGGTCACCCTTTCTGATTGATTTGCAGCAGGGGATTTTCGCCAACCATCCTGACTATGCTTCTCTGAATCAGACCCTTGGGGAAATAGCAGAGCGCTACCATGTTTCACATGAAACAATTGTCGTTGCTTGGATTTTGCGTCATCCATCGAAAATTCAAACTATAGTCGGTTCTATGAATCCAGACCGCCTGAAAAAGATTGCCCAGGCCAGCCAACTTACCCTCACTCGACCAGAATGGTATGAAATCTATAAAAGTGCAGGCAACATTCTGCCCTAGGAGGAATGTATGCAGTGGGAAATAAAAGCATTTGACCAACTTAGTTTACAGGAACTTTACACCATCTTGACACTTCGGACCAATGTATTTGTTGTAGAACAAGCCTGTCCCTATCCTGAAGTTGATGGAAAGGATCCAAAAAGCCTTCATATTTTAGGTACAGACAATGGGGAGTTGGTTGCATACTTGAGAATTTTACCGGCAGGTCTGAGCTATGATGTAGTTTCTATCGGTCGTGTGGTCATTAAGCCAAGTCATCGTGGTAGAGGATTGGGTCGGCCAATGATGGAGAAAGCTATTCATTACATTACAAATGAATGGAAAGAAAGTCAAATTAAAATCGGTGCCCAAGCCTATTTAGAAAAATTCTATCAATCACTAGGCTTTAAGCCAGTTTCTGAAGTATATTTGGAGGATGATATTCCGCATTTGGATATGGTATATAGTAAACCAGTCGGTTAAGGCTGGTTTTTCGTTTTTTCTCGGCAATTTCCCCCAAAAATTAGCCATTTTATGGTAGAATGAATAGGTATAAAATCAGTAAAAGAGGAAGAAAATGAAACGTTCTATGTATGCTGGACGTGTTCGTAAGGAGCATGTCGGACAGGAAATTACTTTGAAAGGTTGGGTTGGCCGCCGCCGTGACTTGGGTGGCTTGATTTTCATTGATTTGCGTGACCGCGAAGGTATTATGCAATTGGTCATTAATCCAGAACTTGTAGATCAAGATCTCATGGCAACTGCTGAAAGCCTCCGCAGTGAGTTTGTTATCGAAGTAACTGGAACGGTTGTGGAGCGTGAACAAACTAACGACAATATCCCAACAGGGGCGGTTGAACTACAAGTATCCGGCTTGACAGTGTTGAACACGGCCAAGACAACACCATTTGAAATCAAGGATGGGATTGAAGCTAGTGATGATACCCGCCTTCGTTACCGTTATTTGGACCTTCGTCGTCCAGAAATGCTTAACAACTTCAAATTGCGTGCAGCTGTAACTCACAGCATTCGGAACTATCTAGACGAGCTTGAATTTATCGATGTGGAAACGCCAATGTTGACCAAGTCAACGCCAGAAGGTGCGCGTGATTACTTGGTGCCTTCTCGAGTGTCCAAAGGTCATTTTTATGCCCTTCCACAAAGCCCACAGATTACCAAGCAGCTCTTGATGAATGCAGGTTTTGACCGCTACTACCAAATCGTTAAGTGTTTCCGTGATGAAGACTTGCGTGGGGACCGTCAGCCGGAGTTTACCCAGGTGGACTTAGAAACCTCATTCTTGAATGAAGTTGAAATCCAAGACATCGTGGAAGGTTTGATTGCTAAGGTCTTGAAAGATACCAAAGGAATCGATGTAACCTTGCCCTTCCAACGTATGTCCTATGACCATGCTATGAACTTCTATGGTTCAGACAAGCCGGATACTCGTTTTGAGATGCTTTTGCAAGACTTGACAGAGCTTGTCAAGGAAGTTGACTTCAAGGTCTTCTCAGAAGCACCTGTTGTCAAGGCCATTGTTGTCAAGGCTGCGGCGGATAGCTACTCACGTAAAGACATTGATAAATTAACAGAGTACGCCAAACAATTTGGTGCCAAAGGCTTGGCTTGGGTCAAGATTGACCAAGGTGAATTGGCTGGACCAGTTGCCAAGTTCTTGACAGGCATTACAGCAAACTTGACAGCAAGTTTACAGTTAGAAGACAAGGATTTGGTCCTCTTTGTAGCGGACGAGTTGGAAGTTGCTAACAATACCTTGGGTGCTTTACGGAACCGCTTGGCCAAGGAACAAGGCTTGATTGACGAAAGCAAATTCAACTTCCTTTGGATTGTGGATTGGCCGATGTTTGAGTGGTCTGAAGAGGAAGGTCGCTACATGAGTGCCCACCACCCATTCACCTTGCCAACAGCAGACACGGCTCATCACTTGGATGGTGATTTGGCTCAGGTGCGTGCGGTTGCTTATGATATTGTTTTGAATGGTTATGAATTGGGTGGCGGTAGCCTTCGTATCAACCAAAAAGACATGCAGGAGCAGATGTTCAAGGCACTTGGTTTCTCAGCTGAGGATGCCCATGAGCAGTTTGGCTTCCTACTGGAAGCTATGGATTACGGTTTCCCACCACACGGTGGCTTGGCTATCGGCTTGGACCGCTTTGTCATGCTCTTGGCTGGTGAGGACAATATTCGTGAAGTCATCGCCTTTCCGAAGAACAATAAGGCCTCTGACCCCATGACCCAGGCACCAAGTACAGTTGCAACAGCTCAATTAGAGGAATTGGCTTTAGATATTACACTTGAAAATGAATAAATTTTTCAGAAAACAGCGTGTTCTTTTCTTAAGAAATGCCAGAAAGAATAAATTTTGGTCAGTTATTTCGGGGATTTCTCGAGAAAAATATGCAGAACGGATATCGGGGTCCATTATATATGGACTCCTATCTAGTATTGCGGTGAATTTTTTCTTTCGACCAGGACGGGTGTATTCCTCAGGCGTAACAGGACTGGCTCAAATTGTCTCCGCTCTAGCAGAAACCTATGCTAATCTAGATATTCCCATTGCCTTGGTCTATTACGGACTCAATATTCCCCTCTTGATCCTGGCTTGGCGCAAGATTGGCTACAAGTTTACAATTTTTACCTTTATCACCGTATCTCTTAGTTCCTTATTTATTCAGTTTATGCCACCAGTTACTCTGACGACGGACCCTTTGGTCAACGCCATTTTCGGCGGGCTTATGCTCGGTACAGGAATTGGTTTTGCCCTACGGAATAATGTGTCCAGCGGTGGCACGGATATCGTGTCCATTTTGATACGGAAGAAAACGGGGCGCCAAGTTGGTTCCATCTCGCTCAGTGTCAATATCTTTATCATGCTGGTAGCAGGTGTGACCTTTGGTTGGAAATACGCTCTCTATTCGATGGTGGCTCTGTTCATTTCCAGTCGCATGACAGATGCTATCTTTGTCAAACAAAAGCGGATGCAGGCCATGATTATCACCAATCAGCCTGAGCGGGTCATAAAAAAGATTCACAAGAAACTCAATCGTGGTGTGACCATTATCAACGATGCAGAAGGGGCTTATAATCATGAGCAAAAAACCATTCTCATCACCATTATCACCCGTGCTGAGTTTAACGATTTCAAACAGATTATGAAAAAGGCCGACCCCAAAGCCTTTGTATCTGTCGCAGATAATGTCAACATTATCGGGCATTTCGTGGAAAGTGATTAATTGACAAAACACTACATATGGGAGTACAATAGTATTCGAATTCTATATGTAGTGTTTTTCTTTGAAGAGGAGATCTATGAAACCAACCATTTACCTAGTTTATATCAGCTTGAGTGGCAATACAGAGAGTTTTGTCAAACGCCTGAGAGGCTTTTTCCAATTCCAGACTGATTGGCAGGTGGAGCCTGTTCATGTCAAGGACCTGGTCAAGCAGGACATTCCCTTTTACCAGCTGGATGCTCCCTTCGTTGCCTTTCTTCCTACCTATCTGGAAGGCGGAAATGGTGTCGATAACGGAGATGTGGAGATTCTGACCAATCCCTTGGGCGATTTTATCGCTTTTGGGGACAATTCAGAGCTCTGTCTGGGTGTTGTTGGTTCAGGTAATCGCAATTTCAACAACCAATATTGCTTGACCGCCAAGCAATACGCCGAGCGATTTGGCTTTCCTGTGATTGATAACTTCGAACTTCGTGGTATGCAGAATGATGTTGAACGAATCGGCTTTAAGATTATGGCCCTCATGGAAGAAAAAGCATAGACGCAAAAAACTCACCGAGAATTGACTCGGTGAGTTTTTTTAAGGAGATTATGAAAAATAGTTAGGATTGGGAGTGAGAAAGAACCCGACCAATCAGATAAGGGGTCGTCTTCTCACCCCCGCATAGCTCCAAAGGTTCGGGGAACCTTTGGAGGCTGGAGATAGAGCGAACTCTGTTCGCAACAATCGCAGAGGTCAGATTTGGAGTGTAAGACACGAACAAATCTGCCAATCAACCACTGCGTTGAGATGTTGACACAAACCTTGGAAAGTGGTGCAATCATCAATCTCGCTCTCTATTTCCTCCGTCCTTAGACTGATTTTAGCCTTTCAAGACACAAATACTTTGTCCGGCAATGGTCAGGACTTGTTGGTCTGGATCATCTACAGAAGGATAATTGAAGAGAACAGCCTTGTCTTTTTCTTTTTCATAGCTAAAATCGCTTGTAGCAAAGTTGATGATAAATTGGAGAACACCATCCGCGGTCTGGATCTGATAGCGGAGGACATATTCTGTTAACCAGTAGAACTCACAGCTTTCCTCAATGGTTGTATAAGATGCTTGACTGAGTTCAGGATATTGCTTGCGAAGGGCAATCAAGTTACGGATAAAGTCGATGTGCTCTTGATAGCGAACAGCCCGAGTCCAATCTAAGCGGTTAATGGCATCGGCGACGTTGTAGGTATTGTCAATCTCATCTTTTGTCCGGAAAAATTCCTGTCCAGCATGGATAAAGGCCAAACCTTGCGAAATCAAGACAAGTTGTAAACCAAAGCTGGCAGCTCGTTTCTGTTGCTGCGGTGTCCAGTCAGGATTTTCAATATGGAGGTAGTCAAAGACAGTCGCATTGTCATGGCATTCCAGATAGTTGACAGATTGGTCAGGTGACAGGAAGTGGCTGTAATGACTACCTGCCAGCAGGTGCTGGATTTTCTCGTGCAAGTTCTTCTCTACCAAGCGTTGCGGGTTAAGCAAGAGTTTTTTGAAGGTATCGCGGTAGTCGTCATTGAAGAAACCAAGGTCTTCCAGTTGACTCGCATTATACTGGTGAGCCAGCAGGTCAAAGTCAAGACCAGTCCCCATTTTCCAACCCTCACCGTAGAGATAGATATTTGGGTGGAGCTCTTTGAGTTCTGCTGCAATCTCATTCATGGTCTGGATATCCAGAATCCCCATGAGGTCAAAGCGGAAGCCATCAAAACCATAGAGGCTGGTCCATTGACGGAGGGACTGCTTGATATAGTTGCGGACCATGCTGCGTTCGCTAGCGACATCGTTGCCACAGAAGGTACCGTCTGTCCGAAAACCGTCTTGGTTGTAACGGTAGAAATAACCGGGAACAATGCGTTCAAAGGCATATTCTTCCGCATGATACACGTGGTTGTAAACCACATCCATGATGACCGAAATATCCGCATCATGATAGGCCTGGATGGCAGCTTGCAATTCGCGAATACGGGCATAAGGATTGTTTGGCTGGCTGGAGAAAGATCCTTCAGGAACATTGTACTGAACAGGGTCATAGCCCCAGTTGTAAACAGCATGAGGTTTCTTCTCATCCACACTTCCAAAATCATAGAGGGGCAAAAGCTGGATATGGGTTACGCCCAAATCTTTGATATAATCCATGCCCAGTTTCATACCATCAAGGACAGGCGACTCGGTCAAACCAGCAAACTGACTGCGGTGCTGGAAACCAGCCTCTTTTTGTTGAGAAAAGTCACGGACGCTCATCTCATACACAATGGCTTGTGACATCGGAAGCTGTGTTTTTGCCCGACTTGGTTTAGCCAGTTTTTTGAGATCGATGATGTAGGAATCACCAGAATTGACTTTGGAAGATAGAGCATAAGGGTCATGGACAGAATGCCATTGGCCGTTGACCTTGTGGAGATAGTGGTAGGACTGTCCTTCCAAATCTCCTGTTACCTGAGCCTGCCAGACACCTTTTTCTGTCAAGGTCATGGCATGAGGTTGACCTTCCACCACGACAAAGACAGCCTTGGAAATCGGTCCCCAGAACTTGAAGGCAGTTTCTTGGGCAGTATAGCTAGCTCCCAAATCATCACCAGAATAGGTAAAGGTCTTTTCAAACAAAGGAGAGCGGACAATAGCCCCATAACCCAATTCCACAGCATTGCGGTCTTGGTCATAGAGGACATAATCTTGGTCCAAACTCAGTGCGTGCAGACTGGTCAGATAGTAGATGACTTGTTTGTCATCCTCCTGACGGGAGTGAATGAAAAGCGGAGCTTCTTCGTCAGAATTTTCAATGGTAAAGGACATCGAATCGCAGTCAAACCGCTTTTCCATGACCAAGCGAATGGTTGCAACATCATCTAAAAAAGCTTGAAGTTCTCGTAGTGCCATGAGCCAAGTGGCTCCTTTCTAATCTTAGAGTTCGGTAATGGTATGTGGAATTACACGGCGGTAGCAGACCTGCTTACCGTCCTTGCTATCGCTGATGATTTGGTGGAGAGTGTTGAAAGCCACCCGTCCCAGTTTGATGGCATGGACATCGACGTAGGCATCAATGGCCAGCTTGGGCTTGACAGAGTCAAAGGAAATAATGGGCAATTTTACACCTATTTCTGTGAGATATTGGACAATCCCTTCTGCTACCATTGTATCGGTTGTAACGATGGCATCTATATCCTGTTTGAGCAATTTCTTGGAAATCTTATAGGAGCTATCTTCTAAAAGGAAACCTGATACAAACTTGACCTTGTTTTCATCCAGAGGGATATTGTGTGATTTCAAGGCGTTTTTATAGCCCGCATAGCGGTCTTGGGATACGACCAGCTCCTTGTTACCAGCAACGAAGGCGATA
This sequence comes from Streptococcus suis, assembly GCF_017601095.1. GTDB lineage: Bacteria > Bacillota > Bacilli > Lactobacillales > Streptococcaceae > Streptococcus > Streptococcus suis_Z. The sequence goes on along the minus strand of NZ_JAGFUX010000002.1, from coordinate 208,743 downwards.
TTCTTGTAGCCTTTATTGATAAAGTAATTGGTCGCTTCAAATCCTGCCTGGATATTGTCATTATCGACCAGGGAAACAAAAGGAGAAGAAGCCTTCCCTAGGATTAAGAAGGGGAAGTTATGCTGAATCGCCAGTTGTACAAGAGGATCATCCGGCTTGGAATAGAGGAAAATCAGCCCGTCAACCCGCTTGCCGTAGACCATCTGAGAAATAGCTTCAAGGCGCTGTTCTTCGTCCTTACCAGTACTGATCTGGATGGCGTAGTTATAGTCCGCAGCCACTTGAGAAATCCCCCGCAGAGCCGTTGGGAAGAAGGGGTTCTGGTAGAAAATATCCGAATCATCTGGCAAGACTAAGCCGATGACCTGGGTGTAACTAGATACCAGACTCCTGGCATTGAGATTGGGGTGGTAATTGAGTTCCTGCATGGCCTTGCGGACATGGTCCTTTGTTTTTTGGCTGATGGCAGGGCTATTTTGAATGACCCGCGTTACGGTAGAAGGGGAGACCCCCGCCAATTTGGCAACATCTTTGATCGTTGCGCGCATAAAAACCTCCTAAACTTGATCTCTGAATTTTGTTTTGAAAAAGACCCAAATCAATACCAGAACAAAACAAATGTTTTGCAGGGTTAAGACGGTCGTGACAGCTTGTCCGAAAATCCCCACTAAACAAGCCAAAAAGGTTGGTAAACCAAGGCAGTTAAGGCTGAGATTGTAGGCTTCTCGGAAAGAGCCGATATGGAAAAAACGTGATTTTTTAGTTAGATAGAGGAAGAAGCTCGCTCCGACAAGGATGAAGAGGAAATTGGTAGCCAATATCGAGGCAGATAGCAGGGTGATGGACAGACTGATTAGTAAAGGATATTCTTGAAACCAAGCCTTTGAGAGGCTAGCTGTCAGGTTTTCCTTACTATCGAAACTGCTGGTTGTGAATACTTGGTAGGGCAATTCCGCTAGAACGTCTGTGCCACTACGAATGATTACCTTCTGTTTGCCGAATTGGTAGGTAAAACCACTAGCAGTGCTGACTTGCTCCCCGAAAGTGACACTATCTGTCACACCTTGTCCTGTATAGGTTAATTCCTGATTGGTAAGTTGGGCATGCTCCTTAAGGTCAGCGACGACTGCTTCTGTTAGTGGTGTATAGACACCCTGAACAAAATTTTCCATGGGATAGGTGTCCCAAGAAAGAGGTTGCAAGGAGGCAGGAATGACCAAGAGAGCGATTAGAAAAATAGTCGTAAATAGCCCTTGCCAGACAGTCATTAGCTTGCGATTGGCAAACATCTTTCGAGGCTGGAAGATACTAGCAAAGTAGGAAAAGGGGTAAGGAAACATAAGCACCTTTCTCAATCATTTGGAGCGCTACTCTTATACGACAATAATAATCAACCTATCGAGAGTAGGAAAAGGGAAAAGGTGGGACAAGGTTACCCCTTGTCGCCACCACTTGTTAAACCAGATACAAAGTTCTTTTGGAGGAAGAAGAACAAGATACAGATCGGAAGGGCAATCAGAATCGCACCTGCTGAGAAATAAGCAATCTTCAAGTTTTTCACATCACTAATGAAGGTTTGAAGACCAACAGCAACTGTATAGAATTCTTTTTCACGAAGCAAGAATTTTGATAGGATGTAATCTCCAAAAGGTCCCATGAAGGCCCAGAGTGCCTGTACCGCAATCATTGGACGAACAAGAGGAAGAACGATTTGCCAGAAACGTCTGAAGTGACCAGCACCGTCTAGTTTTGCAGATTCATCGAGGGAAATTGGCACCGTATCGAAGTAACCTTTCATGAGCCAAGCGTTCATTGGGATACCACCACCGACATAGAGGAAGATGAGGAACCAGCTTTGGTTGAGTGCATTGAGCATGAGGGCCATGACGAAGAAAGCTGTGAGGGCAGCCATGGTTGGCACCATTTGAATAATCAAGAAGAAGACCAAACTCTGCTTACGAGCCAAAAAGTTGTAACGGCTATAAGCATAACCCGCAAGAACGACGATACTGGTCTGAACAGCCATGGTAACCAAGGCGATAATCAGGGTGTTGAGGTACCAAGTGCCGTAAAGCGTTTCGCTAAATAGTTTGCTGAAGTTTTCAAGAGTAAAGTTAACAGAACTATCCAACTTGAAGGCCACCACGTTCCCTGTCTTAAAGGCTGAAAGAATCGTAATCAAGAGTGGGTAGATGATGATGACCGAAAGGGTAATCAAGTAGAGATAGGTCAAGGTCTGGTTGAGACGACGTCTAAATTTCACAGATAATTTCATTTTACACGTCCTCCATTTCAAAGGCATTTAATTTCTTGAAGGCAATCATGGAAATACTGATGACAATCATAGAGATAATCAAGGTTACCGCTGCAGCCATTGAATACTGAGGAGCAGTACCAGTTGTCAATTTATAAATCCATGAAATCAAGATATCGGTTGAACCAGCTCCTCCACCGACACTACCTGGTCCACCGTTGTTGAAGAGGTAGATGATAGAGAAGTTGTTGAAGTTGAAGGTATACTGACTGATGAGAGTAGGTGCAGCCACGGCCAAGATCATTGGCAAGGTAATGCTGCGGAATTTTTGGATAGGACCCGCACCATCGATATAAGCTGCCTCATACAAGTCGTTTGGAATAGACTGCAAAATCCCCAAGGTCAATACATAAATGTAAGGGAAACCAAGCCATGCCTGCATCATGATGAGGGCAACCTTGGTCCAGAATGGGTCAGTTTTCCACGGAATCAGGAAGTTGTCGATAAATGGTAAGAATTTGCTCAAGAATGGCAAGACTTGCGTGTTAATTGCGCCGACACTATCGTTGAACATGTTACTGAAGGTCAAGATAGTTACGAAAGCTGGAACAGCCCAAGGGAGCAAGAAGATAACACCGAAAATCCGTTTTCCTTTGATAAAAGGCTGGTTGGCAATGATAGCAGTCAAGATACCAATCACAATCTGAGCAGTTGATGCACAAAGAGCCCAGATGATTGTCCAAGAAAGGACAGAGCCAAAGGCTGCGCGAAAAGTGCTCAATTTCCAGATATTTGTAAAGTTGGTCAAACCAATCCAATCCAAAAGTTTTCCAGGAGGAAGATGTTGGAAATCGTAGTTGGTAAAGGCGATAAAGAGCGTTACGACAACAGGGAAGATAATCGCAAAGGTCATGGCAATGTAAGAAGGGATAATCAAGAGATATGGGAAGCCATTCTCATAGATACCTTTGACCATGTCGTTAAAGCTTGTAGCAACTGGGAAGCCATTATTCCAACGCTTGGCTGTGTCGCGTGCATCTTTCAAATTAAGAGCATAGAAAGCGAGGTACACGACGGTGATAATCAAGTGGAAAGAACCTCGGATCAACATAAAGAGGGAATTGTCACGGCCACGCATGTCTCCCAAGGTAATCAAATTGCCCAGCTCACCTGCAGCAATGGTTACAAAGTAGAGAAGGAAAGCGATGGTGACACCCAAGAAAATGAATCCTTTGGCCTTCTGTTTGTTATAGATTTGTCCAAGTCCGGGAATAAGGGACAGGAGCAGTGCCTTACCTGGATTTTGTTTTGTCATCATAAAACTCCTTTTTTTAAATGATCTGGAAAACTTTGAAGAAAGCATTGCCAAATCAGCGCTAGTAAACAGAAATTGTTCAGGGACTTCCTCTGTCTATTATAGCAAATTCTGTCTTATAAATAAAGGGGACTGGTCCTATCCAGCCCCGCTTCATTTACCATTTTTACTCGATGAATCTCAAGATGATTGGAAATCAACTGTGATGTTAGTGCGTATTATTCACCGTATTTTTGTGCAATGGTATCTTTGATCAATGCAACTGCGTCGCTAGCTGCAGTTTTTGCGTCTTTCGCACCACTAGCTGCTTCGAAGAGCATGTTACCAGCTGGTTCCCAAACTGTGCTCATTTCAGAAATGTTTGGCATTGGTTGTGCGTTAGCAAATTGATCGATAACAGCTGTAGTCAATTCATCGTTTTTGCTTACTGCATACTCACGAGCTTCTGTGTTAGCAGGAACTTCGTTTGTTGCGTCGTACAATGCTTGTTGTTGTTCTGTTGAAGTCAAGTAGTCAACGAATTTTTGAGCCATTTCAGGGTTTTGTGAACCTGCTGGAATAACCCAAGCCTTACCACCACCGAATGCTTCATAAGCGTTTCCGTTTGCGAGAGTAGGGATCATTGCAACACCGTAGTTCACGCCTGCTTCTTTGTAAGATGCAGCTTTCCATGGACCTTCGATGATAGCAGCAGCTTTACCTTCTGTAAATTGAGTGTTGATCAAGTTGTTAGCAGCTGTACCATCTTGGAGACCTTGAGGCCATTTTTCATACCAAGTTTTTGCATATTCAATCGCTTGAACTGCACCTTCGTTTGCAAGACCGATATCAGATGGATCTGTACCGTTTTCACCAAATACATAGCCGCCGTAACCAGCTAGGAGACCGTAAGTGTAGTAGAAGTTTGTCCAGTCAGCAAGGAAGGCAGTTGTTTTACCACTTTCGCCCTCAAAAGCGTACTTGCTATCTTTTGCCAATGTTTCCAATTCAGCAAAAGTCTTAGGAGCTTCTGCAATCAAGTCTTTGTTGTAGTAGAGAACAAGAGTTTCGATAACTGCTGGTGAACCGTAGACTTTACCGTCGTTTGTAACAAGAGCAGTTGTTGTTTCATCAACCATGCTTGTTTCAGCAAGTGTTACTTCGTTCAATTGACCTTCTGCACCAAGGCTACCTACGCGGTCGTATGGTGCCATCATAACGTCTGGAGCTGATCCAGATTGGTTGTCGAGTGACAAATTGTCCAAACCAGTCAAGGCGTCACCAGTTTTAACGGTTACGTCAACGCCATTTTCTTCTTCAAATGTTGTTGCCGCAGCTTCAACATAATCTTTGTAGCCTTCGTCAACGTAAATCGTTAATGTTTGAGCCTCTTCTGTGCTTGAATCAGATGAGCTAGATGATGAAGAACATGCAGCAAGAACAGCAGTAGATGCAGCAAGAAGAGCAACGCTCTTGAGCAATTTGTGTTTCATGGGATTCCCTCCAAGAATATAATTTGATGAACTTCGTCCGCTAACGCAAACGTTTTCTTAACTTATCATCATTATACACCAAAATGTATCCGCTTGCAAGCGTTTTTATAAAAAAATTTAAAAAATTTTTTAAGGAGATACCAATTTTGGTGTTATATAATGTTAGAAAGTTATCTTCTTGATTTATTTTCAGGAAAAATGGCAACTTTTTCTTGATTTGTTAGCGCTATCATTATATAATAAAGTGCGGAAACGTTTGCGCATTCTTTTGCGCAACTACAGAAGGAGAGTATCTATGAAAAAGAGACAAAGTGGCGTATTAATGCACATCTCATCCCTGCCAGGTGGTTACGGAATCGGGAGCCTCGGTCAGGCTGCTTATGATTTTGTAGATTTTTTAGAACGAACCAAGCAACGCTACTGGCAGATTTTGCCTTTGGGAACGACCAGTTATGGTGACTCGCCTTACCAGTCTTTCTCTGCCTTTGCGGGCAATACTCACTTTATCGATTTTGATTTTCTGATGGAAAAGGGTTGGTTGACCGAGGAAGATCTAGCTGGAATTGACTTTGGCGACAAGGATACAGAAGTGGATTATGCCAAGGTCTTTTATGGTCGTCGTCCAATCTTAGAGAAGGCTGTGAAAGCGATAAAGGCAGAGGGGTTGCCAGAGGATTACTGGTCTTTTGCTGAGGGAAATGGCTTTTGGTTGCACACTTTTGCAGAGTACATGGCTATCAAAGAGCATTTTGATAATAAGCCCTGGATTGATTGGGAGGATCAGGGAGCTCGCTTGCGCTATCATGATACATTAGAGTATTACCGTCAGCTTTTAGCGGACCAGATGGATTACCACCGCATCACCCAGTATTTGTTCTTCAGTCAGTGGCGTGCTTTAAAGGCTTACGCCAATGCCAAAGGTGTTGAGTTTGTGGGGGATATGCCGATTTATATCGCAGCTGATTCTGCGGATATGTGGGCCAATCCACACTTCTTCAAGACGGATGAAGAAGGCAAGCCAAGTGTGGTAGCCGGCTGTCCACCAGATGCCTTTTCAGAAATTGGTCAGCTCTGGGGCAATCCAATTTATGACTGGGAAGCCATGAAGAATGATGGCTTTACTTGGTGGGTGGCTCGTTTGCGTGAGTCCTTTAAGATTTATGACATGGTACGGATCGACCACTTTATCGGCTTTGCTTCCTTCTGGGAAATTCCAGCAGGGGAAGAAACAGCGGTCAATGGCTACCGTGTGGAAGCGCCTGGCTTTGAGTTATTTGAGACCATCAAGCGGGAGTTGGGTGATTTGAACATTATCGCGGAAGATTTGGGAACGGTGACAGATAAGGTCATTCAATTGCGTGAAAGGACTGGTTTCCCAGGCATGAAAGTCTTGCAGTTTGCCTTTGATCCTGAAGGCGACAGCATTGAAATGCCGCACAACCACCGAAACAATGTCGTAGCCTATACTGGCACCCATGATAATGATACAATTCTTGGTTGGTATGAAAAGGAAACAACTGAAGAATCACGTGCATTCTTAGACAAGTACTGCAATCGAACAGACGGTGAAACGGTTAACTACGCTCTCTTCCGACTTCTCTTTGGCTCCCCAGCCTTTATGACAGTTGTAACCATGCAGGATTTACTGCATTTGGATGGTGCTGCGAGAATGAACCTGCCAAACACCCTTGGTGGCAACTGGGCTTGGAGAATGACTGAGGAACAGTTGACATCAGAGGTTGAATCTATGTTGTTAGATCTGACGACAACCTACCGACGCGAAAATGTGAAGATGGCAGAAAATCTGTCCTAGAGCGATTTTATGTCGTTCTTGTGCTATTTCTTGACCAAATTATGGTAAAAGTGTATACTGAATATGTCCAGTATTTGTTGCTCAAAACAAATACATATATGGGATTCATTTCAGAAGAATCGGTAAAACCGGTTTTCCTGAAATGAATCCCGGATATAAAGGTAGTCGAAAGAGTTCCTTTCCTATCATTCCCTCAAAAAAACTGACTCTAGGTCAGTTTTTTTATGGATTAGTCGATTGCATAGAAAAAAGCTGATTACTCAGCTTTTTTCTTACATTTTTTCAGGAGCTTGCACACCGAGGAGATGAAGAGACTCCTTGAGGACAAGGCCTGTTGCATAAGCCAAAGCCAGTCGGCTATCGCGTTCAGGGCTTTCATCCAGGATACGAGTGTGAGCGTAGTATTTGTTGAAGGCTTGCGCTAGGTTAATAGCGTATTTGGCGATGAGTGATGGATCAAACTTATTGCCGGCACGTTCTACAACTGCTGAGAAGTTTTGGATGTGCTTGATGATGTCCCAGCTTTCTGCGTCAGCTAGTTTGTAGTCATTTTCTGCGCTTGGTACAAAGTTTGCCTTGCGCAGGATAGACTGGATGCGGGCGTATGCGTATTGGACATAAGGACCTGTCTCACCTTCAAAGGAAACCATAGCTTCCAGGTCAAAGTCGTAGCCGTTGTCACGGTCGGTTTTAAGGTCGTAGAACTTAACAGCGCCGACACCAACAGCGTGTGCTACCTCTTCCTTGTTTTCAAGGTCAGGGTTTTTGGCCTCGATTTGAGTGAGGGCACGAGAAATAGCTTCGTCAAGTGTTGGTTCGAGCAGGATGATGTTTCCTTTACGAGTAGAGAGCTTTTTCTTGTCCTTGGTCACTAGACCGAAGGTGATATGAGTCATATCATCGCTCCAGTCGTAATCCATTTCTTTCAAAACGGCTTTCAGTTGTTTGAAGTGGTTGATTTGCTCTTGGCCAACGACATAGAGGCTTTTCACGAAGTCATAGGTTCGTTTGCGGTACATAGCTGTCGCCATATCGCGCGTGATATAAAGGGTCGCACCGTCTGTTTTTCGGATGAGAGCCGGTGGAAGATTGTAGCTCTCAAGATCAACGATTTGTGCGCCTTTTGATTCTTTAAGAAGTCCTTTTTCTTCTAGGATTTGGATGCCTTCATCCATCTTGTCGTTATAGAAGGCTTCGCCATTGAAACTGTCGAATTGGACACCTAGCTTGTCGTAGATGCGATTAAATTCGACCAAGCTTTCATCACGGAACCATTGCCACAATTCCAAGGCTTCTTGGTCTCCATCTTCCAATTTTTTGAACCATTGGCGTGCTTCCTCGTCCAATTCAGGTTTTTCTTCAGCTTCAGCGTTGATGCGGACATAAAGTTTGAGCAACTCAGCGATTGGATTAGCTTCAACAGCGGCCTTATCACCCCAGAGTTTGTAGGCAACGATCAACATACCAAATTGTTTGCCCCAGTCACCCAAGTGGTTGATACGGATTGGCTTGTAGCCTAGTTTTTCGTGGATGTTGGCAAGGGCATCTCCGATAACAGTTGAGCGTAAATGCCCAACGGAGAAAGGCTTGGCAATGTTTGGACTAGACATGTCGATGGTAACATTGTGGCCTTGACCGATGTTGACTTGACCGTACTGCTCTTTTTCAGTGATGACTTGGGTCAAAACCTGATGAGAGATTGCTGCTTTATCGAAGAAGAAGTTGACGTAAGGACCGGTAGCTACAACCTTTTCAAAGCCAGTAGTGTCTAGTTTTTCAATGATATCTGTTGCAATGACTTGAGGTGCTTTACGTTCGATTTTTGCCAAGGAGAAGGCAGGAAAGGCTAAATCGCCCATCTCTGATGATTTTGGTGTTTCCAGCAGAGAATAAATAGTTTCTAATTCTAGATTGGGTAAAACAGCTGCCAAACGCTCAGCAACTACTTGTTTTTGATTCATAATTCTTCCTCCAATTTCATTCTTCTATTCTACCATAAAATGTCTACAGATAGCGTAAAAAATGATATAATGGCACTATAAATAGACAGCAAGAGGTAGAAAAATGAGCAAGCGAATTCGTCACCAACGAATTAAGAAAATGATAACAGAGCAAAAGATTGGTCGCCAGGCAGACATTCAATTAGGTTTAGAGGCTGAAGGGATTCGAGTGACTCAAACGACCCTTTCGCGCGACTTGCGAGAACTGGGGCTGATTAAGCTCTATGAGGATGGTCAGGCCTACTATGCCCTGCCAGAGAAAGAAGAAGAGACTGTTTTTGGACAACGCTTGGCCCAGTATGCCGTCAAGGTTGAACGCGCCAGCTTTATCCTTGTCTTGCACTGCGAAGTGGGAGAGGCTGCCCTGATGGCAAACATTATCGATGCTGAAAAGCCTGACCATATATTGGGGACCTTGGCAGGAGCAGATACGCTGTTAGTCATCTGTCGAGATGAGGCAGCTGCTCAGCAGGTAGAAGATGAAATCGGTGCTTATATTGATGGGGGAAGAGGGTAGGCTATGGCAGTAGAGAAAATTTCCCCAGGTATGCAGCAGTATCTGGATATTAAGGCCAACTATCCAGATGCTTTTTTGCTCTTTCGTATGGGAGACTTTTATGAATTATTTTATGATGATGCGGTAGAGGCAGCGCAGATTTTGGAACTATCCCTGACCAGTCGGAATAAGAATGCGGAAAATCCCATTCCCATGGCAGGCGTTCCCTATCATGCGGCCCAGCAGTACATTGATACGCTTGTTGAACTGGGGCATAAGGTGGCGATTGCTGAGCAGATGGAAGATCCTAAGCAGGCAGTTGGCGTGGTTAAGCGGGAAGTGGTGCAGGTTATCACACCTGGTACGGTCATGGATTCTACCAAAATGGGAGCCGACAGCAACTATCTAGTTACCGTTGATCGTCAGGGTGTACAATTTACTCTTTCTTACATGGACGTGTCAACAGGTCAGTTTTTCGTGACCAGTCTTGATGATTTTACCAGCCTCTGCGGTGAAATCCGCAACCTGCGGGCACGTGAAGTGGTCGTTGGCTACGCTCTGTCGGAGGAAGAAGAGCAGGTCTTTTCGAACCAGATGAACTTGCTGCTGTCTTTTGAAGATGAGGTGACGGAAGATGTTCAGCTGATTGACAATTCCTTGACAGACTTGGAAAAGGCTGCGGCTGGTAAACTCCTCAGCTACCTTCATCGGACACAGATGCGGGACTTGAGCCACTTGCAGAAGGTGGTCCACTACGAAATCAAGGACTATCTGCAAATGGACTACGCGACCAAGTCCAGTCTGGACCTGCTTGAAAACAGTCGGACAAGCAAGAAGCATGGTAGTTTGTACTGGTTGTTAGACGAAACCAAGACAGCCATGGGTATGCGGCTCTTGCGGGCTTGGATTGACAGACCACTGATTGACCTCAAGCGGATTGAAAGCAGGCAGGCTGTTGTGCAGGTTTTTCTGGATTACTTCTTTGAGCGGAGTGACTTGGTGGAGGCTCTAAAAGGTGTCTATGACATCGAACGCTTGGCCAGTCGGGTGTCTTTTGGCAAGACCTTGCCCAAGGACCTCTTGCAGCTCTCCCAGACCCTTGGAAATGTCCCTGCTATCAAGAATATCTTGCAACAAATCAATGAGCCTGCTCTAGGCAATCTGGTAGCTGGATTGGACCCAATCCCAGAACTGCACGCTCTCATCAGCTCTGCTATTGACCCAGAAGCCCAGGGGACCATCACAGATGGAAACATCATCCGTACAGGCTTTGACGAAACGCTGGATCAGTATCGTCTGGTCATGCGTGAGGGAGCGGGTTGGATTGCGGAGATTGAGGCCAAGGAGCGTGAAGCGTCTGGTATCAACAACCTCAAGATTGATTACAATAAAAAAGACGGTTACTATTTCCATGTGACCAATTCCAATCTGGGCAATGTGCCTGACCATTTCTTCCGCAAGGCGACCTTGAAAAACTCGGAGCGCTATGGGACAGAAGAATTGGCTAAAATCGAAGGGCAGATGTTGGAGGCCCGCGACAAGTCGTCTAACTTGGAGTACGAGATTTTCATGCGGATTCGCCAAGAGGTTGAAAAATACTTCAGCCGCCTGCAGAAGCTAGCTCGGACCATCGCAACCATCGATGTCTTGCAGGCTTTTGCGGTTGTGGCGGAGCAGCAACACTGGGTCTGCCCACAGTTCAATACGGATAAGCTGTTGGACATTGAACGTGGTCGGCACGCGGTGGTCGAGAAGGTTATGGGCAAGCAGACCTATATTCCCAACTCCATTCAGCTGGATCAGGCGACGACTATGCAGCTGATTACAGGGCCTAACATGAGTGGTAAATCGACCTATATGCGTCAGCTGGCAGTTATTGTCATTTTGGCTCAGATGGGCTCCTATGTACCAGCAGATCGGGCAACCCTACCAGTCTTTGATGCTATTTTCACCCGTATTGGGGCGGCAGATGACCTAGTCAGCGGTCAATCGACCTTCATGGTTGAGATGATGGAGGCCAATAAGGCGGTCCGTCTTGCGACAGATCGTTCGCTCATCCTCTTTGATGAACTTGGACGGGGAACGGCCACCTACGATGGCATGGCTCTAGCCCAGTCTATCATCGAGTACATCCACGACAAGATTGGGGCCAAGACCCTCTTTGCTACTCACTACCACGAGCTGACCGAGCTAAGCCAGACCCTGTCAGGCCTTGAAAATGTCCATGTATCGACCTGGGAGGAGGACGGACAAGTGACCTTCCTCCACAAAATTGCCCAAGGCCCAGCCGATAAGTCCTACGGGATTCATGTGGCTAAGATTGCGGGAATGCCAGAGGAGTTACTAGAGAGGGCAGATATGATTTTGCAGACGCTTGAAAACCAATCCCCTACTGCACCAGCAAAACCAGCTCCATCAGTGGTGGCAGAACCGTCTGGTCAAATCGACCTCTTTGCAGACATACCTTCTCACCCAGTTCTCGAAGAATTAGAAAAACTGGACATCTACAATATGACTCCTATGGAAGTTATGATGACAGTGGCAGAATTGAAGAAGAAATTATAATATAGTCAGGACAAACGTTCTGGCTTTTTTGCCATTTAGTGATGGAAAACGACCACATAGCTAAAAGCCCTTGAAACCAGTAAAGAAATGGTGTTTAATAGGGTCAGAAAGAGAAAGGAGAGAAGATGAAAGTAAAATTAGCTATCTCGCCAGAAATTTTGGAAGATTTGGTGACTATTGAAGCACAGGCTATGTCTGAGCAGGTTAGTCACTTGATGGCCTATATTCAAAACTTGGACAAGCAGAGATCCAGTCTAACTGTCAAAAAAGGGGAGCAGGTTTATCTTGTGGAGAATGATGAGATTGTCAGACTCTACTTGGAAGATAAGGTTTTGCAGGTGGAAACAGTAGAAACTACCTATACTTCCACCCTACGCTTGTATCAGGTTAAGGAGGACTTGCCTGCAAACTTCTTACAAATCTCCCAGTCGGAGATCATTCACATCAAGCAACTGGACCACCTCAAGCTGACCGCCAACGGTCTGGTCAAACTGGTTATGAAGAATGGGTCGGTTACCTACTCATCCCGTCGCTATCTAAAAGTTATCAAAGAAAGGTTAGGACTATGAAAAAATACATCTTATCAGCCAGTTTAGGCATCGCTATCGGAACCATTATCTCCATTATCACATCAGCCGTCTTCGGACAGGGAACCTACCTTCCTCTCAATCCCTTTTCAACCATGGGGGCTTACTACCTGAGCAACTTTAGTCAAGTAACTGTCATGCTGATTTGTGTAGTCATTTGGGCGGCAATCGGTCTCTTGTTCCAGCTGGCAGACACGATTTTTGAACAGGACTGGAGCCTTTTGCGAATGACAGCAACGCATTTTGGGATCACGGCTTTAGGCTTTACACCGCTGGGTATTTTGGCTGGTTGGTTTCCCGTGAAACTTGGGGCTCTTCTCTTCTTCTGGCTCATCTTTGTCTTGATATACGCTCTGCTATTCCTCCTAAATTATCGGAAAATGGAGCGGCACATCGAGGAGATCAATGGAAAATTGTAGGCGGGGGCAATCTGTGGTATAATGGCACTAAGATTGGAGTGTCTATGAAAGTTTTTTTAACCATTTTGTATAGTGTGGCTGTCGGCTACAACCTCTTGTACTTGGCTTATAATGTTCAGCGGACGTCGGTGTTCAACCTCCTCTGGTCCGTGGTTATTATCATAGCCTGTTCGATCAATCTCTACTTCCTTTGGAAAAACAAGCAGCAGTCTGAATAGGGACTGCTTTTGCTTTGTGGTATAATAGGACTATTAAACGTACAGGAAGAATACCATGTCACAAATTATCGAATTGCCAGAAATTTTAGCCAACCAGATTGCAGCTGGAGAGGTCATCGAGCGACCTGCCAGTGTGGTTAAGGAGTTGGTGGAGAACTCGATTGATGCTGGGGCGAGTCAGATTGAGATTCGTATTGAGGAAGCGGGGCTCAAGACCATTCAAATTACGGACAACGGCGAAGGTATTGCCCCTGACCAGGTGGCTCTGGCCCTCCGTCGTCATGCGACCAGTAAGATCAAAAATCAGGCAGACCTGTTCCGTATTCGGACCCTGGGTTTTCGTGGTGAAGCCCTGCCGTCGATTGCCTCTGTCAGTCACATGACCATTGAAACAGCGACGGCAGAACATGCCCACGGTCTTCGTTTGGAGGCAAAGGGCGGTGTCATTGAGTCGGAGGAGCCCGTCAGCCGTCCAGTTGGTACGCAGATACGGGTTGCGGATTTGTTTTACAATACCCCTGCCCGTCTCAAGTATGTCCGCAGTCAGCAGGCTGAGTTATCGCATATCGTTGATGTTATTAACAGGCAGAGCCTGGCCCATCCTGAAATTGCCTTTACCCTGATTAACGAGGACAGGGAGCTATTGGCAACTGCGGGAACGGGCAAACTGCGTCAAGCCATCTCAGGGATTTACGGTATCGCCTCTGCTAAAAAAATGGTGGAGATAGAGGCGGAAGACCTGGATTTTCGTGTTTCGGGTTACGTTTCCCTGCCAGAATTGACCCGTGCCAACCGCAATTACATTTCCATTTTCATCAATGGTCGCTACATCAAGAATTTCTTGCTCAACCGTGCTATTTTGGAGGGCTATGGTAGCAAGCTCATGGTGGGGCGTTTTCCACTGGCTGTGATTTCCATTGAGATCGACCCCTATCTGGCCGATGTCAATGTTCACCCGACCAAGCAAGAGGTCCGTATTTCCAAGGAAAAGGAACTCATGAACCTGATTCGCGAGGCTATTGTCAGGGCACTCAAGGAGCAGGATTTGATTCCCGATGCCCTTGAAAATCTGGCTCAGTCTAGTACGCGTACCAAGGTCAAAGCAGAGCAGGTAACCTTGCCTCTCAAGGAAAGTAATCTCTACTATGACACTGTCAAGCAGGACTTCTTCCTCAAACCAGAGGTGGTTTCAGAAGAAATTAAGCCTTTGGAAGAAAACAATGGCTTGACGGAGGTGACAAGTGAAATTGACAAGCCTGTCAATATTAAATTTGCCCAACGGCAGACAGAAATTGCTAATGATCTCGACCACCCCAACCTATCTACTAAGGAACTGGCTAAGGTGGCAGACAAGTTGGATCAGGAAGAAACATCAACCTTTCCAGAATTAGAATATTTTGGTCAGATGCACGGGACTTATTTGTTTGCACAAGGGAAAACTGGGCTCTATATCGTCGACCAACACGCTGCACAGGAGCGGGTCAAATATGAATACTATCGTGAAAAGATTGGAGAAGTCGATAATGCAGCCCAGCAGTTGCTGGTACCTTATATTTTTGAATTCCCTCAGAACGATGCCCTCAACCTTGTTCATAAGATGGATGCCCTCCGTCAAGTAGGTGTCAACTTAGAAGAGTATGGTGTCAACCAATTCATCTTACGTGAGCATCCTATCTGGATGAAGGAAGAGGAGATTGAGTCGGGTGTTTACGAGATGTGCGATATGCTGCTTCTAACAGACCAGGTGTCTATCAAGCAGTATCGGGCAGAGTTGGCCATTATGATGTCCTGCAAGCGTTCGATTAAGGCCAATCATGCCTTGGATGACCATTCTGCACGGGATTTATTGCGGCAATTATCTCATTGTCAAAATCCTTATAACTGCCCACATGGCCGACCAGTTTTGGTACATTTCAGCAAGTCAGACATGGAAAAAATGTTCCGTCGCATTCAGGAAAATCATACCAGCTTGCGAGAGTTGGGTAAGTATTAAATAGTTGACAAGGATTGACACATTAGTAAAGGAAGTATATGTACGACTATATCAAAGGAATGTTAACGAAAATAACCGCAAAATACATTGTGGTAGAAACGCACGGAGTTGGCTATCTCTTGCAGGTGGCTAACCCCTATGCTTACTCTGGACAGGTCCAGCAAGAAGTGACGGTCTATACGCATCAAGTTATTCGTGAGGATGCTCATCTGCTCTACGGATTTGCGACAGAGGCTGAAAAATCTGTATTCCTCAGTCTGATTTCAGTATCAGGTATTGGACCAACAACGGCTTTGGCAATTATTGCTGTTGATGATAATGACGGTCTGGTGCGGGCTATTGAGCAAAAAAATATTACTTATCTAACCAAGTTTCCAAAGATTGGCAAGAAAACAGCCCAACAGATGATTTTGGACTTGGAAGGCAAGTTTGTCATGAGTGAGGAAGCAGGACCTGTCCAACCAGAAGCACCTGCTAGTGAAAATGTTGCCCTCGACGAAGCCATGGAAGCTATGGAAGCCCTTGGCTACCGTCCTGCCGAACTAAAGAAAATCAAGAAATTCTTTGACGGTACTACCGACACCGCTGAGAACTATATTAAATCAGCCCTCAAAATGCTGATGAAGTAATAAGATACAAAGGCGTTAAGCGATACACAGCAAAATAGGAAAGCTGACGCAGATGCTTTAGCATCTAGAAAGGCTTTATCTTTTTGCAAAGTATCGTAGCCGTGTTCAAGTAACGTACCAGTATGATGGTTACTAAAGTAACTCACCAGACTACGGCAATCGCTATTTGCGACTTGCCTAGGGACCTTACTAATTCGCCACAAAAATAATATTGATTTTTGCGGCTCATGTCGTGTCCAGATACTAAGGCGTTAAGCGATACACAGCAAAATAGACGGGCGAACAGAAATTTTGTTAGAAATTTCGTTGAGAGACTTCCGCAATAACAACTAGGTAAAAGGCAAGTTTTGACGAAGCCTTTTGCCAGATGTCAACTGCGTTATTCGGTGATATTTAGGACTTAGAGTTACGTTTTGCAAGGTATCGTAGCCGTGCTCAATTAACGTACAGTATGATAATTGCGACCTGCCTAGGTACCTTACTAATTTGCCAAGTATTCGGCCAAAAGGAGAAATGATGTCCCGTTGTGCTTGGGTCAATCCCAATAATCCGCTGTATATTGCCTACCATGATGAAGAATGGGGGAAGCCGCTTCACGATGAGCAGGCTTTGTTTGAGTTGCTCTGCTTGGAGTCCTATCAAGCTGGACTTTCCTGGGAAGTTGTTCTCAACAAACGCCAGGCTTTCCGCTCTGCTTTTTTCAACTACGATGTGCTAAAGGTGGCGGCCATGACAGACAGCGAGTTGGATAGACTTCTGGCCAATCCAGACATCATTCGTCACAAGGCAAAGTTGTACGCTACTCGTGCTAATGCTCAGGCATTTATGAAGGTGCAGGAGGAGTTTGGAAGTTTTGAACGCTATATCTGGGCTTGGGTTGATTTTACACCGATTGACAGGCCTGTCAAGTCCTTCCGAGACTTGCCGACCAAGAATGATCTATCCGAACGCCTGTCTAAAGATTTGAAGAAACGAGGCTTCAAATTTGTTGGTCCTGTCTGTGTTTATTCCTATTTACAGGCGGCGGGCTTGCTGAATGAGCATGAAGAGAACTGTCAATATAAATAAAATGAGCGGAATAATCCAGCTCATTTTTTGTAGAATTTTTCCAACTCGATACGCATGGTTTCTAATAAAGTTTCTTCCTGAGTTAATTCAAGAATTGTCAATCCCTGGTCAATTAACTCCTGATTGTTCTGACAGATTCCCAGTCGAATGGAAGAAAATCATATTTTCAAACTTAGGCATGGATTGATTGCTCTCAATTTTAGCAAGTGTTGTTCGTGAAAGAACACTGCCACAAACTTGTTCCTGGTCAGTATCTTGGACTCTCTAATCATTTTATACATACTTCCAAAAACCCAGCGCATAACTCCTTCAAAATGTGAATAAAGTGTACAAATTTACTAATCGCTACAGATGTGTGGTATAATAATATACAAAAAAGAGGTAAGGTTTATGAACTGGTTCAAGAAAAAATTTCCATTTGTTTTGGCCTATCTGCTGGTACCTACCCTAGTTTATGAGTGGCTAGGCATGACAGGTGTAAATTATGCTTCGGAGTATTCAGTCGTGTATGCCATGCATTGTCTCGTTCTCATTGTTGCGATAACCTTTGTTTACCTCACTCGTTTTCATCGATGAAAGTGATAAGCTAGAATCGAAGAAATAGACTCTATTATTTATCAGAATCTCTTGAAAATTCAAGAGATTTTTGACATTTTATGATACAATGAACCAGATTGTGATGGATTTACGAATGAATAAATGAGCAGGTAACTGTATCTTTATCAGAGGAGGAATATGAAAGCAGAACTAATCGCAGTTGGGACAGAGATTTTGACAGGTCAAATCGTAAATACAAACGTCCAGTTCCTTTCGGAGAAATGTGCAGAGCTGGGAATTGATGTTTACTTCCACACAGCTGTGGGAGATAATGCAAGCAGGCTTTTGTCTGTTCTGGAGGTGGCTAGCCAACGCAGTGACTTGGTTATCTTGTGTGGAGGTCTTGGGCCAACAGAAGATGACTTGACCAAGCAGACCTTGGCGGCCTTCTTAGGTAGAAACTTGGTTTTTGATGATGAGGCTATGGCAAAATTAGACCGCTTCTTTGCCAGTCGGCCAGGTCGTGTCCGTACGCCTAACAATGAGCGTCAGGCACAGATTGTTGAGGGAAGCTTTGCCTTGCAAAATCCAACGGGTTTGGCAGTTGGGGGCATGATTGAGCAAGATGGGGTGTCCTATGTTGTCTTACCTGGCCCGCCTAGCGAACTAAAGGCTATGTTTACAAGAAGTTTACAGCCCTTGCTTATTCAGTCAAGTCAACAACTTTACTCTCGTGTCCTACGCTTTTTTGGAATAGGGGAAAGTCAGTTGGTGACTGTTTTGGCAGATTTGATTGACAACCAAACCGATCCGACTCTTGCTCCGTATGCAAAAGTTGGAGAGGTGACGCTTCGATTATCTACCAAGGCAACCAGTCAAGAAGATGCAGATCAACGTCTGAATCAGTTGGAAGAAGAAATCTTGCAACGTGACAAACTGGCAGATTACTTCTATGCCTACGGTGAAGAAAATAGCCTGGTACAAACGGTAGCGGATCGGTTAGTGGCGAAACAAGAAAGCATCGCCATCGTGGAGCAGGGGACAGGTGGTCTCTTGCAGGCTGAATTGAGTCTGGCTCTGGAAAATCAGGCTTATTTTAGCGGAGGGAAAGTCATCGGTCAGCTAGGTACAGAATCGGGCAGGTGCTGGGAAGAAGCTGGTCGCATTCGGCAGGACCTGCAATCAGACTGGGGTTTGTCTGTGTCGGTGCTTATCAAGCCAGAATCGACAGAGGACAACGTCCTTGCCAAGGTGTTTCTGGCTCTGGCAAGTACCTCTGGGGTTGCCCAAATGGAGGTGGACCTGGGAGGGTATTCCTGGAGTCACATTCGTCAATTAGCGGTGATGCAGGCCCTTGATTTCGTGCGAAAAACTTTGTGAAACAGTAAAACTTTGCTATAATGGATTGATTACAAAAGAGGAGAAAGAAATGGCAAAAAAACCTGGTAAAAAATTAGAAGATATTACGAAAAAATTTGGTGATGAGCGTAAAAAAGCGCTCGATGATGCCTTAAAGACCATTGAAAAGGATTTTGGTAAAGGTGCCATTATGCGCCTTGGTGAGCGGGCTGAGCAAAAAGTGCAGGTCATGAGTTCAGGTAGCTTGTCCATTGATATTGCTTTGGGTGCTGGTGGCTATCCAAAAGGCCGTATCATTGAAATCTACGGTCCGGAGTCTTCAGGTAAGACAACCGTTGCTCTTCATGCGGTTGCACAGGCGCAAAAAGAAGGCGGAATTGCTGCCTTTATTGATGCGGAACATGCCTTGGATCCAGCTTATGCGGCAGCTCTTGGTGTCAACATTGACGAGTTGCTCTTGTCACAGCCAGACTCTGGTGAGCAAGGTTTAGAAATCGCTGGTAAATTGATTGACTCTGGTGCTGTTGACTTGGTTGTTGTGGACTCTGTTGCAGCCCTTGTACCGCGTGCGGAAATCGATGGAGATATCGGAGATAGCCATGTTGGTTTGCAAGCTCGTATGATGAGTCAGGCTATGCGCAAACTGTCAGCATCTATCAACAAAACTAAAACCATAGCGATTTTTATCAACCAGTTGCGTGAAAAAGTGGGTGTTATGTTTGGTAACCCTGAAACAACGCCTGGTGGCCGTGCGCTGAAATTCTATGCATCAGTTCGTATGGATGTTCGTGGCAATACACAAATCAAAGGTACTGGTGACCAGAAAGATCAAAATGTTGGTAAGGAAACCAAGGTTAAGATTGTGAAGAACAAGGTAGCTCCTCCGTTTAAGGAAGCCGTCGTTGAAATTATGTATGGTCAGGGGATTTCACAAACTGGTGAATTGATTGAAATTGGTAGCAACCTTGGTATCATCCAGAAAGCAGGAGCTTGGTACTCTTACAACGGTGATAAGATTGGTCAAGGTTCTGAAAATGCTAAGAAGTTCTTGGCAGAAAATCCAGCTATTTTTGAAGAAATTGATCGCAAGATTCGTGTCCATTATGGCTTGATTGAAGATGACCAAGCGGAAGTTCAAGAAGAAGCTGCTCCAGCTATCAACAGCGTTGAGGATGTTGTTTTGGACTTGGATGGTGGCATCGAATTGGAAGATTAAGGAAGAAGTTTGGGGAAACCTAAACTTTTTTCTCTCATTTTTTAGGAAAACGGTTAAAAAAGGGGAAATTCTCCTAAAAAATCTGAAGAAATCGAAAAATAGGTCTTCAGACTGAGTTAGAATGTGGTATAATGGGCTATAATGTGTTTAGGAAAATGTAGCAAAGGAGTGCCTACATGATTAAAATTTATACTGTTTCTAGTTGTACAAGTTGCAAAAAAGCAAAAAACTGGCTAAATGCTCACCAGCTATCTTATAATGAGCATAACCTTGGTAAGGAATCCATTACCAAGGAAGAAATTTTGAATATCTTAACAAAAACAGAAAATGGGATTGCTTCAATCGTTTCTTCAAAAAACCGCTATGCAAAAAGTTTAGAATGCGATATTGAAGAGTTGAGCGTCAGTGAAGTGATTGACTTGATTACCGAAAATCCGCGTATCTTAAAAAGTCCAATCTTAATTGACGAGAAACGCCTGCAGGTTGGCTATAAAGAAGACGATATTCGCGCCTTTCTTCCTCGCTCTGTTCGGAATGTTGAAAATGCCCAGGCAAGAATGCGGGCAGCCCTATAAGAGGTATGGAAAGAACTCTGTTTTAAAGGGTTCTTTTCTGCGTTCTTATTGAGTTTTAAGCGCTTTTATGCTATAATGAATAGAATATAATAAAGAAGAAAGAAGGTGTGTGTATGGGATTTACAGAAGAAACTGTCCGTTTCCGTTTAGATGATACCAACAAACAAGAAATTAGTGAAACCTTGACCAATGTGTATCGCTCGTTAGACGAGAAAGGGTATAATCCAATCAACCAGATTGTTGGCTATGTATTGAGTGGAGACCCAGCTTACATACCACGCTACAATGACGCTCGTAATCAAATTCGTAAGTATGAGCGCGATGAAATCGTAGAAGAATTGGTTCGCTTCTATTTGAAAAACAACGGGATTGATCTCTAATGAGAATTATGGGACTAGATGTCGGTTCAAAGACAGTTGGCGTTGCCATTTCAGACCCACTTGGATTTACCGCCCAAGGTCTGGAAATCATCGCAATCGATGAAGAAAAGGGTGTCTTTGGATTGGACAGATTGCGCGAGTTGGTTGAACAATACAAGGTAGAAAAATTTGTTATTGGCTTGCCCAAGAACATGAACAATACAAGTGGTCCCCGAGTGGAGGCCAGTCAAGCCTACGGTTCCTTGGTTGAAAAGGAGTTTCAACTCCCAGTTGATTACCAGGATGAACGTTTGACCACAGTGGCTGCCGAGCGTATGCTGATTGAACAGGCAGATGTCAGCCGCAATAAGCGCAAAAAAGTTATTGATAAGTTGGCTGCCCAGCTGATTTTACAAAATTATTTAGATAGAACATTTTAAGGAGAATACCATGTCACATCATCACCATGACCACGATCACGATCACAACCACGACGAGCGCGAAATGATTACCCTCGTTGACGACCAAGGAAATGAAACCTTGTTCGAGATTCTTTTGACTATCGATGGCCAAGAAGAATTTGGTAAAAACTATGTCTTGCTTGTTCCTGCAGGAGCAGACGAAGATGAGAACGGTGAAATTGAAATTCAAGCCTATTCATTCATTGAAAATGAAAATGGTACGGAAGGCGATCTTCAACCAATTCCAGAAGATGCAACTGCAGAGTGGGATATGATTGAAGAAGTTTTCAATAGTTTCATCGAAGAAGAAGCCTAAACAGGAACGGTTGCGAAAGCAATCGTTTTTTTAATGGATGGGGATTCCTGTGCTCTGATTTAGATAAATATTTTTTGAAAATATTGACAGATAGATTTGATTTTACCGAGCTACTTTAGTATAATATTAAAGAGAAAAATGGTTTTGGAGTAGTGCTATGGACGACAAGGAATTCGGAAGACGCTTGCGGCAATTGCGGCGTGAAAAGGGTTTAACCATGGAACAGCTTTGCGAGGATGAAAAAGAAATTTCGGTTCGTCAATTGGGCAGGATTGAGGCTGGAAAATCCAAGCCTACCCTTTCAAAGATGAATAGTATTGCCAAGCGCTTGGGGGTCAGTCTCTACCAGTTGATGCCTGACTATAAACCCTTGCCTGCCGCCTATCTCCAAATCAAATATGACTTGCTGCGGACACCGACTTATGGTCATCCAGACTTGCTGCGACAGCGGGCGGACTTGCTTCAGGCGGTGTATGAGGACTACTATGATGATTTGCCTGAGGATGAACAGGTCGCCTTGGATGCCCTCCAATCCACCTATGATGTGATCGAGACCAAGACCAGCGATTTTGGGCATGGCATCATTGCTGAATATTTTCATCAAATCCAGATAAAGGATCGGTTTAGCCTCAACGACTTGTTGATTATCCGACTGTTTGTGGAACATGTCCGCTACCATCCAGATTATAAAGATGCTGAAGAACAACTCTTGGCGCTAATTGAGACCCTGCTGATGCAGCAAAACCATTTGGCCAAGGCCGATTTGTTTGTTTTGCGAGACCTCTTATTTGCCATTGTTGGTCTTTTGGGAAATTGGCGTGTCCATCATCCGATGCCAGATCTGTTTGAGGCGATTGACCGCATCATGCAAGTGACACAGGATTTTCAGGAAAAAGCCATCTTATCCATGTTGCGCTGGAAATATGCCCGCCATGTGGAAAAATCGGAAGAGCAAGCTTATCATTATTATCAAGAAGCTGTTGCTTTTGCTCGATTGATTGGGAATTCGCACCTGGTAGAGCAATTGGAAGAAGATTGGAATGAAGAAAGTCGCTAACAGGACATTTTTGTCCTGTTCTTTTTTTGGTCGAAATAGTAGACTATTTTCAAAAGAAAAAAAGGAGTGTACATATGTTTCTATTTTTATCTGGTTTGACATCTATATTTAACAACTGGAAGGATTGGTGGATTTCTTAATCCACCTTTCTTTTGCAAAAATCCCCGCAACTTGCTAGTATAGTAGGATGGAGGTAGCAGGTGAAAAAATGGTTAAATGGAAAACAGGGGCAAGTTTTCCGCTTTAAAGAAGAAAAGATGCGCTATGCCTTGGAACTCTTAGGCAATCCGCAGGAGAAGGTGCCACTTGTCCATGTGGCCGGGACCAACGGAAAAGGGTCGACCCTTGCTTTCTTGCAAAAAATCCTAGAAAGTCATGGACTCCGTGTGGGGCGGTTTGTCTCCCCCCATATGGAGACCATCGAGGACCGTATCCTGATACAATCAGAGCCGATTCCTACTTCTCGATTTTGGGAATTGGTTAGGCAAGTACATGATTTAGAGGTAGCAGTCGCGCAGGTCTATGAGGGCTTTCGATATTTTGAAGTAATGGTTCTGGTCATGTTTCTCTATTTTCAAAATCAGGATTTGGACCTAGCGCTGATTGAGGTGGGAATTGGTGGTCTGCATGATTCGACCAACGTCATTGATCCACTAATGTGCTTGATTACTTCGATCGGTTTGGACCATCAGGACTTATTGGGAGAGACGATAGGAGATATTGCTTATCAAAAAGCAGGGATTATCAAACCGCATCGTCTAGTTCTCTTGGGTGATTTGCCGCTAGAAGCCCAGCAGGTATGTCTGCAAGTTGCTAGCGATAAGGAAGCGGAAGTCTATCAATTTGGTCGTGATTTTGGCTGGAAGGAAAACCTATTCTGGTCAGAAGGTGTAGAAATCCATTTGGCTCAACTTGGTTTGCAGGGAGATCATCAACGCAAGAACGCAGCACTTGCTGTAGAGGCCAGTCGTTTGCTCTTGCCCTTGTTGGGGAATGAATGGAAGAGAGAATATCTTTCGTCAGCTTTGGCAGAGACAAGCTGGATGGGGCGTTTGGAATTGGTAATGTCAGAACCCGCAATTTATCTAGATGGTGCCCATAATCTGCCGGCTATTGAGAGTTTAGTGGCTTTTATCAAAGAGGAGGATGGGCCTCAGACGATTCTTTTTTCGGCTTTGAAACGCAAGGATTTTCAAGAGATGTTGGCTTGTTTAGAGAGAGAATTGCTGGTGGCGACGCTTGTTCTAACAAGTTTTTCATATGATGGGGCTGTAAAAAAAGAGGATCTGCAGTGGCAGGGGGCCTGGGCTGAGGACTACCAAGGCTGGTTATCAACCTGGCTCAAAGAGGGGCAAGGCAGACTGTTTGTGACGGGTTCTCTCTACTTTATTTCAGAAGTTCGAAAATGGCTTTTGGATCAAAAAAATAAGAAGTTGGATGGCTGATGCCATCCTTTTTTCGAATAGATAAGTATGGAAATGAGAAAAAACTATCAAATTGATCCCCAGCCAAAGGTAACGGGATGGTATAACTTTCGACAGTTGGAGAAATTGGCCCTATTAAAGGAAATTGGGGAGAAGAGTGACAAGGAGCAGTCTTTTTGTTATAATGATTGAGATTATAGCAAGGAGAAAACTATGACGGAATTCGTTGCTTCTCATCAAGAAGACAGTCATTTGTCACGTAAGGAACGCAGAGAGTTGGCCGCAAAACGTGCTTTTGCAGAACCAACGAACTTCGATCCAAATGACTACAAAACTAATCTTTGGCTACCGCTTTTTTTGAGCTTGTTGTTGAGCCTTTTGAGTGTTGCCAATCCCTTTTTGACTTTTTTGGCATCTAATCTTCAAAGTCAGAACCTCTATGCCGGTGTAGCCATGCAAGCAGGTCAAGTACCTTACAGTGATTTCTTTGGAACTAGTGGGATTCTGTTTTTTCTATTGACCTACTTGGGGAGCTTTTTTCAAACCAGCATCGGTTTGGCTCTTCTCCAATTTGTCTGTCTAATCATTGCGGGGATTTTTCTGCATAAGATTTTAGCCTATTTTGCGTGTTCAAGAGAGGTTGCGAATCAGTTACTTAGCTGGTTTTATCTGTTGATTGGAACCTTAAATATAGGGGGGATCACAGCTCCTTTGTATGCCCTACCTTTCATCTTGAGCTCGGTATGGTTCTTAGTGCGGTATTTTGAAAGGGCTGTAAAGGATGAGAGTTTTATAATATTTGGAATTGAAGCAGCCTTTGTTTTCTTGATTTATCCCAAGGCCGCTATCCTTTGGGTGGTGTCTCAATTGGTCATTTTGGTCTTTAATATCCGCCACCGTCAGCTTGCAAGAGGGATTTACCAAACCTTAGCTTCTATTTTTGGCTTCCTTTTGGTCCTCTACTCTGTCGGCTATTATACCTTTATTGAACAGATTTTAGGTTTAGCCGTTCAACAGACCTTCCTATTTAACTTTGACTTTAGCTTCCAGTTGCAGTCATCGCTCTATCTGGCTATCTTTTTGCTGGTTTCAGGGATTTTTAGAGGAATTTTCCAATCTCTTTTCCTCCCCAATCGTGCGTCAAATGCTTTTATTCGTGTTTTTGTCCTCTTGACCATGCTTTTGCAGACTGTTTTCATCGTCTGCAATGCCAATGGGGATTGGAGTCAGGCGACGGTTTTGGTACCCTATGGTCTCATTTTAATTGCCATGAGTCTCAAGGAAGAGGAGGAGAGAGAAGACTTTTCTTACCTCGGTTGGTCATTCTATCTGCCACTTCTAGTTGTTGGATTTTTCATCGGGCAGCCGGTTTACCAGTATATCACCCAGGACTTTGTCCGAGAAGAGCGTCAAGAGGTGGCGCAGTATATTCAGGAAAATACTAGCCAGAGCGACCTTATCTTTGCTTGGGATGATAGCGCCCTTTTGTATCTGGACGCCCAGCGATTTTCATCGGCAACAGTTATCACAGCCGAACCATACTTGGATACGGAGTTGAGCAAGTCAACTCTGGTCTATGATTTGAACCGGACCAATGCTAAGTATATCTTGGTCAACAAGGATATACCGGTTTTGGAGGAGGTCCAAACTACCTTGGATTCAGCCTATTCGGAGTTAGATTTGAATTTGACGCAGTTCCGTTTATATGAAAAAAATAATTGAAAATGATTGCTAATGCAGTCATTTTTTTGCAAGATAAGTCTATATATGGTATGTATAGATTATTTTTTGAAAAATTCATACAACATATTGATAAAGAACTTGTGAAATGTTACACTATAACCAGTGAGTAGTTTGGAGGTTTGTCAGATGAAAAGTGTAGAAACAATCTTACCAGTCGTCAACTTGCTGGTCTTGAAACGAGATGGTCGGACGGTGTCCTTTGATGAGCAAAAGATTTTTTCTGCTCTTTCACGGGCCAATCAGGAATTGGAACACCCTGTGTCAGAAGTAGGTTTACAGCTGGTTTTGAAGGCAAGCTTGCAAGAGATTGATCGTCGTTTTACAGATGACATTCAGATTTATGAAATTCAGACCATTGTAGAGCAGGAGTTGCTCAAGGCTCATTTGTATGAGCTGGCAGAGCGCTATATCCAGTACCGGACCCAGCGGGATTTTCGTCGTCATCAGGCGACGGATATTAACTTTGAAATCCACAAGTTGCTGAGCAAGGATCAGACTTTGGTCAATGAAAATGCCAACAAGGATGCGGATGTTTTCAATACCCAGCGGGATTTGACGGCAGGTGTCGTTGGTAAGTCTATCGGCCTCAAGCTCTTGCCTGCCCATGTGGCCAATGCTCACCAAAAAGGTGACATTCATTACCACGACTTAGATTACAGCCCTTATACACCTATGACAAACTGTTGTTTGATTGATTTCAAGGGCATGTTGGCTCAGGGCTTCAAGATTGGGAATGCGGATGTGGAAAGCCCAAAGTCAATTCAGACGGCTACGGCACAGATTTCGCAGATTATTGCCAATGTGGCATCTAGCCAGTACGGGGGCTGTTCGGCAGACCGTATTGATGAGGTGCTAGCTCCTTATGCTGAACTCAATTATCAGAAGCATTTGAAAGAAGCCAAAGACTGGGTCTTGCTAGACAAGCAGGAAGACTATGCCCGTGCCAAGACGCAAAAGGATATCTACGATGCTATGCAGTCCTTGGAGTATGAGATTAACACCCTCTTTACTTCCAATGGTCAAACGCCATTTACATCGCTAGGTTTTGGTCTGGGAACTTCCTGGTTTGAACGGGAAATTCAAAAGGCTATTCTCAACATTCGTATCAAGGGTCTGGGACGCGAAGGTCGGACGGCGATTTTTCCCAAGCTGATTTTCACAGTTAAGCGAGGCTTGAATTTGGAGCCGAATTCCCCTAACTACGACATCAAGCAGCTGGCGGTGGAATGTGCCACCAAGCGGATGTACCCAGATATGCTGTCTTATGATAAGATTGTTGAGTTGACAGGCTCCTTCAAGGTGCCAATGGGTTGCCGTTCTTTCCTCCAAGGTTGGCAGGATGAACACGGTCAGGATGTGACATCTGGGCGGATGAACTTGGGTGTTGTGACCGTCAATCTGCCACGGATTGCCCTTGAAAGTGGCGGCAGTCAGGAAAAATTTTGGGAAATCTTTGCAGAGCGGATGTCCATTGTCAAGGATGCCTTAGTTTACCGTGTGGAGCGGGTCAAGGAGGCGACCCCTGCCAATGCACCGATTTTGTATCAGTATGGGGCTTTTGGCAAGCGACTGGCCAAGACCGATGCGGTGGATGAGGTCTTTAAAAATCGCAGAGCGACCATTTCGTTGGGCTATATCGGACTTTATGAAGTGGCGGCAGTTTTCTACGGTGGTCACTGGGAGGACAATCCAGAAGCCAAGGAGTTCACGATTGCCATTATCAAACGAATGAAGGAATTGACAGAGGCTTGGTCGGATCAATATGGTTATCATTTCTCTGTTTATTCGACCCCGTCGGAAAGCCTGACGGATCGCTTCTGCCGCATGGATACAGAGAAGTTTGGTCTGGTTGAAAATATCACCGACAAGCAGTATTACACCAACTCCTTCCACTATGATGTGCGGAAAAATCCGACTCCCTTTGAAAAATTGGATTTTGAAAAGGTCTATGTGGAAGCGGGTGCCAGCGGTGGCTTTATCCACTACTGCGAATACCCTGTGCTACAACAAAATCCCAAGGCTTTGGAGGCTGTTTGGGACTATGCCTATGACCGCGTGGGTTATCTGGGGACCAATACCCCGATTGACCATTGCTATGCTTGTGATTTTGAGGGGGACTTCGAGCCGACGGAGCGTGGTTTCAAGTGTCCAAACTGTAGCAATAGCGATCCCAAAACAGTCGATGTGGTCAAGCGGACCTGTGGTTACCTAGGCAATCCGCAGGCCAGACCCATGGTCAAGGGTCGCCACAAGGAAATTATTTCCCGTGTCAAACACATGAATGGGTCTAGTTTATAAGGACATGAGGGCTTCCGTGGTTTTGAGGAACTACGGAAGTTTGTTATAATAGGGAGAAAAATGTAATAGCTCTGCTATGTTCAAAAAAGGAGAAAACAATGGGAAAATACCAACTAGACGATAAGGGCAAGGCCTTGGTGGCACGCTATCACGAGAAGAATTCCAATGTGAAGCAGGACAAGAAGGCGCGTGTGCAGGAATTGCTCAAGCAAGCCAAGAATAAGAAAAAATAGTATGAATTTTACAGATATCAGCATTCTCCATACCAATGATATGCATTCCTACATGGAGAATTTTCCAAAGAAAGCCCAGCTGATTGCGGATATTCGAGCTCGGAATGAAAAAGAGGGGGTTCCGACCTTTGTCTTTGACAGCGGGGATCTGTTTTCGGGCAATATCTTTTTCAATATGTACCGTGGAATCAAGGAAATCGAGTTGATGAATCGTATTGGTTGCCAGGCCATGACCTTGGGCAATCATGAATTTGACCACGGAGATGAACTGCTCAGTCGCTTGGATGACTTTGCGGGCTTTCCGATCGTATCCTCTAATCTCCGCTACCGTGACGAGGAGGCGGCTGATGAATTGGTGCCGCTGGAGGATGTTCTCGAGTTTGATATGAATGGGCAGTCCTTGTATGTCTTGGGTTTGACCACCTTAGAAACCCAGGAGGTTGCCTCGCCGTCAGACAAGGTACTTTTTGAAGATCCACGACAGGCATTGCGGCGATTGGTGGACCAGATTATGAAGGCCAATCCTCAGGCTCATCTGGTTTTACTCAGTCACATGGGCTACGATGAAGATCTTGCCTTGGCCAAGGAATTTCCAGAGGTCAATGTCATCTTGGGCGGACACACCCACACGATTTTGAGAGAACCAAGTCAGGTGGGCAGCGTCAGCATTTGCCAGGCTGGTCAATACGGTCGCTTTGTCGGTCATTTGTCCCTGCGGTGTTATGCAGACGGGCGACATGAGGTCTTGACCTATGACTTGGTTGAGGTGGAGCAACTGACTGAGGAAGACAGGGCGGTCAAGGCCATTATCGACCAGATGAAATCGGAACGGGACGCAGCTTTTTCCCAACCGATAGCGGTTCTGCCGCAGGCACTAGACGGGGAGCGGGATAGCATTCGTCAGGGCGTGTCCAATCTAGCTCCTGTCATTTGCCAGGCTCTCTTTGAGCGGGCTGGCCAGCTGGGCTTGCAGGCGGATGGAGCGGTCATCAACGGCTTCGGCATTCGGGCTTCCTTGTCAGCGGGTCCGATTTACTATTCGGACTTGGTCAAGGTCCTGCCCTTTTCTAAGCGTGTGCTCTTGGTTACTATCAGGGGCAGCGATTTGGTGGCTAGCCTCAAGACAGGTCTCCACCCTCAGATGTGGGGCATTGTCCAAAGCGGTGAGGATCTTTTGGTCAATGGCAGAGCTGTCGAGCCAGATAGGCTCTATCAGATTGTGACCAATTCTTTTGTCTGGAGTGGTAAGGACAACTATGATGATTTCCACAAGGCAGAAATTGTGCAGGATTTGGGACTGGATACGGACATCATCAGCGATTTTTTCAAAAGACAGTATGGAGTATAGTATGGAATTGCGACGACCGACACTAGCAGATAAGGAAACGATTTTGGATATGCTAGCGGAGTTTGAAGCGGCAGGCTCTGCTATGGACGGAGGCTTTCTCTCCAAAGATGTGGACTTTGAAGACTGGATTTTGAGAAACCAAGACTATGAGGCAGGCATCAACCTGCCAGACGGTTTTGTTCCTTCCATTCAATATGTATCATGTGACCAGACTGGTCGAGCCCTTGGTTTTCTCAGTCTACGCCTACGGCTCAACGATTTCCTGCTCAATAAAGGCGGTCACATCGGTTATTCCATTCGCCCGACCGAGCGAGAAAAGGGCTATGCCAAGGAACAACTTCGACTTGGTTTGCAGGAAGCCGCAACCAAAAATATTTCCAAAGTCCTCGTGACCTGCTCGACAGACAATGAGGCTAGTCGCAAAACGATTGTGGCTTGCGGCGGAAAGTTGGAAGATGTCCGTGAGGGTGTCGAGCGTTACTGGATCAGCTAAGAGAGAGGGAGGCAGCTATGGGGGAACAGACCTGGAACAATCCCAAGCCGGGCGAGTGGAAGAGTGAGGAACTCAGTCAGGGACGGATTATGGACTACAAGGCCTTTAATTTTGTGGACGGCGAAGGCGTGCGGTGCTCCCTCTATGTTAGCGGCTGCCTTTTTCACTGTCCAGGCTGTTACAATGTCGCCACCTGGTCCTTCAAGGCCGGCATTCCTTACACCAAGGAGCTGGAAGACCGCATCTTAGCAGACCTGGCCCAGCCCTATGTGCAGGGTCTGACCCTTTTGGGTGGAGAGCCTTTTCTCAATACAGGGACCGTCCTCCCCCTCGTCAAGCGGGTTCGGACGGAATTGCCAGACAAGGATATTTGGTCCTGGACAGGCTATACATGGGAAGAATTGATGCTGGAAACGCCAGACAAATTAGAACTGCTCAGCCAGTTGGACATTCTCGTAGATGGTCGCTATGACAACAGCAAACGCAATCTTATGTTGCAGTTCCGCGGCTCTTCCAACCAACGCATTATTGATGTGCAGAGGTCGCTCAAACAAGGACAGGTGGTTCTCTGGGAAAGGTTAGAGAAATGACAAAACTGAATTTTCTATTTTCGTCAACAGAAGATTTGATTGCTAAGCAGGCTCAATCTATCAAAGATTTGTTTGATAGAGAATATAGAGATGACTACGGAGAGTGGAATTTGAAGCAGCCCTATGGCTACGCGTCGCAAGACTATCATTTGTTAGCCTATCTAGGCGAGGACTTGGTGGGTCATATGGGCAGTCAGGTTCGTACTATTTCTGTAGGAGCTGAAGAGTGTCTTATTGCGGGAATCGGAGGAGTTTTAATAGCGCCAGAATTTCGTGGGAAAGGATTGGGGAGAGATATGATGTCCCGATTGTTAGAGGAAAATACGCAAACTTTAGCAGTTGATTTTTCTTATTTGGGTTGCCGAGAAGAAGTGGTCCCTTACTATGAGGCTTGTGGATTTTATCGAATCAATCGTATGGAGACTCATGTTGACCGGCTGACAGGCAAGGAGCAACAGCAGATTTCGGCGACTATTATGATTGCATCGGCTAAGAAAGACAAAAAAGATTTTCCAGAAGGAGATATTGACCTCAAGGGACGTTCTTGGTAAAGCTGTATATAAACATCATTCCTTTTTGGAGTGATGTTTTTTTGAACAAAAGAAGAACAAATAGACATTTTGACACGCAAAAAGCCTTGCAGGACAAGGCTTAGGAGATATATGAAAATCCTCCCTGTAGGGATCGAACCTACGACCCACGGATTAAGAGTCCGCTGCTCTGCCAGCTGAGCTAAGGAAGGGCAAAATAAAAATGCTGTATTGGTACCGGTTATTCATGAATTGTATTGATCCCGCACGCTAGAAGCAGGTGGGTGACGTGTTTCTGACTTAGTTGCTTCTGGGTGAACCAGCCTGCATACTGCCAAAAGATCTTTGTCTCCCTAGTAATACAAAAATAGTCGGTCAACACATAGGTATGAATTCGTATACCACAGCAGTTCTTATTTATGATTTAATATTACCATATTTTTTGAAAAAATCAAGAGGAAAACGGCAAAAAATGAAAACGTTATCAAATTTTGTTTTTCTGAAGAAAAGCACTACAATTTATGATACAGGACGATATTGTGTTCAGTTCATTTATTACCTATATTTCTCCCATTCCTTATTGATAAGCGTTGTAAAATCAGGAAGTCCCTGTGTTTCTCTTACTCACCTATTTGGTAAAGCATTTTTCCTGAATAGAAAATATTCATTAGACAGGTTACAGGAGTAGCACCAGTCCATAACCACCCCTGAAATACAGCTCGACTCCAGTTGTAGGTTTCCACAATTACTTCAAATTCACTATCTTGGTACTTTTTCTGGTATTCTTTCAGTCCAATACAAGTTCCTGAAAAATCCCCTGTAACAGTATCTTCGAATACGAAAAACTCGACATCCTCTTTATCAACCTGTTCAAACAGGATGGTTGCTTTATGAATCTGTTCAGTTTGATTATCGGTATAATAAAACAGAGAATCCATATGCAGTATTAGCTGATTATCCAGGTGTTCAATCTTCGTAATTCTTGCATCATGCATCGAATACGGAAAGCTCTCGCCAAAATTTCGTTCTATTTTCATTGGAATACCTCATTTTAAGATTTCTACAATCAGTTTGATGGTCTTTGGCCCATAATCAATAGAAACTAGTCCTACATTACACATTTTTCTTATGCTGTTTTAGTTGCTTGATTTTTTCTTGGGTCATGCCCAAGGCACGCTCGTATTTGCCGGTGTCGTTGGCGGTGAAGTAGTCCGCAGTCAGTAACTTATCGGGCAGGTATTGTTGGTCCACCCATTTTTCAGGATAGGCATGCGGATACTGGTAGCCAATGGCATTTCCCAGCTCCTTACTACCAGCATAATGACCGTCCCGCAGGTGATTTGGAATAGGCAGATGACCGTTCTTTCGCAAATCAGCCAGAGCCGCATCCATAGCCAGATAGGCAGAATTGGACTTGGGAGAAAGGGCCAAATCGACCACTACATTGGCAATCAAAATCCGTGCCTCTGGAAAGCCGATTTTCTGGGCAGTTTCAAGGGCGGTCACCGTATGAATCTGAGCCTCTGGATTGGCCAAGCCGATGTCTTCATAGGCAATGACCGTCAAACGACGAGCAAGACTAGGCAGATCTTCGGCCTCAATCAAACGAGCGGCGTAGTGGAGGCTGGCATTGACATCGCTACCCCTAATGGATTTTTGCAGAGCGGAGAGGATGTCGTAGTGGGCATCACCGTTCTTGTCCATGCTGATGTAGGACTTTTGCAGGCTATTTTCCACAGCGTCCAGATCAATGTGGCGACTACCGTCGTCACTTTTCTTGGTCGAAAGCACAGCCAGTTCTAGAGAATTGTAGGCAGCCCGAAGGTCGCCATTGGTCGCATTTGCCAGAAAGTCCAGAGCCTCAGGTTCAATGGTGACTGGGAAGTCAAAACCACGTTCACTGTCTGTTAAAGCCAGCTCCAAGGCCTGTCGGATATGGCTGGTTTTCAAGGGTTGTAATTCAAAAATCTGCACCCGACTGCGAATGGCGGGCAGGATTGAGAAGAATGGATTTTCCGTCGTTGCCCCAATCATGATGATATTGCCATTTTCCAAAAGAGGAAGTAGGAAGTCCTGTTTGCTCTTGTTAAGGCGGTGGATTTCATCGAGCAGGAGAACCAGACCGCCAGAAAACTTAGCCTCTTCAGCGATTTCCTGCAGGCGTTTTTGGTTGTCGGTCGTGGCATTAAAGGTCCGAAAGGCGTATTTGGTCGTGCCAGCAATGGCAGAAGCAATCGAGGTCTTGCCAATTCCCGGCGGACCGTAGAGAATCATGGACGACAGCATATTGGCATCAATCATGCGGCGGATAATCTTTCCAGAACCGACCAGGTGTTCCTGACCGATGACCTCATCAATGGATTTGGGCCGCATACGAAGGGCGAGATTGGCTGGCATAGGCTTCCTTTCGTTTCTTTTGTTAGCTGATTATGGTACACTTATTATAACACAAAATTAAAAGAGGACTGACATGGCAAAACATGGCTTTTTAGATGTGCTGGAAGCAGCACTGGACAAACATTTTACCTACGATTACGAGCTTAACTGGGACAAGAAAAATCATGCTGTTGAGTTGGCTTTTATCTTGGAAGCACAAAATGCGGCTGGGATTGAGACGGTGGACGATGACGGCAATGCTTCTGCGGAGGATATTTTCCTGGAGGAGTATGTCCTTTTCTACAACCAGGACAAGTCTCGCTTTGACGAAGAAGACTACCTGGTCGCTCTGCCATTTGACGCCAAGAAGGGCTTTTCAGCAGAGTTTCTGACCTACTTTGCAGACTTTCTTAAGGACACCGCAGACCAAGGTCTAGATGACCTCATGGACTTTTTGGTGGACCCAGAAGCCCAAGAATTTGCGATTGCTTGGGATAGCGAGGCTTTTGAAAAAGGCAGAGCAGACTTGGTGGAGGGGGAATTTTACCCATATCCGAGGTATTGAGATGGTTCATGAAATGTTACTGGCTCCAAAACCTTTTGCAATGATGAAGTCTGGTCAGAAGACTATTGAGCTACGACTTTATGACGAGAAGCGCAAGCATATACAAATTGGAGATCGCATCCGTTTTTATTGTACAGAAAATCAGACGCAAACGATCGAGGTGCAAGTATTAGATCTTCACATATTTGATAATTTTGCTCAGTTATACAAAGAACTAGATTTATTGTCTTGTGGGTATACGCAAAGCAGTATTAGAGGGGCGAAACCAGAAGATATGGAAGTTTACTATTCTCGAGAACAATTAGAACAATATGGTACAGTGGGTATAGAATTGAGGGTAATAGATTCTATTTGACCTTCCGTTTTCTCTCTTGCTTGACTGCAGGCGAAACTTTTGCTATTATAAAAATAGAAAAGGCGTTGAGTTCCAGCTCAACGCCTAGTAGGACCGCTAAACGGTGGTTCAGTTCGTTAGATTAAATAACCGTCAGAACTGTGTCAAAGTTTGCTGACGGTTATTTTTTATCTCGAATAGCTAAAATGATGACGATTATCAAGCTCAGCATTTCAACAAGTAGACTTGCGAATGTGAGCATGACAATCAATCCATCAGCTACGGACAAAAGCATTCCTCCTTTCTAGCAGATTTGCTGTCCACTTTCATGGGCATCACCTCCGTTCAGAAACTTGGAACCACCGTTTCAAACTTTCCTACACATGTTTATTCGTAGTGCGATTAGAACATTTTCGAAAAAGTATTATTAGGGTTCCATTGCGTAACATTAACTTGTAAAATAGGCTAGAAATCGGTACAATAATTTTAAATAAAATTGTATACAATTTGTAATAATGGATGAGAAAATACTTTGGAGGGGAAATGTACATTACTTATATTGTTGGAAACGGATTGGATATACAATATGGTCTAAAAACAAAGTATAAAAACTTTTATGAATTTCAAAATGAAATTTATCAAAATAAGAAAGAGAAAAATGACTATTCAAACTTTATATATGAAGCCCTTTTCAAGGACAGAGTGAATGATTATGAGAACTGGTCAGACTTTGAGTTATCGATTGGAAAAATGACTAGGGATAATGAAGAGATTACTAAGTCCAATGATGCAAAAGAAAAGTTTATTAATGATTTATCTGATGTAATTGATGATTTACGATTTTATTTAAGTGATGTTCAAAAGTCATTTGAATATGAACAAAAAATTATTGATTTTGGAGAGACATTCAACCGCTTAATTAGTGATTTACCCAACCTAAATCAGCCACTAATTACGAAACTTTTCGATGAAAATAGGTTTGAACATGACATTGTTAATTTAATGACATTAAATTATACTAATGTATTAGATAAATTATTTGAGAAGTCGAAGGATACACATAAGAACAACTATCGGTCTAGTTCAAGTTCAACGTATAATTTTATTGTGAGAAAACCGATTCACTGCCATGGAAGTTTAGAATTGAACACAATCCTTGGTGTCAGTAATTCAGAACAGCTATCGGATGAATTTTCTGAGGAGCAGAAAGAATTTTTAATAAAAAATTTGAGTCTCTCAGGAGTTCGTGAAAATCTAGATATTAGAAACGAACAAATTATCAAAAATTCAGATATTCTCATTATTTACGGAGCATCATTGGGACAGACAGATAGCTATCTTTGGGAAAAAGTAGCAAAATGTTCATTAGAGCGTGGTGTTCCGATAATCATTTACCACTATGTTGAAAATTTTGATGCCGGAAATCCAATTCGAGTGAGACGTCTGTATACAACTTTTGAAGATAGGTTTGTTAACAATTGCGGAATTGACTCGGAATTAGAACAACAATTGAGAAAAAATATTATTACAGTTATTGGTAAAAGTATTTTTAAATTAGTTGATATAGAGGAGGAAAGGAAACAAACATGAACTCATGGCAAGAATTAACGATTCACGTGCATCGTGATGCAGAAGAGGCAGTTTCAAATCTGATGATTGAAACGGGGAGTCAGGGGGTGGCTATTAGCGACTCGGCTGACTATGTGGGACAGGAGGACCGTTTTGGTGAACTCTATCCCGAGGTGGAGCAGTCAGATATGATTGCGATTACGGCCTATTATCCTGATACTGTAGATATTGAGGAAGTTAAGGCAGACTTGGCGACTCGCATGGCGGATTTGACAGGCTTTGGCTTGGAGATTGGTCAGGTCAGTCTAGAAAGTCAGGAACTGGTAGAGGAAGACTGGGCGGACAACTGGAAGAAATACTATGAACCAGCCCGCATTACCCACGATTTGACCATTGTGCCGTCTTGGACGGACTACGAGGCGACAGCAGGTGAGAAAATTATCCGCTTGGATCCAGGCATGGCTTTCGGTACGGGTACCCACCCGACGACCAAGATGAGCCTCTTTGCTCTTTCTCAGGTCCTTCGTGGTGGCGAAACGGTGATTGACGTCGGTACAGGTTCAGGCGTCCTCTCCATTGCAAGTTCTCTCTTGGGTGCCAAGGAGATTTACGCCTATGACTTGGATGAGGTGGCGGTGCGTGTAGCTCAGGAAAACATTGACCTCAATGCCAATACTAGCAATATTCATGTCGCGGCAGGTGACTTGCTTCGTGGCGTTGATATTAAAGCAGAAGTTATCGTTGCCAACATCTTGGCGGACATTCTCATCCATCTGACCGAGGATGCCTACCGTCTGGTCAAGGAAGAGGGCTACCTGATTATGAGCGGTATCATCGCGGACAAGTGGGATATGGTGCGAGCATCTGCGGAGGCGGCTGGCTTCTTCCTTGAGACCCATATGATTCAAGGTGAGTGGAATTGCTGTATCTTCAAGAAGACGGCTGATCGCTCAGGTGTGATTGGAGGCTAGGATGCAGCAGTATTTTGTCAATGGCAGAGCACCGCAGGGCGTGTTCCAGATTAGCGATAAGGATACTGCCAAGCATATGTTTTCTGTCATGCGCTTGCAGGCAGATGACCAGATTTTCCTGGTCTTTGATGACGGGATCAAACGCTTGGCACGAGTAGTGGACAGCCAGAGCCAATCTGTTGAGATTATCGAAGAACTGGCAGACAATGTTGAATTGCCCGTTTCCGTGACCATTGCCATGGGCTTTCCCAAGGGAGACAAGCTCGAGTTTGTCGCCCAAAAGGCAACGGAATTAGGCATGGCAGCCCTCTGGGCCTTTCCAGCTGACTGGTCCGTGGTCAAATGGGATGGTAAAAAACTGGCAAAAAAAGCAGAAAAGTTGGAAAAAATTGCCCAAGGGGCAGCCGAGCAAAGCAAACGCAATCGCATTCCAGCTGTTCGATTATTTGAGAAAAAAGCGGATTTCCTAGCCCAACTAGCAGGATTTGACCAGATTATCCTAGCCTATGAAGAGGCTGCAAAAGAAGGCGAACAAGCCAACCTGGTGAAAATCTTATCTGGTTTAGAAGCTTGTCAATCAGTTTTAGTCATCGTCGGTCCAGAAGGTGGCGTGTCGCCTGAGGAAGTCGCTGCATTTGAAGGAGCAGGAGCGGTCAAAACAGGTCTTGGTCCTCGTATCTTACGAGCGGAGACGGCCCCACTCTACGCCCTTTCTGCAATTAGCTACGCGACGGAATTGTTGAGGTAGCCCATGTTTGCTTTGGGAACGATTATCAATACACTGACCATTGCCCTAGCAGGTTTGCTAGGGTCTTGGTTTGGACACTTACTGAAAGAACGCCATCAGTCTGGCTTAACCTTGGCTAGCGGTGTTGCCATTCTCTTTTTAGGGATTTCTGGAACGCTGACAGGTCTTTTAAGAGTGGAAAATGGTCAACTGGTTACCCAGAACACCTTGTTCTTTGTGCTCAGTCTGGCTTTTGGGACCTTTCTAGGCGAAGTCCTTCATATCGAAGGTTGGTTTGAGCGCTTGGGTATCTGGCTGCGTGAAAAGTCAGGAAACGGTCAGGACTCTCAGTTTTTGGATGCTTTTTTGACCGCCTCCCTGACTGTCTGTATCGGAGCCATGGCCATTATCGGCTCCATCCAAGACGGCTTGACGGGGGATTATAGCCTCCTCGCCATTAAGAGCATTCTGGACTTTATCATCATATTTATCATGACAGCAAGTCTGGGTAAGGGGGCTGGCTTTTCAGCAGTACCGGTTTTTATTTTTCAAGGATCGGTCACTCTTTTGGCGCGCTTGATTGAGCCTCTGTTGACGGATCAGGCCCTTGCCAATCTCTCCTTTATCGGCTCCGCCCTCATCTTCTGTGTCGGTGTCAATATCATTTGGGACAAAAAGATTCGCGTGGCCAATATGCTGCCGGCTATTCTCATCGCGGTGATTTGGAGCTATTTTGCATAAGAAAAACCAGGATTTCCCTGGTTTTTACTATTTTCGCTCAAATTGCAAGAGGCTGACCTGCCCCAAGCCCTTCCAGACCTCCTCGATTTGCCCACTCTGTTGGAAACCATTTTTCAGTAGCACCTTCTGAGAGGCTCTGTTTTCTGGCAGGACAAAGGCAAGGATTGCTTTTATCTGACATTCTTCCATTAGGAAATGGCAGAGCAGGCTGACTGCCTGACTAGCTAGACCCTGATTCCAGAAGGCATGATGAATCCGATAGCCAATGGTTATCGATGCAGACCGTTTCTTGTAGTCGAAAACTTCCAAAACGCCAATCAATCTCCCTTGATGTTCCAAGCCCAAGAATAAGCATTTCTTCTTATTGAAATCCCTCTGGAAATGCCCGATGCGTTTTCGGAGGGTTTCTTTGTTTTGAGTGGAAGTGTTGGGTGTCATCTGAAAGTGAATGGGATTGGAATAGATTTCCCACAGGTCATCGAGGTCTGTTTCCTCGATTTTCCGAAGTTGGAAGGAGGTAGATTTTAGAGTAGGAAAGGTTTGAAACATGGTTTCCTCTTACATGCTTTTATTATTCTTTTTTCTTGCGGAAAGCACCGACAAGGCCCATCAAACTGATGCCAATCAGGCTAAACATAGAACTTGCCTCACCAGTTGCAGGGAGTGTTTTTTGCCCTGTTTGATTTGTTGAGGAGGAAGTGCTTGCCTTAGCTGTAGTAGCAAGTTTGTGTTTTGGTGCGGGTGCTGTTATTTTTTCAGCTGGAAGGGTAATGACCTGACCAGATGGCAGTGTGATTTGAACGCCAGTTTGACCAGTAGCTGAGTTAGTATTGGTATCTGTTTGGTTAGTTGGAGGTGTCACGATTTTTGGCTCAGTGTAGACAAACTTGAACTCACCAAAACCTTCGCTTGCAGTAGAAGCTTGGAGGTAAACCAGACCTTCTTGATTAGCCACTAAGTCTTTCGCACGATCGGCAGTCAAGAAGCGGAGGTCTAAACCTTTGATGCTATCGGTGAAGGTCCAATTATTATCTGCTGTTGGGTTGATAACCTTCTCAGAGATGATATAGTTGATGATAGCTTGGCGGTTTTCTAGGTTGAGCAAGTAGTTGACAGAGGCATCTTTGACACCTGGGAAGGTACCGCTAGCACGATAGTTGTTGGTCACAACGATAAACTCTTGCTCGTCTGTGACAGCCTGTCCATTGTACTGAAGGTTGCGGACACGGCTGGCTGTTTCATTGACCAATTTACCGCTACGGTCGTACTTGTTTGGCTGGGTGATGTCGTATTGATAGGTTACGCCGTCAATGACATCGAAGTTATAAGTCCGGTAGTCTGTATTGACCAGGTTTTGTGGTTCTGTGGAGCTTGGGTCTACTTGGTTGAACTGACCTGCTGACATTTCCAACCATTCTCTGAGTTGGGCACCGTTGACTTTCAAGATCGCGACAACGTTGTCATAGAGGTAAAGGTCTGCTACGTTCTTGATGGCGATTGGCCCAGCAGGAATGTCTGTATAGGCAGTTGCATCACCACGAGTACCAGCCTTGAAAGGCGCTGCTGCAGAAAGGATTGGCAGGCCTGCTTCAGGTGTTCCTGCTAGTTGCTGTTTAGCATACCAGATTTGGGCATTGTTGACGATTTGGACAGATGGGTCATCTTGCACCAAGGCAAAGAAGCTGTTGATTGGAGCTGTTGTTTCACCGACTTGCTGACGAACATAGTTGATAGTTTCAGTATGGGCTTCTTTAGCGAGGTCAATGATACGACTGTCCGCAACAGATGACTTGGTGTCAATCTTGCGGATGGCAGCCTTGCTAGAAGTTGTAGTCCATTTACCGTCGGTGTAGGTCAGGTTGAGGTCGATAACGCCGAGGTGGTCACCGTATTTACCTGCCATGGTCACAGGAGTACCGTTGATTTTACCATTTGTGTCATCCACGCCAGCATATTGAGCGTAGAAGCTTGGTTTTTCTGCAGTTCCTGGAAATTCTGCGTGGGAGTGACCTGTGATGACCGCATCAACTCCAGCTAGGCTGGCGATTTGGTAACCGACATTTTCCTCGCCGACTTCATACTGGTCATCACCGATACCTGAGTGAGAGAGGACTAGAACGATATCAGCTCCATTTTCACGAATAACAGGAACGATATCGCGAACTGCTTCAACCGCATCGCGAACGATGACCTTGCCTTCCAAATAGGCCTTGTCCCAGTTGAGGATTTGTGGCGGAACGATTCCTGTGATACCGACTTTCAGGCTGACAGCCTTGCCAGTCGTATCTGTGAAGGTCTTGTCAATGATGGTATAAGGCTGGTAGAGGAAGTCTTTGGTTGTAGGATGTAAAACGTTGGCATTGAGAAGGGGCATACCTGCAGTTGCAATGACCTTACGGAGATAGTCTAGACCGTAGTTGAATTCATGGTTGCCAAGGGTACCAGCATCGAAACCGAGCGTGTCCAAGGCAGCGTACATAGGGTGTTGCTCCCCTTCTTCGATTGGATCGATGATGGATTTGTAGTTTCCAAGCGGTGTTCCTTGAATGGTATCACCATTATCTACAAGCACAATGTTTGAATTTTCAGCTTTTGCCTCTTCGATTAGGACAGCAGTTTTTGCCAAACCGAGGGTTTCCACAGGCTTGTCTTGGTAATAGTCGTAGTTGACCAAGTTGGTGTGGAGGTCTGTTGTAGCTAGAATACGGACATCGACCGACTGGCCTTCAACTGGAGTGGTAGTTTCAGTAGCTACTGCGCGTGTTTCTGTTGCTGGAGTAGTGGTTTCGGCCACTGCTGCGGGTGCTTCGGCTACGGGACTAGTTGTTTCGCTACCGACTGGCGTGACGCTAGCTGGTGTGATGCTTTCGGTTGCTGTTTTAGTATTCGCTGGAATTTCTGTAACAGGGGTAGACTCAACCGTTGGTGGGGCAACTGTTTCAGAAGGAGCGGTTGTAGCTACGGAGCTAGTTGTTTCTATTGGGCTTGTTTCTGCATTTAAGATAGGGGTTTCTGTGCTGGTTTCTTCAGCAGAGACAAGAGCGGTGTTGCTGCTAGCCAGTAAAGCTAGGCTGAGGGCTAGGGCACACTTACTAAAACGAAATTTCATGAGAACCTCCATTTGATATAATCTCAAGAATATTATACCGATTGAAAACGAAATCATCAAGGTTTTTCTCGAATATTTAAGAAAATAGTTGGAAAAATTCCAGAAAACAAAGCAAAAAAACGAATGTTTTGCAAGAGTTAGCTCAGGGTATCAAGTTGTATCTGTCTTTTTTCAAGGCTGAGCAAGGGGGAAAGTAGCGCTCCCCTTTTTCTTTTGCCTCTAAAGTGGTACAATAATAGGAAACAGTTTCTGATGAGGGAAGAAGATGAAAGAAGTTAATTTTACGGGGGAAGAGGTTGTTGCGCTAACGGCCACCTATCTTCCAGCCGAGGATGTTCGTTTTGTTGAAAAAGCCTTGGAATTTGCGACGGAGGCACACAAGTCACAGTTTCGCAAGTCAGGAGAACCTTATATTGTTCACCCGATCCAGGTAGCCGGTATTTTAGCAGGTCTTAAGCTAGATGCTGTCACGGTTGCTTGTGGCTTCTTGCATGATGTGGTTGAGGATACGGAAGTTACCTTGGATGATATGGAAGCAGAATTTGGTCCAGAGGTTCGGCATATTGTCGGTGGGGTGACCAAGTTAGGTAAGGTTGAGTATAAGTCTCATGAGGAGCAACTAGCTGAAAACCACCGCAACATGCTGATTGCCATGTCCCAAGATATGCGGGTTATTCTGGTTAAGCTGGCAGACCGTCTGCACAACATGCGGACCCTTAAACACTTGCGCAAGGACAAGCAAGAACGGATTTCGCGTGAAACAATGGAAATCTACGCTCCCCTTGCCCACCGTCTAGGTATTTCTTCTATCAAGTGGGAATTGGAAGACATGTCTTTCCGCTATCTCAATGAGATTGAATTCTACAAGATTACTCGAATGATGAGTGAGAAGCGTCGTGAACGGGAAGAATTGGTCAATGAAGTCGTTGACAAGTTGAGGGAATACACAGAGGAGCGCCATCTTCACGGTCAAATCTATGGTCGTCCCAAGCATATCTACTCTATCTATCGGAAGATGCACGACAAGAAAAAACGCTTCGACCAGCTCTATGATCTGACAGCAATCCGTTGCTTGATGGATACACCAAGTGATGTCTATGCCATGCTTGGCTACATCCATGAATTATGGAAGCCGATGCCGGGTCGCTTCAAGGACTACATTGCCAGTCCAAAAGCCAATGGCTACCAGTCCATCCATACGACTGTTTATGGGCCAAAAGGTCCAATCGAGTTCCAAATTCGGACGGTGGAAATGCACCAGGTTGCAGAGTACGGGGTTGCGGCTCACTGGGCCTACAAGCGTGGTGGCAAGGCAACTGCCAGCGAAAAAGAACTGCGTTGGATCAATAACCTGATTGAACTTCAAGAAGGGGCAGGAGATGCCCAATCCTTCGTCGATTCGGTCAAAGAGGACATCTTCACCGAGCGTATTTACGTTTTCACGCCAGATGGTGCGGTGCGTGAGTTGCCAAAGGATTCTGTACCGATTGACTTTGCCTATGAGATTCACACCAAGGTTGGCGAGCGGGCGACAGGTGCCAAGGTCAACGGCCGTATGGTGCCTCTGACGACCAAGCTCAAGACCGGTGACCAGGTGGAAATCATCACCTCTGCCAACTCTTTCGGCCCAAGTCGTGACTGGGTCAACCTGGTTAAAACTCACAAGGCCCGTAACAAAATCAAGCAGTTTTTCAAGAATCAGGACAAGGAACTTTCCGTCTCCAAGGGGCGTGAAATGCTCCAGAACCTGCTCCAAGAAAACGGCTACGTACCCAACCAATACCTGGACCGCCGCCACATGGACGAGGTCCTGCAAAAGACCAGCTACAAAACGGATGAAGCCTTATATGCAGCGGTTGGTTTTGGAGAAGTTTCTGCCGTGTCAATTTTTAACCGTCTGACAGAGAAAGAACGTCGAGAAGCCGAGCGGGCTAAGGCCAAAGCTGTCGCGGACGAATTGGTCAACGGTGGCGAAGTCAAACACGACAACAAAGATAGTTTGAAAATCCGTCATGAAGGTGGCGTGGTCATTGAAGGGGCGTCAGGCTTGCTGATTCGGATTGCCAAGTGTTGTAATCCAGTACCTGGCGATGAGATTGTCGGCTACATCACCAAGGGTCGCGGGGTTGCGGTTCACCGTGTGGACTGTATGAACCTCAAGAGCCAGGAAAACTACGATGTCCGCCTGATTGATGTCGGTTGGGAGGATGAAAATTCGACCAAGGAATACATGGCAAACATTGACATCTACGGGCTCAACCGCTCAGGGTTGCTCAACGATGTCCTTAAGGTCTTGACCAATGCCAGCAAGAATATTTCTTCGGTCAATGCCCAGCCAACCAAGGATATGAAGTTTGCGACTATCCACGTTTCCTTTGGTATTTCCAACCTGGCAACCTTGACCAGTCTGGTGGACAAGATTAAGTCGGTGCCAGAAGTTTACTCAGTGAAAAGGACCAACGGATAAGATGAAAATTGTATTACAACGTGTATCACAGGCTAGTGTGACCATCGATGGAAGTATCCATGGGCAAATTGAACAAGGACTTTTGCTCCTAGTCGGTGTGGGCCCAGATGACAGCCAGGAAGACCTGGACTATGCTGTTCGTAAAATTGTCAATATGCGGATATTTGCAGATGAGGCAGGCAAGATGAACAAGTCTGTTCAAGATGTGGCGGGCAAGATTTTAACTATTTCCCAATTTACTCTCTTTGCGGATACAAAAAAAGGCAATCGCCCTGCCTTTACAGGAGCGGCAGCTCCGGCCCTAGCCAGCCAACTCTATGATGCCTTTAACCAGGCTCTGTCAGCCTATGTACCGGTTGAAGTGGGCGTTTTTGGGGCGGACATGGCGGTCAGTCTAGTCAATGATGGTCCGGTGACCATTGTGTTGGATACCAAAAATCGCTAGCCCTCTATACTTTTATAGGTT
Source organism: Streptococcus suis (assembly GCF_017601095.1). Taxonomy (GTDB): domain Bacteria; phylum Bacillota; class Bacilli; order Lactobacillales; family Streptococcaceae; genus Streptococcus; species Streptococcus suis_Z. The sequence goes on along the minus strand of NZ_JAGFUX010000002.1, from coordinate 164,050 downwards.
TATTTGATATACTAATGTCAAGAAAATGTGGAGGTGTCGGATGAAAAAGTTATTAACCAATCATTTTTTCTACCTAACAGTGGCTTTCACCTTGATTTTGGTGATTTACTTTAGTGAAATCGATAAGCGATGGATAATCTTAGCGAGTTTTCTCTATTTTATTCCTTCGCAGATTTTATACCGTCGCCGCCTCAAAGAGCGACTCCAAGAAGACCAGCCCGAGTAGGCTGGTTTTTTCGACAGTGTTGGTTTAGTCATTTGAATTAGCTTTGATGCATCGTCACTTTCGACTTGCCGTACTCTAGTACAGCCTGCGCCTCAGTTCCTTGTCTGAAAGCCCTTCATTCGACTATTATTTGAAAACAATGTGCTATAATAATATTGTCACAAAGTGCTAGTGTATGTTTTGAAGATAGGATGAGGGGAGCAGGAATATGAGAAAATTTTTTCAAGACCTTAATCAAGAGTATCTGGAAACCAGAAGTTCAGTTGGAGAAGATTGGCTGGAGTGGATTATCCAGAGAAAGATGACCTGGGGCATGCGGTGGGGCTTGGTAGGGATTCTCATGTTTGTCTTGCAGCCTTTAACCTATAACCCTCACTTTCTATTGGGCTGTTTTTATATAGGTTTCCTACTTGGGTTAGTGTATGTATGTGGGCAACTGTTTTTGGCAGCCAAATCTATTTTCCGTAATGTGAGAAAAAAATAATCGCTCAGCTTATTAGGCTGGGCGATTTTGCTTTTCTACGAATAATTCTTGGGCGATGGCTGTAGGGATAGCCAGTTCTTTGTCCTTGTACTGGATGGTGATGGTCTGGGCAAACTGGTCGAAGGCTGTCACAAGTAGTTGATCGCCGACAGCTAACTCATGTTGTTCCAGGTATTGGAGAAGCTGGTAGAAGTCATGGATACGAACCAGTTGGTAGCTGCCAGTTTCGGTCAGTTGGGACAGCCGGGTCTGGTAGCGTTCCACAAGCAACTGGTTTTCTTTAGGAATACTGCCACCGTGTGGGCAGGTTTGGGGATAGCCCAGCAGTTTGTCTAGTTGGTTGATAAAATGGTCTGAAACGGTGTGTTCTAAAATTTCAGCTTCTTCATGGACTTGCTCAGGGGAATAGCCCAGCTGCTCGACCAAAAAGACTTCTATCAGGCGGTGCTTGCGGTAGAGGTTGGCTACCATTTCCAAGGCAGCTTGGCTGAGGAGGTAACCACTTGCCTTGTCCTTTTCAATCAACTCCTCCGTGACCATTTTTTTCAGCATTTCGGAAACGGCTGGGGCGGAAAAATTCATCTTTTCAGCAATCTGCTTATTGGTGATTTTTTGTTCTGTCTGTCCGAGTTCATAGATGACTTTCAGGTAATCTTCTTTGTTTGGTGTCATATTCTCTCACTTTCTAGTAAGAATAGTATACCAAAATTTTATAAAAATCATTGACAGAAAGAATTTTTTAATGTATATTAAAACTAAAATTAAGTACACCTAACAAAAATATAAGGAGAACCAATCATGAAAAAACTAATTTTCAGTTTGGCTCTGCTATTGTCCCTGATCGGACTAGGAGCCTGTCGTTCAACGCAAAGCCCAGAGGCTTCCAGCAAGCCACGAGTGGCGGTCACGACCTCTTTCCTCAATGACATGGTCTACCAGCTGGCAGGAGATGAGGTGGAGCGGGATCTACTAATTCCAGCAGGGGAAGACCCGCACCTCTATGTTGCTAAAGCCAGCGACCTATCCAAGTTGCAGCAGGCGGATTTAGTTCTCTACCATGGTTTGCACTTTGAGGGCAAAATGGTGGAAGCCTTGGAAAAGACGGGGGTAGCAGTGTCTAAGAACTTTGCCCAGTCGGATTTGACTACCATGGATGAAGACGGGGAGCAGATTGTGGACCCTCACTTCTGGTTTTCCATCTCCCTCTATAAATCAGCGGTAGCGGTAGCTTCTGAGGAGTTGCAAAAACTTCTTCCGGAAAAAGCAGAGCTGATTCAGAAAAATACGGAAGATTACCTAGCTCAGTTGGATGACTTGCATACTTGGATTGAAAAAGAGTTGAGTGTTCTGCCTGCTGAGAGCCGTTACCTAGTCACCCCTCATGATGCCTTTAACTACTTCGCAGCCAGCTATGACTTTACTCTCTATGCACCGCAGGGCATTAGCACCGAGTCTGAAGTTGCCAACAGCGATATGATTGAAACGGTCAATATGATTTTAGAACATGGTATCAAGGCTATCTTCACCGAGTCAACAACCAGTCCAGAACGCATGGAAAAATTGCAGGAAGCTGTCAAGGCCAAGGGTGGTCAGGTAGCGATTGTAAGCGGTGAAGGCAAGGAACTATTCTCAGATTCCCTAGCGCCAGAAGGGGAAGAGGGAGCGACATTTATCGATATGTACAAGCACAATGTCCAGTTAATTGTGGAGCATTTGCAGTAAGAAAGGTTGGAAGAATGGAAGAAATACTGAGAGTTGAAGACTTGTCCTTGCACTATGGTGCAGGACAGGTCAAGGCTCTAGATCGGGTCAGTTTTCAGCTACCCAAGGGTTGTCGTGCAGCCCTGGTCGGACCAAATGGTGCAGGGAAATCGAGCTTGTTTAAGGCGATTTTGGGTTTGGAGAAGGGGGTAAGTGGCAAGGTTTCGCTACTGGGTCAGTCAGAGAAACTGGATCAAGTTATTCAAAAAAATGTTGCCTATATTCCCCAAGCCAGCCAGGTCAACTGGCAGTTTCCTGCAAGGGTTCTGGATATTGTCCTGATGGGGCGGTTTGCCCATACCAGTGGTTTCTTCCGTCGACCAAGTTCCTTAGATAAGGAAAAGGCAGAGCAGGCTCTGGAAGAGATGAAAATCAGTGATTTACGCAATCGGCAGATTGATCAGCTATCTGGTGGTCAGCGGCAACGAGTCTTTCTAGCTAGGGCCTTGGCCCAGGAAGCTGAACTCTACATGATGGATGAGCCCTTGGCAGGAATTGATCAGGTGACAGAGCAAGTCATCATGGACTGTTTGAAGAAGTTCCAGCAAGAAGGCAAGACCTCCCTGGTCATCCACCATGACCTTTTGACCTTGGAAAAGTATTTTGATTATGTCCTCTGGCTCAATGGTCGCTTGGTGGCAGAGGGGGCTATGGAGCAGGTGGATTTGCTGCAAGCCTATCAAGCTGCCTTTGGTCAGGAACCTGCCTTATTTATAAAGGAGGGGCTTGGTCATGTTTGATCTGTTGCAGGACTATTCTTTTTGGACGGTAGCTCTGGGAACCCTTGTTTTAGCCTTGGCGGCTAGTCAAATCGGTACCATTAGCGTCTTGACCAGGCAGAGTTTAATCGGGGATAGTTTGGGGCATGCGGCCTATCCAGGAATCATCCTGTCCTATATGGTCTTTCAGTCACGCCAGCCCCTGCTTCTTTTGATTGGAGCGGTGGCTTCGGGTTACCTGTCCTATGGTCTGGTCAGCTGGCTCTGTCGAGGAGGGCGGACCAGTCGGGTCAATGCCTTGGCACTGGTTTCAGCGGCTTTTTTTGGACTGGGCTTGGTTCTCAAGCAGTATGTTCAGGGCAATGAGGTCTTTCAGGGAGCCGCCCAGGCAGGCTTGGAAAACTATGTCTTTGGTCAGGCTGCCTTTATGCAGCTGGATGATGTCGTACTCATTTGCTTGGTAGCCTTGCTAGCCTTGTTCCTATTTGGCTGGCACTACCAGTCGTTCAAGCTCTATCTGTTTGACAGACAATTTGCCAAGCTAGTGGGGATTCCTGTGGAAAAGATTGACCGTATGACCCTGTTTCTGATGATGAGTTTGATTGCGGTTGGCTTGAAGGTGGTTGGGGCTATCCTGATGAGTAGTTTCTTGATAGCACCGGCTGTCTTTGGCTTGCTTCTAGGAAAGTCCTATGGCCAGACCTTGGCATTAGCAGCAGGAATTGCTGGATTTTCAGCCCTACTTGGAAGTTATGTGAGTTCAGTGGTGACAGGGTTATCGACTGGACCGGCTATTATTGTTTGCTTGAGTTTGTCCTCTTTAGTGGCTTTTGCTTATGTGACCTATATCAGAAAGGAGAATGCAGGTGCTTGAGGTCTTATTGATTTTACTGTCTGTTGGTTCTTCTTGTGGCTTGATTGGGTCTGTCCTGGTGGTGCGCAATCAGGCCATGCTGGCAGATGCCTTGTCCCACTCGGTTCTGTTGGGGATAGTACTGGGCTTCTTTGTCAGTCACAACCTTGATTCCCCCCTGCTCTTGTTTGGGGCGGCGTTTTTTGGTCTACTGACAGTTCTAGCTATTGAGGGGCTACACACTCGCAAGTTGGCTCAGGATGCGGCGACGGGCTTGCTCTTTACCTTTTTCTTTGCCCTAGCGGTTATTCTCATCTCCCTCTTTGCCCGCAATGTCCATCTGGACTTGGATATGGTCCTGATGGGCGAGGTGCTCTTTGCCCCTCTTAACAGGCTGGACCTATTTGGCCTGTCGCTACCCTTGGCCTTGGTCAAGTCCGTCGGGCTCTTGCTAGTCTTACTGGTCTTCTTTTTCTTGAACTTTCAAGCTCTGACCCTCTATCTCTTGGACAAGGAGCAGGCTAAACTCCAAGGGATTGCCACCAAAAGACTGGAGCTAGGGTTGATTTTTCTGGTTTCCTTGACAACGGTCTTGTCCTTTGAAGCGGTCGGCTCTATGGCGGTCATTATTTTCTTACTAGCACCCAGTATGGCGGCCTTACCTTGGTCGAAGCATTTCTGTCAGTTTTTAGTTTTGGGGCAATGCTGCGCCATTCTGATGATTGTTCTAGGCTTTGGGCTTGCCAGCTGGCTTGATCTGACCATGTCTGGGACCTGTTCGGTCATGGGGCTTCTGACAGTCTGCGTCAGCTTTTTCCTAAAAAATACCCTAAAAACCTAGTTTGGCAAATGAAATTGTCAGACTTTTTTGTTACTATAGTAAATAAAAAAGAGGATAGGAGAAAATTAATGACACGTTTACAAGATGATTTTTACGAATACGTCAATGGTGAATGGGCAAAAACAGCCGTGATTCCAGACGATAAGCCAAGAACAGGTGGCTTTTCTGATTTGGCGGATGAGATTGAAAAACTCATGATTGACACGACAAACACATGGTTGGCGGGAGAAAATCTCCCAGAAGATAGTGTTTTGCAAAACTTTGTAGCCTTCCACAAGCAAGTGGCCGACTATGAAACCCGTGACCGTTTGGGAGCAGAACCAGCGCAAGCCTTGATTGCAGAGTACAAGGCTCTCAACTCTTTCGAAGAATTTACCAGCAAGCTGGCAGAATACGAGTTGGTAGGCAAGCCAAACCTCATGCCTTTCGGTGTGGCACCTGACTTTATGGACGCGACCACCAATGTCCTCTGGGCAGATTCTCTAGGCATTATCCTGCCAGATACAACCTACTATGAGGAAGGGCATGAAAAAGGAGCAGAGTTGCTCAAAACGTGGAGAGAGAGCCAAGAAGCCCTCCTGCCTAAGTTTGGTTTCAGCGATGAGGAAATCAAGGACCTTCTAGATAAACGTTTGGAATTAGACGCCAAGGTTGCCAAGTATGTTCTGTCTAATGAAGAAGGTTCTGAGTACGCCAAACTTTACCACCCGTACGAGTGGGCAGATTTTACTGCCTTGGCACCAGAGTTGCCTTTGGATGGTTTCTTCACAGCGATTTTGGGGCAAACACCAGACAAGATTATCGTGCCAGAGGAACGCTTCTGGCAGGCTGCCAAGGACATTTACAGTGCGGATAATTGGGAGCTTTTGAAAGCGACCTTGATTTTGAAAGCGGCTGGGGCCTATACAGCCTTTCTGTCGGATGAAATTCGTATTCTAGCAGGTGCCTACAGCCGTGCCCTTTCTGGTACTCCACAGGCTCAAAACCAAGAAAAAGCAGCCTACAATCTGGCTCAAGGCTACTTTAACCAAGCCCTCGGTCTCTGGTATGCTGGCGAAAAATTCTCTCCAGAAGCCAAGGCAGATGTGGAAGCTAAGGTTGCCAAGATGATTGAGGTCTACAAGTCTCGTTTGGAAACGGCAGACTGGTTGGCTCAGGAAACGCGTGACAAGGCCATTGTCAAACTCAATGTCATCAAGCCTTATATCGGCTACCCAGAAGCCTTGCCAGAGCGTTATTATAAGAAGCTTGTTGACCCAAGTAAGTCCTTGGTGGAAAATGCCATCGAACTAAACAAGATTGACATTGCTCATGGTTGGAGCAAGTGGAACAAGCCTGTGGACATTAAGGAGTGGGGCATGCCAGCTCATATGGTCAACGCCTACTACAATCCACAGAAGAACTTGATTGTCTTTCCAGCAGCCATTTTGCAGGCGCCATTCTACTCTCTGGAGCAGTCTTCATCAGCTAACTACGGCGGTATCGGTGCGGTTATTGCCCACGAGATTTCCCATGCCTTTGATTCAAACGGTGCCTCCTTTGATGAGCATGGTAGCTTGAATAACTGGTGGACAGAGGAAGATTATGCAGCATTTGAAGCTCGTACTCAGCAGGTCATTGACCAGTTTGAAGGTCAGGATTCCTACGGTGCCAAAATCAATGGTAAATTGACCGTGTCAGAAAACATTGCCGACCTTGGTGGGATTGCAGCGGCCTTGGAAGCAGCCAAGTCGGAGGACGACTTCTCCGCAGAAGAGTTCTTCACCAACTTTGCTCGCATCTGGCGAATGAAGGCCCGTCCTGAGTTCATGCAGATGTTGGCTAGTGTCGATGTCCACGCACCAGGTCACCTACGCACCAACATCCAGTTGCCAAACTTCGATGAATTCCATGAAACATTTGGCGTTCAAGAAGGCGACGGCATGTGGCGTGCCAAAGAAGACCGCGTGATTATTTGGTAAAACGGGAAAACAGCTAGTGAAAACTGGCTGTTTTTGTCTTTCCTAATTCCCCAAAAACGTGATATAATAGTAAAGATAATTTATTGACATGGAGAAATGACATGAGCTTCTACAATCACAAGGAAATCGAGCCCAAATGGCAGGAATTTTGGGCAAAAAATCATACTTTTAAGACGGGAACAGATGCGGACAAGCCAAACTTTTATGCCCTAGATATGTTCCCTTATCCGTCTGGGGCGGGCTTGCACGTTGGTCACCCAGAGGGCTATACTGCGACCGACATTCTCAGCCGTTACAAGCGTGCCCAGGGCTACAACGTTCTTCACCCAATGGGCTGGGATGCCTTTGGTTTGCCAGCAGAGCAATACGCAATGGACACGGGAAATGACCCAGCAGACTTTACAGCGGAAAATATTGCCAACTTCAAGCGTCAGATTAACGCCCTTGGCTTTTCTTACGACTGGGACCGCGAGGTCAATACGACTGATCCTAACTACTACAAGTGGACTCAGTGGATTTTCACTAAGTTGTATGAAAAAGGCCTAGCCTATGAGGCAGAAGTGCCTGTAAACTGGGTAGAAGAATTGGGAACAGCTATCGCCAACGAAGAAGTCCTTCCTGACGGAACGTCTGAACGTGGTGGTTATCCAGTTGTCCGCAAGCCAATGCGCCAATGGATGTTGAAAATCACGGCCTATGCAGAGCGTTTGCTTAACGACTTAGAAGAAGTTGATTGGCCAGAGTCTATCAAGGACATGCAACGCAACTGGATCGGCAAGTCAACCGGTGCCAATGTGACCTTCAAAATCAAGGACACAGACAAGGACTTCACAGTCTTTACAACTCGTCCGGACACCCTTTTCGGTGCGACCTACGCAGTTCTTGCCCCTGAGCATGACTTGGTCGATAGTATCACATCAGCTGAACAAGCAGAAGCTGTGGCAGAGTACAAACGCCAAGCCTCTCTCAAATCAGACCTGGCCCGTACAGACCTAGCAAAAGACAAGACTGGTGTTTGGACAGGTGCCTACGCCATCAACCCTGTGAACAACAAGGAAATACCAATCTGGATTGCTGATTATGTACTTGCAAGTTACGGAACAGGTGCTATCATGGCCGTTCCTGCTCATGATGAGCGTGACTGGGAATTTGCCAAGCAGTTTAACTTGGACATCATTCCAGTTCTGGAAGGAGGCAATGTAGAAGAAGCACCTTATACAGAAGACGGTGCCCACATCAATTCGAACTTCCTAGATGGACTCAACAAGGAAGAAGCCATTGCCAAAATGGTGGCTTGGCTGGAAGAAAATGGTGTCGGTCAGGAGAAAATTTCCTACCGCCTCCGTGACTGGCTCTTCAGCCGTCAACGTTATTGGGGTGAGCCAATTCCAATCATCCACTGGGAAGATGGAACTTCCACAGCCGTACCAGAAAATGAGTTACCTCTGGTATTGCCAAAAACCTCAGACATCAAGCCTTCAGGTACAGGGGAATCGCCGCTTGCTAACCTGACAGACTGGTTGGAAGTGGTGCGTGAAGACGGTGTTAAAGGTCGCCGTGAGACCAATACTATGCCACAATGGGCGGGCTCTAGCTGGTACTACCTCCGTTATATCGACCCACACAACGATGAGAAATTGGCAGACGAGGAGCTTCTCAAAGCATGGTTGCCAGTGGACATCTACATCGGTGGTGCCGAGCATGCGGTCCTTCACTTACTTTATGCTCGTTTCTGGCACAAGTTCCTTTACGACCTTGGCGTTGTGCCAACCAAAGAGCCTTTCCAAAAACTCTTTAACCAAGGGATGATTTTGGGAACTAGCTATCGCGACAGCCGTGGGGCGCTTGTAGCGACAGATAAGGTTGAAAAACGTGATGGTTCCTTCTTCCACATCGAAACTGGTGAGAAGTTGGAGCAGGCACCTGCTAAGATGTCTAAGTCCCTTAAAAACGTGGTCAACCCAGACGATGTAGTCGAGCAGTTTGGTGCGGATACCCTCCGTGTTTACGAGATGTTCATGGGCCCACTTGATGCATCAATCGCTTGGTCAGAAGAAGGCCTCGAGGGCAGCCGTAAGTTCCTGGACCGTGTTTATCGCCTCTTGACTACCAAGGAGCTTGTGGTGGACAATAGCGGAGCGCTTGATAAAGTGTACCATGAAACTGTGAAGACGGTGACAGAGCATATTGAAGACTTGAAATTCAACACGGCTATCGCCCAGCTCATGATTTTTGTCAACGCTGCTAACAAAGAAGATAAGCTCTATGTTGACTACGCCAAAGGCTTTGTCCAATTGATTGCCCCATTTGCACCACACTTGGCAGAAGAACTCTGGCAGGGTCTTGCAAATACAGGCCAGTCAATCAGCTATGTCGCATGGCCAACATATGACGAAAGCAAGCTGGTAGAAAGCGAAGTGGAAATCGTTGTCCAAATCAAGGGTAAAGTAAAAGCTCGCTTGACCGTAGCCAAAGACCTAGCACCAGCAGAACTCGAAAAAGTTGCCCTTGCAGACGAAAAAGTCCAAGCTGAAATCGCTGGGCAAACAGTGGTGAAGGTGATTACGGTTGTAAATAAATTGGTTAATATTGTTGTGAAGTAACCAATTTATTTGCCCATTTCCTACCTTCAACAGTCTATTCTCAGACTGTTGAAGCCAACCAAACTTGTCAATATCGTTACCAAATAACGATTGACTCATTTGTTTGTCTATTTCCAACCTCCAACAGTTCACTGAACTGTTGGAGCCAACTAAACTAGTTAATATTGTTGTGAAATAAATGAAAATAAAAAATAACAAGAAAACGACTTCCGTCTTGGAGGTCGTTTTTGGCTGTCTATAGATACTTCTTCTCGCTCAACCAAGCCTGGATAACAGAGAGAGTTTTGTCTTGGAACTTGCCGGACTCGTACATATGGTCTGCACCTGTTAGGGAAACCAGAACGGAGTCCTTGTAATTCTTGGCTGTTTTTCGGGCAATAGCAGATACGGTCATCTTGTCTTCGCTTCCTGTGATGACTAGGACAGGTCCTGTAATCTTGCTGAAATCGACATAACCTGCTCTGCTTTTATCAAAGAAAGGAAAGGCCATTTGGGTATAGACCTTGCCAGACTCAGGTACCAAGGTCTTGAAAATATCTTCTTTGAGAGCTGGGTCTTGAACGTTGAGGCAGTAGCGGAAGAACTCATCCTTGTAAGGTGGCATGGGCTTTTTCCAAAATCCCCACCGCAGGAAGTGACGAATGAAGCAGCGGATCATGGTTGGATAGAGGGCGAAGATGTCAGCTGTTGGAGCTGGACCCATGAGAATCATACCAGCTACCTGAGTGCGTTCCGCCACCATTTGAGCGAGTAAACAGCCCAGAGAGTGCCCCAAAAGTAGCGGTGGTTCCTCCAGACTCTCGACCAAGGCCACCAAGTCATCGGTATAGTCAGTCAGGCTGACCGCACCGACCTTTTCCATGACCTCATCATAAGGCAGGTCGTGGTAGCGTAGGCTAGGCGTGTGGACCCGTAAGCCCATGTTTTCTAATTTACGAGCAAAATCTCCCCAGACGGAGCCATCACACCAAGTTCCGTGAATCAAAACAATGTCTTTCATACAATCCTCCAGCAGTTTTTTCCAGTATAGCATAGAATCGACCTAGAAAAAAGTGGCCTTATTCTAAAAAAAACTACCTGTGATTATTTTTAAATGATTTTGTTATGGACCTGCAAGTTTGTTGTAATACTTGTTACATTTCCTTAAGTTTCCTGCAAGTTTTCTCCTTTAGGATAGAATGCATGACAAAAAGGTAAAGGAAAGAAACCAAATGAAGACACAAACAGTACAAGAAAAAATCAAAATGGGGATGCTGGCTGCAACCGCCAGTTTTACCCTAGGTCTAGCAAGCTTGACTGTCCAAGCGGATACCAGTAGCACAGATAGCCCAACAGTAGCCCAACTAACTCAACAAGCTGAAGAAGAAGCCGCTGCAAAAGCGGCAGAAGAGGCCAAGGTGGCAGCAGAAGCAAAAGCTGCTGCAGAAGCTGCAGCCCAAGTAGCTCTTGCAACCAATATGGTATCGGAAGTAACGGTCACTTATACGGCCAATACTTATCCCGTTGGGCAGTGTACCTGGGGAGCTAAGGAAGTAGCCACTTGGGCAGGCAATAACTGGGGCAATGGTGGAGACTGGGCAGCCAGTGCCGCTGCTGCAGGATTTGAAGTTGGAACGACACCAAAAGTAGGGGCCATTATGGTGTGGACCGATGGGGGCTACGGGCATGTGGCAGTCGTGACTGAAGTCAGCGATGATGGCCAGGTACAGGTTCTGGAATCAAACTATGCGGGAAATATGACGGTGGCCAATTACCGTGGGTGGTTCAATCCAGCCAATGAGGGGGCGCAGATTTCCTATATCTATGCACCAGCGGATGTTTAAAACGGATTGTTCCTTTAAGTTTTATGAAAGGTAGCAAGACTATACTATTCTTAAGAAAACAAGATAAGGAAGTATTTATTATGAATTCAGTAAAAATTGGTTTATCTGCAGCCCTTGCATCTGTTACCATGATTGGAGCAGGGCAATTGGTCCAGGCTGATACGACTTATATGGCTCAGACTTATTCAACACTTGAGCAAGCCTCTGTCAAAAGCCCTGTTCAAGGCAAAACGATTACAGTTCCAATCGAGTTTGCATGCTAATTAATAGCGTCTCTGAAGAGGCGCTTTTTCTATGCCATAGTTTTTTTCAATGACCTTGATAAAGAATCTATATTGGTCAAGTCGGGCTAGTCATGATAAGATATCTAAATGATAAGTTGAAAGAGCTTGTTTTGTTTCATGAAAGAATAAGGCAGGTTTTCAACGCAGCACACTATTTTACAGAATTAGGTGGAAAAATATGAAAAAAATGGCATTGTTCACTAGTATCGTCCTTGCAAGTTTTGCTTTGGCAGCTTGCAGCACCAGCTCATCGACGAGCACCAGTTCAGACCAAACTCTCTATGAGCAAATTCAAGCAGAAGGAGTCATTCAGATTGGTACAGAGGGTGCGTATGCTCCTTATTCTTACCATGATGAGAGCGGAAAGCTGGTCGGTTACGATGTTGAAGTTGCAGAAGCTGTTGCAACAAAATTGGGGCTTGAGGTTGAGTTTGTTGAGACAGAGTGGGATGGCATGATCGCAGGCTTAGATGCGGCTCGATTTGACACTGTGGCAAACCAAGTGAGTATCACCGAAGAGCGCAAGGAAAAGTATGATTTTTCTACGCCATACACCTACATTTACGGTGCCTTGGTGACCCAGTCTTCCAACCAGGATATCACGCAGTTTGAAGATCTTTCAGGTAAAAAATCTGCTAATAGTTTGACCAGTAACTGGGCAACGGTTGCTGAAAGCTATGGAGCAGAAGTGGTTGGAGTAGATGGTTTCCAACAGGCTGTTGAATTGTTGACGGCGGGTCGTGTAGATGCAACCATCAATGACAACGTTGTATACTTGGATTACTTGAAGCAACATCCGGATGCAGCGATTCAGGTCGTTGCTCTAACAGAGGATGTGCAGACAACCGCCTTTCCAGTTGTAAAAGGCAATGAAGAATTGGTTGCAGCGATCGACCAAGCCTTGGCTGATTTGGCTTCGGAAGGAAAATTGACAGAAATTGCTGAGAAATATTTCGGCGAAGATGTTTCGACAGCAGCAGAATAAGGAGAAATGATGACAGATAGATTATGGCAGTTGTTAGTGGACTCATTAGTCCAGATTCTTGTACCAGGATTGTTGGTGACGATTCCCCTAACGATTCTGTCATTTTCTATTGGTCTTTTGATTGCAATTGGGACTGCCTTGGTGCAGATTGCTGAGATTCCTATCTTGAAGCAGTTGGCACGGTTCTATATTTGGATCATTCGGGGGACCCCACTTTTGGTCCAACTCTATGTGATTTTCTATGGTTTGCCAAGTTTGGGGCTGGTAATTGATGCCTTTCCCTCAGCGGTTCTGGTCTTTTCTATCAACACGGGAGCCTATGCAGCGGAAACTATTCGTGCCTCCATTGAGGCAGTGCCCAAGGGACAGTTGGAAGCGGGATATACAGTTGGTTTGAGCTTTGGCCAAACCATGCGGCGGATTATATTGCCCCAGGCCTTTCGCGTCGCCTTTCCCCCTCTTTCCAATACCTTGATTGGCTTGGTGAAAGATACATCCTTGGCAGCCAATATCACGGTCTTAGAAATGTTTATGGCCACCCAGCAGATTGCAGCGAGGACCTATGAACCCTTTGCACTCTATTGTGAAGTTGCTTTGATTTACCTCTTCTTCTCGACTATCCTGACCAAGTTGCAGGCTTATGGTGAAAAGAAATTAGCTGCCTATTAGGAGGACAAGATGCTACAAGTTGAACAACTAAATTTGTCCTTCAAGGGACAGCAGGTGATTTATGATTTGAATATGGGGCTTGAAAGTGGACAAGTAGTAGTAATTCTGGGGCCATCTGGCTCTGGGAAAACCAGTCTCTTGCGGTCCTTGAATTTCTTAGAAGAAGCAGATAGTGGCCGTTTGACCTTTGGGGGCGAAAGCTATGATTTGGGCAAGATGTCAAAGAAAGCTATTGCAGCCATTCGTAAACGGACTGGCTTTGTTTTCCAGCACTATAATCTTTTTGCCAACAAAACAGCGCTTGAGAATGTCACGGAAGGCTTGATTGTCGGACGAAAAATGAATAAAGAAGAAGCCTTGCGAATCGGTCGCTCTGCCTTGGACAAGGTGGGGTTGGGAGATAAATACCAAGCCTATCCAAGTCAGCTTTCAGGTGGCCAACAGCAACGGGTCGGTATTGCACGTGCCATTGCTACCAATCCAGAAGTGATTTACTTTGATGAGCCGACTTCGGCTTTGGACCCGGAATTAATCGGAGAAGTGTTGGAAGTCATGGTGGAATTGGCTAAGGAAGGTATGACCATGCTGGTTGTAACGCATGAGATGGGATTTGCGCGTGCTGTGGCAGATAAGGTCATTCTGATGGACCAGGGTCGGATTGTGGAAGTCGGCAGTCCTGAGCAGATTTTTGACCACCCAAAAGAAGAACGGACCAAGCAGTTCTTGGCACGGATTCGTCAAGAAAGTACAGACCAAGGTTAAGCCTTGGTCTTTTTTAACTTTTCAGCAGGTCTTTTTTGGGTTATAATAGAGAAAACGTTTGCGTAAAAATGAACAAGGAGGATGAGGATGGTTAGTCTTGCAGAAGTTGCCCGTCGGGCAAATGTGTCCAAAATGACGGTGTCTAGGGTATTGAATCATCCAGAAAAAGTGAGCCAATCCTTGAGGGAATTGGTCGAACAGGCGATGAAGGACTTGAATTACCGTCCCAATATTCAGGCTCAAGCCTTGGCGCAAAAGCGGACCCGGATTATTCAGGTGATGATTTTAGAAGAGATGGCGCTGGTGGAGCCCTATTATGCTGCGCTTTTGGCAGGAATTGCCCAGGCTGCTCAGACCAATCAATACAGCATGCACCTGGCAACGGCAAAGGAGGCCCTGTCGGATCAGTGTGATGGCTATATCGTGATGGGAGCCCGTCAGTCTGACTATGAATGGCTGGCTTCTCTGACTAAGCCCTTGGTTCTTTTCGGGGAAAATAAGGCAGGTTTCTCCTTCGTGGATACGGATAATCGCGCAGCTACCTATCAGGCAAGTTTGTTTGCCCATCAGCAGGGGTATGACCAGCTGATCTATGTTGGACTGGATTTGGAAGAGTCTTTTGCTCATTCTCGGCAGGCGGGCTATGTAGCTGCCATGGAGGACTTGGGATGTTCTCCTCAGCTCTACAAGTTAGAAAATCGATCCCGTGTTAGCCAAGCCTTGTTGGATGGTTTGGAGCTTTCTAGCGATGTCAAAACCGCCTTCATTTGTGGGTCGGACCGCCTTGCCCTGGGCTTGGTTCGAGGGTTGGAAGCAAGAGGGAAACGGATTCCTGAGGAGGTTGGGGTGATTGGTTTTGATGGATTTTTCCTAGATAAGGTTTCTAGACCTAGTTTGACCACTATGGAGCAGCCGCTCAGTCAAATGGGGCAGGCCTGCCTCGAACAACTCTTGCAAGCCATCCAGAGCCAGCAAGATGAACCGACCTCCCTGTTTTTCCCAGCCAAATTGATTCAAAGAGAAACCACGCTTTAGGTTTCTCTTTTTTTAATGTAAAAATGTTATCGGTAACATTTAAGAAAACGTTTGCAAAAAATAATTTCTCTTTTATACTATATAGTATAAAGATATAAACAGGGAGGAAACTATGAAACAGAAAATGGGAGAAAAACGCCTCCATTTTGGCATTCGCACCTTGTCCGTTGGCGTTGCATCCATCGGTATTGCGAGCAGTCTCTTTTTTGCAGGACCAGCCTATCAGGTAGAAGCAAATGAGTTGGACACAACCACGGTGGCAGCAACAGATACAGGAGCGACAGAAGCTAATCAGGCAGGAGACAGTCTTGATACGGCTTCATCTATTAGCCCCTTAGCTGTTGAAGAAGGGGTAAGCCAGCCAGCTGTTTCAGAAGAAGCAGTTCTTCCGACAGCAACTGAGTCAGTTGAGCCTGTAACAGCTACAGAAGAAAATACTTCTTCAGCAGAAACCCCTATCGAAGAAGGTAGCATTCGTCTGCACTTTGAAAATGTAGATGAAACAGCACCAGAAAGCCAAGGACTGTGGACTTGGGGAGGAGTGGCAGAGCCGTCCGATGGTAATCAATGGCCAACGGATACAGCGAATTTTTCAAGCAGTCAGGTAGATGACTACGGCCATTACGTTGATATTAAAAAATCTGAGACACCTGGAACGATTGGCTATCTGGTTCTCAAGAATGGGGGAAAAATAACAGAAACGGACCAAAAAGTGGAGCTACTGGTCCCTGAGCAGAATGAAGCCTGGATCGCTAGTGACTACAGCGTGTCTAGCTATGAGCCACTCAAAGATGAAAATGTTCTCCGCATCAATTACACACGTGAAGACAACAATTATGAAGGTTGGGGCGTTTGGACTTGGGGCGATACGACTGAAGCGAGTGATGGCTGGCCAACAGGTGCTGTTGATTTTAAACTTGGCAAATATGGCGCCTATGTTGACATTCCCCTCTCGAATGGTTTAGATTCTAAGCTTGGATTTCTACTAATCAATCAGAATAATCCAGATCTTGCTGGCAATAAATCGATTGATTTAGCTTTTGCAGATCGTAAACGACATAGCCAAATTTTCCTTCGCAATGGTGACGACAAAGTCTATACAAATCCATATTTTATCGAAGAGAAAGTAGAACTTGATACCAGCAAAGCGACTCCGGGTACAAAAAATGTGACCCTTGAGGCAAGTAGCAAAGCACCATTCAACTACAATGAAAGTGGCTTGGTATCTGTAACTGTCACTAACCCTGAAAATGCTGAGATTGTTAAAATGGAAGTCGATACAAGTGCCATCGGTGGAGGCCTTGTGCCAATCTCTACTGAGCTCAATCGTGTAACGATTAAGGCAACTTCTGACACAGCGCCAGGGATATATAGTCTTCCTGTAAAGGTCTATGACAAGGACAACGGTTACTACGAAACAAAATTGGATGTGACCATTACAGAGCGTATCAAGGCAGATGGTGAAAAAGACTGGGACGAGCAAGTCATCTACTTCATGATGACAGACCGTTTCTATAATGGAGACACCAGCAATGACAAGCTAGTGGAAGGAACGGTCTCCAACCCACGCGGTCTTTACCAAGGCGGTGACTTCAAAGGAGTGACAGCCAAGCTGGACTACTTGAAAGAACTGGGTGTGGACTCTATCTGGTTGACTCCGATTGTGGAAAATATTCCACAGAATGTTGGTAGCGAAACAGATGGAGAGTACTATGCTTACCATGGTTATTGGGCATCCAATTTTGAGAAACTTAATCCGCATTTGGGAAGTTTAGCCGACTTCCACGAATTGATTGATGCCGCGGCAGAAAAAGGAATAAACATTGTTGTTGACGTGGTGCTTAACCATGCTGGCTATGGTACAGAAGAAACCTTTGCAGGTATGGTACGGACTAAGGAAGAAGATAAGCAGGGAGATGACCAATTAGGCTCATTATCTGGATTACCAGACTTCAAGACAGAAGAAGCAGCTGTTCGCAATCAGTTGGTTGCTTGGCAGGCATCTTGGTTGGAACGCTCAACAACTGCCAAGGGCAACTCTATCTATGCTTTCCGTGTCGATACAGTCAAACACGTTGATGATACAACCTGGCAACATTTCAAAAATGAATTGGTGGATAGAGACCCTGACTTCCACTTGATTGGGGAAACTTGGGGAGCGAATTATAAGGATACCAAGGGTGACTTGGGTATCGGTACTATGGACAGCTTGTTGGACTTTGGCTTCAAGGATATTGCCAAATATCTGGTCAATGGTCAACTAAAAGCAGCTGGAAAAGAGCTGGAAGAACGTAGCAAGGTTCTGACTAGTGCAGCTTCTCTAGGTCAATTCTTGGGCAGTCATGACGAAGATGGCTTCCTCTACAGTCTCGGTGGCGCAGAAAAAGAAGGCAATCTGGACAAACTGAAATTGGCTGCTAGTCTCTTGATTACTGCTAAAGGTCAGCCAGTCATCTACTACGGTGAAGAAGTGGGTCAATCTGGACAAAACAACTGGCCAGTTTATGACAACCGATACGATTTCGATTGGAGTAAGGTAGAGACTAGCGACATCACAGACCACTATCAGAAATTATTGGCTTTCCGTAATGCCAATTCAACACTACTCTCACGTGGTGATACAAGCACACTTGCTGGAAATGATAGCCAAGGTTGGCTTATCAGCAAACGCGGTTACCAAGATCAAGTAGCCTATCTTGTCTTCTCAACCAATACCGAGAACAAGGAAATGGCGCTTGAAGTATCTGGTAAAGATGTGGTTGTCACAGATGCCTACACAGGAAAAACGTACCAAGCTATCGAGAAAGATGGTAAATGGGTTGTTCAAGTCGAACTGCCAACAATCGGTCAAGGTGGCACCATGCTCCTTCAGACAGAAGCAGGTGACATCGTCAATGCAAGTGTGCAAGGAGCAACTGAAGAACCAATTGAAGCAGGTTACTTCCGTGTTCACTTTAAAACTCTACCATCTGATAATGTAGCTAGCCTAGGTTTATGGACATGGGATGATGTCGAAAAACCATCGTCAGATCTTGGTGCTTGGCCAACGGGTGCAACCAATTTCAGCACGGCTAAACAGGATGACTATGGCTATTATCTTGATGTCAAGATGAAAGATGAAACAGCTAGCAAGATTAGTCTGTTGATTAATAACACTTCTGGTGAGAACATCACAGGTGACAAGACCATTGAACGGATTAGCACCAAGATGAATGAAGCTTGGTTTGATGAAAACTATCAACTCAGCCTCTATCAACCGCTTAAAGAAGGCTACATCCGTATCAATTACTTCCGTACCGATGGCAATTATGATCAAAAAGGTCTCTGGATCTGGGGAGATGTGACTGACCTTACCTTGGGTGACTGGCCAAATGGTATTGATTTTGAAAACCAAGGTAAATATGGTGCCTATATCGATGTCAAATTGACAGATTTACCAAGTTCCATTGGCTTTTTGCTATTGGATGAAAGCAAGTCAGGAGATGATGTGAAGATTCAACAGAAAGATTATAGCTTTACAGATTTGAAAAATCAGACACAAATCTTCCTCAAGGATGATGATGCGACTATTTACACCAACCCTTATTTTGTCAATAATGTCCGTGTGACAGGTGTTTCTCATGTTAGCCTAACAGCTCTAGAAGCAGCCTTTACAAGGCTGGAAGGTGCTGATAAGGATAGCATCTTGGAGAAATTGTCTGTAACAGATAAGAATGGTCAGACAGTTGCTGTGACGGACCTTGTCTTGGATGCTACAAGCAACAAGGTGCGAGTCCTCGGGGATTTCAACCAAGAAAATGCGGGCTATACCCTCAAATATGGCAATGATAGTTTCACAACAACTATGAGCTGGCAATTGAAGGATGAGCTCTATGCTTATGGTGGAGAGCTTGGTGCACGTGTGCATCAGGCTGGTAGTGTCGTTGATATGACTCTCTGGTCTCCAAGCGCAGACAGTGTAGCAGTTGTTCTTTATGATAAGGATGACCAGTCTAAGGTGGTCGGTAAATTGGCTATGATCAAGGGAGATAAGGGACAATGGGACCTCGAATTGAACAGTCAATCAGGTCTTGGTATCGCGGACTATCGTGGTTACTACTACCATTATGAAATCACTCGTGGGGATCAAGCTGTTCTGGTCTTGGACCCATATGCTAAGTCTTTAGCTGAGTGGAATAGTGATTTGGCAGATACAGATCCATCTTATCGGATTGCAAAAGCTGCGATTGTGGATCCATCAGAAGTTGGTCCAAGTGGTTTGGACTATGCCACAATTCCTAACTTCAATCAGCGTGAAGATGCTATTATCTATGAAGCACATGTTCGTGACTTCACATCAGATCCTGCTATTTCTGATGAATTGACAGCTCAGTTCGGTACCTTTGCGGCCTTTGCAGAGCGACTCAGCTACCTTAAGGACTTGGGTGTGACCCATATTCAGCTGCTCCCAGTTATGAGCTACTATTATGTCAATGAATTGAAAAATGCAGAGCGGATGAGCGAGTACGCTTCTAGCAACAGCAACTACAACTGGGGCTATGATCCACAGAGCTACTTTGCCTTTACAGGTATGTATTCTACAGATCCGACCGATCCAATGAAACGCATTGAAGAGTTCAAAAATCTGGTCAATGAAATTCACAAACAAGGCATGGGTGTGATTTTGGATGTGGTCTATAACCACACTTCTAAGACCTTCTTGTTTGAAGATTTGGAGCCAAACTATTATCACTTCATGGAGGCTGATGGTACGGCTAAATCAAGCTTTGGTGGTGGTCGTCTGGGAACCACTCACTACATGAGCCGTCGTGTCTTAGTTGATTCCATCAAGTATCTTGTGGATGAGTTTAAGGTAGATGGTTTCCGTTTCGATATGATGGGGGACCATGATGCCGAAGCAATTGAGCTGGCCTTTACTGAAGCTCAAAAACTCAATCCAAACATTATTATGCTTGGTGAAGGATGGAGAACCTTTACAGGTGATGCCAATCAGCCTGTTCAGCCAGCGGACCAAGACTGGATGAGTTCAACAGATACGGTTGCGGTATTCTCAGATGAGATTCGTAACACACTTAAATCTGGTTATCCAAACGAAGGTCAGCCAGCCTTTATCACAGGCGGTGCTAAGAGTGTTGAGTCTGTCTTCAATAACATCAAGGCACAACCAGGCAACTTCTTGGCAGATGATCCAGGCGATGTGATCCAGTATATTGCTGCGCATGATAACTTGACCCTCTTTGATATTATCGCTCAGTCCATCAAGAAGGATCCATCAATCGCTGAAAACTATACTGAAATTCACCAACGTCAACGCTTGGGTAACTTGCTAGTCTTGACTGCTCAAGGAACACCGTTTATCCATTCTGGTCAGGAGTATGGACGGACCAAACAGTTCCGCCATCCTGATTACAAGGAGCCAGTTACAGAGGACAAGGTACCAAACAAGGCGCATTTGTTGACCAATGCAGATGGAACGCCATTTGACTATCCATACTACATTCATGATTCTTACGATTCATCGGATGCGGTCAACAAGTTTGACTGGACCAAAGCGACAGATGAGGCGCTCTATCAAGAGAATACCCGTACTCAGGCCTTTACAAAAGGATTGATTGCCCTGCGCAAATCTACAGATGCCTTCCGTTTGGGAACAAAAGAAGAAGTTGAGCAGAAGGTTAGCTTGATTTCAATTCCAGGTCAAAATGGCATTGCCAAAAATGATGTGGTCATTGCCTATCAAACCATTGCAAGCAATGGGGACCGCTATGCTGTCTTTGTTAACGCAGATAACAAGGAGCGCAGCTTTGTTCTTTCAGATAGTTACAAAGAATTGCTGAAGGGTCAAGTGCTGGTCGATGGTAAGCGGGCTGGAATAGCAGCGCTGACTGATTTGGTAGGTGTGACATTGACAGATGATGCAGTTGTACTTGCACCTTTGACTGCAACGGTGATTCGCTTGGAGTCTGAACTAGTGACCTGGGTCCCAGATGAGGCGCCTTTAGCGGAGGCTTTGCCAGAAGGACACTTGGATCTGGTTCCGGATACGGCTCCAACAGCTCCTGTTTTACCAGAGGGGCATGTGGAAACACCTTCTGATTCTGAACAAGCAGCTAGTCCGCTTCCAACCAGTGTCCCTGTTTCAGAGGCTGAGAGCCAGTCTTCATCTGTTCTGCCAAGTACAGGTGAGCAGGCTGATGGAGCAGCCATCTACCTGGGCTTAGCTGGCCTTGCAGCTTCAGCTGTCTTGCTCAAACAGAAAAAACGGGAAGAATAGGATTTCCTCCAACAGCTTCGATTTAATCGGAGCTGTTTTTTAATTTCACATATGAACATACAATTTTTTGATTTTCGAAATAATTTTCCGTATAATAGAGTTGGAAACGTTTTCGATATCATTTTTTTCTTTAGTAAGAAAGGAGAATACTATGAAAAAGTCACTTGTTACCTTGTCTGGTCTTGCTCTTTTAACAGTCTTGGCTAGTCCTGTATTTGCTTTGGAACCTGGCACAACCATCGATCCAAACAATCATTCCGCTATTGAAGCGCCTACAGCTGAAGTACTTCCAACTTTGGATATTGAAGCGTCATTGGCGGCAGGTGAGTCTGTTTATGTACAAGTTCCAGCTGAAGCACCAACTACATCAGATCATACTGCTGAGTTGAAATATGAAGCGACTGTTGTGGATGGCGAAGTGTTGATTACAGCGGTTCCTACAACAGCACCTACTAAAGAGGCATTGAACCTGAAGGGTGCGATTGATAAGGATGGTAAGGGCTATGTATATGGCATTGCAACGGATGTGGAAGTTCCAACTGAAGCACCAGCTGCAAAAGTATTGCCTAAAACAAGCGTAGCGAAATAAGTTGCCCATCACCCATTCTGATAAATAAGGTTGCCAGCTCTTGGCAACTTTATTTTCATTCATAATAGGAGCCTACTACGATGAAGAGATCTAAAGTCCTACCCCTACTGCTAGGTCTGTTGGCCCTTGTGTCCCTTGCTTTTATCTCCTTTACCTTACTAAGCACGCAAACAAGTCAGGTAGAGAGAACTCAGTCATCGGTGACCAAGTCCAGCAGTCAGGCAGAGAAGCCTCCTTCTTCTTATCAGGTTTCAGAGGAAGAAAAAGCCAACCTGGCCAGTCAGTTTGCAAGCCTACAGGCTATCAACCCAGAGACAATCGCCTATATTTATGCACCAGGAACCATGTTGGATGAACCTGTGGTGCAAACGGGTGACAATGCGACCTATCTATCAAAGACCTTTGATGGGGGATATGATCCCTATATGGGGACGGTCTTCATGGATATGGATAACAGGAGCGATTTCAGCGACCAATTGACTTGGCTATTTGGGCATGCTAGGGGTACAGCTGTTCCAGACCATCGGATGTTTAATGATGTCAATTTCTATGATAACCAGGAATATTTTGATCAACATCCTTACATTGTCATTCAGACACCTGAACGAATCTACTACTATCAGGCGGCTTTTTTGATTATCGTTCCGGAGACGACTGCTTTTTATCGTACAAGTTTTGAAGATGATAAGCAATTTGTAACCCAGTTGGCTATGGTGAGTCGCGATGCGGTGACACGAAACCCATCCATTACTATCCAATCAACGGACCGCTACATTGTCTTGTCAACATGTCGAGAAGAGGATGTGACGATACGGGCTAATCTTTATTGTCGCCAGATTCCTGATTCAGAGATGGTTGAGTTTCTCAAAAACCATCAGTCCGAACTGGTTTATCAGGCGACACGTTAGGCTTCTATTCTTTCTATGATCATAGAGTGGCAGACCGCTAGAGGGAGCGGTCTGTTTTTTTCTTGGGGTAGAGGAAGGAGGAGAAAAAGTAGGGCTGAGGCTGAAAATGGGCTTTGTTCGGGAAATGGTCCAAGAGTGAACACAAGCCTGTGTTTTATTTGGTCTTTTTGTTTGCGCTTTCAAGAATTATAATAAAGCCATAAAAATCATTTCAAAAAGGAGAATGAAAAATGGATTTTCTTCAAACCCCATTAAACTGGTTCTCGCAAAACATCTTGCAGAATCCAGCTTTCTTCGTAGGTCTTTTGGTATTGGTGGGTTATGCCCTCTTAAAGAAAAAGCCTCATGATGTCTTTGCAGGGTTTATCAAAGCAACGGTCGGCTACATGATTTTGAACGTAGCTGCAGGTGGTTTGGTAACAACCTTCCGTCCAATCTTGGCAGCCTTGAACTACAAGTTCCAAATCGATGCGGCGGTTATTGACCCTTACTTCGGTCTTGCAGCGGCAAACGGAAAAATTGCGGAAGAGTTTCCTGATTTCGTATCAGCAGCAACGACAGCTCTCTTGATCGGTTTTGGTGTCAATATCCTCTTGGTGGCACTTCGTAAGGTCACAAAAGTACGGACTCTGTTCATCACTGGTCACATCATGGTTCAACAGGCTGCAACTATTTCCTTGATGGTGCTTTTCTTGATTCCAGGGCTCCGTAATGAATTTGGTACAGCAGCTATCGGTATCATCTGCGGTATCTACTGGGCGGTTAGCTCAAACATGACCGTTGAAGCAACGCAACGCTTGACAGGTGGAGGTGGATTTGCCATCGGTCACCAACAACAATTTGCTATCTGGTTTGTAGATAAGATTGCTCCAAAACTTGGTAAAAAAGAAGACAACTTGGATAACTTGAAGTTGCCTAGCTTCCTCAACATCTTCCATGATACAGTTGTTGCATCTGCAACCTTGATGTTGGTCTTCTTCGGTGTAATTTTGTTCATCTTGGGTCCAGAAATCATGGCAAACCCAGAAGTCATCACTTCAGGCACACCATATAACCCAGCAAAACAAGCCTTCTTCATGTACGTTGTTCAAACAGCTTTCACTTTCTCAGTTTATCTCTTCATCTTGATGCAAGGTGTCCGCATGTTCGTAGCAGAATTGACAAATGCCTTCCAAGGTATCTCAAGCAAGTTGCTTCCTGGTTCATTCCCAGCGGTGGACGTTGCAGCTTCTTACGGCTTCGGCTCATCTAACGCAGTTCTTTCAGGCTTTGCCTTCGGTTTGATTGGTCAATTGATTACCATCGTTCTCTTGATTGTCTTCAAGAGCCCAATCCTCATCATCACCGGTTTCGTACCAGTATTCTTTGACAATGCCGCTATCGCGGTTTACGCAGACAAACGTGGTGGTTGGAAAGCAGCAGCAATTCTTTCCTTCCTCTCAGGTGTTCTTCAAGTTGCCCTTGGTGCAGTCTGCGTCGGCTTGCTTGAATTGAGCGGTGGTTACCACGGAAATATCGACTTCGAAATCCCTTGGTTGCCATTTGCATATAGCTTCAAGTACCTTGGTATTGCTGGCTTCATTCTTGTCTGCCTCTTCTTGTTGGCAATTCCACAGTTGCAATTTGCTAAAGCAAAAGATAAGGAAGCTTACTATCGCGGTGAGGCGCAAGCAGACTAACACTCTTCGAAAATCAACAGAACAAAACTTTATTTATTACTTGGTTCATTAAAAAAACAAAATATATTTTATAAAAACACAGGAGAAAACAATATGGTTAAGGTATTAACAGCTTGTGGTAATGGCATGGGTTCATCCATGGTTATCAAGATGAAGGTTGAAAACGCTCTTCGTCAACTCGGTGTAACAGATTTCCAATCGGCTTCTTGCTCAGTAGGTGAAGCAAAAGGTTTGGCAGCAGGATACGATATTGTGGTTGCATCCAATCACTTGATTGCTGAATTGGAAGGTCGTACGAAAGGTCATTTGGTTGGTCTTGACAACCTCATGGACGACAACGAAATCAAGACTAAACTTAGTCAAGTATTGTAATGAATAGGGGACGGGATTTCTTCCCATCCCCTTTCAAATAGGGAGGAACGAGTATGAATTTACAAAAATCATTTACAGAAAACAATTCCATTCGCTTGGGATTGACGGCGGAAACCTGGCAGGAGGCTGTTCACAAGGCTGTTGAACCGCTGATTGAAAGTGGTGCTGCGACAGAAGAATACTATGATGCCATTATTGCTTCGACCGAAGAATATGGTCCCTACTATGTGCTCATGCCCGGCATGGCTATGCCTCATGCCCAAGCGGGTGTCGGTGTCTTGAAGGATTCCTTTGCCTTGATTACCTTAACAAAACCAGTAGCCTTTTCAGACGGTAAGGAGGTTTCTGTTCTGTTGACCTTGGCTGCGACAGATCCAAAGATTCACACGTCAGTAGCTATTCCACAAATTATTGCTCTCTTTGAATTGGAAAATTCCATTGAGCGTCTGGTAGCTTGTCAGACACCGGAGGAAGTCTTAGCAATGGTGGAAGAATCAAAAAATAGCCCGTACTTAGAAGGTTTAGACTTGGATAGCTAGGAGGAAGAAAAGATGACAAAACATATCCCAAATTTACAGGTTGCCCTTGACCATTCAGACTTGCAAGGAGCGATTAAAGCGGCTGTCTCCGTTGGTCATGAAGTGGATGTTATTGAAGCAGGAACGGTTTGCTTGCTCCAAGTTGGTAGCGAGTTGGTAGAAGTGCTTCGTAGCCTTTTCCCAGACAAGATTATCGTTGCGGATACCAAGTGTGCGGATGCTGGTGGTACGGTTGCTAAAAACAATGCTGTTCGTGGTGCGGACTGGATGACTTGTATCTGTTCTGCAACTATTCCAACTATGGAAGCAGCTTTGAAGGCCATCAAGGAAGTTCGTGGTGACAAGGGTGAAATCCAAATCGAGCTTTACGGTGATTGGACTTATGAACAGGCTCAACTCTGGTTGGATGCAGGTATTTCCCAAGCGATCTACCACCAATCTCGTGATGCCCTCCTTGCTGGCGAAACTTGGGGCGAAAAAGACCTCAATAAAGTGAAAAAATTGGTTGATATGGGCTTCCGTGTTTCTGTAACAGGCGGTTTGGATGTTGATACGCTCAAGCTTTTCGAAGGTGTAGATGTCTTCACCTTTATCGCAGGCCGCGGTATTACAGAAGCGGCAGATCCAGCAGCTGCGGCGCGTGAATTTAAAGACGAAATCCGTCGTATTTGGGGGTAAGACCCATGGCACGACCAATCGGAATATATGAAAAGGCAACACCCAAGCACTTCACATGGAAGGAGCGTTTGGAGTTTGCCAAAGAATTAGGTTTCGACTTTGTGGAAATGTCGGTGGATGAGAGCGATGCTCGCCTAGCTCGCTTGGAGTGGACCAAGGAAGAGCGTTTGGAGATGGTCAAGGCCATCTATGAAACAGGTGTTCGTATTCCAACTATTTGCTTCTCTGGTCACCGTCGCTATCCGCTTGGCTCCAATGACCCTGCTCTTGAAGCCAAGTCCCTAGAAACCATGAAGCAGTGTATCGAACTGGCTCAGGATTTGGGGGTTCGGGTCATCCAGTTGGCTGGCTATGACGTCTACTATGAGGAAAAATCACCTGAAACCAGAGAGCGTTTCATAAAGAATCTTCGTCAGGCTTGCGACTGGGCAGAACAGGCTCAGGTCATGTTGGCTATTGAGATCATGGATGATCCATTTATCAACTCCATTGAAAAATACCTAGCCGTTGAAAAAGAAATCGACTCGCCTTATCTCTTTGTCTATCCAGATACTGGAAATGTGTCTGCTTGGCACAATGACATTTACAGCGAATTTTACCTGGGACACCGTTCCATTGCAGCCCTTCACTTGAAAGATACCTATGCAGTAACTGAAAACTCCAAGGGTCAATTCCGTGATGTCCCATTCGGTCAGGGCTGTGTGGACTGGGAGCATATGTTTGCAGTCTTGAAAAAGACCAACTACCAAGGTCCATTCTTGATTGAGATGTGGTCTGAAAACTGCGAAACAGTTGAGGAAACACGAGCTGCTATCAAGGAGGCACAAGATTTCCTCTATCCATTGATTGAGAAAGCGGGGTTGAACTAATGCCAAAAGATTTACAGGAAATGCGCCAACGGGTCTATGAAGCCAACATCGCCCTACCTACTCATGGACTTGTCAAGTTTACGTGGGGCAACGTATCAGAAGTCTGCCGAGAACTTGGTCGCATCGTCATCAAGCCCTCTGGTGTGGACTATGAAAAATTGTCCCCAGAAAACATGGTCGTTACGGACTTGGATGGAAATGTAGTGGAAGGTGATCTTAATCCTTCATCTGACTTGGCGACTCACGTTGCCCTCTACAAGTCTTGGCCAAATGTCCATGCTGTTGTGCATACGCATTCGACAGAGGCAGTGGGTTGGGCTCAGGCTGGTCGTGACATTCCATTCTATGGGACAACTCATGCGGACTATTTCTACGGCCCAGTACCGTGTGCCCGTTCTTTGACAGCTGAGGAAGTAAACTCGGCCTATGAAAAAGAAACAGGTGCAGTTATCATCGAGGAATTCGAGCGTCGAGGCATTGACCCAGTTGCTGTTCCAGGCATTGTTGTTCGCAACCACGGACCATTCACCTGGGGCAAGGATCCTGCTCAGGCAGTTTACCATAGCGTTGTCCTTGAGGAAGTGGCTCGGATGAACCGCTACACCGAACAAATCAATCCACGGGTGGAGCCAGCGCCAAGCTATATCATGGACAAGCACTACCTCCGTAAACATGGTCCAAATGCCTACTACGGACAGAAGGGTGATGCTCACTAAACTTGATTTCTAGAAAAAGGATTAGAAGAATGAGAAAAGAGCTCTCCTCATTCTTCTTTTTTTGAAAGGAGAGGATATGAGAAAATTTTTACAAGACAGTCTGACAGAGATTGCCTACTATCTTGAGTTGATCTTGTCTGCCATTTTAGGCCTTGCCCTTCTTGCCTTGTCGGGCTTGCTACTAGCTGACCTCCTTCAGTCCTTCACAGGTGAGATACAGGCAGATGCTTTTATTCAGAGCTTTTTGAGTAAAGCCATGACCCTGGCAGTTGGGGTTGAATTTATCAAAATGCTCTGCAAACAATCCCCTAGCACGGTGATTGAGGTACTCCTGGTTGCCATTGCTCGCCAATTGATTGTGGAACACGGCTCCAGTATGGATTACTTGATTGGAATCGTATCGGTTGCCATCTTATTTGCGGTGCGAAAATATCTCTTTACCCAGTTTGATGATTCCAATAACATCATCATGCGTGCCAGTCAAAAGGTCAAGGTTGCCAATATCATTGCCCGTGTCAAAATTCCTAGCCAAGGTAGTGAGACTCTGCGCGAATTTGTCACTCGCAAACTGAATGAAGAGGAAAAAACGATCGCCATTGGTGCCTGTGTCTATCTGAAAAATGTCGCCCTACGGATTGACAATATGCACGGAGATTTGATCACACGGGTAGAAATTATTAAGAGCATCTATTGATGTGTAAAAATGCATACCTATTTATATAATTGTTAGAATCTCCACTTCAATTATGGTAAGATAGAATAAGATATGAAAGGAGGAATAGGGGTGTTTCTAGATCAAAGTAGCTGTGCCTTGTTACGGTATTTGATTGGACTGCAAGAGTCGGAAACAATCATGAAAATTTCAAAGGAGTTGCAGCAATCCAGACGGAAAATTTACTACCATCTGGAAAAGATTAACGCTGCCTTTCCAGATCATGTCGAGCCAATCGAGAGCCTGCCTCGCATTGGAATCCGCTTGTCAGATAGCCAACGGCAAGTTTGCCGTTATCTGCTTTCGACCATTGATTCCTATAGCTACATTATGAATATGGATGAGCGCATGCAGTTGATGCTCCTTTATATTTGTATCGCGCGCGAACGGATTACCTTGGAAAAATTAATGGATCTGACAGAGGTTTCACGAAATACTGTTCTCAATGACCTTAATGAAATCCGCAGTCGATTGAGTAAGGAACAGTATCAGATGACCCTCTATGTTTCTAAGTCACAAGGCTACGATCTGGCCTGTCATCCCTTGACAAAAATCCAATATATCCACTCTTTACTCTATAGTTTGTTCACAGAAGCGAGCAAGAGTTTTGTCAGCATTTTGGAAGACAAGGTTAGTCTTTTCAGTGGTTGCCAGTCCCTTTTTTCAAAAGATTTGGCCCAGTTTTTGTCCCGCCAGGTATATGGTATTGAAAAAGACCTTGGTAAGAAAATCAATCGTTCTGAAATTGAACTGATGCTTAAGATTCTTCCTTATATGCTGCTCACCTATCGCAATATGAGTTTAGAACAGGAGGAAAAGGATGCGATTGTCCGAGAATTTGCCTTGGTTTATGAACGGATTGAGTATGGTGTTGCTCAAAAAATTAGCCAGTCCTTAGAAGAGCAGTTTGGTCTTGATTTAGACGAGATTGAAGTGTCGCTGATTGCCGTCTTGCTCTTGTCTTATCGAAAGGACCGAGATGCCCATGTTACTAGTCAGGATTTTGCGGATTTGAAGAAGGTGGTCGATGCCTTTATCCGTCATTTTGAACTACATTCAGATTTTGATTTGGAGAAAAAAGAGGAGCTAGCCCATGATTTGCTGGCTCACTGCAAGGCCATGCTGTTTCGAAAAACCTATGGAATCTTATCGCGAAATCCCTTGGTTGACCAGATTCGCTACAAGTATGACACCCTCTTTCGATTGACAAAATCTTCTAGTCATATCTTGGAGGAAGCCTGGCAAATCCAGTTGACAGATGAGGATATTGCTTATTTGACGGTGCATTTGGGTGGAGCCCTTCGTCGAAGCAGTAGTCGAAAGCTGACCAGTCCGACTGTCTTTCTTATCTGTGATGAGGGAGTTTCTGTGCAGAAATTGTTGATGAAACAATGCCAGCACCACCTACCTGAAAAAACCATCTCTGCCGTCTTTACAACAGAGCAATTTAAGAGTGTGGAAGACCTGTTGGAGGTGGACTTCTTGATTTCGACCAATGAAGTGACGGATACGGATTTGCCTGTGATTCAGGTTCATCCGATTCTGGATTTTGATGATGTCTTGCGTTTGATTCATTTTGCCAAATACCGCAGTCTGACAGACAGCCAAAAAGGTTTTGCCATGGAATTGGACAAACTCCTAGCGTCATATGTTGAAAATGGCCAGGAAGCCTTGGAATTGAAACAGCGTTTGCAAAATCTGATTGCCAATGAATTATTGGCAAGCTTAGCTAGTTCCGATCTGGAAACGGATTTGTATTAGCCATCTGCGTACAAAAGTCCAAATGTGAACACAAGCCTGTGTTTTATTTGGTCTTTTTTTTGTGACCTGTTGCGCATATACTAGAAACATAGAAATACAATCAGCCTTATAGGAGGAATGAAAAAATGGCTAAAGTTCAAGATATTACAAGAGAATCATGGATTCTTTCAACCTTCCCAGAATGGGGAACTTGGCTCAATGAAGAAATTGAAGAAGAAGTAGTGCCAGAAGGCAACTTTGCTATGTGGTGGCTTGGAAATTGTGGTGTCTGGATTAAAACACCAGGTGGTGCGAACGTGGTCATGGACCTTTGGTCATCGCGTGGCAAGTCAACTAAAAAAGTGAAAGATATGGTTTGGGGACACCAAATGGCTAACATGGCAGGTGTTCGCAAATTGCAACCAAACTTGCGTGTGCAGCCGATGGTTATCGATCCATTCGCCATCAATGAATTGGATTACTACCTGGTATCACATGTCCACAGCGACCATATGGACATCAGCACTGCAGCTGCTATCATCAACAATCCAAAATTAGACCATGTCAAATTTGTAGGACCAGTTGAAAGTGGCGACATCTGGGAAAAATGGGGCGTTCCAGCTGACCGTATCATCCGTATCGCACCGGGCGACAGCTTTGAATTCAAAGACATCAAGGTACACGCTGTAGAATCCTTCGACCGTACTTGTTTGGTAACTCTTCCAATCGATGGCTACGAAGAAAATGGAGGCAAACTAGCAGGACTTCCTGTGACAGATGAGCTCATGGCTCGCAAGGCAGTCAACTATGTCTTTGAAACACCTGGTGGAACCATCTACCACGGTGCAGACTCCCACTTCTCAAACTACTTTGCAAAACACGGCCGTGACTTCAACATCGACGTTGCTATCAACAACTATGGTGACAACCCAATCGGTATCCAAGACAAGATGACCTCAATCGATCTTCTCCGTATGGCAGAAAACTTGCGTGCTAAGGTAATCATTCCTGTTCACTATGACATCTGGTCTAACTTCATGGCATCAACGGATGAAATCTTGCAACTCTGGAAAATGCGTAAGGAACGCTTGCAATATGATTTCCATCCATTCATCTGGGAAGTTGGTGGCAAGTATACTTATCCGATGGACAAGGACCGTATTGAATATCACCACCCACGTGGCTTTGATGATTGCTTCTTAGAAGACTCAAATATTCAATTCAAGGCCTTGCTATAAGAAGACAAGAGGGGCGGGACGCAAGTCCTGCCTTTTGAAACTGACAAGCGAAAACGCTTTATGGTATAATGTACCTATGACTTTTATAAAAGGAGAATAAGATGTCACAACTTTCAGTAAACGCAATTCGTTTCCTTGGTATTGACGCCATTGAAAAATCAAAATCTGGTCACCCAGGTATTGTTATGGGGGCAGCACCAATGGCTTACAGCCTCTTTACCAAGGAGCTCCGCATTAATCCAGCACAACCAAACTGGATCAACCGCGACCGCTTTATTTTGTCTGCTGGTCACGGCTCAATGCTCCTTTATGGATTGCTTCACCTTTCAGGTTTTGAAGAAGTAAGCATGGACGAGATTAAGAACTTCCGTCAGTGGGGTTCAAAAACACCAGGTCACCCAGAGTACGGTCATACAGCAGGTGTAGATGCGACTACAGGCCCTCTTGGACAAGGGATCTCAACTGCGACAGGTTTTGCCCAAGCAGAGCGTTTCCTTGCAGCTAAATATAACCGCGACGGTTTCCCAATCTTTGACCACTATACTTACGTAATCTGTGGTGATGGCGACTTGATGGAAGGTGTGTCTGGAGAAGCTGCGTCTTATGCAGGCTTGCAAAAACTAGACAAACTGATTGTATTGTACGATTCAAATGACATCAACTTGGATGGTGAAACCAAGGATGCCTTTACAGAAAACGTTCGTGCCCGTTACGATGCCTACGGTTGGCACACAGATTTGGTAACAGATGGTACCGATGTAGATGCCATCTTTGCGGCTATTGAAAAAGCTAAAGCAGCTGGCAAACCGTCCTTGATCGAGGTTAAGACTGTGATTGGTCACGGTTCACCAAACAAGGCAGGAAGCAATGCAGCCCACGGTGCGCCACTTGGTCCAGAAGAAACAGAAGCAACTCGCAAAGCACTTGACTGGAACTATGCACCATTTGAAATCCCAGCAGAAGTGTATGCGGACTTCAAAGCTAATGTAGCAGACCGCGGTGCCGCAGCCTACGATGCTTGGGTGAAATTGGTAGAAGACTACAAGCAAGCTCATCCAGAATTGGCTGCAGAAGTAACAGCTATCTTGGAAGGTCGCGAATTGGCGGAGTTGACAGAAGCTGATTTCCCAGTGTATGAAAATGGTTTCTCACAAGCAACCCGTAACTCATCACAAGATGCCCTCAACGCAGCGGCTAAGGTCTTGCCAACCTTCCTCGGTGGTTCAGCAGACTTGGCACACTCTAACATGACCTATATCAAGGAAGATGGTTTGCAAGATTCAGTAAATCCACTCAACCGCAACATCCAGTTTGGTGTTCGTGAATTTGCAATGGGAACTATCTTGAATGGTATGGCAGCCCACGGCGGACTTCGTGTCTATGGTGGTACCTTCTTCGTCTTCTCAGACTATGTCAAAGCAGCAGTTCGTTTGTCAGCCCTTCAAGGACTTCCAGTGACTTATGTCTTCACTCACGATTCAATCGCGGTTGGTGAAGATGGTCCAACTCACGAGCCAATCGAGCACTTGGCAGGACTTCGTGCTATGCCAAACCTCAATGTCTTCCGTCCAGCAGATGCGCGTGAAACACAGGCTGCATGGTACTTGTCATTGACCAGCAAGTCTACACCGTCAGCTCTTGTCCTGACTCGTCAAAACTTGACAGTTGAAGAAGGAACCGACTTTAACAAGGTTGCCAAAGGTGCCTATGTGGTTTACGAAGCAGAAGGCTTTGATACTATCCTTCTAGCATCTGGTTCAGAGGTTAACTTGGCTGTTAAAGCTGCTAAAGAACTAGAAGCTGCTGGTACAAAAGTGCGTGTGGTTTCTGTACCATCAACTGAGCTATTTGATGCCCAAGATGCAGCTTATAAGGAAGAAATCCTTCCGAATGCTATCCGTCGTCGTTTGGCGATTGAAATGGGTGCGACTCAAGGTTGGTATAAGTATGTCGGTCTTGACGGTAAAGTTCTCGGTATCGACACATTTGGTGCATCAGCTCCAGCCCAAACAGTTATTGACAACTACGGCTTCACAGTAGAAAACGTAGTGAAATTGGTTGGCGAATTGTAATAAACAATATAGAAACAGCCCCTTGGGGCTGTTTTTTGCTATAATAGACCTATGAATTACACACAAGAAGAAAAAGAATACTTTATGAGCCAGGCCTTGGCAGAGGCTGAAAAATCACTGGACAAGGAAGAAATTCCTATCGGCTGTGTCATTGTTAAGGATGGACAGATTATTGGCCGTGGGCACAATGCGCGCGAGGAACTCAATCAGGCTATCATGCATGCCGAAATCATGGCCATCCAAGAAGCCAATCAAACAGTGGGAAATTGGCGTTTGCTGGATACGACCCTCTTTGTCACCATTGAGCCTTGTGTCATGTGTAGCGGTGCCATTGGGCTGGCCCGTATTCCCCAGGTGGTCTATGGGGCTGCCAACCAAAAGTTTGGTGCGGCAGGCAGTCTCTATGATATTTTGACAGACCAGCGACTCAATCACCGTGTGGAAGTTGAGAAGGAGATCTTGGAAGAGGACTGTGCCCAAATCATGCAAGATTTTTTTAGACAGCGCAGAGAAAGGCAGAAGATTGAAAAACGAGCTTTGAAAGCCCAAGAGGATTAGACAAATCATCCGTCTCGCTCAGTCCCCACTTGCACTCTAGTCAAATTGTGTTATAATAGTAAGCGGAGCAACATTCGTGCGTGAAGCGGGTCAGGGGAGGAATCCAGCAGCCCTAAGCGAAGTCGGGTGTGTGCTCTTTTTGCGTATAGTCTAAAAACCCTCTGAAATCAAGCTTTCAGAGGGTTTTCTTTGTCTGATTTTTAGAAATAGGGGCAACTGCCTTTGCAAGTAATTTTATCTCCGTCTGGAGACTGATTTTTGGGATTTTCTATTGATTAATAGGAAAAATGGAGTAAAATAGATTTCCTCTTAAGAAAACTTTTTGTTAGCTCTGCTATTCTACAGAGGAAAAGGAGGAAGGCCTATGTTTTTATTTGCTTTTCCAGGTATGGGGAAAACGACCCTTGCCAAGCAATCTTTACAAATTGTAGATTTAGAAATGTCGGATATCAAATATGATAATTCTAGTGTTCGTCATTTGAATAAAGAAGAAAGAAAATCAACTCCACGTCCGATAATAGATAAGAATTATAAAAACATCTACGTGGAAAAAGCCTATACCTTGCATGAGGAGGGGAAGACGGTTCTTGTCGCCATGAATTTTCTAGTAAGGATGCTGTTAGTTATGCTTGTACGTGGTGCTGTCCCGTTTCACATTTACATTCCTCATCCATTTTTAAAAGAAGAATACAGACAACGCTATATTCAAAGAGGGAATAATAGCAAGTTTATTTTTGAAGTGATGACAATCTGGTATGTGAGCCTGGTCCCACTATATTTACTGTCAAAAATATTGCCAAATATGATAACAGTGACACAGTCGGGTCAAGTCTTAGCAGACTATGCAACACCATTTCGCGACACAATACTTGTGAAAAATAAACAAGTTACGCAAACCATTTCATGAAAATGAATGAAAATTCACAAATCCCTTGAAAAAAAACTGATAAAGCGTTATCATATTATGGTACACAAATGGAGGAAAAAGATGACACATATTACATTTGACTACTCAAAAATCTTGGGCCAATTTGTTGGCGCTCAAGAAGTAGACTATATGCAACCACAAGTTACCCTAGCTGACCAAATGCTCCGTCAAGGAACAGGTCCTGGTAGCGACTTTATCGGCTGGTTGGATTTGCCAGAAAACTATGACAAAGCAGAATTTGCGCGTATCAAGGAAGCAGCAGCTAAGATCCAAAATGAAAGCGACGTTTTGGTGGTTATCGGTATCGGTGGTTCTTACCTCGGTGCTAAAGCTGCTATTGATTTCTTGAGCAACTCTTTTGTTAACTTGCAAACTAGTGAAGAGCGTAAAGCTCCACAAATTCTTTACGCAGGAAACTCTATCTCATCAAGCTACCTTGCTGACTTGGTAGACTACGTGGCTGACAAGGACTTCTCAGTTAACGTGATTTCAAAATCAGGTACAACAACTGAGCCTGCAATTGCTTTCCGCGTCTTCAAAGAATTGCTTGTGAAGAAATACGGCCAAGAAGAAGCTAATAAGCGTATCTATGCGACAACTGACAAGGCAAAAGGTGCAGTTAAGGTTGAAGCGGACGCAAATGGTTGGGAAACCTTCGTTGTTCCAGATGATGTCGGTGGCCGTTTCTCAGTCTTGACTGCAGTTGGTCTTTTGCCAATCGCAGCAGCTGGTGCAGATATTGATGCCCTGATGGAAGGTGCAAATGCTGCTCGTAAGACTTACACATCAGATAAAATTGCTGAGAATGAAGCATACCAATATGCAGCTGTTCGTAACATCCTTTACAGAAAAGGCTATGTAACAGAAATCTTGGCAAACTACGAGCCATCACTCCAATACTTCAGCGAGTGGTGGAAACAGTTGGCGGGTGAGTCAGAAGGTAAGGACCAAAAAGGTATCAACCCAACATCTGCTAACTTCTCAACAGACTTGCACTCACTTGGACAATTTATCCAAGAAGGAAACCGCAATATCTTTGAAACAGTAGTTCGTGTTGACAAACCAAGAAAAAATATCTTGATTCCTGAAATGGCAGAAGACCTTGACGGTCTTGGCTACTTGCAAGGAAAAGATGTTGACTTTGTAAACAAAAAAGCAACAGATGGTGTACTTCTTGCCCACACAGATGGTGGCGTACCAAACATGTTTGTAACTCTTCCACAACAAGATGAGTTCACACTTGGTTACACCTTCTACTTCTTCGAGTTGGCAATTGCGATCTCTGGTTACCTCAATGCCATCAACCCATTTGACCAACCAGGTGTAGAAGCCTACAAGAAAAATATGTTCGCTCTTCTTGGCAAACCAGGATTTGAAGAACTCGGTGCAGAATTGAACGCACGTTTGTAATAGAATGAAACTGACCGGAAACGGCCAGTTTTTCTTTCCATTAGAAATATGGTAGAATATTCTCTATGAAAACGGAATTTTTTGTAGTAGGAGATGTTCATGGTAAGTATGAACTCCTGCTTGATATTTTAAAGAAATGGAATGAAGAGAGACAACAGCTGATTTTTCTGGGTGATTTGATTGATCGCGGGGAAAATTCCAAAGCTTGTTTGGAGTTGGTCTGGAGCTTGGTGAGGGAAAAGGGTGCGATTTGCTTAACGGGCAATCATGAACGGATGTTTCTGGCCTGGTTGCGTGATCCAGTTAATCGCTATGACCACTATCGAAGAAATGGTGGCGATACGACGATTAACTCCCTTCTTGGTCGTCCCCTGGATACTCCTGTAGATGGATTGGTAGATGCAAATGCAGTGATGGAACAATATGGGGACCTGATTGATTTTGTCAAATCTTGTCCCTATCATGTGGAAACGGAAGGATATATCTTTGTCCATGCTGGTGTGGACTTGACCTTACCGGACTGGCGCGAAACCAGTAATCATGATAAAGTCTGGCTTAGAACTCCTTTCCATGAGACTGAAAATACCACAGGGAAGATGATTGTCTTTGGGCATACCCCTGTTTATAACCTCTACCAAACCAAGCTCCGAATTAGCCAAATCTGGACCAGTTCAGATGGGAAAATGGGGATTGACGGAGGAGCTGTTTATGGTGGAGTTCTCCATGGAATTGTACTAGATGCCACAGGTTTAGTTCAAGATTATATCGTTGGAGTTGTTAATCCCAGAAAAGAAATTGAAGATTAAGATAATACAAAAAAATTAGGAGGTAGAACTTCTAATTTTTTTGTTTTTCATCATCAAATTTTCAGAAAATTTTGCTATAATAGAAAAAATATTATTTTTAGATTGGAAACATTATGACTGCACAAAAAATGACTGCCCAAGAGATCATTGCCTTTATCGGTAATGCTGTGAAGAAGACAACTGTTAAAGTAACTTTTGAAGGTGAATTGGCTGGGCCTGTTCCTGCTGAAGTGACAAAGCTTGGCAATGTCCTCTTCGGTGACTGGAAGGACGTTGAGCCACTCTTGGCAAATCTGACTGAGAATGTGGATTATGTGGTGGAGCAAGACGGCCGCAATTCAGCTGTGCCACTACTTGACAAGCGCAACATCAACGCCCGTATCGAGCCAGGTGCCATTATCCGTGACCAAGTGACGATTGGCGATAATGCTGTTATCATGATGGGAGCGGTGATTAACATCGGTGCAGAAATCGGCCCAGGTACCATGATTGATATGGGGGCTATTCTCGGTGGTCGTGCGACCGTTGGTAAAAACAGCCACATCGGTGCAGGTGCGGTCCTTGCAGGTGTTATCGAGCCAGCTTCTGCTGAGCCAGTGCGTGTTGGTGACAATGTCTTGGTCGGTGCTAATGCCGTTGTCATCGAGGGTGTGCAAATTGGTAGCGGATCTGTAGTCGCGGCGGGTGCTATTGTGACTCAGGACGTCCCTGAAAATGTCGTGGTGGCAGGTGTGCCAGCCCGCATCATCAAGGAAATCGACGCTCAAACCCAACAAAAAACAGCCTTGGAAGAGGCTTTGCGGACACTCTAAGGGGTAGCTATGCTAGATTTAATCGCGACACGCCGGGCCCTCCACCAGATACCAGAGCTGGGCATGGAGGAGTTCAAGACCCATGCCTTTCTCATGGAAACCATTGAAAGTTTACTGCAAGATTGTACTTTTGCCCAAGTCCGCACTTGGAAGACAGGAATCTTGGTTTATCTGACGGGCTCTGCTCCAGAGAAAACGATTGGCTGGCGGGCGGATATTGACGGCCTGCCGATCGTGGAGGAGACGGGCCTGGACTTCAAGTCCCTCCATCCAGATCGTATGCACGCCTGTGGACATGATTTCCACATGACCATTGCCTTGGGGCTTTTGGAGAAAATGGCAGAGCAGCAACCGAAAAACAATCTTCTCTTCTTATTTCAGCCTGCGGAGGAAAATCTAGCAGGTGGCATGCTTATGTATGAAGCGGGAGCATTTGGGGATTGGTTACCAGATGAATTTTATGGGCTCCATGTCCGACCGGACCTCAAAGTCGGTCAAATGGCCACCAACCGTGCGACCCTCTTTGCTGGGACCTGTGAAGTCAAGATACGGTTTACAGGAAAAGGTGGCCACGCAGCATTTCCACATACCGCCAATGACGCTTTGGTTGCAGCCAGCTACTTTGTGACTCAGGTGCAGTCGGTGGTCAGCCGTAACGTCGACCCAATCGAGGGAGCTGTGGTGACCTTTGGCTCCATGCACGCGGGAACGACCAACAATGTCATTGCGGAAACTGCTTTCTTGCACGGCACAATTCGGGCTTTGACCCAGAGCATGAGCCTTCTGGTGCAAAAGCGGGTGCGTGAAGTTGCAGAAGGAATCGCCCTGTCCTTTGGAGTGGACTTGGACATCGAGCTCAATCCAAGTGGTTATCTGCCTGTGGAGAACAATCCCCAGCTGGCTGATGAACTCATGACCTACTTTGACGGTGTTGACGGTGTGGAGTTGATTGACTGTCCACCTGCTATGACGGGTGAGGACTTTGGCTACCTGCTCAATAAGGTGCCGGGGGTTATGTTCTGGTTGGGTGTGGATACGCCTTATCCCCTCCACAACCCTCGTCTCAGTCCCAAAGAGGAAGTTCTTCCCTTTGCTGTGGATAAGTTGAGCGATTTTTTGAAAATAAAAGTAAACTAGACTGGTTTTTCCAGTCTTTTTCAGAATAAAAAGGAGTTTCTGTGGATAAAAAGAGCATTCGGCAAGATATCTTGCAGAATTTGAAAGACCTGACTAGTAGCCAGCGAGCAAGATGGAGCCAGCAGCTAACGAAACGCCTCCTTGCTTCTGAGGCTTATCAGGGTGCAACGTCGCTTGGGACCTACCTTTCCATGCCCCATGAGTTTGACACTTCTTACCTGATTGAGCAGGCTCAAAAGGATGGCAAGCAGATTTTCATCCCTAAGACCTATTCACAAGGGCGCATGGATTTTGTAGAATATAAGCCTGATGATTTGGTGAAATCTAGGTTTGGAGTTTGGGAACCTGGGACTTATTCACAACCTGTGGATAAGTCTGTGGTTAAGTTGATTCATGTTCCTGGTTTAGCTTGGAACCATGCGGGTTTTCGAGTGGGTTATGGAGGTGGTTTTTATGACCGCTACTTGTCAGATTATCAGGGGGAGACGGTATCGACCTTGGCAGACTTTCAAGTCTATGAGTTCAAACCAGATCTATTTGATATTCCAGTAAAGGAGATGTTGATTTTTGAGTAACTTTTTTGATAAGCGCTATCCTGTAACTAATGGCTTATTGGCTGTCACGGCTTTTGTTTTTCTTCTGATACAAATATTTCGATTTGGGCAGACCACTACAGCCTATACGATTTTTGAATTCGGTGGTATGTACGGTGAAGTGGTGCGTTATGATCCGACTCAGTTGTGGCGCTTAATTTCCCCTATCTTTGTCCACATTGGTTGGGAGCATTTCTTGTTTAACAGCTTCACACTTTATGCCCTAGGGTATCAGCTGGAGCCTTTATTTGGTAGTCGGAGGTTTTTCTTGCTCTACCTTCTTTCGGGAGTCATGGGAAATGTCTTTGTTTACTTCTTTACTCCTGGAGTCGTTGGTGCAGGCGCCTCTACTTCCTTATTTGGATTGTTTGCTGCTATGGCCTTTTTACGTTATTACAGCAGAAGTGCCTATCTTCAGCTCCTGGGGCAGCGTTACACTGCTTTGCTCCTGATAAACCTTGCCTTAGGGCTCTTTAACCCAGCCATCAGTATGGCAGGCCATATTGGTGGAGCTATCGGTGGCTGTTTGGCAGTAGTTTGTCTGCCACCAAGACTGGAAAAACAAACCTTTACTGCCCAGCAGACAGGATGGGCCCTTTTGGGCTATCTGCTCTTGTTTCTTGGTCTCTTATTTGTAGGATTTTTGTTTTAAAAGGGCCGCTTCAGTCGGTCTTTTTTTGTGGATCGACCAGAGCATACAAATAATTGCTTTTTGACAGAAAAGGCTGTATAGTGAATGGAGACGCTAGATCAGCCTTGTTGATAAGTACTTCGAGGAGTAAAGGCTCTAGCCAATTAGACATGGGAGGGTCTGACTTGGGATATTTTTTGTTGGCACTTGTATCTTTTCTTGCTTATCTGGGAAGCGAGGGACACTGGTTTGGTTACCGCAGAAAAGTAAGAAGTGGTGAATTGAGAGATCGTGGAGATTTGTTTTATACACAGGCTAGCCGATTCACTCCTTCAGCTCCAATTAGTTTATTAGAAATCTATAGACAGTTGCCAGAGGAAGAGTGTAGGAGATGGAACATCAGCTGTCAGTTGAAAGAGCAAGAGCTGATTTTTCAATTGCATCCGCTACTTGGCTACCATCGTATGGATTTTAAAATAGAAGCGCGTTTGGTTCAGTCGCCTCTGTCGGGGCGTTTGCTGTATCACATTAGTCATTGGCAAGAGCGTCATCCTGAATTGGCATTGGAGCAGTGTAATCGTCTGTTGACAATGCTTGAAGAAGCCTTGTTGTTGCTGGACTCTCGTTTGGAAATACATTAAGAAAGGACAGGTTATTTCCCTGCTTAGCTCAGGGGAATAGCCTGTCCTTGTTTTGTTTGATTTGGTTATTCTGCGTCTTGGAGTTGTTTAGCAAGATCGATGATGTAGTCTTTCACATCATCTTTGACTTGTGGGTGGGTCAAGGCGTAGTCAATCGACGTTTTCATGAAGCCGAATTTATCTCCGACATCATATCGTTTGCCAGTAAATTCACGAGCAAATACGCGCTGTGTTTTATTGAGGGTGTCAATGGCGTCGGTCAACTGGATTTCATTGCCGGCACCTGGTTCTTGATTTTCCAAGATATCGAAGATTTCAGGGGTCAAGAGGTAGCGACCGATGATGGCAAGATCAGAAGGAGCATCTTCTGGTTTTGGTTTTTCCACAAAGGTTTCAACACTGTAAAGGCCGTTGACTCCTTCACCATGGGGTGCAATAACACCATAGGATGAAACTTCTTCATGAGGGACTGGCATAACTGCAAGTGTTGAAGCATGGGTCGCTTCGTAGTCCTCAATCAGTTGTTTGGTGATTGGTTTGACTGTTTCATCTGTAATATCCATGAGGTCATCGCCCAACATAACAACGAACGGTTCGTTTCCAACAAAGGCTTTAGCTTGTAAGACTGCGTCACCCAACCCTTTTGGATAGCTTTGGCGAATGAAGTGGAGGCGAATGGCTGTCGCATCGTCAACCAATTTTAAAAGGTCGGCCTTTCCTTTTTCGCGAAGGTTGTGTTCTAATTCAAAGTTTGAGTCGAAGTGGTCTTCAATAGAACGTTTTGCCTTGTTGGTTACGACCAAGATATCTTCGATACCAGAACGAAGGGCTTCTTCAAAGATGAACTGGAGGGTTGGCTTGTCAACGATTGGCAACATCTCTTTGGCAAGAGCCTTAGTTGCTGGAAGGAAACGGGTTCCCAAACCTGCTGCAGGGATGATGGCTTTTCTAACTTTTTTCATAATCATTTCTCCTTTTTATTATGACCATTCGTTTTCCTGGCGGAATTCACCAGACATGATTTCTTGGATGGCATCTTGGATACTGGCCCCTTGGTAAATCACGCTATAGATGGCCTTAGTAATAGGCATATAAACACCCAATTCTTGTGCCAATTCATAGGCCGCCTTGGTAGTGGAAATCCCTTCAATAACCATGCCCATGTTGGCTTCGATATCTTCGAGTTTCTCTCCTTTGCCAAGCAAATCGCCGGCCCGCCAGTTACGAGAGTGTACAGATGTACCTGTAACAATCAAGTCGCCGACGCCAGATAGACCGCTGTATGTCAAGGGATTGGCACCCATGGCTACACCGAGTCGGGTAATTTCTGTCAATCCACGAGCGATGATGGCTGCCTTGGCATTGTCGCCAAATCCGAGTCCGTGAAGGGCACCAGCACCAACTGCGATGATGTTTTTCAAAGCACCAGCGGTTTCCACCCCGATAACATCATTGTTGGTGTAGAGTCGGAAGTAGCGGTTGCTAAAGAGATTTTGGACGTAGGTTGCAGTTTCCAAATCTTTAGATGCGGCAGAAATCAAGGTTAAATCGCGGACAATGGTTTCTTCTGCATGGCTTGGTCCTGAAACCACAACGATTTCTGAGCGGAGCTCAGCAGGAATTTCTTCTTCCAAGACCTCAGATAAGCGTTTGTGGCTATCTGGTTCCAACCCTTTGGAAGCGTGCATGACAACAACCTTGTGTTTAAGGGCTTGAGCAACTTGCTTGGCAACCAGACGGGTCACCTTGGTCGGTACAACGAAGAGAACGGCATCAACCCCATCAAGGGTCTCAGTCAAATCCTTGTAGCCTTTGATTTTCTCGTCTAGGACGATATCTTTGAAGTACCGTTTATTGGTATGCTGTTCATTGATTTCGTCAATTTGTTCAGGAATATTTCCCCAAATACGGACCTGATGGCCGTTGTCATTGAGTACCTGTGCGAGGGCTGTCCCCCAAGAACCAGGCCCTAGGACAGCGATGGTTTGTTGACTCATATGCTTCCCCTGTCATCATATTTTCTCCATTATACCATAGATGCTTATTTTTGGAAAATAGCAGAGCAGAAACTTGACAATAGTTCTCCAGAAAACTATAATAGTTCTCATGCTAATTAATTGATTGGAAAGGAGCTATCATGGGACATACCATTGCAGATTTTCGGAACTTGCTCAATCAGATTGAACAAATCAGTGAAACTATTGCTAAAGAATACGATGTGGAGCACCTAGCTGGTCCACAGGGCTGGGCCTTGCGTTTCATCGCGGAGCGGTCAGACCTTGAGACTTTTGTCAAAGATATAGAAGCAGAATTGAAGATTTCCAAATCGGTTGCCAGCAACCTGGTCAAGCGAATGGAGAAAAATGGCTTTATCCAGGTCCTGCCTTCTCAGGTTGACAAACGCTACAAGCAGTTGGTCTTGACAGAGAAAGGACAAGGGAAAATCTGCCACCTGAAAGCCTTCCATGAAGAAATGCACCGCTCACTTTTTTGGGGTATTCAAAAAGAAGACTTTGATTTGGTTAAACAGGTAGGCAATCAATTAAAAGTAAATATTCAACGTTATAAGGAGAAGAATCATGTTTAAAGAAGCCATTTTACGTTATAAATGGTACGCCTTGGCCTGTATCACCTTGACATCGATTGTCGTTATTACGACCCTCTTGCAGCCCAACTACTTAAAGGATGTCTTGGCAGCAGTCTTGGCTAATGACAAGGAAGAGATTGTCCGTGTGGGCCAGTTGCTCTTGGTGATTGCGGGCATTGGTCTTTTGGCTGGTCTGGCTAATACTATTGCCGCGGCGAAAATTTCACAAGGGGTTTCTGCAGATATTCGTGAGAAGACCTTTCGGAAGATTCAGAGCTTTTCTTATGCTAACGTTGAAGAATTTAATGCGGGGAACTTGGTTGTTCGGATGACCAACGATGTGACCCAGATTCAAAACTTGACCATGATGCTCTTTACTATCTTGTTACGGGTTCCCCTCCTCTTTGTCGGAGCCTTCATCATGGCGGTGCGGACCATGCCAGAACTTTGGTGGATGATTATTCTCATGGTGGTCTTGATTATGGTCATTATGGCAGTTGTCATGGGGCAAATGGGACCACGTTTTGGGAAATTCCAGTCCCTCATGGACAAGATGAACAGTATTGCTAAGGAAAATTTGCGTGGAATCCGTGTGGTCAAATCCTTTGTGCAGGAGAAGAACCAGTACAAGAAGTTCAAGGATGTGTCTAATGAACTCTTGGATCTCAACCTCTTTATCGGTTACGGTTTCTCTATTTTGCAACCTCTGATGATGTTCATTTCCTATATGGCGATCTTTGCATCGCTCTACTTGGTTTCTGGCATGCTGGAAACCAATATGGAAGCAGTTGGTGGCTTTACTTCCTTTATGAGTTACCTCATGCAAATCATGTTTGCCATTATCATGGCTAGCTTTATGGGGATGCAGGCTTCTCGTGCAGCGATTTCTATTAAGCGGATCAGCGAGGTCTTGGATACGGAGCCTGCTATGACCTTCAAGGATGTGGCGGATGAAGAATTGATTGGTAAGATTGTCTTTGACAATGTTAGCTTTACCTACCCACACGATACAGAGCCGACTT
The DNA here is from genome assembly GCF_017601095.1 of Streptococcus suis. Taxonomy (GTDB): domain Bacteria; phylum Bacillota; class Bacilli; order Lactobacillales; family Streptococcaceae; genus Streptococcus; species Streptococcus suis_Z. Next base: position 119,533 of record NZ_JAGFUX010000002.1, on the reverse strand, counting down.
TGAAAAATATCTCATTTGAGATTGAACCAGGTCAAATGGTCGGTGTGGTTGGCGCAACAGGTGCGGGTAAATCCACTCTTGCTCAACTGATTCCACGTTTGTTTGACCCGCAAGAAGGAACGGTGTCCATCGGTGGTCGGGACTTGAAAGAAGTCAGCAAGAACACTCTGCGTGATACGGTATCGATTGTCTTGCAAAAGGCTATTCTCTTCTCGGGAACCATTGCGGACAACCTGCGTCAAGGGGCACCTGGTGCCGATCGTGCAAGATTGGAGCGGGCCGCAGGTATTGCCCAAGCCAAAGAATTTATTGACCGTTTGGATGATACCTATGAGAGCCAAGTAGAAGAACGTGGAAATAACTTCTCTGGTGGTCAGAAGCAGCGGATGTCCATTGCTCGTGGGGTGATTGGCGAGCCGAAGGTTTTGGTCTTGGATGACTCGACTTCTGCCCTGGATGCCAAGTCTGAGAAACTAGTCCAAGAGGCTCTCAACCATGATTTGAAGGGGACAACCACTGTCATTGTTGCCCAGAAGATATCTTCTGTTGTCAAAGCTGATAAGATTTTGGTACTTGATGAAGGTCGTCTGATCGGCCAAGGTACCCACGCCGAGTTGGTAGCTACGAATGATGTCTACCGTGAAATCTACGAAACACAGAAAGGGAGGGAGGAATAGATGAAGACTTTACGTTTTTTCTGGTTTTATTTTAAACGCTATAAACTGTCCTTTGCTGTGATTTTTCTAGCCATTGTGGCAGCGACCTACTTGCAGGTTAAGACACCTGTTTTCCTTGGAAATGCCATTGCGGAGATGGGGAAAATCGGGCAAGCTTACTTTGCTTCGGTGCAAATGGGTCAGTCAGATTTCAAACCTGACCTGTCTGATTTTAACGGGGTTATGCTCGATCTTTTCTTTGCCTATGCGGCGACGGTTGTGGCTTCCTTGATTTACACCCTCCTCTTCACGCGTATCGTGGCTCATTCGACCAACCGTATGCGTAAGGGCTTGTTTGGCAAACTGGAACGTTTGACAGTTGCCTTCTTTGATAGCCACAAGGACGGGGACATTCTTTCTCGCTTTACCAGTGATTTGGACAATATCCAAAACGCTTTTAACCAGTCCTTGACCCAAGTGGTGACCAACATTGCCCTTTATGTTGGTATGGTTATCATGATGTTCCGTCAGGATCCTCGCTTGGCCTGGGTCACCATTGCTTCTACGCCAGTTGCCTTGGTTGCTCTAGTGATTATCATTCGCTTATCACGCAAATACACGGACTTGCAGCAGGCTGCGGTGTCTAAGCTTAATGCCTACATGGACGAGAAAATTTCCGGACAAAAAGCGATTATTGTACAGGGTGTGCAGGAAGAGACGATTGATGGTTTCTTGGAACTCAATGAAGAAGTCCGTCGTACGACCTTCAAGGGACGCTTGTTTGGTGGGGTTCTCTTCCCATTTATGAATGGGATGAGCTTGGTCAATACGGCCATTGTTATCTTTGCAGGCTCCAGCATTGTTCTCAACGATAGCTCGCTGGAAACAGCTGCCGCACTTGGTTTGGTGGTGACTTTTGTTCAATATTCGCAACAGTATTACCAGCCAATCATGCAGGTTGCTGCCAGCTGGGCAGAATTGCAGCTAGCTTTCACAGGAGCTCATCGTATTCAGGAAATGTTTGATGAGCCTGAGGAAGTTCGTCCTCAAAACGCTCCGCTATTTACCGAATTAAAAGAAGGTGTTGAAATCAAGGACATCGACTTTGGCTATCTGCCGGGTCAGAAGGTCTTGGACAAGGTGTCTATCTCTGCTCCTAAGGGCAAAATGGTGGCGGTCGTTGGTCCGACAGGATCCGGTAAGACTACCATTATGAACTTGATTAATCGCTTCTATGATGTCAATAGTGGTAGCGTGGCTTTTGACGGTCGCGATATTCGGGAATATGATTTGGATAGTTTGCGGGATAAGGTCGGCATTGTCTTGCAGGAGTCAGTGCTATTCTCGGGTACTATTGCGGACAATATCCGCTTCGGAGATGAGAGCATTTCGCAGGAAATGGTGGAAACCGCAGCTCGTGCCACCCATATCCACGACTTCATCATGAGCTTGCCAGAGGGGTATGAAACCTTTGTGACCGATGATGAGAATGTCTTCTCAACAGGTCAGAAACAGCTGATTTCCATTGCCCGTACGCTCTTGACAGATCCACAAGTCTTGATTTTGGACGAAGCAACCTCAAACGTTGATACCGTAACGGAAGCCAAAATCCAAAAAGCTATGGAGGCCATTATCGCAGGACGGACCAGCTTCGTCATTGCCCACCGCCTCAAAACCATTCTCAATGCGGATGAAATCATCGTCCTCAAGGATGGAAAGGTTATCGAGCAAGGCAACCACAGCCAACTTCTCAAGCAGGGCGGCTTCTACGCCGAACTCTACCACAACCAGTTTGTGTTTGAATAATATATAGAAAAATAAACAGCCAAGATAAGCAGACCACAATCCTTAAACATTTAGGACGTGCTTTATCTTGGCTGTTTTTGTGGTAGGCTTACTGCTCAATATGGTTGGTTTTGGTTTGATTGAGCCAAGCGTAGGCGATACCGATAAAGAGACCGGCTCCGAGCCAATTTCCAAAAAAGACCACAATCCATTGACGAAGGATATTGATCATATTGAAGGCTTCGACATTGCTTCGAGTAGCGTTAAAAGCTAGGAGCATGAAAGATGCGAAATTGGCGACCAGATGCTCATTGATGAGGAAAACGAACATAAAAATGGAGGAAATGATGACAAAGAACTTAGCAGACTGTTCTTTGATGAGCATGAAGCCAAGGATTGCCATATTTACAAACATATTAGCCGTGATCCCTTCAATAAAATTACTCCAGTCAGATTTTCCAAGTTTGATGGTAACGGCATTGACGACAAAGCTCTTATCAGAGAGATTGAGGTAGGAGAAGGACTGATTGAAGAGCCAGGCTAGAATAGTAGCGCCTACAAAGTTAAAGAAAGTACAGTATAGCAGCATCTGTGTCACTTTTTTCCAGCTAATTTGCTTATAGTAGGCACCAGTTGTGAGATACATCATGTTAGATGTGGCTAATTCACCACCAAAAATAAGAACAAAAACCAGCCCAATAGCAAAGATGAAGGTAAAGACAAAGCGCGACAAACTTGGAAATTGACTGGCAATAACGTCTGCTCCGATAATACCGACAGCTGTTGACATAGTCAGGTAGGCTCCTGCATACATAGAACGCAAGGCATAGCGGCCTAGACTTTCGTCAAAAAGTGCTTCTTTTTTTGAAACTGCAGCTGAAATTTTTTCTTGAAATGGTGACATAGGAACTCCTTGTGAAATCATGATCAATGTTTTGTTTGAAAAATATAGTGGGAAGAGTTCTTCCCACTATATGTGAACGATTAGTGAGCGGATGCACCAGAATTTGCATCTGTCGGTGTGGAAGTAGCAGGGGCACTACCAGCATCTGATGCACCAGAGGTTGCGTCAACATGTGCAGGAGCTGCTGCCGTTCCCGAACCACCAACCAAGCGTTGACCAGTAGCTTCAAGATACCAATCTAGCCATGGTTTGAAATTAAAGATAATTTCATTGATACCAGCGTAGGATCCGTCAGGATAGTACATAGCTTGGTAGTTGTGGGTGTTGATAATTTCAGCAGGGGTACCGGGTACAATGGTACGAACATATTCCTGGTTACCATTACGCAAGGTACCGACAACCCCTTTTTTACTTTTAGCTGGTTTTTGCTTTGCGAGAAGTTCAAAAAGGTTTGAAAAATGGCTACGCAATACAAAAATTTATCAATTTTACGTAGCTGATTACGTTGAGACTAAATCCATTTCCCGCAAACGAAAAAAGCAAATCATCTGGCAAATTTACTTACTCATGGCAATTTCTATCTGGCTGGCTCCTATTTTATTGGTCAAAATAGGACTGGGACTATTAACAATCTTCATCACTTACTATTTGTTTTGGGTCATACCGGAGAAATAAAGTCAGATTTGAGGGTTGAACATCGTCCTCAAAGACGGAAAGGTGATCGAGTAAGGCAACTACAGCCAGCTCCTTAAACTCAATGGCTTCTACGCCGAACTCTACCACAACCAGTTTGTGTTTGAATAGATTCAAAATTCCAGCCATTAGGTTGGAGTTTTGCTTTACCCTGTATTTCCTGTATAATAGACCTATGAAAAGACAGAGCGTTCGAGTTGAATTATTTCCCTTGAAAAAAGAAGAAATCCTTGCCTACCTTGATGACAAGGGTGTTTTAGTGAATGACTATTTCAAGACCTACCTAGCTCATCCTGCTTATCAAGAAGTGGTGGAGAAACAGAAGTGTTTAGTTGAGATTGTCAGTCTATCCGGCATGGGATTTGATAGGGAAGCAACTGCTCCTCAGATAGAGGAGAGAGCCGTGGAGATGGGTTATCAATTACCACCAGCTCCTCTGGGAGTTTATCTTCGGTTGGCCTTGTTGGAACAGGAAGTCAGCCAGGATATTGTACTCTCCCAAGGAAAATCACCAGACGGAGCCATTTGCCTGCTGTCGCCTCAGTTGGAGAAAGAGTTTACCTTCCCTCGTAGTGTCTATCTTCGAAAGGTTGACCAAGACTTGTGGTTACGTGCAGCTCGCTTTGATGACGAGTATGCCTTTCCCCAATCCACCATTTTTGCATTTGTGACGCAAAGTGCGAATGAATACAATGAATAAAAAGAAGAAAATGATGTAAGGAGTTCTTATGAAAATCCGCGGATTCGAACTGGTCAGCCAGTTTACAGATGAAAACTTATTACCAAAACGTGAGACGGCTCACGCAGCAGGTTACGACCTAAAGGCTGCGGAGAGGGTCAGCTTGGAGCCAGGTGAGATTAAGCTGGTTCCAACAGGTGTTAAGGCCTATATGCAGGCCAACGAGGTCCTCTATCTCTACGACCGCTCGTCCAACCCTCGCAAGAAAGGCTTGGTCCTGATTAACTCGGTTGGGGTTATCGACGGCGACTACTATGGAAATCCAGCCAATGAAGGGCACATCTTTGCCCAGATGCGAAACATCACAGAAGAAACCGTTGTGGTGGAAGCTGGGGAGCGGATTGTGCAGGCTGTTTTTGCCCCCTTCCTTTTGGCTGACGGCGATCAGGCCGACGGCGTTCGGACGGGTGGATTTGGCTCGACAGGGAAATAGGAGGTCATCATCATCGCTAAGAAAAAAACAACCTTTATCTGTCAATCCTGCGAGTATCACTCGCCCAAGTATCTGGGCCGTTGCCCCAACTGTGGCTCCTGGTCTAGCTTTGTCGAGGAAGTGGAAGTCGTTGAAGTCAAGAACGAGCGGGTCAGCCTGACAGGTGAGAAAACCCGACCTATGAAGCTCAATGAAGTGTCGTCCATTCAAGTGGCTCGCACCAAGACCAATATGGAGGAGTTTAACCGCGTCTTAGGTGGTGGAGTGGTGCCGGGCAGTCTGGTCCTGATTGGTGGCGATCCAGGGATTGGCAAGTCCACCTTGCTCCTGCAAGTATCGACCCAACTTTCGACTATTGGCACCGTCCTCTACGTGTCGGGGGAAGAGTCTGCCCAGCAGATTAAGCTCCGTGCCGAGCGTTTGGGCGACATTGACAGCGAGTTCTATCTCTATGCGGAGACCAATATGCAGAGCATTCGGACCGAGATTGAGAAAATCAAGCCAGATTTCTTAATTATCGACTCTATCCAGACCATTATGAGCCCTGACATCTCCAGCGTGCAAGGCTCTGTCAGTCAGGTCCGTGAAGTGACAAATGAACTCATGCAGATTGCCAAGACCAACAATATCGCAACCTTTATCGTCGGCCACATGACCAAGGAAGGAACCCTGGCTGGACCGCGGACCTTGGAGCACATGGTAGATACCGTTCTTTATTTTGAGGGCGAGCGGCAGCACACCTTCCGTATCTTGCGGGCGGTCAAAAACCGCTTTGGCTCTACCAACGAAATTGGCATTTTTGAAATGCAGTCACAAGGCTTGGTCGAAGTCCTCAATCCTAGTGAGGTCTTTCTGGAAGAGCGTCTGGACGGGGCGACTGGCTCTGCTATTGTCGTGACCATGGAGGGCACCCGCCCTATCCTTGCGGAAGTGCAGGCTCTGGTGACCCCGACCATGTTTGGCAATGCCAAGCGGACCACGACAGGACTGGATTTCAACCGTGCCAGCTTGATTATGGCGGTTTTGGAAAAACGGGTAGGCCTGCTCCTCCAAAACCAAGATGCCTATCTCAAGTCAGCAGGTGGAGTCAAACTGGATGAGCCAGCCATCGACCTAGCAGTCGCAGTTGCCCTTGCCTCCAGCTACAAGGACAAGCCAACCAACCCACAAGAGTGCTTTATAGGCGAAATCGGTCTGACAGGGGAAATCCGCCGTGTCAATCGGATTGAGCAACGGATTAACGAAGCCGCTAAATTAGGCTTTACCAAGGTCTATGCTCCTAAAAATTCCCTGACCGGTATCAAGGAGCCCAAGGAAATCACGGTTATCGGCGTGACAACCATTGGCGAAGTCTTGCAGAAAGTGTTTTAGTAAAACAGTATCGGAGGTGACAATCGTGCATCTCCTTTTCTGTCCTCTTTGGAGGGAATATGGTAAGCTAGAAGTAACTTGTTTTCTGAAAAATTCAGAAATTCTCATCAGACAAGGAGGTTCTATGTCCTATTTTCAAAACTTTATGAAGGCCAACAAGGCCTATGTTGACCTGCATGGTACCTACCACCTACCGCTCAAGCCCAAAACCAAGGTGGCTATCGTGACCTGTATGGACTCACGGCTTCACGTGGCGCAGGCCTTGGGCTTGGCTCTTGGTGATGCTCACATTCTGCGGAACGCGGGTGGGCGTGTGACGGAGGACATGATTCGTTCGCTAGTCATTTCCCAGCAGCAACTTGGTACGCGGGAAATCGTGGTCCTCCACCATACAGACTGCGGTGCCCAGACCTTTACCAATGAAGACTTTGTGGTCCAACTCAAGCGGGATTTGGGAGTGGATGTGGCTGGTCAGGACTTTCTTCCTTTTACAGACATTGAAGAAAGCGTGCGAGAGGATATTGCCCTTTTGAAACAATCTCCGCTCATCCCCGACGATGTTGAGATTTTTGGGGCAGTCTATGATGTGGATACAGGGCGTATGACAGAGGTTATATGATGACAAAGGAATCTAATTGTTTGGATTCCTTTATTTCTTTTTACAAAAATACTTGACAGGGTTTTGTTCAAGTTGTAGAATTGTGTTATATAAACAATACAAAACAAAAAGGAGACCTTCTCATGTCAGATAACCGTATGAAATACACGATTGATAGCAATATGCAATTTCCTTTGGTGGAAATTGCCTTAGAGGCTGGAGAGTCGGCTTATATTCAACAGGGGAGTATGGTTTATCACACGCCCAGTGTGACCTTGAATACCAAGCTCAATGCCCGTGGCGGTTCAGGACTTGGTAAGTTAATAGGTGCCATTGGTCGATCCATGGTATCAGGTGAGTCCATGTTTATCACGCAAGCCATTTCCAATAGTGATGATGGGAAGATTGCTCTGGCTCCATCTGTGCCTGGTCAAGTTATTGCCCTTGAGCTAGGAGCCAAGCATTACCGCCTTAATGATGGAGCCTTTCTGGCTTTGGATGGTTCTGCTCAATATAAGATGGAACGTCAAAGTGTTGGCCGTGCCTTCTTTGGTGGCCAAGGCGGACTCTTTGTCATGACGACAGAAGGCGAGGGTACACTTTTGGCTAATGCCTTCGGTTCCATCAAGAAAATTGAGCTTACAGGTGGAAGCATTACCATCGATAATGCTCACGTGGTAGCCTGGAGTCGTGACCTCAATTATGATATTCATCTAGAAAACGGCTTCCTTCAGTCTATTGGTACGGGTGAAGGGATTGTCAATACCTTCTCAGGCTATGGGGAAATCTATGTGCAAAGCTTGAATATTGAAACATTTGCTCAAGTCATCGGCAGCCATATTGTCACAGGTGGCGATGGCGGTGGTGGTAGCACTTCCTTGCTCGATGCGATTTTTTAAGCTCCAACCAGCTGCGGCTGGTTTTTTGAGTGTCCAATTATACCACTTACGAGCATATTTTTACCACTTACTGAAATGCCCTTGCAAAATTCGAGTAAGTTGATATAATAAAACCAGAAAAAGCAAAGGAGGTCGTATGAAAGTTCGGATTGAATTAGATGATAGCTTAGAGCAAGTCGAAGTGATTATCAGAAGTAGCCGACTAGGACCAGAGTTGGAACGCATCCAGCAGGCTTTGCAACAGGTTAGCCGTCCCTCACTTGTCTTTTACAAAGGAACCAGTGAGTATTTCTTGAAATTGGAAGACCTGCTCTTTTTTGAAACCGATGGTACCAAGCTGATGGGGCATACTAGAGATGACGCCTATGAAGTCAAGATGAAGCTCTATGAACTGGAAGACTGCCTCCCTGCTTATTTTTGTCGGGTTTCCAAGTCAACCATTGCTAATAGCAAGGCCATCTACTCGCTGGACAAGTCCTTTTCAGGGACTAGTCGGATTTCCTTTTATCATACCCACAAGGAAGTCCACGTGTCGCGGCATTATTATCATTTATTAAAAGAAAAGTTACGAGAAGTGAGGTAGAGAGATGAAAAAATATGGTTTAGGGATTGCCCTGCTGATCCTAGCAGTCTTGGTCCTATTTAGGGATTCACTGGGTTTGCATTTATCCATGCCCTTTTGGACCACTGTCTGGTTTGTTTTAACCTTTGTGACTGGTTTTCATCGCTTGGTGAAGCTGGATTGGCTTGCCAGTATCTTTTGTTTCGGTCTAGCTTTTATAGCGGTGAATTCAGTTTATGATTGGGTGGAGTTTGGGACATGGAACATGGTTCTGTCACTTGTCCTGCTCTGCCTTGGCATGAAACTGATTTTTAAACCCAAGAAGCGCAGACCGGCTCATGGAGTTGGTACAGGCGTGATTGGTGACAAGGGTCGGGAAATAGCTTTTGGCTCCTCTACTCGCTACATTCATGAGGAAAATTTTACCTACGATAGTGTGGAAGTGGCCTTTGGCTCCAGTATGGTTTATTTTGATCAGGCGGTTATTCTGGGAGATAAGGCTGAATTTCATATCGATGCAGCTTTCTCATCAGTTAATCTTTATCTGCCGGCAAATTGGCAGGCGGTCGTGGAGCTAGATAGTTCCATGTCTGCTGTCAATAACTATGCAACTGGTATGGGAGAAAAGATGCTGCATATCACAGGAGATATGGCCTTCTCCACTCTGAATATCTATTACACCTAGAGTGAACAGAGAGCAGTCTATTCAGGCTCCTCTGCAGGACAAAAATTCAGAATATTCTGGAAATTATTCAAAAGAAAGGGATTATCATGAAAAAGATTTTGAAAAATGCTACCTACCTATGGGTACTGACTGCGGATATGCTGTCCAATTTTGGTGATGTGGTCTATTATCTGGCCTTGATGAACTATGTTTTGCTGGTACCCAACAGTCGTCTGGCTCTGGCGATTGTGACCTTTTCGGAAATTTTCCCTAGCTTTATGGGGCTCTTTACAGGCTATCTGGCGGACAAGACAGTCAACAAGATTGGCACTATCAAGCTGACTCTGCTCTTTCGTGCTGTACTCTACCTCATCCTAGGCTTCTGCATGGGCTTTGAGCCAGCCCTCTGGATTGTCGTAGTGGCTGCAACTTTCAATGTCTTTGCAGACTTCGCTGGCTTCTATGAAAACGGCCTCTATACACCTCTGGGATTACGCGTAGCGCCCAAAGAAGAGCGGGAGCAGTACTCGGCCTTTCGCCAGACCGTGACCAGCCTCCTCAACATTGCCTTTCAGGCCCTCTCTGCCCTTTTGGTCGGCCTCCTCTCCTACCAAAACCTGGCCTTTCTCAACGCCGGCACCTTTTTAGCCGCCCTCCTCATCATGCAGCTGCTGACGCCAGCCTTTCGCAAACTCCTGACGGAGCAGCCTTTGAAAATAGCAGAGCAGCCGAGCCAGTCCGAGCCAGAAAACAAGGGACCGGGCATTCTAGCTTCCTTCAAGCAAGCAATCGTGGAGCTTCGCAAGATTCCCGAGTTCCGTCTGGTCCTGATTACCAGCCCCCTTATCAATGCCTGCGGAGCTATTCTCTATCCTATTTTGGTCCTCTTGATTAGCGAAGACCCAGGCCTTGTCTTCCTTAATATTGAAACAACCCTTGCCCTGACCATTTTGATTTTCTTTGTTGGCAATATCTTGGGTTCGACCTTGGTCTTTAGCCTCTTCAAAAAGACCAGTATGGTTACGCTAGAAGTGGCTGCCACTTTCTCTCTTCTTGGCGTTTTTGTCGGAATGTTGCTACATCAACTGCCAATTATTTTCTTCTTCCTTACTACAATGGGAATTAGCTTTGGGGCTAGTGGTCCCAAGTTTAATGCCAAGTTTGTCAACTCCATGCCAGAGGAGCAACTGGCAACTATCGGCGGTGCAGTATCCACCTACTTTATGCTGGGTCAAGCCTTTGTTCGCTTACTCGTTTCAGGTCTGGTCTTGGTATTGGCCGTCGATCAGATTAGCGGACTTTTCCTAGCGGCAACTGGCTTCTTGGTCCTCTATGTCCTCTACTGGCTGGCTCGCAACCAAAAAACACCTCAAAATCAGTCTGCTTAGGCTGATTTTTCTGTTATCTGCGGGGCATCTATGCTATAATGTTCTTGATTGAAATTTTACAGGAGAGAAACATGACTAAACCAATTCGCGTGCGTTACGCACCAAGTCCAACGGGACTTTTGCATATCGGAAATGCTCGTACTGCATTGTTTAACTATCTTTTTGCTCGTCATCATGGCGGTACTTTCCTTATTCGTATCGAGGACACAGACCGCAAACGCCATGTGGAAGACGGAGAGCGTTCTCAGCTGGAAAACCTACGTTGGTTGGGCATTGACTGGGATGAAAGTCCAGAAACTCATGAGCAATACCGTCAGTCTGAGCGGTTGGATATTTACCAAAAGTATGTTGACCAGCTCTTGGCAGAGGGCAAGGCCTACAAGTCTTACGTGACTGAAGAAGAGTTGGCGGCGGAGCGTGAGCGTCAGGAAGCTGCAGGCGAAACACCTCGCTACATCAACGAATACCTTGGCATGTCTGAAGATGAAAAAGCAGCCTACGTTGCAGAGCGTGAGGCGGCTGGCATTGTCCCAACTGTCCGCTTGGCTGTCAATGAAGCGGGTATCTACAAGTGGAATGACATGGTTAAGGGTGAGATCGAGTTTGAAGGTGGCAACATCGGTGGCGACTGGGTTATCCAGAAACGTGACGGTTACCCAACCTACAACTTTGCCGTGGTGGTGGATGATCATCTGATGGAAATCTCGCACGTTATCCGCGGAGATGACCATATCGCCAACACACCTAAGCAACTCATGGTCTATGAAGCACTTGGTTGGGAAGCACCAGAGTTTGCCCACATGACCTTGATTATCAACTCTGCAACCGGTAAAAAATTGTCCAAACGTGACACCAATACCCTTGCCTTTATCGAAGATTACCGCAAAAAAGGCTACCTGCCAGAAGCTGTTTTCAACTTTATCACACTTTTGGGTTGGACTCCTGGTGGTGAGGAAGAAATCTTCTCCAAAGAGGAGATTATCCAACTCTTTGATGAAAAACGCCTCAGCAAGTCTCCTGCTTCCTTCGATCCGAAAAAGTTGGCTTGGATGGGCAATGAATACATCAAAAAAGCTGATTTGGAGACCATTTTCAACCTTGCTAAACCATTCTTGGAAGAGGCTGGTCGCTTGACAGACAAGGCAGAAAAATTGGTGGAACTTTACAAGCCACAAATGTCATCTGCGGATGAAATCGTTGGTTTGACAGACCTTTTCTTCTCTGATTTCCCAGAATTGACAGACGAGGAAAAAGAAGTCATGTCAGGTGAGACTGTTCCGACTGTCCTCAATGCTCTTAAGGAAAAATTGGAAGCCATGACGGACGAAGATTTCCAACCAGATAACATCTTCCCTCAAATCAAGGCTGTTCAAAAGGAAACAGGGATCAAGGGCAAAAACCTCTTCATGCCAATCCGTATCGCCGTTTCAGGTGAAATGCACGGACCAGAGTTGCCAAATACCATTTACCTGCTCGGCCGTGAAAAATCTATCCAGCATATTGACAATATGTTGAAGAGTTTGTAAGATAAGTAATCCCCGCTGTCCTGTAACGGCGGGGATTTGTTATAGTTATCAGTTATAAACGTTGCGTTGAAAACGATATAAGAGTTTTCTGAAAATCCATGATATGATAGAATAATCACAATAATTTAGGAGAGTGTATGGAAAATCATAATTTTGAAAATCAAGGGACTTTTAACCGCGAGATGAACAGTCGCCATTTGCAGATGTTGTCCATCGGCGGGGTTATCGGGACAGGTTTGTTCCTGAGTTCAGGCTATACCATTGCACAGGCTGGGCCGTTTGGAGCTATTGCGGCCTATCTTTTCGGAGCTGTCATGGTTTATTTGGTCATGTTCTCTTTGGGAGAATTGTCGGTTGCAATGCCGGTGACTGGATCTTTCCACACCTATGCGACCAAGTTTATCAGTTCAGGTACTGGTTTCATGGTGGCCTGGATGTATTGGCTTTGCTGGGTCGTTGCTCTGGCCTCGCAGTTTGTGGGGGCAGCCCAGCTTATGCAACGCTGGTTTCCTAGTGTGCCGATTTGGATTTTTGCGACGATTTTTGCGGTTATTGTCTTTGGATTGAACACCCTATCTGTCGGTTGGTTTGCCAAGGCGGAGGAGGCACTCTCGTCTGTCAAGGTCTATGCCATTGCAGCCTTTATCGTGCTTGGGACTTTGGCTATTTTTGGTATTTTGCCATTTGAGGGAACCAATGCTGCGCCGCTATTTAACAATATCACAAGTAACGGCTTACTTCCTAACGGTCTGGTTGGTTTTATCACGGTCATGCTGTCTGTTAACTATGCCTTTTCAGGTGTGGAAATGATCGGAATTGCGGCAGGTGAAACAGATAATCCCAAGAAAGCTGTACCGCAAGCCATTAAATCGACAATCGGTCTCTTGGTCATCTTCTTTGTCCTAACAATCGTTGTTTTGGCAGCCCTACTTCCTATGTCAGAAGCAGGTGTGACAGAAGCACCGTTCGTACTTGTCTTGGACAAGATAGGTTTTCCTTATGCTGCTGACATTATGAACTTTATCATCTTGACAGCTATCTTATCGGCCTCAACTTCAGGACTTTACGCTTCAAGTCGTATGCTGTGGTCTTTGGCCAATGAAGGCATGATTAGTAAGGAATTGGTAAAAATTAATAAACACGGTGTTCCCATGCGTGGCATGATTTTGTCCATGATTGGTGTTGTGATCGCCTTGATTGCCTCAATTTATGCAGAAGATACCATCTTCTTGGCCCTGGTTTCTATCGCTGGTTTTGCGGTTGTCATTGCATGGTTGGCTATTCCGCTTGCACAAATCGGTTTCCGTCGTGAATTTTTAAAGAATCACAGCGAAGATGAATTGGAATACAAGACGCCCTTCTCACCGACCTTGCCATGGATTACGGTTGTTCTGCTGGTTATTTCTATCATCGGAATCGGCTGGGATCCTTCTCAGCGTGCTGGTCTTTACTTTGGTGTGCCATTCATGATTGGCTGCTATATTTATCACTATATCCGCTTTAAAAAGTGGTAGGAGGGATCGAGTATGGGTCGTTTTAAAGAACTATTAGAACAAAAGGAATACATCATTTTGCACGGCGCTCTTGGAACGGAGCTAGAGTTTCGTGGTCATGATGTATCGGGCAAGCTCTGGTCTGCCAAATATCTATTGGAAAATCCCCAGTACATCAAGGATATTCATAAGGACTACGTTCGTGCTGGGGCCGACTTGGTGACAACCTCAACCTATCAGGCGACCTTTGAAGGACTGGCAGAAGTTGGTTTGTTACCAGCAGAGGCAGAGGAACTCATTCGCTTGACCGTTGATTTGGCCAAGGAAGCGCGTGATGAGGTCTGGGCAGAATTGTCTGAAGCTGAAAAAGTACAACGAACCTACCCTCTCATTTCAGGTGACGTGGGTCCCTACGCAGCCTATTTGGCCAACGGCGCTGAATATACAGGTGACTATGGCAACATTAGTCTGTCAGAGTTAAAAGACTTCCACCGCCGTCGAATTCAGCTTCTCTTAGAACATGGGGCTGAGCTCTTGGCATTGGAAACCATTCCAAATGTTCTTGAAGCCCAAGCTTTAGTAGAGCTGTTGGTAGAGGATTTTCCAGAGGCTGAAGCCTATATCAGCTTCACATCACAGGACGGTCAGTCGATTTCTGACGGAACGTCTATTGAAAAAATAGCAGAGCTGGTCAACAGTAGTGAGCAGATTTTGGCGGTTGGTCTTAACTGTACGGCTCCCTCGCTCTATTCAGCCTTTCTCAGTCAGTTGAGAGAAAAAACGGATAAACCATTTGTCACCTATCCAAATTCTGGGGAAGTCTATGATGGAGCCACTCAAACTTGGAAGGAAAAGGCAGACGACAGCCATTCTCTTCTGGACAACACACTTAAATGGCACGAACTGGGTGCCAAGGTAGTTGGAGGTTGTTGCCGTACTCGACCAGCTGATATTGCAAGTCTAGTTGCTGGATTGAAATAAAAGTATCCCCGCTGTCGTGTGATAGCGGGGGTTTATCTGTTAAGGGAGGTTAGCTTTCTAAAAACAACCTCTCCACATAGCCTTTCTGCCTTGGAATGACTAGTTCTGTTTCCAGGAAATCTTTCAAATTTTCTTGTGGGACCCAGATGTAGTTGCTGGTTTCTTCGGCTTGGAGTTGGATAGCAGCTTTGTCCCAGTCGGTTTCAGCCCAGTAGCAGTGGAAGATACACTGGTCATCATGGGCGACAAAGTGTGTATGGTGGCGGAGTTGGTCAGCTGTCAGCTCAATGCCTGTCTCTTCGCGGACTTCGCGTAAAATAGCCTGCTCTGCTATTTCCCCAAACAATGCCGAACCTCCTGCTGTCGCTTCATAATAGTCAGGGTAGGAGGGTTTGGTGCTGTCGCGTTTCATGAAGAGGGTGCTGCCGTCGCGGTGGCGGATGATGCACTCGACGACCAGGTGGTAGAGACCGTCGGGAATGGATTCTCCGCGTGTGAGAGTGTGGTCGGTCAGCTGCCCGTCGGCTGTGTAGGCGTTCCAGATTTCCATAGCTTGCTCCTTTTCTATCTTTCTATTATAGCATAGGAAATTTTCCTGTGAGCTTGTACGAACAAATGTGTGGTATAATGGGCTGACGAAAGAAAAGGAGAAATCTTATGCAACCTATCATTCCTCATCTCTGGTATGACACAGAGGCAAAAGAAGCGGTGGCTTTTTATGTGGACCTCTTCGGTGGCAAGATTGACTGGACCTACACCATTACGGATACGCCTTCGGGTGATTCGGACTTGATTCAGTTTCCACTGGGGGATATGACCTTGGTGGCTATTAGTGCGGGTCCATACTTTAAGCTCAATGAGTCCATGTCCCTTATGGTCAATGTAGCCAGCAAGGATGAAGTGACACGTTTGTACCAAGCCTTGTCAGAAGGCGGTCGTATTCTCATGCCTTTGGGAGAGTATCCCTTCAGCCCTTACTATGTCTGGTTGGAAGACCGCTTTGGTCTATCTTGGCAACTATCTTATGCACCCGACTTGGACAAGCCTTATCAGTTTGACATCTGCCTGCTCTTCTCGCAGGAACAGGTAGGTTTGGCCCAGCCTATGTTGGACTACTACAAGGACAAGCTCCCTCAGGCTAGTGTCGGTCAACTTTCCTACTACGGTGAAGGGGAGGCTGCTGTTGAGGCTGCCAAACTGAATTATGCGGAACTTCTTGTCGCTGGACAGAAAATGATTGTTATGGACCACGGCTACGGTGGCGAAGCTTCATTCAACGAAGCTTTCTCGCTCATGGTCTATGTGGATAGTCAGGACGAACTCAATTTCTATTATGACCTCCTATCAGCAGTGCCAGAGGCGGAAATGTGCGGTTGGGTCAAGGACCAGTTTGGTATTTCGTGGCAGATTGTACCGCGTATTTTGATGGAAGCATACGATACGGCTAGCCCAGAAACCGTCAAGGCTGTTAATGATGCTGTTCTGCAAATGCGTCGTCTGGATTTTGACCAGATTAAAGAGATTTTATCCTAAAAAGCTGACTTCGGTCAGTTTTTTCTTTTGCTCATTTTCAAAGAAAGTTGAAAATATACAAAAAATCTTATAAATTTTGTATATTTATGTTGCAAAAAGTATAAATATACCCTATAATAGTCATAAGTTTTGAATAATTAAACATAGAAATGAGAAAACTTATGACAAAAGAAAAGTTGATTTTAGCCTATTCAGGTGGTCTTGATACTTCAGTTGCGATTGCATGGTTGAAAAAAGACTATGATGTCATTGCGGTTTGTATGGATGTTGGTGAAGGGAAAAATCTCGAATTTATTCATGACAAGGCTCTTTCCATCGGTGCAATTGAATCGCATGTTTTGGATGTGAAAGAAGAATTTGCTCAAGAATACGTTTTGCCTGCCCTACAAGCTCATGCATATTATGAACAAAAATATCCACTAGTATCAGCACTTAGTCGCCCTCTGATTTCTAAAAAGTTAGTGGAGATGGCGCACAAGACTGGTGCAACGACCATCGCTCATGGTTGTACAGGGAAGGGAAATGACCAGGTACGGTTTGAAGTAGCGATTGCGGCTTTGGATCCAACTTTGAAAGTTGTAGCACCTGTTCGTGAATGGAAGTGGGCGCGTGAAGAGGAAATCCTATTTGCTAAGGAAAATGGTGTACCAGTTCCAGCTGATTTAGATAGCCCTTATTCAGTCGACCAAAACCTCTGGGGTCGTGCCAATGAGTGTGGTGTCTTGGAAAATCCATGGAATGAAGCGCCAGAAGATGCTTTTGGTATTACTACTTCTCCAGAAAATGCACCAGATACTCCCGAATATGTTGATATTGAATTTAAGGCTGGTGTTCCCGTTGCGGTCAATGGCGAAGAACTCAGCCTAGCCAATCTCATTCAAAAACTCAATGAAATAGCTGGTAAGCATGGTGTAGGTCGGATTGACCACGTGGAAAATCGTTTAGTCGGAATCAAGTCACGGGAGATTTACGAGTGTCCAGGAGCTATTGCCCTTTTGACAGCCCACAAGGAAATCGAAGATTTGACCCTGGTGCGGGAAGTTTCGCATTTCAAACCGATCATCTCCAATGAATTATCCAATCTCATTTACAATGGTTTGTGGTTCAACCCTGCAACTGAGGCACTGAAAGCTTACCTGCAAGCAACTCAATCTGTCGTGAATGGAATCGCAAAAGTGAAGTTGTATAAGGGATCAGCCAAAGTGGTTGCTCGTAAATCTCCAAATTCACTTTATGACGAAGATTTGGCAACCTATACCAGTGCTGATACATTTGATCAAGATGCAGCAGTTGGTTTCATCAAGCTTTGGGGATTACCAACCAAGGTCAATGCAGAAATTCATAAAAAAGACTAGAAAGCAGGAGCTTATGGAAGCAAAGAAATTATGGGGAGGTCGCTTTGAAGCCAGTCTTGAGGAATGGGTTGAAGAATTCGGAGCTTCCATCCGCTTCGACCAAAAGTTGGCCAAATACGATATTCAAGGCTCACTGGCTCATGTCAAGATGTTGGAGCAAACTGGGATTATCGCTCAAGCTGAGGCCCAGGTCATTCAAGCCGGATTGGAAGAATTACTAGAGGAGTATGAGGCTGGCAAGTTGGTCTTTGATATTCGAAACGAAGACATTCACATGAATATCGAAAGTCTATTGACGGAGAAAATAGGCCCAGTTGCAGGCAAACTTCATACAGCTCGTTCTCGGAACGATCAGGTAGCTACGGATATGCACCTCTATTTGAAGGATACCTTGTTCCAAGTTATCAATAAGTTGATCAACTTGCAGGAAGTCTTATTGGATCTGGCAGAGCAGCATATAGAAACCATTATGCCTGGCTATACGCACCTGCAACATGCCCAGCCTATCAGTTTTGCCCAGCATTTATTGGCCTACTATAATATGTTCCAACGGGATAAGGAACGGTTTGGGTTCAATGTTCAGCATACAGATGTATCCCCACTTGGTGCGGCGGCTTTAGCTGGGACAACCTTTCCCATTGACCGTCAGATGACCTCTGATTTTATGGGCTTTGCCCATCCGTATAGCAATTCCCTTGATGCGGTGTCTGACCGTGATTTTATCTTGGAATTTCTGTCAAATGCCAGTATTCTCATGATGCACATGTCCCGCCTCTGTGAAGAAATCATTAACTGGTGTTCACACGAGTACCAATTTGTCACCCTGTCCGACACCTTTTCAACAGGTTCCTCTATCATGCCACAGAAGAAAAATCCAGACATGGCAGAATTGATTCGGGGAAAAACGGGTCGGGTTTATGGGAATTTAGTAGGTCTTTTGACAGTCATGAAATCCCTGCCTTTGACCTATAACAAGGACTTGCAGGAAGACAAGGAGGGAATGTTTGATAGTGCGGAAACCATTTTGGTTTCGATTGATATTCTTGCTGGAATGTTGGCTACTATGACGGTCCATAAGGAGAAGATGGCCCAGTCAACAGAGAAGGATTTTTCAAATGCGACTGAGTTGGCAGATTATCTGGCCAGCAAGGGAATGCCCTTCCGCCAGGCTCATGAAATTGTCGGAAAACTGGTCTTGGAATGTAGCAAGTCAGGTTGTTACTTACAGGACCTACCTTTGGAGCATTATCAGGAAATCTCATCGATGATTGGACCGGATATTTATACAGCCTTAGAGTCTAAGACTGCAGTTTCACGAAGAAATTCGCTAGGTGGAACTGGATTTGAATCGATTTATTGGCAAATTCAACAAGCAAAAGAGCAAATACTAGCTCCAAAAAGCCTCTAAACGTGATGTTTATTGGCTTTTTTGAATTTTATGGTATAATAGAAGTAATTTTGAAAGATGGAGTTCAGTTTTGAGAAAAACCTACCGTGTTAAACGAGAGCGTGATTTCAAGGAGATTTTTAACAAAGGTAAAAATGTAGCCAACCGTAAATTTGTTGTCTATCATCTGCCACAGGGCCGGGACCATTTTCGGGTCGGTCTATCGGTTAGTAAAAAACTTGGAAATGCAGTCACTCGCAATCAAATCAAGCGCCGTCTGCGCCATGTGTTACAGGAACTCAAACCCTTTCTTCAATCAGAAGACTTTGTCATCATTGCACGAAAGGGTGTGGAAGAATTGAGTTACCAAGAAGTCTATCAAAACCTGCTTCATGTTTTAAAACTAGCCAATCTATTCCAGGAAGGTGAAACTCTTGAAAAAGAAAGTTAAGTGGGCTAGCCTCTCTGCCTTTGTCCTTTTATTTTTGTCAGCATGTGGGACAGGTGAAGTGACCAGCCAGTCAACAGGTATCTGGGACCAGCTTATTTACTGGTTTGCCAGCATGATTCAATTTTTGTCCATCAATGGCCAAATTGGTATCGGGATTATCCTCTTTACCATTTTGATTCGGACCCTGCTCTTACCCCTCTTCCAAATCCAAATGGAATCCAATCGGAAAATGCAGGACCTTCAACCACAGCTACGTGCCCTCCAAGAGCAGTATCCAGGGACAGACTTAGATAGCCGCCAGGCCTTGACAGAAGCGACACGAGCGCTTTACAAGGAACACGGTGTCAGCATGCGATCGTCCATGATGCCACTCTTTATTCAGTTGCCGATTTTGATGATTCTTTACAATGCCTTGACTAGTGTTGAAGCATTGAAAGTAGGGCAATTTCTCTGGTTGAACCTTGGCGAAACGGACCCTTATTTTATCCTACCGCTATTGGCTGCTGCCCTGACATTTGCCAGCAGTTGGCTTACCAATAAAGCTGCGCTGGAAAAAAATGGGGCTTTGACGGTGATGATGTACACCATGCCCTTGGTAATTTTTTTCTTTGCTATCAATGCCGCAAGTGGTGTCGCCCTTTACTGGACCGTTTCAAATGCCTATCAGGTCTTCCAAACCCTGCTATTAAACAATCCATTTAAAATCATCGCAGAACGTCAAGCCAAGATTGATGAAGAAAAAGAACGGCAGGCGCGGATTCGACGGGCTAAGAAAAAAGCTGGGAAAAAGAAATAGGAGATGAGGAGAGAAAAAGATGAAATTTACAGGATCAAGTGTAGAAGAAGCCATACAGAATGGTTTGCAGGAATTGGATATTCCGCGTAAAAAAGCACATATCACCGTCATCGCTCGCGAGAAAAAAGGTTTCTTTGGTTTTGGAAAGAAGCCAGCTGTTGTTGATATCGATGTGATCAATGAAACAACGGTTGTCAAAGCCAACCAAAAAGCGGTCCGTGGGGTTCCTTCAGAGATTAACGAGCTTAATGAACCGGTGAAAAGTGTTTCAGAAGCAACAATAGACCTCGGGAAAGTAGTCGCGGCTGTGAAAGAATTTGAGAAGTCTGGTGAGGTATTGGATGACCGCATCAAGGCACAGATTTTGAAAAATGAAAAAGATGCGAAGACGATTTTGGAAGAAACCGGTCGTATCGAAATCATTCAAGAAGATGCGATTGTAGCCCAAACTAGTCCAGAAATCGCGCCAGCAGTGGAAGTAACTGAGCCAGTGACACCAGTTGAGGAAGAGCGAACAACAGTTCAACAAGAATTTGCTGATTTGGACATTCCGGTTCAGGAAAGCTACCAGATTGAAGAGGTGGTGGAGCAGGTGACAGCCTACATCCAATCCATTTTGGATGATATGGATGTGGAAACAACTATCGACAGCAGCCACAACCGTCGTTCGATCAATTTGCAGATTGATACCAATGAACCAGGACGTGTGATTGGCTACCATGGTAAGGTTCTGAAATCCTTGCAACTCTTGGCGCAGAACTACTTGTTCAACCGTTACGAGCGCAATTTTTACATTTCTATCAACGTGAATGACTACGTTGAGCACCGTGCAGAAGTCTTGCAGGGCTACGCCCAAAAATTAGCAGAGCGTGTCTTATTGGAAGGCGAAGCCTACCACACAGACCCAATGTCTAGCAGCGAGCGGAAGATTATCCACCGCATCATTTCGAAAATGGAAGGTTTGACCAGCTACTCAGAAGGTAGCGAACCAAATCGCTATGTTGTTGTAGATGTGGATAGTCAACGCGATTAGGAATCGCTTTCATATTGAATTTCATAACTTGATGAAAGAATAGCTTGACAAAGCAACCGATTTTCGGTAAAATAGCCTGGTATGTTTAGTAACTGATCAAAACTAGCCGGCTAAACGAATACAAGAATCTAAGAGGAGGTATTCATCGTGAAACGTACTTTTCAACCAAGTAAAATCCGTCGTGCTCGTAAACACGGATTCCGTAACCGTATGTCAACTAAAAACGGCCGTCGCGTATTAGCAGCTCGTCGTCGTAAAGGACGCAAAGTGCTTGCAGTGGCATAAGATGAAACAAATGAAACCAACAGAAACTCGAGTCTGTTGGTTTTTTTGTTTAATAATAAACGGTCAAGTGAGAAGGTAGAACTTTGATATGGATTGGCAATTGGTCTCCCTCATCCCCATCAAGGTTGATAGTTAGCTCCCCCTCAGATAGCTTGATTGTTCCTTCTTCAAATGTCTTGTAGCCGAGACTGGCACTGGTTTCGGTGACACCTCCCATGAGTTGGGGGATGGCTGAAATGGTATCGAGGAAGTGGCTGTCTTTGAAATAGACCAAGTGGAGTAATCCGTCGTCGACCTTGGCATTCGGCAGGAGGGTCTCAAAACCGCCAATTGAATTTGTCAAGCCGATGAGTAAGGTAGTGGAAGTGATTGTTTCTGTCTCCTGATCCAATTCTATTTCAAACTCGTAGGATTGGTTGTTGAGAAGCTCTTTAAACCCATTGATAAAATAAGCCATCTTGCCGTAACGTGTCTTTTCTTCGGGGTCTACATTGTTAATGGCCTGAGGAATGGCACCAATTGCAACGACGTTCATGAAATAGGAATTGTTGACCTGACCAATGTCAAGAAGGCGCTTGCGTTCTGGGTCAAAGTTTTCGATTGCGACGGCAGGATCTAGTGGTATTCCTAAAGCGCGTGCTAAATCGTTAACAGTTCCTAATGGGAAAAATCCGAAGTTAGGCCGAAATTCTTGGTTGGCTAATCCACTAATACCTTCGTTGACGGTACCATCGCCACCCATGACAAAGACACTGTCAAATCCATTTTGTGCGGCTTCTTTGGTAAAGCTAGTAGCATCACCAGCTTTTTGGGTTTCCTTGACAACTACACGATCAAAATAGGTTTCTAGCTTCTCTTTGGCTTGTTTTTGAAATTCTGGTGCTTTTTCACCACCAGAACTAGGATTGACAACTAACAAGGCTTCTTTCATGATGATTCTCCAATTCAATTTTATTCTGATATTCTTTATTATACACTTTTTTACACACCCCATACAAAGAACTGAACTTCTATTGGTAGATGTTCGGGTAGTTGAGGTAAAGTCTAATTTGATGGCAACTTCAATACTAGGTATAAATTCATTCGATCAAGTGATGTTTGGAATGAAAGCTTTTCTAAATTGCTTGTTATCCTGTAACCTGCTTTTCAATCAAGTACAATCCGTCATGCTCGTAAACACGAATTCCGTAACCGTATGTCAACTAAAAACGGTCGTCGAGTATTCTCAGCTCGTCGTCGTGAAAGATGCAAAGTGCTTGTAGAGGTATCAGATGAAACAAATGAAACCAACAGAAACTCGAGTCTGTTGGTTTTTTCTTGCTATTGGGAGAGGATAAAGTGTTCAATGGCTTGGGCGACTCCTGCCTGGTCGTTTGTGAAGGTTATATAATCAGCCAGGCTTTTGATGGACTCCGTCGCGTTGCCCATAGCAATTCCAAGGCCTGCCATGGTGAGAAGTTCAGCGTCGTTGTTGCCATCGCCAATGGCCATAATCTGTTCTGGAGAAATCTTGAGTTTGTGGGCGAGGGCTAAGACGGTGCTTCCCTTATTGACCCCCTTAGGAAGTATTTCGAAGGCGTGAGCTAGGCTACGCACAGGATGGTAGTGCTGCGAGAGGTCTGACTCGTAGCGTTTTTGAAAAGCTGTCAGTCGCTCAGTTTCGCCCATGAAAATTGGAACAAGGACGGGTAATTGCAGGGCTAGAAAGTCATCCAACTGAATATGATAGAGAACGGATGACTCGACCTGGGCATCCTGGATGGCAGCTTCATTGAGAAACTTGCCCAAGGCATAATTGGCATGAGGTGTGAAGAGGACCAAGTTTAGGTCTGGAAAATCTTCTAAAAGTGCATAAAGGGAGGCGATTTGCTCAGCAGGTACCGAGTGATAGTCTAGGATGGACCAGTCTTTGGTTGCCAAGGTCAAGCAGCCGTTGTTTCCAACAGCATAAGGTTGTTCAGGGATGTCGAGTTGTTCAAAATAATCCCTGATCCCTGAAATAGGTCTGCCCGTTGCCAATAAGATGGTCACTCCCAGTTGGCTGGCAGCTTGAATGGCAGCCTTGTCCCGAGGGTGAATGGTCTTTTCAGAAGTTAACAAAGTGCCGTCTAAGTCAATGGCCAAGAGTCGAATCATGAGGTACCTCCTAAGTAGGCTCATTGTACCATACTTGTCTGGCACATACAAGATTAGGTCCTCCATGGGACTTGTGGTACAATAAGAGTATGACACTAGGAATTTTTGATACCCACACCCACCTCAATGTTGAACAGTTTGACGGTCGGGTCCAAGAAGAATTAGACTTTGCTAAGGAGATGGGGGTCACCCTCCACAATGTGGTCGGTTTTGACCGTGCAACCATTGACAAGGCTATAGAGCTTGCTGACCAGCACCCTGAAATCTATCTGACATTGGGCTGGCATCCGACAGAGGCTGGCACTTATGATGAAGAAGTTGAACGTTATCTACTCAAGGCTCTTAAGCATCCCAAGGTCATTGCCCTGGGGGAGATTGGGCTGGACTACTACTGGATGACGGCAGATAAGGAAACCCAGGCCCATATCTTCAAGCGACAGATGGAGTTGGCCAAGCAGTTGGATTTGCCCTTTGTGGTTCATACTCGTGATGCTTTGGAAGATACCTACCAGATCATCAAGGAAGTCGGCGTCGGTCCGCGCGGAGGTATCATGCATTCCTTCTCTGGTACGCTGGAGGAGGCTCAGGCCTTCATGGACTTGGGTATGCACATCTCCTTCTCGGGAGTAGTGACCTTCAAAAAAGCCGTCGAACTTCAGGAAGCGGCGCAAGCATTGCCCCTAGAAAAAATCCTGGTCGAAACGGACGCACCCTACCTGGCGCCTGTTCCCAAGCGTGGTCGGGAAAATCGCACCGGCTACACCAGATATGTGGTGGATATGCTGGCCCAACTTCGCAACCAGTCGGTCGAAGAGGTGGCGAGAGCAACCTACGAGAATGCAAGGAGCTTGTTCAGAATTGACTCAGAAAATTAAGATACAAGAAGTTCTTGTTGTTGAAGGCAAGGATGACACGGCAAACCTAAAACGATTTTACGAGGTGGATACCTACGAAACCAGAGGCTCTGCCATATCAGACGATGACTTGGAACGCATCGAGAAACTCCATGACCTGCGTGGCGTGATTGTCTTTACTGACCCAGACTACAATGGCGAGCGGATTCGAAAAATCATTATGCAGGCCATTCCCACTGTCAAACACGCCTTCTTACAGCGGGACGAGGCTCGGCCCCAGTCCAAAACAAAAGGGCGGTCCTTGGGCATTGAGCACGCCAGCTTTGAAGACTTAGGAAAGGCCCTGGCGGGCGTTCGTGGCTACTATGATGATGAACATAACTTTGACATTAGCCAGAAAGATCTGATTCGTCTAGGGTTACTGATGGGTGGAGACAGCCGCAAGCGGAGGGAGTATATGGGAGAAAAACTCCGCATCGGTTACTGCAACGGCAAGCAACTCCTCAAACGCTTGGAGCTGTTTGGGATAAGTTTGGTGGAGGTTGAAGAGTGTATGGTGAGCTATCATGGATAGAGTCTACGCTGTTAAGTGCTTGGTAAAAAACGAGTTTGAGCCAACTTATGAGAATTACTCATCTTATGAAGAAGTGACCTACTTGCTACCGGCTAATGTCCTTGTTTGGGAGGATGAGAGTTTCCATGATTGTAAGTTTTAAAATTGATAGTATGGGATTGATAAATGGTTAAATTTAGGGAGGTTATGGATGCAACATCATCAAGTTACTGCTAATGTTTTTTCTGTAAAGGTATTAACTAGGCATAGTTATTTGCCGAAAAGTGAGGGATTGGACTTTTTCCGAGAAGCTGTCTTCTTGTTTAATACATTTGATTTATTTGGTCATTCCGATACAATTGATTACGATACGGTTTACGAGTATATTAGCAATTATATACAGAGATTTGAAATAGATAGGAACGATAAAGATATTTCTGTTAAAATGATATACATGTCAGGAATTCAATCAGTAGATGAAATGTTGCGAATAGAGAGTCCTATTGTTCAGGTACATTATCAAAATTATTATTTGAAGAGAGATATAACCAATGAAGATTTTATCGAAATGTATCTTTTTCATGATGAATTGTAATGTGAGAAATTGATATCAAATATTGTTAGAGAGAAAAATAAATGAGAATCGCAGACAAAAACGTTACTCGTGCCGTCCTTGAACGCCACGGGTTTACCTTTAAGAAATCCTTCGGTCAGAACTTTTTGACCGATACCAATATTTTACAGAAGATTGTGGACACGGCAGAGATTGACCGAAATGTCAATGTCATCGAAATCGGTCCTGGAATCGGGGCCTTGACCGAGTTTTTGGCGGAAACTGCCGCTGAGGTCATGGCCTTTGAGATTGATGATCGCTTGATTCCGATTTTGGCGGACACCTTGGGTCGCTTTGATAATGTGACCGTGGTCAACCAAGACATCTTGAAGACCGACCTGCAGAACCAGATTCAGAATTTCAAGAATCCTGACCTGCCCATCAAGGTTGTGGCCAATCTGCCCTACTACATTACCACCCCTATCCTCATGCACCTGATTGAGAGCAAAATTCCCTTCAGCGAGTTCGTGGTCATGATGCAGCGGGAGGTGGCTGACCGCATTTCTGCCGAGCCAAACACCAAGGCCTATGGCAGCCTGTCCATCGCGGTCCAGTACTACATGACTGCCAAGGTGGCTTTCATCGTGCCTCGCACCGTCTTTGTGCCCGCACCGAACGTGGACTCCGCCATTCTCAAAATGGTCCGCCGCGAGCAACCCTTGGTGAGCGTCAAGGATGAAGATTTCTTCTTCCGGGTGTCCAAGGCCAGCTTTGTGCACCGCCGCAAGACCCTGTGGAACAACCTGACCAACCATTTCGGCAAGTCCGAAGAAGTCAAGGACAAGCTGACGCGGGCACTTGGCATGGCAGAGCTGGAAGCCAGTGTTCGTGGAGAAGCACTTTCCATGGCTGACTTCGCACGCTTGTCTGATAGCCTCCAGGAAGTCGGTTTATAACATACCAAAACCCAAGCCAGTTCAACTGACTTGGGTTTCTTGTTTCATCATGCGGAGGAAGGGATTTGAACCCTCACACCCGATGGGCACATGCGCCTGAAGCATGCGTGTCTGCCGTTCCACCACCTCCGCTTGTTTTTTATTATACTATTTTTTTCTTGACTTGGCTAGAGGGAATAGTTGTTTTGGTCTTTGAAAGGTGAATTCTTCTGATGGAGCAAGATATCATGCACGACATCGTAATTTCAAGGAAATTTTTGTTATAATAGTAGCAAGTACACACAAAGGAGTCTTCATTGCAAGGAAGAATTATCAAGGCCTTGGCTGGTTTTTACTATGTCGAGGCGGATGGACAGATTTATCAAACCAGAGCCAGAGGAAATTTTCGTAAGAAAGGCCAAACCCCCTACGTGGGTGATTTTGTGGACTTTTCTGCGGAGGAAAACTCAGAAGGCTATATTTTAAAGATTCATGAGCGGAAAAATAGTTTGGTTCGACCTCCTATCGTCAATATCGATCAGGCGGTGGTTATCATGTCGGTCAAGGAACCTGATTTTAATGCCAATCTACTCGATCGTTTCCTGGTTCTCCTTGAACAGAAGGACATGGATCCTATTATCTATATCTCTAAGATGGACTTGGTAGAAGACAGGACAGAAATGGATGACTTCAAGGTTATTTATGAGAAAATTGGCTATCCATTTGTCTATAGTTTGGAGGAATTGACGCCATTATTGCAGGATAAGGTGACGGTCTTTATGGGGCAGACAGGGGTTGGTAAATCGACTCTTCTCAATCGCATTGCACCAGAATTAGCCTTGGAAACAGGGGCTATTTCAGATAGTCTGGGGCGTGGTCGCCATACCACTCGTGCGGTCAGTTTCTACAATGTCTTCGGCGGGAAAATTGCGGATACGCCAGGTTTTTCATCCCTAGACTATGAAGTCAAGGAGGCGGAGGCTCTGACAGATTGTTTCCCAGAGATTGCGGAAAGCAGCCAGGACTGCAAATTTAGGACCTGTACCCATACCCATGAGCCGGATTGTGCGGTCAAGGAAGCTGTTGCCAGCTCTGCCATTTCCCAAAGTCGCTTTGACAATTATCTCCAATTCCTCAGCGAAATCCAAAATCAGCGTGAAACCTATACCAAGGTAAGTAAGAAATTCAAATAGAAAGTTGGTTCTGTATGTCACATTATAAGATTGCACCGTCTATTTTGGCGGCAGACTATGCAAATTTTGAAAAAGAGCTCAAGCGTCTAGAAAAGACAGGTGTGGAGTATGTGCACATTGATGTCATGGACGGTCATTTCGTGCCAAATATCAGCTTTGGGGCGGATGTGGTTGCGGCTATGCGTCCTCATAGCAAGCTGGTCTTCGATTGCCATCTCATGGTGTCCAATCCTGAAAATCATATCGAGACCTTTGCTCGAGCAGGTGCGGATATCTTGACTATTCACGCAGAAGCAACGGTTCATCTACATGGAACCTTGCAGAAAATCCGTGCAGCTGGTATGAAGGTTGGCGTGGTCATCAATCCAGGTACGCCACTTGTGACCATTGAGCCTGTGCTCAACTTGGTGGATCAGGTTCTGCTCATGACGGTCAACCCAGGTTTTGGTGGACAAGCCTACATTCCAGAAGTGGCTGAGAAGATTGAGGCCTTGGTCAAACTTCGTGAAGACAAAGGCTTGAACTTTGACATCGAAGTGGACGGCGGGATTGACGACAAGACCATTCATTCAGCCAAAAATGCGGGTGCCAATGTCTTTGTGGCTGGTTCCTACCTCTTCAAAGGAGACTTGGATGCCAACGTTGCTAAATTGAGAGCAGCCCTCCATGATTAAGATTGCTGTCATTGCAGGCGGTTCCTTTGACTGCCTTCCTGAGCCTGCCGACCTCTATGTGGGGGTAGATGCAGGCTCTCTTCGTCTATTGGAAGCTTCTCTGCCTCTTGACTGGGCTATCGGTGATTTTGACTCGGTAACACCTGAAGAATTAGGGCGGATAAAGGATCTAGCAGAGCGTTTTTTGCAAGCTCCTGCTGAAAAAGATGACACAGACTTGGAGCTGGCTTTAAAGGAAATCTTCAAGGCCTATCCACAGGCCCAGGTTCGCATATACGGAGCCTTGGGTGGTCGTATGGACCACATGATGAGCAATCTCTTTCTGGCTGCAGAGCCGGACTTGGCTGCCTTTATGGAGCAGATTGAACTGGTGGACAGTCAGAACGTCGTCCGTTTTCGACCTGCAGGTCAGCACCGTTTGTCACCGATTGCTGGTATGAGGTACATTTCCTTTATGCCATCGGACCAGAGTCGCCTGACCATTCGCCATGCCAAGTACCCGCTGGATGCCAGCAATTATTTTTTCAAAAAATGCTATGCTTCTAACGAATTTATAGATAGGGACATAGACATTCAACTGGATCAGGGTTACGTGGTCCTGATCTACAGTAAGGACAAGGATTAGATGGATATTGTACTACTTATTTTGCTGATACTGGTCTTGGTGGCCTTGGTTTTTCTTTATGGAAAATGGCAGAGCTTGGCCCTGCTTTTGCAAGATCAAGCCGAAGATACAGCAGACAACTTGTCTGACCAGCTCAGCTATCAACTAGAAAATGCAACTCTCAAACAGCAGCAGGCCATTCATCAGGAGGTGGAAAGACTCCGCACGGAGCTTTACCAACAGCTAACCGACATCCGTCAAGAGCTGAATAAGAGCCACTTGGAAACGCGAGATGCCACTGACCGTCGTTTGCAGGCCATTCAGGAATCTAATGAAAAACGCCTGGAAGAAATGCGGCAGACGGTTGAAGAAAAGCTGGAGAAAACCCTGCAAACCCGCCTACAAGCCTCCTTTGAAACGGTGTCCAAGCAGTTGGAATCGGTCAATCGTGGTCTGGGCGAAATGCAGACGGTGGCGCGTGATGTGGGTAGTCTTAACAAGGTGCTGTCTGGCACCAAAACCCGTGGCATCATGGGGGAGTTGCAGCTGGGACAGATTATCGAGGATATTTTGACACCTAGCCAATATGAGCGAGAGTTTGCCACGGTTTCAGGCTCGAACGAGCGCGTGGAGTATGCGGTCAAGCTACCAGGACGGACCGAGGGAGACTATATCTATCTGCCGATTGACTCCAAGTTTCCGCTGGCGGATTACTATCGCTTGGAAGATGCCTACGAAAGTGGGGATAAGGACCAGATTGACCTCCATCGCAAAAATCTCCTGGCAGCTATCAAACGTTTTGCCAAGGACATTCAGAGCAAGTACCTCAATCCGCCTGAAACCACCAACTTTGGTGTCTTGTTCTTGCCAACCGAAGGACTTTATTCAGAAGTGGTTCGCAATCCGATTTTCTTTGATGAGCTTCGCCGTCAGGAAAATATCGTAGTAGCTGGACCGACCACCCTTTCTGCCTTGCTCAATTCCCTCTCCGTCGGTTTTAAGACCCTCAACATACAACGGTCGGCCGATGATATTTCCAAGGTCTTGGGCAATGTCAAGCTGGAATTTGGCAAGTTTTCTGACCTCTTGCTTAAGGCTCAGAAACAACTCAATCAAGCCAGCAGCAATATTGATAAACTCCTAACCACTCGCACTAACGCTATCGAGCGTAGTCTTCGTATCATTGACCTGTACGAAGATGACCAAACCAAGGGACTGCTTGGCCTGTCCCCATTAGATGAGGAAGATAATGAAAATTAACCAAATGAAAAAAGATGAATTCTTCGAAGGATTCTATCTCATCAAGACAGCTGAAGTCCGTCAAACACGAGCTGGCAAAGACTACCTAGCTCTGACCTTCCAAGATGATACGGGCGAGATTGAAGGCAAGGTCTGGGATGCCCAACCAGGGAAAATCAAAGACTTTACTGCTGGGACAGTTGTTCACATGCAGGGACGTCGTGAGGTTTACAACAACACCCCCCAGGTCAATCAACTGGTTCTTCGTTTGCCAAAAGCCGGTGAGCCAAATGATCCTGCAGATTTTAAGGAAAAACCTCCTGTTGATGTCAAGGACACCAAGGAATATCTGAGCCAGATGATTTTCCGCATTGAAAATGCCACTTGGCAGCGGATTGTCCGTGCTCTGTACGGTAAATATGAAAAGGAATTTTATTCCTATCCAGCAGCCAAGACCAATCACCATGCCTTCTACTCAGGCTTGTCCTTCCATACAGCGACCATGGTCCGCTTGGCTGATAAAATTGGTGATATTTATCCCCAGCTCAATAAGAGCCTGCTTTTCGCAGGGATTATGCTCCATGACCTAGCCAAGGTGATTGAACTGACAGGACCTGATAACACAGGCTACACTGTCCGTGGCAATCTGATCGGTCACATTTCCCTGATTGATGAAGAGATTACCAAGGTCTTGGTGGAATTGAGTATCGACGATAGCAAGGAAGAAGTGACTGTTCTGCGCCATGTTATCCTAAGCCACCATGGCCTCTTGGAGTATGGAAGCCCTGTCCGTCCGCAGATTATGGAGGCGGAAATCCTCCACATGATTGACAACATCGATGCGGAAATGATGATGATGCTATCGGCCTTGGACAAGGTCGGTCCAGGCGAGATGACCAACCGCATCTTTGCCATGGATAACCGCGCCTTCTATAAGCCTAATCTAGACTAATGGCAGTTGGGATTGTATCTCGTCAGCCCCTCACCAAAGGCTGGTCCACGGACCGAAAGTACAAGGTCCAGCTAGAAGATGGTCGCCTTGGTCTTTTGAGAATAGCAGAGCGACCAGCCTATGAGGCTAAGCAATTAGAGTTTCAATTAGTTGAAAACCTGTTTGGTTTAGGTTTGCCTGTGGCAGAGCCAATCGCCTTTTGGGTGGATTAGGAGTCGGTCTATAGCCTCTAAGAATGGATGGAAGGTCAGGATATGAAGGACGTGGTTTCTAGCCTGTCTGATGCTGACTTGTATGATTTGGGCTGTCAGGCTGGACAGTTTTTGCGAACCTTACATGCCCTACCTATTGATCAAAGTCTGCGAGACTGGAACAGTTTTTATCAGGCTAAGATTGACAGTAAATTAGCTGCCTACCCAGTAGCTAGTCATTCCTATCCAAATGGTCAAGCTATGATAGACTTTGTTCAAGCCAACCGTCACTTGCTGGCAGGAAGACCAATTACCTATCATCACGGTGATTTCCACACGGGGAATTTCTTGTTGGGAAGAGATAGAAAATTAAAAGTATTAGACTTTGACCGCTACGATATAGGAGATCCCTGGGAAGAATTTAATCGCTTGATTTTTACGGCTGATTTGTCGCCAGCCTTTGCGCGTGGTCAGGTAGATGCCTATTTTGACGGCGCTATTCCAGAGGAATTTTGGAGGCTTTTAGCCCTTTATCTGACCGTGAACAGTCTGGGGGCTCTTTCGTGGGCAGAGCGCGTAGATCCCCTCCAAATCCCCCTGATGAAGGAGCAGGCAGCCATCATTTCGGAATGGTATGCGGACTTTACCAGCCTAAAACCGATTTGGTATCCTAGAAACTAATGGAAAAAACGAAAAAGTGGACTGTTTTTCTAAAAATAGTTCGCTTTTTCGTTTTTAATGTGTTATAATAGGAAAAAGCCTAAAAAGGAGAGGACGAATGAAATTGAGACGCAGTGAACGGATGGTTGTTATTTCAAACTATCTGATCAATCATCCATACAAATTAACTAGCTTGAATACCTTTGCGGAAAAGTATGAGTCAGCAAAATCTTCTATTTCAGAAGATATTGCCATCATCAAAAAGGCCTTTGAGGAAAGTTCAATCGGTCAGATCGAAACCATTACAGGTGCTAGTGGTGGGGTTATTTTCACGCCTTCGATTTCACGAGAAGAGTCCCTCGCCATCGCAGAAGACCTCCGTCAGCAGATGGCAGAAAGCAATCGAATCCTGCCAGGCGGTTATATTTACTCATCTGATTTGTTGTCTACACCTCAAACCTTGAAAAATGTTGGCCGTATTATTGCCAATGCCTTTAAAGATGAAAAGATTGATGCGGTCATGACAGTTGCCACTAAGGGGGTTCCTTTGGCCAATGCCGTTGCCAATGTTCTCAATGTTCCATTTGTTATTGTTCGTCGGGATCTAAAGATTACAGAGGGTTCAACCGTTTCGGTTAACTATGTGTCAGGATCTAGCGATCGGATTGAAAAGATGTTCCTATCCAAGCGTAGCTTGAAGGCAGGAAGTCGTGTCTTGATTGTGGATGACTTCTTGAAAAACGGAGGTACCATCAATGGTATGATCAGCCTTCTTTCTGAATTTGACTCAACTCTAGCCGGTGTAGCTGTCTTTGCAGAGAACCAAAAAGGAGACCGCAACGTTGCCAACTATAAGTCACTTCTGGCTGTGACCGACATCAATGTCAAAGAAAATCGGGTGGACGTTGAGTTGGGAAATATTTTTGAGTAACTTTTACTGGTCAGCACTTCAAGAGATGTAAGCTGCCCCCTATTTAGATTATGCGTGCATAAAAAAAGCTGAGTGTTCAGCTTTTTTTGGTGGCTTCAAACTCATATCTGAATGGCATTTTTAAATATGCCATCTTATCTAGAATTTTGGTATAATAGTAGAGCAGGTTGATTTGATAAGGATGAAAAAACATGAAAAAAACAATATGGAATACCTCTTTAAAAGAGAGGATGAGGTTGGTAACGGATCGGTACATTTAGACTTCAATGGAGGACATGGATAAAAATGGTTACAGAAAGAAAATAATAGGTTTTTTGACAGTTGAATTTTTTATCTTTCTAATATCATTTATCGGACCGTATTCGGATAAGGAAGTTGGAAATATATTATTTGTAGAGGCGAAAATCCTATTTTCAATCCCTACATGGATCGGCTTATTAGTAATCGTTCATTACCTAATGGACGTTAGAAAGATACGCCACAATCGAATTTTGTCGTATTACTATTTCAATTGGAATATGTTCTTGATGGTGAGTTTACTTAATTTTCAAGCAATTGTTCTATTTACTATTGGTTCAGCTATGTTTTTTGGTTCGCTAATTGCAGTCATTCTAAACCTATCCATCTGTCCATCATAATTTTTGTAATTGTAGAAAGATACCTATGGTTTAAGAAAGAAGTTTTGAATGGTTTATATGGAAACCAATCGGTCTCCAATCCCTTAAATGATGTGATGGAGAAGTTTGTTGTCTTAGGGAGGAAATATGGTGGCTTAATCGTCTTTCCCCTCGTTCTGTTTCGTCTCTTTTTACCCAATCAAGGGGAAGGTATTTATCAGAATGACTTGCTTAGAAATTTAGTGATGGTATTTGCGGTGGTTCTGCCTGTTTTTGGTTTCTACTTTATCGTAGCAATAGTGTTTAGTTGTATTCAAGGATTTTATATTAATAAATATATGGAAGACTATCGTATTCTCTCAGGATATAGTATTGAAGACTGGTATGGTAAAAAGTCCAAGCGATATAAGGAAAGTTTGGGAAAGTAGGTTTTGTTTAGATCCTATTAGTTTACTTTTGGTTTATGGCTGAGCAATGTATTCTAAAATCCCAAGGTACATATTTTTTTGATGTTTTAAGTAATTAACTTGTAAACCCAGACAAGATTACCTTATCTGGATTTTTTGGTTAGTGGAAGCATAAAAAATCACTGGATTAGTCCAGTGAAACAGGGATATAGAACTCTAAGGGTGCAGCTATTTATTTCATGTTTTTCATCACCTTCTCAAAACTCTTTGACCGTGCTTCCACACTGATTTCTTCGAGTGTCAGCGGGTGGGTCAGGCTGAGTTTTTGGGCGTGGAGCATGAGGCGAGGTGCTGCGACTCGACTGTAAAGTGGGTCGCCGATTAGAGCATGACCGTGGTGAGCTAGATGAACTCGGATTTGGTGGGTCCGTCCTGTCTGGAGGCGACAGGATACCAGACTGTGTTTTCCAACAGAACTCAAGAGGCGGACCTGGGTCAAAGCAACCTGCCCCTTACGGTTGTCGACCACCCGCTTTCTGCGATCATGCCGGTCCCGTCCAATCTTATCGGTAATAGTCCAGTCTGTCTTTTTTAGTTGGCCTTGGCAGAGGGCTAGGTAGTCACGGTAGATGACCTTGTCTTCCAAGAGCCGATTGAGAATGGGTAGGATAAAGGGATTTTTGGCGAAGAGAATGGCTCCGCTGGTTTCCATATCCAGCCTGTGAACTACATAGCAGGTCTGTCCCACGTAGGCAGATACGTGGTTGAGCAGGGCAAGCTCCGTCGGCTCATTGCCGTGGGTTTTCATGCCTTCAGGCTTGTTGACGATAATCAAATGCTCATCCTGATAGAGTTCCTCCACCAAGTTCGCCTGTCCCAGAGGAATGCTTTTTTCTGGATAATCTTCCTGGTCAAAGGTCAATTCTAACAAGTCGCCTGCTGCTATCGGGCTCTGCCAGTTAATCAGCTCACCGTTGACACGGACCTGCTTCTTGATGCGGAGGAAGTGGCGGATTTTTCTGGGAATGAGAAAATAATCTTCCAAGACCTCCTTGACAGTCAGTTGAGGAAAGGCTTGGGGAATGCGAATATCAATTTTCATCTTATAGGCTGGTGGAGTGCTTGGGTTGCACTTTTTCGTTTGGATTGAGGTAGTTCATGGCATTGTTAACAGCGGTTGGGGCTTCGCCCAGTCCAGTCGCAATCAGGTCGATTTTGCCTTCATAGAAGCAACAATCACCGATAGCATAGATACCAGGGACAGAGGTTTCTTGCTTGCTGTTGACGACAATGCGGTGGCGATTAAGTTCCAAGCCCCATTCTTTCAGCGTGCCGACAGATGATTTGAAACCGTAGTTGACAAAGAGGTGGTCAAAAGACAGGGTCAGCTTGTCCTCGCTCTTAACCTTGTCAAAATGAATGCTAGAAGCTCTGCCATTTTCCCCAGAAAGCCCTTTAGGGACAAATGGTGTGTGAATGGTGACGCTGGACTGCTTGAGCTCCTCCACGCTGTGCTCAAGGGCTCGGAAGTTGTCACGACGGTGGACAATCTGGGTAGTTTTGGCAATCTTTTCAAAGGCCAGTGACCAATCCACCGCAGAGTCACCACCACCCAAGACGACGATGTCCTTGTCGGCATACTGCTGGATATTGGACACGTGGTAGTGGACGTTGTCAAAGCTATCAGCACCATCAATCTCCAGCGGACGAGGCTTGAAGGCCCCGCCACCCATGGCGATAATCAGAGTCTTAGTTTGATGGCTACCCTTGTTAGTTGTTAGGGAAATGACCTCCCCAGGCTCAATGGCAGTTAGGGTTTCATTGAGGCAGATGGTGGTGTCAAAGGGTGCCAGTTGTGCAAGGAGGTTGTCGGTCAATTCCTGTCCCGTCAGGCTTGGAAAGGCCGGAATGTCCAAAATGGCCTTTTCAGGATAGAGAATGGCTGGCTGGCCACCTAGTTGGGGCAGAGAGTCAATGATTTTGACCTTGGCCTGGCGGAGGTGGGCGTAGAAGGTGGCGAATAGACCGACTGGTCCGCCACCAATGATGGTAATGTCATATACTTGTGTCATGGGAATCCTCTTCTCAGTTCAGAATGACCCTATTTTATCATATTTTTGGAAAAAATTCCCTCTCACTCTCTGCTGTCACAAGGGACAAGAGGGGCTTTTTCTTAGGGAAATGTGTAAAATGTAGTATAATGGAAAAAATTCACATAGAAAGGAAGAGATGATGGACCAGGATTTACAAGAAACCATCCAGTTAAAGGGATTAGATGAAAAAGAAAAAATGGATAAACCAGACCAGTCTGGACAAGACAGTCTAGAACAAGAGGGATTGAGCCGACGCAAGAGCCGTGGTGGTCAGGATCCCAAGCCTAAAAAACCTTCGCGCATACCAGAACCTGTCCGCAAGTTCTGGCGTCGCTACCAGTTGACCAAGATATTAATGATTTTGATTGGGGTTATGGTGTTGACAGTTGGTGGCTACCTCTTCTTCCTAGCGAAAACAGCAAATGTTGGGGACCTGCAGGCTGCCCTGAAGGCAACGACGGTTATTTATGACAAGGAAGGTGTGGAAGCAGGGACCTTGTCGGGACAAAAAGGGACCTATGTTGAATTGGATGCTATTTCCGATGTCATGGAAGAGGCTGTCGTAGCAACAGAGGACCGAACATTTTACGAAAACTCAGGAATCAATTACATGCGGACTATCTTGGCGGTCCTTACGCTGGGGCGGTCTGGCGGTGGCTCCACCATTACTCAGCAGTTGGCCAAAAATGCCTTCCTGACCCAAGAACAGTCAATTAGCCGTAAGGCTAGAGAATACTTCCTTGCCCTGGAAATCAATAAAAAATACAGCAAGGAAGAAATTCTCACCATGTACCTCAACAATGCCTATTTTGGGAATGGGGTCTGGGGTGTAGAAGATGCCAGTCAAAAGTATTTTGGTATTTCTGCCAGCCAGCTGACCTTAGAACAGGCTGCCTTATTGACAGGGATGTTGAAGGGGCCGGAAATTTACAACCCGTATTATTCACTTGAAAATGCGACCAATCGTCGCAATACGGTCTTGCAAGCTATGGTAGACGCAGGGGCGATCGATCAGGCGACAGCAGATGCAGGTTTCCAGGTTGATCTCGCTAGCCAACTCAATGACACCTATGCAGGCAAGCAGAGTAATTACAATTACCCTTCTTACTTTGATGCTGTCATTGCTGAAGCCATTGAACGCTATGGTCTGACGGAGTCAGATATCATCAATAATGGCTATCGTATCTATACCGAGATGGACCAGGCTTCCCAGGCCAGCATGCAGGTCATCTATGACGACGAAAGTCTCTTTCCAACGGCAGCTGTCGATGGCAGCTCTGCCCAATCGGCAAGTGTTGCTTTGGATCCTACAACGGGTGGGGTTCGTGCCTTGGTTGGTCGCGTTAATTCTTCCGAAGGTCAATCCTTCCGCAGTTTTAACTTTGCGACC
Organism: Streptococcus suis; assembly: GCF_017601095.1. Taxonomy (GTDB): domain Bacteria; phylum Bacillota; class Bacilli; order Lactobacillales; family Streptococcaceae; genus Streptococcus; species Streptococcus suis_Z. The sequence continues at coordinate 82,019 of NZ_JAGFUX010000002.1, read as the reverse complement.
CAATCTACTCGAAGTCCTGGTTCGACCATCAAGCCCTTGGTTGCCTATGCTCCGGCAGTTGCAGCAGGTTGGTCTATTGATCAGGAATTGGACAATCATACTGAAACCTATGGTGGTTATACCCTGCATAACTATGATCGTACAACTTCGGAAACCGTTCCTATGTACCAAGCCTTGGCACTTTCTTACAACCTACCGGTCGCTGCAATTGTCAATACATTAGGATTGAACAAGGCATTTGAATACGGTGAAAAGTTTGGACTTGAGATGGATTCTGTGGAAAAAGTTCTCGGTGTGTCTATCGGTAGCGGTGTGTCCACCAATCCTCTGGAAATGGCGCAAGCCTACGCGACCTTTGCAAATGGGGGTGTGATGAAGGATGCCCATCTGATTACCCGCATCGAGTCGGCCAATGGAAAGGTCTTGGGCCAACATAAGGAATCCTCAACCCGAGTGATTGACAAATCTGTCGCCGATAAGATGACTTCCATGATGCTCGGTACCTTTACCAATGGTACAGGAGTTAATGCAGATGTTTATGGATATAATATCGCCGGAAAAACAGGGACGACAGAGACCAGCTTTAATGTGGACTTAATCAATGACCAGTGGGTGATTGGTTACACGCCAGATTTGGTGATTAGTCAATGGGTTGGCTTTGAGGTTACAGATGAAAGCCACTATATTGACGGCACCAACTCCTGGATGGCCCCTCAGGTCTTTCGTACTGTTGCAGGAGCTATCCTGCCCAATACGGCTGGCACGCAGTTTAGTGTTGAAAATGCCTATGTACAAAATGGCATTGTCTCCGTCGCTGAAGATGTGAGTCAGACGGCAGAAGATACTGCCTTGCAGGATCAGATTGCTGAAGTCAGTCAGCAGACACAAAACTTATTGGAACAAGCCAAGCAGAATATTGTGGATGCCAAACTACCAGAACGGGCTAAGACCTTGATTGATATGGTGCTCGGATGGTTCCAGTAGTTGTCAAAAGCTCTTAAACGTGTTACAATGGTTTGGATGGAGGGCTTATGGCACTTAAAAAAGCAAGTTTAGCCTGTACAGTTTGTGGGTCTCGTAACTATTCGATTCAATTATCGAGCAATCCAAGACCTGTACGGTTGGAAGTAAATAAATATTGTAAGCATTGTGGGCAATACCAGCCACATAAGGAAACAAGATAGGAGTTTGTTGTGAAATTTTTTGCAGATACCTTTCGAATTTTAAAAGAAACCACTTGGCCAAGCGGTAAGCAGAGCTGGTTGGATTTTTCATCTGTACTTCAATACACAGCCTTTTTCGTGGCACTTGTGTATCTTTTTGACCTCCTCTTATCAAGAGGCTTGTTGTCATTGATTGATCTTTTCTCATAAACCACTTGCATTTTTCAAAAAGCTAGTGATATAATAAGGAAAAGCGAAAGCCTTCGGGCTTTTTTTTATGAAAGGAAATAAGCTATGTACGATAGTTTTGATAAAGGCTGGTTTGTACTCCAAACCTACTCAGGTTACGAAAACAAGGTGAAGGAAAACCTTCTTCAACGTGCCCACACTTATAACATGTTGGAAAATATCTTGCGCGTGGAAATCCCAACGCAAACGGTTCAAGTGGAGAAAAACGGCGAGAAAAAAGAAGTGGAAGAAAACCGCTTCCCAGGTTATGTGTTGGTAGAGATGGTTATGACTGATGAAGCTTGGTTCGTAGTCCGTAACACACCAAACGTAACAGGTTTCGTTGGGTCACACGGTAACCGTTCAAAACCAACACCACTCTTGGAAGAAGAAATCCGACAAATCCTGGTATCAATGGGGCAAACTGTTCAAGAGTTTGATATCGATGTCAAAGTTGGCGACACCGTTCGTATCATCGACGGCGCCTTCACAGACTACACAGGTAAAATCACTGAGATTGATAACAACAAAGTGAAGATGATCATATCCATGTTTGGTAACGACACAGTTGCAGAAGTCAACCTGAGTCAGATTGCGGAATTGTAACTGGAAAGCCTCCTCAAAGTTTTTAACTTTGAGGAGGCTTTTGCGCTTGAATCGATTGTATTCTTTTGAAAATTGTAAGAAAAAAGCCCGATTTCTCGGGCTTTTGACTTGTATAAATTCGGATAAAATCCTATAATAAAGGCGGTAGACGGATTTGAACCGACGATCAAGCTTTTGCAGAGCCGTGCCTTACCACTTGGCTATACCGCCATAACAAAGAATATTGTACCTTAAAAAGCGAAAAGGGTCAAGTGGTAAAATCAATATTTAGATATTATTGAAAAAGGAAATTGGCGTTTGGAAGTATGTCGTATGTAGAGAGTCCGAGAGTTTAACAAAAGATTTCGATCTTTTGTCGGTGCATATTTTATTTTGGGGGTTAGAATGAAAAAACATTTTTTACTAGGTCTGGTATGCTTGATGACTTTATCGGCTTGTGCTCAATCCAACATTCCGGCTGAAACAGAGAACTCTTCTTCGACAAGTCAGGAAAGTTCTACCAGTTCAAGTGAGCTAAAGATAGACGATAAAGAGTTGTATCAGGCGGTCTTTGCTGACTATCAGAAAATCGTGGAATTTGCAGCTACAGCTGATTCAAGTAATGTAGATGGTGTGCTAACGGTATTGAATGAACTTCAGTTTCCGATGAATTCTTGGGTGGTGGAAAGTGCAATAAATACGTCGGACTCCATTAGATATGCCTTTTATGATTTCAATAACGATGGTCAAAATGAATTATTTTTCGGGTCAGAAAATCCAGATGGCTCTATGTTGGTGACGGGTTTTTATGGGATAATTGCTGACCAGGTATCATTGTTAGCCGAAGGTTTTGTGGCTGGACACGGTGGTGCACGAAGTGCCATGGTTCTCTTCCAAGGTGGGGAATATGTGAGTTACGGATGGTATTCAGGAACAGGCGAGGCTGTCGGTACACTGAATCGGATTGATGAAATGGGTCAATTGATAGAAGGCACTCCGATCGATTTTCATATGAGAGATGAATTGGTTTCCGTTTTTGGAAAGACAGAGTCAGACATTCTAAATCCTAATCAATTTGATTGGGAAGAATTTGAGATTGACAGAACAGAAACAGAAACGAGTAGTTCCGACCAAACCGATGGAGTCCAGTCCATGAATTTGGAACAAATCCAAGCTGGAAATTTTGCTAGCTTGGAAGGTGAATGGGTCAATGCGCGTGGTGATCGGATGGAGATTGACAGTCAAGGAAATGTCTCTTATAATGATGGTCAATTTGTTGGCTTTATTGATTTAAAATATCATAAAGTTGAAGGGGCTATCCTAATTGTAAGTATTACCGATCCGAATGGTCGGGCCTCTGCTAGTGTACCGACCTTATTGATTCCAAAAGGAGTGCAGAATACCTATGGATTTTTAGAAGGGCATAGCGATCAGACGGACACCAGCAAGGATAGGATGTTCAGTACGCAAAGTGTTACGACGACTGAAGACTTTAGTAAAGGTGTCTTTTATCGAGTAGACGATTAGGAGAGACGGAATGAAAAAGAATAGACTCATTTTGGGATTGCTTTTGGGGGCTAGTGTTGGCTTATTGGTGGCATGTGGTCATCAGAAACAGGAGGCGACCTCAACCTCTTCGTCGACTTCATCTTCTCGTTCTAGCTCGACAAGCACGAGTTTCAGTACATCAACTACAAGTTCCACGACCAGTAGTTCAAGTAGCCAGGCTGGTCCCTGGGATGCTGATAAGACAGAGGCGTTAAGGAATTTCGTGATTGAACAATGGGGACCATCCTTCTCACCACCTCAGTACTATTTATCCTATCATCCAAGAAATGAGGGAAGCTTTTTTGGGGTGAGCTTGCCGTCAGGGGTTCTAAGTGGTCCTGGTCAGCAAATGACACCCGATTTTCAAGGGGAGACTCCGGAATTGGTTTGGAGCGAGAATGGTCAAGTGGAGGCAGGTCAGACAGCAGTGGTCGGAATCTATTCAGATATTGAAGCATCAAAATCCCAATTAGCCCACCTTTATCTCTTTACAATCAAAGATGGTCAGGTCATTGCTTGGATTACTGAGCAAAACCAAGGCAATCCAGAAAATCGATTGTATTTCCGACCAACCAAAAACCAGGAATTACAAGCCTTCTTTGAAAACTTGGTCCTCGATGGTAGTTCGATTGCAGCGACTGAAACCAGTTCAGCGACGGCAACTCAGTCTTCAGTAGACACCAAGAACTTGACAGTCGAACAAGCAGCTAATTGGGCCAAGGCACATGCAGCTTCACGTTACGGGGCTCCCTTTACTAAAGCGGATTTTCTAGCCCAAGTGGTTACCAATGTGCAATCTTCGGACGGCTTGGTCTATATTGAGGTAAGAGAAGATCATAGTAGCCCTAATATGCAGGGAACAGATCCCAATGTTGCTCCATCAGCAGGTTTTTATAGAATAAATGCCAGTGGACAGTTAGAAAGAATGGATGTTGTTGCAGGGTCTTATACTGTTGTTGCAGATATCTATTTTGAATAGGGTTAGGAGTCAAGATCAGCGTTCAGATTTTGGTGAAATTATCTATTGTTTTGCTTGAAAACAGGCCGTTTTTCTGATATACTAATAGAGTTGCTGTGCAACAAATACTCATCTCGGACCAATTGTGGTCTTGTTGCCGAAAGGTTGGGCTGCAAGTCGAAGTTCGGGAGAGGAGAAAAAACAAAAAGGAGAAATACTCATGGCAGTAATTTCAATGAAACAACTTCTTGAGGCTGGTGTACACTTTGGTCACCAAACTCGTCGCTGGAATCCTAAGATGGCTAAGTACATCTTCACAGAACGTAACGGTATCCACGTTATCGACTTGCAACAAACTGTAAAATTGGCTGACCAAGCTTACGAATTCATCCGTGACGCTGCAGCAAACGACGCAGTTATCTTGTTCGTAGGTACTAAAAAACAAGCTGCTGAAGCTGTTAAAGACGAAGCTATCCGCGCTGGTCAATACTTCATCAACCACCGTTGGTTGGGTGGAACTCTTACAAACTGGGGTACAATCCAAAAACGTATCGCTCGTTTGAAAGAAATCAACCGTATGGAAGAAGATGGAACTTTCGACGTGCTTCCTAAGAAAGAAGTAGCATTGTTGAACAAGCAACGTGCTCGTCTTGAAAAATTCTTGGGCGGTATTGCTGACATGCCACGCATTCCAGATGTAATGTTCGTAGTTGACCCACACAAAGAGCAAATCGCTGTTAAAGAAGCTAAGAAATTGGGTATCCCAGTTGTAGCCATGGTTGACACAAACACAGATCCAGATGATATTGATGTTATCATCCCAGCTAACGATGACGCTATCCGCGCTGTTAAATTGATTACAGCTAAAATGGCTGACGCTATCATCGAAGGTAACCAAGGTGAAGACAGCGTAGCAGCAGTTGAAGCTGAATTGGCAGCTGAGCCAGCATCTACAGAATCAATCGAAGAATTGGTTGAAGTTGTAGAAGGTGGCAACGCTTAATAAATAACAACAATCCTAGAGGGGCAGGGCTGAGCCCGCTCCTCTATTTTTATAAATACAAACAAGGAGAATAGACATGGCAGAAATTACAGCAGCTCTCGTTAAAGAATTGCGTGAAAAATCAGGTGCTGGCGTTATGGACGCGAAAAAAGCATTGGTTGAAACTGAAGGTGATATCGAAAAAGCGATCGAATTGCTTCGCGAAAAAGGTATGGCTAAGGCAGCTAAGAAAGCTGACCGTGTAGCAGCTGAAGGTTTGACTGGTGTTTACGTTGATGGTAACGTAGCAGCAGTTGTTGAAGTTAACGCTGAAACTGACTTCGTTGCGAAAAACGCTCAATTCGTTGAATTGGTAAACACTACTGCTAAAGTAATTGCAGAAGGTAAACCAGCTGACAACGAAGCAGCTCTTAAATTGGTTATGCCTTCAGGTGAAACTCTTGAAGAAGCATACGTAAACGCAACTGCAACAATCGGTGAGAAAATCTCATTCCGTCGCTTTGCTTTGGTTGAAAAAACAGATGCTCAAGCATTTGGTGCTTACCAACATAACGGTGGCCGTATCGGTGTTATCTCAGTTGTTGAAGGTGGCGACGAAACTCTTGCAAAACAAATCTCAATGCACATCGCTGCAATGAAACCAACTGTTCTTTCTTACACTGAGTTGGATGAGCAATTCGTTAAAGATGAGTTGGCACAAATCAACCACAAGATTGAACAAGACAACGAAAGCCGTGCAATGGTTGACAAACCAGCATTGCCACTCTTGCAATATGGTTCTAAAGCTCAATTGACTGACGAAGTGATTGCAGCAGCTGAAGAAGCTATCAAAGCAGAATTGGCAGCAGAAGGCAAACCAGAAAAAATCTGGGACAAAATTATCCCAGGTAAAATGGATCGCTTCATGCTTGACAACACTCAAGTTGACCAAGCATACACACTTCTTGCTCAAGTTTACATCATGGACGACAGCAAAACAGTTGAAGCTTACTTGAACTCAGTAAACGCTTCAGTTGTAGAATTTGCTCGTTTCGAAGTGGGTGAAGGTATTGAGAAAGCTTCAAACGACTTTGAAGCAGAAGTTGCAGCGACTATGGCAGCAGCTCTTGGTAAATAATCATATATAGAAGAACTTCCGAAAGGGAGTTCTTTTTTGTAAAATCGGTCTTAGGGCGGATGTCTGAAAAGACAATATCAGTTATACTGATATCAATCCTAAATATTTTTCATAATCTCCTTAAAAAGCACCGGCCTTGTGGTCGGTGCTTTTTGTTAGATTTCCAAAATATAAGTATCCCAGCTAGGCTTGTTTGGTTGTTGGAATTGGTCAGCTAAATGCATGGCGATAGGATCGCAGTCATCAGCCTCAAAGCTAATTTGTTCATACTGTTCAAATAGTTGGCAAATAACTGTTTGGATGAAGGAATCAAAGCTTTGTTCATCTTTTCCGCATACGTAGGCAATTTCATTGTTTTCTACGAAGGCATAATTTGCTGAGTCTGTATAAACCAGATCAGGTAAGCCCTTTTCAAATTTTTCTTGACTGGCAGTCCAAGGATTGATGTCTTGGTGGACTGTTTGATAGTGGTCAAAAATTTGCTGACAGGCTATTTGATAAGGTGTGGTGCCTTTGCGGACTATGTTTAGGTTGGTAGTGCTTGTCTGACTGAGATAGTCTTGCTTGGTCACTTCAAACTCGTAACATTTTCGTTTGCAGACAAAGCCAGCTGCGGTGAGGAAATGGATTCTTTCCTGCTCTGCAGAAGAGAGCATAACCTGCAGAGGCTTACCTTCTAAGGAAGTTTGTAGGGACTGGAAGAGCTGCTCTGCTATGGTGCAATCGTAATCGGCCAAATCCAGTCGAAGATAGGTATTGCCTTGGTGGTAGGGATTTTGGTAGCTGTGAATCTTGCCGAGTGGTCTTCCTTGATGAGAGATGTGGAAGGTGTTGGCTTGGTAGGAAATGTCTAGCATTAGCCTTGAATAAAAGCTGCAATTTCTTCTTCCGTCATGCTGGAGTCGCAGCGGACTTGGATACCAGTCGATTTAGCGACCAAGAGACCTGGTACGGTAGGTACTTGGTAGTGGTCACGGAGGGCCTGGAGTTGAGGGCTTACTTGGCTGGAGTCGAGGAAGTGAACGGTCACTTGCTTGTCTTGGGCGACCTTGTGGAGTTTTGGTGCGAAGCGGTTGCAGTAAGGGCAGGTTGCGCGTCCGATGAAAAGGACGCCTCCGTCTTTGGCGGTCAGAATGCTTTGTGCTCGCTCCGCAGTCACACTTGTAAAATCATGGATGTAGTCTTGAAAGTTCATATAAGATATAAAGGGCCTTAAGCGGACACAGACAAAATAGGAAACAGAACAACGGCTAGTTCTCGTTTATCTTTTTGGCCCATTCCCTAGCCCGTGTTCAGTTCAACTAAATACGGAAGCCCTAGTCCTTTCTATATTTTTCTTTTATTATAGGATAAAGCAGGACAGATTTCAAAATTCTGCTACGGATGAGGCTGGGCTTTTGCTTTCAAAATTTGTCATTTTAGGGTATAATGGTCAAAGATAGTCAAAGAAAGAGGCGATACTATGGCGATGAAAAATACATCGGATTATATCGAAGAGCATATCAAAGCCATCTTGGACCAGGTCAAGGTGGCAGAATTGCGGCGGAGTGAATTGGCCAGTCGGTTTGAAGTGGTGCCAAGTCAGATAAACTATGTCATCAAGACTCGTTTTACAGCCAGTCGGGGCTATATTGTGGAAAGTAAGCGTGGTGGCGGTGGCTATATCCGCATTGGTCGAATTACCTTTTCGGACAAGCACGAACTGGTCCATGATTTGTTGAACAATATGGGGGAGCAACTGTCTGCGACGGTCTATTCCGATATATTGCAGTTGCTGTTTGATGAGGGCTTGATGACAGAGCGAGAGGGTAACCTCTTTTTGGCCACTGGGTCAGATGATGTTTTGGGGCGAGATGCGGACGGTATTCGGGCGCGGATGATGCGTCAGGTATTGCGTCGCTTAGATAGGAAAGAGGATTAAATGGGAAAAAAGATTTCAAAAGGTTTACAAGGAGTATTTGAAGATGCTCAGTTGATTGCCCAGCGTTACCGGAGCGAGTATTTGGAGACTTGGCACTTGTTGCTGGCTTTTGTGATCAATCCAGATACGATTGCAGGTTCTGTTTTGGCTGAATACCCTGCTTCCATCTCTGATTATGAGCAAGCCACATTTGTGGTGACAGACAAAGTCTATCAAGAAGAATTGGAGAGGTTTGATTTTCTGCCGTCTTCCAGTCGTATGGTCGAGGTCAATATTCTAGCGGAAAAAATTGCAGAAATTGTCAAGGCTAAGGAACTTGGAACAGAGCATCTGTTTATGGCCATTCTCTTGGACAAGCGCTCGATTGCGTCACAAATCCTGGACAGGGTTGGTTTTCATTTTGAAGACAGTGGAGATAAGGTCCGCTTTATTGATTTGCGGAAAAATTTGGAAGGCAAGGCAGGTTTTACCAAGGACCATCTCAAAGCCATCCGGAGTATCTTGAAGGGTGGAAAACCCAAGCAAGCCAATGTAGGAAACATGATGGGCATGCCTCAGCCACAAAGTGGTGGTCTGGAAGATTATACACGGGATTTGACGCTCATGGCTCGTTCAGGTCAATTGGAACCTGTGATTGGTCGAGATGAGGAAATTGCTCGTATGGTCCAGATTCTCTCACGAAAAACCAAGAACAATCCAGTCTTGGTTGGGGATGCGGGTGTCGGAAAAACTGCGCTAGCTTTGGGCTTGGCCCAGCGAATCGCCAATGGTCAAGTGCCAGCCAGCCTTGTCAATATGCGGGTTCTTGAACTGGATCTGATGAACGTGATTGCGGGAACGCGTTTCCGTGGGGATTTTGAGGAGCGGATGAACAATATCATCAATGATATCGAAGAAGATGGCCAGGTGATTTTGTTTATCGATGAGCTACACACGATTATGGGGTCTGGTTCAGGGATTGATTCGACCTTGGATGCGGCCAATATCCTTAAGCCTGCCTTGTCTCGTGGAACCTTGCGGACAGTAGGGGCAACGACTCAGGATGAGTACCAGAAGCATATTGAAAAAGATGCGGCCTTGGTGCGCCGGTTTGCAAAGGTCTTGATAGAAGAGCCGAGTGTGGAAGATAGTATTAAGATTTTAGAGGGGTTGAAATCCTCCTATGAAGCTCATCACAAGGTCTCGATTTCAGATCAGGCTTTGGCAACAGCGGTGCGGTATGCCAAGCGGTATTTGACCAGTAAGAACCTGCCAGATTCGGCCATTGACTTGTTAGATGAAGCTTCCGCTAAGGTGCAAAATCGTGCTAAAGGTCAAGCGCCAGAAGGTGAGTTGACTGCCCTAGATCAGGCCTTGATGGCTGGAAAATATAAGAAGGTCAGCCAATTGATGGTTAAGGCACAGCTTGATCAAGAGGAAGGAGAACAGTACCCTCTAGAGGTGACTGAAGAAGATATCCTATCTACATTGAGTTCCCTGTCGGGTATCCCGGTGACTAAGTTGAGCCGTTCAGATGCCAAGAAATACCTTAATCTTGAACAGGAATTGCACAAGCGTGTTATTGGGCAGGAAGTGGCGATTTCAGCTGTTAGCCGAGCAATTCGTCGCAACCAGTCAGGCATTCGTACCGGTCGCAGACCGATTGGATCCTTCATGTTCTTGGGACCAACCGGAGTCGGTAAGACAGAGCTGGCTAAGGCCTTGGCAGAAGTTCTCTTTGATGATGAAACAGCCCTTATTCGCTTCGACATGAGTGAATACATGGAGAAATTTGCGGCTAGTCGCCTAAATGGAGCGCCTCCTGGTTATGTTGGCTATGAAGAAGGTGGCGAGCTGACAGAGAAAGTTCGCAATAAACCCTATTCTGTATTGCTCTTTGACGAGGTGGAAAAAGCCCATCCAGATATTTTCAATGTCCTCTTGCAGGTCTTGGATGATGGTGTCTTGACCGATAGCAAGGGGCGTAAGGTTGATTTCTCCAATACAGTCATTATCATGACATCAAACTTGGGAGCAACAGCTCTTCGTGATGATAAGACCGTTGGGTTTGGAGCAGCTGATTTGTCCAAAGACCACAAGGAAGTTGAAAAACGGATTTTCGAAGAGTTGAAAAAGGCTTATCGTCCTGAATTTATCAACCGGATTGATGAAAAAGTGGTCTTCCATAGTCTGACAGAAGCAGATATGCAGGATGTGGTCAAGGTCATGGTCAAACCATTGATTTCGGTCGCGGCAAGCAGGGGTATCCTCCTGAAATTCCAACCATCAGCCCTCAAATTGTTGGCCAAAGAAGGCTACGATCCAGAAATGGGTGCTCGTCCACTCCGTCGTTTGCTCCAAACAAAATTAGAGGATCCGATGGCAGAAATGCTATTGCGTGAAGATCTTGGTGCAGGTATGACCCTGAAAGTAGGTGTCACGGCCAACCAGCTCAAGTTTGAGAGCGTGAATGAATAGGTAGTAAAGAGACGGGTAACCTGTTTCTTTTTACTATACCTTTTTATAAAAAACAATAAATAGGTCTTGACTGGTTATGGAAAAAGGGGTATGATAGAAAATATAAAAAAATATAAAAAGGGTGTCTATGAAAAAAACAGTTGCAGTTATCTTTGGGACTTTTGCGCCAATGCACAAGGGGCACATTGACTTGATTCAGCGAGCCAAACGAGAAAATGACCGTGCGGTGGTCATCGTTTCTGGTTATGACCAGGACCGAGGACATCAGATTGACCTCGGTTTGCAGAAGCGTTTCCGCTATATCCGTGAAACCTTCAACGACGAGCCTCTAGTATCCGTCTTTAAGTTGGATGAGACAGGTATGCCCCCTTATCCAGAAGGGTGGACCCCTTGGTTAGAAGCTTTGGAAGTCTTGGTTTCTCCTCGGGAAGATGAGGAGTTGGTCTTCTACGTTTCAGAAAAAGAGTATGCAGAGGAATTGCGGTCACGGGGCTACCTGGCTTCCTTTACAGAGCGGAACTTCGGGATTTCCGCGACCTTGATACGGGAAAACCCTGCCAAGTATTGGAATTCCATCGCCAAGCCCTTCCGACGTCACTTTTCTAAGAATGTTTTGGTGGTCGGCTCTGCTTCAAACGGTAAAACTACGCTGGTGAGAGATCTGGGCCGCTATTATTCCTGTCCTGTTTCGCTGGAATATGCTCGCTACTACCAACAACGCTACAATGTTCGAGACGATGAGTTGACAGGCAAGGACTACAACTATCTCCTGACAGGCCAATACCGGCAAACCTCTGATTTGATTGATTCGGAGACCAACAGGGGATTGGTGATTGCAGATACCAACGCGACTGTCACAGAAGCCTACTACGACTACTACATCGGTGAAACCTCTAGTTCCTTCCATTCGCTCTGTGCCGATACAGTTAAGAATGAAAAATGGGACCTGATTATCTTTGTTCTACCGACAGGCTCTTATGTGGATGATGGTTTTCGGGATATGACCATGGCTGACGCAGAAATTCGCAATGCCTTCACCGAGCATTTGAAGGATTTGGTTGCCAAAAACCATCCGCAAACCCAGTTGGCTTATATCGGTGGGGATTATGCAGAAAACTATGCCAAAGCCATTCAGTTGATTGATGGCATCTATCAAGAATATTAGGAGGAAGATATGGATCAATTGCTTCAACGACTCGAAGGGATGAAAACAGCTGTGACACAGGTGCCAGAAAATATGGCTGCGATTGCAAATAGGGCAAGGAAACTGGGCCTACTTGGGGTTTTGCAGGCAATTCTGGCGGACCTGTTTCAAGGGCGGACGCTCTTTCAATGGTGCTACTTACTGGCCCTGTCTAGTGTGCCGATTGTCTTAGAATTTACCAATGGTGCTGCCAATCATGACTGGGTCGGACTTTTTACCTCCTGGACGGGCATTGTCTGCGTGATTATGGTGGCGGAAGGTCGTGCTAGTAACTACTTTTTTGGTTTTCTAAATAGTGTGATTTACTTTGCCCTCTCCTATCAAAATATGTTTTATGGAGAAGTGATGACAGCTATCTTTTTCATTGTCATGCAGCCAGTTGGACTTTATGTTTGGTTGACTGCCCGTGTTAATGGAGTGGCGGAAGAGGAGCAGACGGAGTTTGAGGCGCGTAAGTTGGACTTGAAGGGCTGGATCAAATGGCTGGGCTTCACTCTACTGGTTTGGGCAAGTTTTGGATTGATTTATCAATCGGTTGGTTCGGCTCGTCCATTTCGTGACTCTATCACAGACGGGACCAACTGGACGGGTCAATTTTTGATGACCTATCTTTACCGTGAACAGTGGATTTTCTGGATTGCGACCAATCTCTTCTCTATTTATCTCTGGTGGGGGACTTCTCTTCACATGCAAGCCATGTACTGGGTTTATGCCTTGAACAGTGCGGTCGGTTGGTACCAATGGTCTAAGTCTATAAAAGAGGGGCAGGTGGCTCAAAATGGCTAGGCCTGCTGGTCTAACAGACAAGGAATATTATGAAAAATATGTGACGGAAGAAGAGTTCTTAATCTGGTATAAGCAACAAGATTTGCCTCGTTTTGAAAAACCAAGCGTGACAGCTGATATGGTGGTCTATAGTTTTGTCGAAGGGAAAATCAAGCTCCTCTTGATTCGCCGTGCAGCTCATCCTTGTCAACACAAACTCTCCTTGGTCGGCGGTTTTATTGCCAGAGGCGAGGATGCCTACCAGACCTGCCAGCGTGAGATAAAAAAAGAAGCAGGACTTGACTTGCCGCGGAATCATATCGAGCAGCTCTTGACAGTTTCCAATCCAGAGCGGGATCCGCGGGGCTGGATGATGACCATTGCACACTTGGTTTACCTGCCTAGTCAGGCCTTGGACTTGGTCAAGCCAGGTCCAGATGGACGGGAGCCGATTGTGATTGACGTGGATTTTAAGACTTCGCAGTGTTCTTATGAGGGTAAGGTCTTGAGGGCAGAGGATTTTGCCTTTGACCATTATGAGATTGTCATGACTTCTATCCAGCGGATTCAGGGACGGATGAAGTGGAATCCAACCTTTCTCAATCTCCTGCAGCAGCCCTTTAACATCTATGCTGCGACGGACTTGGTCAATCTGATTTCTCCTGACAAAAAAATCCTCCACAACAATTTCCTGGCCAAGTATGGGGAATTTGTGGAAGAAGTGGGAGAAGAGCGCCTGCCCAAACGCAAACCGAGAAAGACCTACCGCTTGAAAGAAGGTTCATAAAAAGATAAAGAAGGGAGTGGGACAAAAATCGGTAACCCGCAGGGTTCGATGGGTCGTTAGCCCACCCTTGCACAGTTGAGTAGGGCTGTAAAAGGTGATAAAATCAGCTAATTAGAGCCCACTCAACCACTGCGTCAAGTTTAACTATTGAAAAAAACTAAGGAGGCCAGGACTTTTGTCCCAGCCTCTTTGATATTATTTCGTAATCCGTTCCTGATAGGCTTCTCTGGCTTGGTCAAAGAGTTCTTGGACTTGTTCGATGGTTTCTGCCTTGGCAACGGCTCCACGGATTTTGGCTGCACCTGCTGAGCCACGGAGATAGTGGGGAGCAAGACCACGGAATTCGCGGACGGCAACTGACTCGCCCTTGAGATTGGTCAATCGGGTCAGGTGGTCGAAGGCGACATTGAGTTTGTCGTCAAAGGAGAGGTCGGGCAGGACTTCTCCTGTTTCGAGATAGTGGTTGATTTGGTTGAAGATGTAAGGATTTCCCATAGCAGTTCGTCCGACCATGACAGCATCAGCACCGACTTCCTCGATTCGCTGGCGGGCATCTTCTACATTGCGGATGTCGCCGTTTGCGATGAAGGGAATCTTGGTCAGGCTGCCAGCTACCTTGGTCAAGGTCTCTAGGTCAACGGTTCCTGTGTACATCTGCTCGCGGGTCCGTCCGTGCATGGCCAGGGCAGCCACACCACCACTTTCTGCGGCCAGGGCATTTTCGACCGCCAGGTCGGTATTGTTCCAACCGGTCCGCATCTTAACGGTTAAAGGAATGTCAAGGACAGAGGTCACTTCCTTGATGATGTGGTAGATCTTGTCGGGGTCCTTGAGCCACTTGGCACCTGCCTCGTTCTTGATGACCTTGTTGACGGGGCAGCCCATATTGATGTCCACGATGTTAGCCTTGGTGTTCTTCTGGATGAAGTCGGCAGCCCGTTTCAGTCCTTCGGCATCGCCACCAAAAAGCTGGATGGACATGGGGTATTCGTTGTCGTCGATATGGAGCATGTGGAGGGTCTTCTCGTTGTTGTAGAGAAGGCCTTTTTCAGAAATCATTTCCATAACGACCAGACCTGCGCCCATTTCCTTGGCAATGGTACGGAAGGCCGAGTTGGTCACGCCAGCCATTGGGGCCAGCACGCAGCGATTGGGGATTTCCACATCACCAATCATGAAAGGGGTGTTGAGATTAGCCATTGATGAGTTCCTCCAAATCGTTTTCGTCAAAGTGGTAATGGGTCTGGCAGAATTGACAGGTGATGTCCACGCCCTTGTCCTCGTCTTTCATCTCTTGCAGGTCTGTTTTTGGCAAGCTGGCTAGAGCATCGAGGAAGCGGTCCTTAGAGCAGTCGCAGACAAAGCCGATTTCCTCTTCTGACAGGCGTTTGAAGTCATCATCGCCATAAATGGCGGATAGCAGAGCTTCTATGTGGTTTTCAGAAGCCAGCAAGCTCGAAATGGCAGGCATTTCCTGGATGCGTTTCTCGAAACGAGCAATTTCAGCCTCAGTCGCACCTGGCAGAACTTGGAGCAAGAAGCCGCCAGCTACCTTGACCTTGTCTTCTTCGTCCAACAAGACATTAAGTCCTACTGCAGATGGTGTCTGCTGGCTGTCTGTCAGGAAGTAGGCAAAGTCTTCACCGATTTCGCCAGAAATCAATGGCGTCATGGAGTTGTAAGGATGACCTGTTCCGTAGTCTGTGATAACCAGGAATTGCCCGTTTCCCACAAGAGGTCCAACGATGACTTCGCCAGTCGCTGTCCGTTTGTAGTCCAAGTCTGGATTTTGAATGTAGCCCTTGACCTGCCCTTTGGTATTGGCAACAGAGATGATAGCCCCAACAGCACCGCTGGCCAAGATTTTCAGGGTGATTTTGGTATCGCCTTTTTCATTGGCAGCCAAAATCTGATTGGCAATGAGGGTGCGGCCCAGAGCAACGGTGGACGACGCCATAGTATCGTGTTTTTCTTGGGCTGTTTTCACGGTTTCTGTGCTATCTAGCACAAAGGCACGGAAATGCCCGCTTTTTGATAGTGTTTTAATAATTTTATCCATAAGGATTATTATAGCACAAGTGGGGAAAATGGGGAAAGGGAGTGACCGAAAGTAAAAAACTGACTATGACTAGCCAGTTTTCAGTTCAGGAAACAACTTCCGTAATATCTTCGGCGTAATGCTCTGTCCAGGTCCTGCGTAGGTGTAGGTGTGCAGGTACATGGCAGGGTTGAAGTTGAGCTCGATACAGGTGCAGTTAGGCTTGTCCTTGCTGGCTGGCTTGGTGCGGTCAGGGATAATCAAGTCCACACCGCAAGCCCAAGCTCCCATAGCAGTCGCCATATCAGCGGCCAGTTGCTTGTAGGACTCATCCATCTGCTCGGTCATGTCAATGGAATCGCCACCGGTTGAGATATTGGAATTGCCACGTAGAAAGGCTTGGACGCCCTCTGGCAAAACTGTATCAGGCGTGTAGCCCTGTTGCTCCAACATGAGCAGTTCGATGTCACCTAGATTGATGATTTCAAGGGGGGAACGGTGGTCACGGCCACGCAGGGGATCTTGGTTTTTTTGGTCCACTAATTCACGGATCGTTGATTGTCCGTCCCCTACGACATTGGCTGCGACGCGGAGCAGGACAGCCTCGCACTTGCCGTCAAGGATAAAGAAACGGTACTCGGTCCCCGCCACGAATTCCTCCACGAGCACATGGCTGTCTTCCGAAAAGGCGATGTCAAGGGCTTTTTCATAGTCCGCAAGGCTGGCTGGCTCCTGAAAGATAGAGATGCCCAGGCCGAAATTGGTGGATTTTGGTTTGACAACAATAGCAGAGCTGGCTGTCTGTCCGTAGTAACTCAGGGCATCTTCCTTGTTAGAAAATTCAGCTCCCGCAGGCACTGGAAAACCAGCCTGGTCCAGTATCTTCTTGGTTACGACCTTGTTGGCCATGGCCAGAGGAATGACGTAGTTGTCCTTGGAGGTCATGTTGCCATTTTTGATGTACTCTACATGGTCACCATGCCAGAGCTTGAGAAACTGGTCTTCTTCATCCAAAATCTCGACATGTAGTCCCATTTGAATGGCGTCAAAGAGAATCATCTGGGTGGAGAGTTCCATGTTTTCATAGCCCTTGAGGGCGTATGGGGCTGTCCAAGCGTAGTCATGGAAAGTCTTGCCTTGCTGCTGCCCAAATCGTTCCAAAGACCCGTCTTCAACCTGCTCTGCTATTTTTCCAGAAAGGGTCAGGCGAGGGTCTTGAAGGGCTGCTTCAATCTGAGCGATGAGCTGGCTATAGTAGTCGTCCAGTCCGAAATGCTGAACGATAGCCTTCATGGCGGTCAGGATAGGGCTGGCATCCGCCTCTGCTGGTAGGAGAGTGTGGGGATGACTGAGGGCGATACGGTTGTTGAGTACTGCCGCTGTTGCCAGTTCCTCGTCAACCTGCTCCATGTCATCAAGCCAGAGGAGTGCCAGAGCAAAGAGATGGGTGGTGTCGAGGGTTTCTTGGCTAATGGCAAGAGGCTCAAAGGGATTGAGGTCGAAGTTGCGGAACTCCAAGTAGGTAATGCCCTTGGTCAAAAAGTCCCGGCTGGTCTTGGCACCGCGGAGGCGAACAGCAGAATAAAATTCCTTTTCAGCAGACAACTGACCGCTAGCAACCGCCTTCTCGATGTCGGTCACATATTGCTCCAAAGAAGAGAAGGAGATGTGGACATCGGGGGCGTTGACATAGCCGTAGTTGGAATTGCGAATAGACCGCACGCAGCCGATTCCATCTGTCAAAAATCCTTTTTCCGCCAGACTACTTGCTCCGTAGAGGTAGGTCAAGAACCAACGGTAGCGTAAGAAATTCTGGGCCAGCTTGAGATAGAGGGCATTCTTGAAGGTCAGCAGGTCCTGATAGCCACTAGCTTCAAAGAGTTGCTGGGTCAGGTCCTTTCCGAGTTCAAAGTTGTAGTGGATGCCTGACATGGACTGGAGCAACTTACCATAGCGTTCTGCCAAACCAACACGGTACTGATACTCATAGTCACTTTCCAGTTGAGCAATTTGGATTTCTTCTTCTGAAATGACAGGTGGCATGGACAGGGGCCAGAGGTACTCGCTCTTGTCCATAGACCGAATCGCCACATCTGTGATAGCCCCAAGAAAGCGGCGGGCTTCCTTGGTCGAATGAGCCACGGGTGTAATCAGTTCTAGTTGTGGCTCGCTGTAATCGGTCTGGATATAGGGGTGAAAACTGCGTGAACCCAATGTTTCAGGGTGTGGTGTCTGAGCCACGCGGTTGTCGCTATTTATTCGTAAGGATTCTCGTTCCAAACCAAAGGTGGCTTGGAGGATGGGGCTATTTGGGGATAATTTCTGTAACATAAGCAATCCGTCCAATTTCTGATAGTGTCTTACACTAATTTTATCTAGTTTGTAAAACAAATACAAATTTCTGCTACGTTTTACCTCTGATAAAGAAGATCCGTCTGCCTCTCCTCTTCGGAAATACCAAGTCCACCCTGTTATAAATGAGGATATATCGATAGAACGGTCGGATATTGAAGTATTCATCTATTTGAAAAACAAAAATGTTCGTTTCGTTTGAAATACAGGAGGATTCTTGAAAAAATGTTCGTTTTTTGGTAGAATAGAGTGTAAAACGAAACTTGCAGGTGAGATTCCTGCCAGGAGTTGAAGAAAGGCTGGGCTGAGGACAGTCCAGAAAAGTAGAGAAGTTTATGACATCAGTAGTTGTTGTAGGAACCCAGTGGGGTGACGAAGGTAAGGGCAAGATTACCGATTTCTTGTCAGCTAATGCAGAAGTGATCGCCCGTTATCAAGGTGGTGACAATGCAGGTCACACGATTGTCATTGATGGAACAAAATACAAGTTGCACTTGATTCCGTCAGGAATCTTCTTCCCAGAAAAGATATCGGTCATCGGTAATGGTGTGGTTGTCAATCCAAAATCCTTGGTTAAGGAAATCAACTACCTCCACGATTCAGGTGTGACAACAGATAATTTGCGGATTTCAGACCGCGCACACGTTATCTTGCCTTATCACATCAAATTGGACCAGTTGCAGGAAGAATCCAAAGGTGAGAACAAGATTGGGACAACCAACAAGGGTATCGGTCCTGCTTACATGGACAAGGCTGCGCGTGTTGGTATCCGCATTGCAGACCTCTTGGACAAGGAGATTTTTGCAGAGCGCTTGAAAACAAACTTGGCTGAGAAAAACCGTTTGTTTGAGAAAATGTATGAATCAACTCCGATTGAGTTTGACGAAATCTTTGAAGAATACTATGCTTACGGTCAAGAAATTAAAAAATATGTAACAGATACCTCTGTTATCTTGAACGATGCCCTCGACCAAGGCAAACGTGTCTTGTTTGAAGGTGCCCAAGGGGTTATGTTGGATATTGACCAAGGTACCTATCCATTCGTTACTTCTTCAAACCCAGTTGCTGGTGGCGTGACCATCGGTAGCGGTGTCGGTCCAAGCAAGATTGACAAGGTTGTTGGTGTATGTAAGGCCTACACTAGCCGTGTTGGTGACGGACCATTCCCAACTGAATTACACGATGAAATCGGCGACCGTATCCGTGAAATCGGTAAGGAATACGGTACGACAACAGGCCGTCCACGCCGTGTCGGTTGGTTTGACTCTGTTGTCATGCGTCATAGCCGTCGTGTATCAGGGATTACCAACTTGTCCCTCAACTCGATTGATGTCTTGTCAGGTCTTGAGACCTTGAAAATCTGCGTGGCTTATGACTTGGATGGTGAGCGGATTGACCACTACCCAGCAAGCTTGGAACAGCTCAAACGCTGCAAACCAATCTACGAAGAAATGCCAGGTTGGTCTGAAGACATCACGGGTGTTCGTAGCTTGGATGAATTGCCAGAAGCGGCTCGCAACTATGTTCGTCGTATCAGCGAATTGGTTGGCGTACGTATCTCAACCTTCTCAGTCGGACCAGGTCGTGAACAGACCAATATCCTTGAGAGTGTATGGAGCGCAAAATAAAACAGAAAAGACAAGCAGTTTTCTGCTTGTTCTTTTTTTCAGATTTGTTATAATAGTCAGCAAAAGCAAAAAAATGAACGAGGTGTCCCAATGGAAGGATTAATTTTACCACTAGCTATGGTTGCTATGTTGGTCTTTATGATGTACAGCCAGCGCAAGCAACAAAAACAACGCCAAGATGCGCTCAACCAAATCAAAAAAGGTGATGAAATCGTCACAATTGGTGGTTTATTTGGTATTGTCGATGAAATCGATGAGAAAAAAGTTGTCTTGGATGTAGATGGGGTTTATTTGACCTTTGAACGTGGAGCTATCCGCCAACGTGTAGCAGAGGCAGTGAGCGTGACAGCAGAAGATTTGAGCCCAGCAGTAGAAGAAGTTGCAAGCACAGAGACGGCTGTAACTGAAGCAGAATAAACTGCTCCTACAAAAAAATAGCTAGAAAGAGGGAATCCACAAGGTCCCTCTTTTTCATTTGTCTGAAAATATGGTATAATAGACTGATTTAATATACAAAGGAACAAGGATATGTTTAACTTCGGTTTTAAGAAAAAAGCAACCATTGAAACAGCCATTGAAGTCCCCAAACATATTGCCATCATTATGGATGGAAATGGAAGGTGGGCAAAAAAAAGGATGCAGCCGAGGGTCATGGGCCACAAGGCGGGGATGGATGCCCTCCAAAAGGTGACCAAGGCTGCTTCTGAACTAGGTGTAAAAGTACTGACAGTTTATGCTTTTTCTACAGAGAATTGGTCACGACCAGAAAAAGAAGTCTCTTTCATTATGAACCTACCAGTAGAGTTCTATGACAAATATGTGCCAGAATTGCATGCCAACAATGTGAAAATTCAGATGATTGGAGACCACAGTCGCCTACCCAAGGAAACCTTGGCTGCCCTATACAAGGCTGAAGAGAAGACCAAAGGCAATACTGGTTTGATTTTGAACTTCGCCCTGAACTATGGTGGACGTGCCGAATTAACCGATGCGGTAAAAGCCATCTCACAGGATGTCCTAGATGCCAAATTGAATCCTGGGGATATTGATGAAAACTTGATTTCGGATTATCTCTACACGCATTTCTTGAATCCAAATTTGCGGGATCCTGATTTGGTCATCCGTACGAGTGGAGAAATTCGACTCAGTAATTTTTTACCTTGGCAGACTGCCTATAGCGAGCTCTACTTTACAGATGTCGCTTGGCCAGATTTTGACCAAGATGCCTTGACAGAGGCAATAAATGAATACAATAGACGCCATCGCCGTTTTGGTGGTGTATAGCGAGGAGATATGATGAAGAACGATTTGCAAAAACGTGTCATTTATGGAGCAGCGGCCTTTGCGGTCTTTGTTCCCTTTCTATGGCTTGGTGGAGTAGCCTTTCAATTGTTTATTGGTCTGTTAGCTATGATTACAGTGGCTGAGTTGATAAAGATGCATGGCTTGGTTCCCAATTCACTTGAAGGTGTCTTGGCTATGCTTGCGACCTTAGTCCTGACCCTACCTTTGGAAAATTACTTGTCCTTCTTGCCGACAGATGGTAATTATACTGCCTTTGCCTTGGTTATCTTCCTTTTGTTAGGCTCCATTGTTATCAATTTTGGTTCCTACAATTACACGGAAGTTGTCTTTCCAATTGCTTCCAGTTTTTACGTCGGTATTGGTTTCCATAATCTGATTTTGGCGAGAATGGATGGACTAAACAAGGTCTTTTATGCCTTGTTGATTGTCTGGGCAACAGATATTGGTGCCTATATGATTGGTCGTCAGTTTGGTCGCCGAAGATTAGTGCCAAGAGTGTCTCCGAATAAAACTGTTGAAGGTTTTGTAGGAGGAATCTTATCAGCTGTTCTTGTAGCAGGACTGTTTTTGATCTTTGACAAGACCATCCGTGGCATTTTCCCAATTCCGACCATGTTGCTTCTGGTTGCGATTTTCTCTGCTTTCTCCCAATTTGGAGATTTGGTCGAATCGGCTATCAAGCGTCGTTTTGGAGTCAAGGATTCCGGGAAAATCATTCCAGGACACGGTGGTATGTTGGACCGTTTTGATGGGTTGATTTTTGTCTTCCCAATCATGCACTTCTTCGGTTTATTCTAAGGAGAGTTTATGAAGGGAATTCTAGCGTTTCTATTTATTTTTGGGGTGATTGTTGTCATCCACGAATGGGGTCATTTTTACTTTGCTAAAAAGGCGGGTATTCTAGTCCGTGAATTTGCCATTGGAATGGGACCCAAAATCTTTTCACATCGTGGACAAGATGGGACCCTCTATACGATTCGAATTTTGCCCTTGGGTGGTTATGTTCGAATGGCAGGTTGGGGCGAAGATAAGACAGAAATTAAGACTGGTAGTCCTGCTAGTCTGAGCCGCAACGCTTCAGGAATCGTAACCCGAATCAATCTGTCAGAAAAGCCAATCGATCCTCAAGCCTTGCCAATCAATGTGACACATTTTGATTTTGAAGAGAAATTGACTATTACTGGCTTGGTGGCAGGGGAGGAAGAGACTTACTCTGTCGAGCATGATGCTACAATTGTGGAAGAAGATGGGACAGAGTTGCGGATTGCTCCGTTAGATGTCCAGTATCAAAATGCCAGTGTGTGGGGCCGCCTCTTGACCAACTTTGCGGGTCCACTAAATAACTTTATTCTGGGAATCTTGACCTTTATCCTCTTGATGTTTATGCAAGGAGGAGTGGCAGATACTTCCAGCAATGCCATTACGGTTGTTGATGGTGGTGCAATTCAGTTAGCTGGGATTGAGACCGGAGACCGGATCGTATCGATTAATGGGAAGGCAACCGCTGACTACCATGCAATTGTAGAGCAGATTGATGCAGTAGTTTCAAATGCGACGACCGCACCAAGCTTGGAGCTGGAAGTTGAGCAGGACGGTCAAACAAAAACAGTGTCGGTCCTTGCTCAAGAGGTTGACGGTAGTTACCGTATTGGGGTTTCTCCAGCCTTGAAAACAGGATTTGTTGATAAGATTATCGGAGGTTTCCAAGAGGCGGGAGCGACTGCACTTCTGATTGTGACAGCCCTGAAAAACCTGATTTCTAATTTTGATGTTAAACAGTTGGGTGGACCTGTTGCGATATACAGCGTTAGTGCCCAGGCTGCCGAAAGTGGGTGGGCAAACGTCCTGCAATTGATGGCTGCCCTGTCCATTAACCTCGGAATCTTTAACCTTATTCCTATTCCAGCCCTAGATGGCGGTAAGATTGTGATGAATATCCTAGAAGCCATTCGCAAAAAACCGCTCAAACAAGAGACAGAATCTTACATCACTCTAGCAGGAGTTGCCATTATGGTTGTTCTTATGCTAGTTGTGACCTGGAATGATATTATGCGTGTCTTCTTCTAAAATCTAGCTAAGAAAGGAATTGAATGCGTGCGATATGCAGGAAGTTCTGAAAACTACGAAAAAGAAAGGAACAGAGGAGGTTCGTAATTGAACTCGGTCTAAAAACTCGGAAAATAGATAAACTGGCTGATGTGCAAGCACATTGCGCCAGTTTCCTAATTTTCAGTCGTTTTTTACGACCTCCGTATCTAAATTATGAAACAGTCTAAAATGATTATCCCTACTTTGCGGGAGATGCCTTCGGATGCGTCGGTGATCAGTCACGCATTGATGTTACGTGCGGGTTATGTTCGTCAGATTTCTGCTGGTATTTACAGCTATTTGCCATTGGCTAACCGTGTGATTGAAAAAGCAAAAAATATCATGCGGGAGGAGTTTGACAAGATCGATGCCATTGAATTTTTGGCACCAGCCCTCTTGTCAGCGGATATCTGGCGTGAGTCTGGTCGTTACGAAACTTACGGCGATGACCTTTACAAGCTCAAAAATCGCGAAGGTTCTGACTTTATCTTGGGACCAACTCACGAAGAAACAGTGACTCTTTTGGCGCGTGATGCGGTGCAGTCCTATAAGCAGTTACCGCTCAACATCTACCAAATCCAGCCAAAATACCGTGATGAAAAACGTCCTCGTAACGGTCTTCTCCGTGGTCGCGAGTTCATCATGAAAGACGGTTACAGCTTCCACGCTAGTTATGAAAGCTTGGACCAGACCTATGATGACTATAAGGCGGCTTACGAGGCTATTTTTACTCGTGCAGGACTTGAGTTTAAGGCTATCATCGGTGACGGTGGCGCCATGGGTGGTAAGGATAGCCAGGAATTTATGGCCATTACCCCAGACCGTACCGACCTGGACCGTTGGGTTGTCTTGGACAAGTCGGTTGCTTCTTTTGAAGAAATACCAGAGGATGTTCTTGAAGCGATTAAGGCAGAACTCTTGGCTTGGTCTGTGTCTGGCGAAGACACCATTGCCTATTCAAGCGAATCTGGTTACGCAGCCAACTTAGAAATGGCAACTAGCGAATACAAGCCAAGCACAGCTGTCGTGGTTGAAGAAGACCTGGTTAAAGTTGCTACACCTGATGCTAAAACCATCGATGAGGTTGCATCTTTCTTGAATGTTGCGGAAGAGCAGACCATTAAAACCATGCTCTTTATGGCAGATGGCGAGCCAGTTGTTGCCCTCCTTGTCGGTAATGACCAGGTCAACGATGTCAAGTTGAAAAACCACTTGGCAGCAGATTTCTTTGAGGTAGCCAGTCCAGCAGATGCAGAAAAAGTCTTTGGTGCAGGCTTTGGCTCACTTGGTCCAGTCGGTTTACCAGAAAATATCAAGATTATCGCTGACCGCAAGGTTCAAGATGTGAAAAATGCTGTAGTCGGTGCCAATGAAGATGGTTTCCACTACACAGGTGCCAATGCAGATCGTGATTTCCAAGTGACTGAGTATGTGGATATTCGTGAAGTCAAGGAAGGGGAGCCTTCTCCAGACGGACACGGCGTTCTCAACTTTGCCCGCGGTATTGAAATTGGTCATATCTTCAAACTGGGTACCCGTTATTCAGATAGCATGAATGCCAACATCTTGGATGAGAATGGTCGTTCTATGCCGATTATCATGGGATGTTACGGAATTGGTGTTAGCCGCCTCTTGTCAGCCGTTCTTGAGCAACACGCTCGCCTCTTTGTTAATAAGACACCAAAAGGTGAATACCGTTATGCTTGGGGCATCAACTTCCCTAAAGAATTGGCACCGTTTGATGTACATTTGATCCCAGTCAATGTTAAGGACGAAGAAGCTATGGCATTGACTCAGTCAATCGAAGCCAGCTTGGTCGGTGCTGGTTATGAAGTCTTGACAGATGATCGCAATGAGCGTGTCGGTGTGAAATTCTCTGATAGTGACTTGATTGGCTTGCCAATTCGTGTGACTGTTGGTAAAAAAGCAGCTGATGGCATTGTGGAAGTGAAAATCAAGGGAACAGGTGATACGGTTGAAGTTCATGTTGATCAACTTCTTGAAACTCTTCAAATCTTAGTACGTCCATAAACAGTAAGACTCGCCTAGCGGGTCTTTTTCTTCTCGAATAAAGAGATAGAATATGGTAAAATAGGGGTACTATATTTCAAAGGAAAAACTATGTCAGATACATTTCAACTCTTAATGGAGCAAATTGGCTTGCCTGCTGAACTCAAACAGTCAGCGGTTTTTTCGGTAGCTAAAATTGAGTCTGTCCGTGTCCACAAACTCAGCAAGGTTTGGGACTTCCTCTTTCGTTTCCAGGCTCCGCTGTCTGCGGTTGATTACCAGCTATTTCAGGCGCGTTTGTTGACAGAGTTTGAAAAGACAGGGAATCGGGCTCGCTTTGCTATTGTGACGGATGAAATAGAATTTGATGCGGATCTAGTCGAGGCTTACTATAAGCTAGCTTTTAAAGAAGAGTTGTGTCAAAGTGCAGGGTTCAAGTCCCTCTTCCAGGATTTGGAAGTGGAGTACCAGGAAGGCGTGCTCTGGATAAAGGGGCCAGAAACCATAGATACTCCTCATTTTCGGAAGAACCACCTGCCAAATTTGGTGGAGCAATATGCACGTTTTGGCTTTGCCAATCTCAAGGTAGATATTGAAGTTTGTCAGGATATGACTGCAAGTATGGTAGCAGATTTTCATGCGCAAAATGAGGAAATCTATCAGCAGGCCAATCAAGATAACCTGGTGGCTATGGAGCAACTGGCACAAATGGCTCCTCCTCCAGAGGCAGCTCAGCCATTTGTCCCAGAGTTTAAGAAAAATCGTCCTGCCAAGGTCAGCCTAGACAAGGCTGAAGTGACCCAGATGATTGACGTGGATACAGAAGAAAACCGTATCGTCTTTGAGGGACTGGTTTTTGAGTCTGAGCAGAAGACGACGCGGACGGGGCGGATCATCATTAATTTCAAGATGACGGACTATTCGTCTTCTTTCACCCTACAAAAATGGGCTAAGAATGAGGAGGAAGCGCAAAAGTTCAGCATGGTCAAAAAAGGAGCCTGGTTGCGGGTGCGTGGAAATGTAGAAATGAACAATTTCACGCGCGATTTGACCATGAATGTCCAAGAGGTTCAAGAGGTCAAGCGAGAGATTCGCAAGGACCTGATGCCAGAAGGGGAGAAGCGTGTCGAGTTTCACGCCCATACCAACATGTCCACTATGGATGCTCTACCTGCGGTTGAGGATTTGGTGGCACGTGCTGCGGCTTGGGGACACAAGGCAGTGGCCATTACTGACCATGGCAATGTTCAATCCTTTCCTCATGGTTACCATGCAGCCCGCAAGGCAGGGATTAAGGCAATTTTTGGTATGGAAGCCAACATCGTAGAGGATTCGGTTCCAATTGTTTATAACGAGCAAGAAATGGATCTGTCTGATGCAACCTACGTGGTCTTTGACGTGGAAACAACCGGTCTCTCTGCGGTCAACAATGCCTTGATTCAGATAGCGGCCTCTAAGATGCACAAGGGCAATATCATTGCAGAATTTGATGAATTTATTGACCCGGGTCATCCGCTCAGCCAATTTACGACGGATTTGACAGGGATTACAGATGAGCATGTTCGTGGTTCCAAGCCCTTGGAACAAGTCTTGCGTGAATTTCAAGATTTTTGCCAGGATGCGATTTTGGTTGCCCACAATGCCAGCTTTGACGTTGGTTTCATGGATGTCAACTACGAGCGAGCAGGTCTTGCGACCATTAGCCAGCCAGTTATCGATACCTTGGAATTTGCCCGAAATCTCTATCCAGAATACAAGCAGCATGGTTTGGGGCCTTTGACCAAGCGGTTTGGGGTTGCTCTTGAGCACCACCACATGGCTAACTACGATGCGGAGGCGACAGGCCGCCTGCTCTTCATTTTTCTAAAAGAAGCCAAGGAAAAACACGGTTTGACCCAGCTTCAGGAGTTGAACAGCCGCTTGATTGCGGAAGATTCCTATAAAAAAGCTAGGGTAAAACATGCGACGCTTTATGTCACCAATCAGGTCGGCTTGAAAAATATCTTTAAACTGGTTTCTCTTTCAAATACCAAGTATTTTGAAGGGGTGCCACGGATTCCCAGAACGCTCTTAAATGAACACCGAGAAGGTCTCTTGCTAGGAACGGCCTGTCAGGAGGGGGAAGTCTTTGATACCCTCCTATCCAAAGGGATGGATGATGCAGTAAAGGTTGCTGCCTACTATGACTTTATCGAGGTCATGCCACCTGCCCTTTATGCGCCAATGATTGCGCGTGAGCAGTTCAAAAACATGGCAGAAATTGAAGAGACCATTAAGCAGTTGATTGAAGTAGGTCGAAAAGCTGGTCTGCCTGTTCTGGCGACAGGAAATGTTCATTATATTGACCCAGAAGAAGAAATCTACCGTGAAATTATTGTGCGGGCCTTGGGACAGGGGGCACCGATTAACTGGACTATCGGAAATGGTGAGAATGCCCAACCAGCTCCACTACCTAAGGCTCACTTTAGAACAACTAGCGAGATGTTGGATGAGTTTGCCTTCTTGGGCGAAAGTCTGGCGCGTGAGATTGTTATTACCAATCCCAATGCCATGCTCGATTGGTTTGAAGATGTTCAGGTGGTCAAGACCGATCTCTACACACCTTATATCGAAAAGGCAGAAGAGACAGTGGCGGAGTTGACCTACCAGAAGGCTTTCGAGATTTATGGCAATCCTCTGCCAGACATCATCGACCTCCGGATCGAAAAGGAATTAACGTCCATTCTGGGTAATGGCTTCGCTGTGATTTACCTGGCGTCGCAGATGTTGGTGCAACGGTCAAATGAACGAGGCTATCTGGTTGGTTCACGGGGGTCTGTCGGTTCAAGTTTCGTGGCCACCATGATTGGGATTACGGAAGTAAACCCTATGCCTCCTCACTATGTCTGTCCAAATTGTCAACACAGTGAATTTATCACAGACGGCTCCTACGGTTCAGGTTTTGACCTACCAGACAAGGACTGTGAAGAATGCGGCACCAAGTATAAAAAAGATGGTCAGGACATTCCCTTTGAAACCTTTCTTGGCTTCGATGGGGACAAGGTTCCCGATATTGACTTGAACTTCTCAGGGGATGACCAACCCTCTGCTCACTTGGATGTACGGGATATTTTTGGTGAAGAAAATGCCTTTCGTGCAGGAACGGTTGGTACGGTGGCGGCCAAGACTGCCTATGGTTTTGTAAGGGGGTATGAGCGGGATTACGGCAAATTCTACCGTGATGTTGAAGTGGAACGCTTGGCTGCTGGAGCGGCTGGTGTCAAACGGACGACTGGTCAGCACCCGGGGGGAATTATCGTATTCCCTGACTACATGGATGTCTATGACTTTACGCCTGTCCAATATCCTGCCGATGATGTGACGGCCAACTGGCAGACCACCCACTTTAACTTCCACGATATTGATGAAAACGTCTTGAAACTTGATGTCCTGGGACACGATGATCCGACCATGGTTCGGAAGTTGCAGGACTTGTCAGGTATCGATCCGCAGACCATTCCTGCTGACGACAAGGGAGTAATGGCCCTCTTCTCTGGCACGGAAATACTAGGAGTTACACCAGAACAGATTGGGACGCCGACAGGTATGCTAGGTATTCCTGAATTTGGAACCAACTTTGTTCGTGGAATGGTGGAGGAAACCAAGCCGACCACCTTTGCGGAACTCTTGCAGCTGTCTGGTCTATCCCATGGTACAGATGTGTGGTTGGGCAATGCGCAGGACTTGATCAAGGCAGGAATTGCCGACCTATCCACCGTTATCGGTTGTCGAGATGACATCATGGTTTATCTCATGCACGCAGGTTTACCGCCTAAGATGGCCTTTAACATCATGGAGCGGGTGCGGAAGGGCATGTGGCTAAAGATTTCTGAGGAAGAGCGAAACAGCTATATCCAACATATGAAGGATAACAAGGTGCCAGACTGGTATATCGAATCCTGTGGAAAGATCAAGTACATGTTCCCTAAAGCCCACGCGGCTGCCTACGTTATGATGGCCCTGCGGGTTGCCTATTTCAAGGTTCACTATCCAATCTACTACTACTGTGCTTATTTCTCTATTCGGGCCAAGGCCTTTGATTTAGCAACCATGTCCGGTGGTCTGGATCGAGTCAAGGCCAAGATGGAAGAGATTGCCCTCAAGAAGAAAAATAATGAAGCGTCAAACGTTGAGCAGGATCTCTATACCACACTTGAATTGGTAAATGAGATGCTGGAACGTGGCTTTAAGTTTGGTAAATTGGACCTCTACAAGTCCCATGCGACGGACTTCTTGATTGAAGACGACACCCTCATCCCACCATTTATTGCTATGGATGGCCTTGGGGAAAACGTTGCTAAGCAGCTTGTAACAGCGCGTGCTGAGGGTGAATTTCTCTCCAAAACAGAACTCCGTAAGCGAGGCGGTCTATCCAGCACACTTGTTGAAAAAATGGATGAGATGGGTATCCTCGGTAAACTACCAGAGGATAACCAACTCAGTCTATTTGATGAATTGTTTTAAGTTTGATCACTGTTTCTTTTGGAAGCAGTGATTTTTTATAAAAAATAAGTCAAGACTCTTGACTTTTCTTCTATGCAGGTGTATAATCTCTACATAGTGATAAATGTTACTAAGTAGTAATAAATAGAAAAGAGGAAACGATATGTCAAACTTTGCAAACCTACAAGAAAAACGTCGCACAATCTACGCACTTGGTAAAGACTTACCAGTATCTAATGAAGAAGTGGTAGCACTTGTTGAGAAAGCCATGAAAGAATCTCCATCAGCTTTCAACTCACAGTCAAGCCGCGCAGTTGTACTTTTTGGTGCGGAGTCAGAAGCTTTCTGGAACGAAATTGCCTACAGCGAATTGGAAAAAGTAACGCCTGCAGAAGCGTTTGAAGGCACAAAAGGTCGCTTGGCTAGCTTTGCAGCTGGTGCCGGCACTATCTTGTTCTTCGAAGACCAAGATGTAGTGAAAGGCTTGCAAGAAAGCTTCCCACTTTACGCTGAAAACTTCCCAATCTGGTCTGAACAAGCTCACGGTATCAACTTGTACGCAGTATGGTTGGCTTTCGCTGAGAAAAATATCGGCATGAACGTACAACACTACAACCCATTGGTTGATGCACAAGTTGCTGAAAAATACGGTATCCCAGCTAACTGGAAACTCCGTGCCCAAGCACCATTCGGTAGCATTGCAGCTCCAGCAGCGGATAAAGACTATATGGCGGATTCTGACCGTGTAAAGGTTTTTGGTAACTAATAAAGTTTACAGTTTGTTTTATTACGTCGTTAACTCGCCTTGCCTAACTCCAGTTATGCCTGCAGCTTGTTGCCTAGTACTAAAAGCAAACTGAAAACTTTACCCTGCGAAAATTGGAAATATCCGTTGTCAGCTTACCTTGGTGAGTGTAAAGCACCAGTGGAGTTTTACAGCCTGTTCCCTTAAAACAAGAGAGGAGCAGGGTTATGTCTACGGCTTGCTGATATGAACTTCGTTCGTTTCATCTCCAAGCTTCAACTATCTCCCAGAGCTAACCTTTTCAACTTCCTGTATCAGCAGGAAGTTTTTTTGTCAGCCCAGCTTCAAAATATGATACAATAATCTAGTATTACATTTCAAAGGAGAAAAATATGGTATTACCAAATTTTAAAGAAAATCTCGCTAAATATGCTAAACTCTTGGTTTCAACAGGTATCAATGTCCAACCTGGTCATACGGTACAGTTGACTATCGGTGTGGAGCAGGCTGAATTGGCACGTTTGATTGTCAAAGAAGCCTATGCACACGGTGCGGCTGAAGTCTTGGTCAACTGGTTGGACGATGTGATTGCGCGTGAGCGTTTGGTTAATGTCGATGTGGAACTCTTGGAACAAGTTCACCCACAACGCATTACAGAAATGAACTACCTCTTGGAGCGTAAGGCCAGCCGTTTGGTAGTCTTGTCTGATGACCCAGGTGCTTACGATGGCGTTGATCCAGAGAAATTATCTCGCAACGCTCGTGCTCTTAGCCAGGCCTTGAACCCAATGCGTCAAGCAACGCAAGCCAACAAAATCAGCTGGACACTGGCTGCAGCCTCTGGTTTGGAATGGGCTAAAAAAGTCTTCCCAAATGCAGCATCTGACGAAGAGGCAGTGGGCCTCCTCTGGGACCAAATCTTCAAGACCTGCCGTGTCTACGAAGAAGATCCAATCAAGGCTTGGGAAGAGCACGAGGCACGCTTGGTGGCTAAAGCTAAGGTCCTTAACGACGAGCAGTTTGTCAAATTGCACTATACAGCACCAGGAACTGACCTAGTTCTCGGTATGCCGAAAAACCACTTGTGGGAAGCAGCTGGCTCGATCAATGCCCAAGGTGAGAAGTTTATCGCCAACATGCCAACAGAAGAGGTCTTCACAGCACCTGACTACCGTGTGGCAGACGGCTATGTCACATCCACAAAACCACTCAGCTACAACGGTAACATCATCGAAGGCATCAAGGTAACCTTTAAAGATGGTGAAATCGTGGATGTAACTGCTGAAAAAGGCGATGAAGTTATGAAGAAATTGGTCTTTGACAATGCTGGAGCGCGTGGTCTTGGCGAAGTTGCCCTTGTGCCAGACAAGAGCCCAATCTCTCAATCAGGGGTGACCTTCTTCAACACGCTTTTTGATGAAAATGCCTCAAACCACTTGGCTATCGGTTCTGCCTATGCTTTCTCTATCGAAGGTGGTACTGAAATGAGCCAAGAAGAGCTCAAAGAAGCAGGCCTTAACCGTTCAGATGTCCATGTGGACTTTATGATTGGTTCTAACAAGATGAACATTGACGGTATCCGTGAAGACGGTACCCGTGTGCCAATCTTCCGTGACGGTGAGTGGGCGATTTAATGATATTTGAATGAAACTGAGCAAAAAGCCCAGGATCACTTCTCAGAGTTCGTATCAACATCTCAGCGCAGTGGTTGATTGGCAGATTTGTTCGTGTTTTGCACTCCAAATCTGGCCTAATCAACTGTGCGGGGGTGGGAAGACGAACTCTTTTTGACCTAGTCGAGTTCTTTCCCACTCCCATTTTGTAAATAAGGAGGAATAT
Source organism: Streptococcus suis (assembly GCF_017601095.1). Taxonomy (GTDB): domain Bacteria; phylum Bacillota; class Bacilli; order Lactobacillales; family Streptococcaceae; genus Streptococcus; species Streptococcus suis_Z. Next base: position 49,796 of record NZ_JAGFUX010000002.1, on the reverse strand, counting down.
AAGATGTTATCAAGTATTATAGCGGGTGCCATTATAGGCTTAATTGCTGGGGCTTTGACCTCATCAGATGACCGTCGTGGCTGTCTGGGAAATATTATCCTTGGTCTTGCAGGTTCATGGATTGGGCAGTTGCTCTTTGGCGACTGGGGACCACAGTTTGCTGGTATGGCCCTAGTACCGTCAGTCTTTGGTGCGGTATTGTTAGTGGCTCTCTTTGGTCGAAAAAATTCTTAAAACTTGTCCCCATGTGGACAAGTTTTTCTTTTCTCTGGGAAAAAATATGATATAATCAATATAATAATATACAACAAAACACGGAGCAGAGTATGGCAATTGTTAGTTTAGGGAGTTTTTTCCTAGGGTGGCTTTGTATGTGGCAGTATAGCTTGGAGAAAAGAGGAGCCTTTAAGTGGCTAAGTTACTGTCTCTGGGGCCTTAGTTTGACATTTTTTGTCTACACATTCTTTCGTAGTAGCTAGCTTGCAGTACGCTTGTGCATGGCTGTGGAAAAGAATGATTTGGAAACGATCCTGGGGGTCGTTTTTACTATTTTCTTTTTGTAAAGATTCTTGAATTGCATTTTTTAAAAGGCTAAAATATATATAGTTAAACAGTGTTCTCTGCTCTGCCATTTCCCAAAGAAAGGAGTTTCTATGCTAAAAGTAGTTGATATCTGCAAGCGATACGGTGCCCACCAGGTCTTGTCCTATGTGTCCTTTGAGCTACAAGCGGGGGACTTGGTTGCCCTAGTCGGTCCCAATGGTGTGGGGAAATCCACTCTGTTGAATATTATCAGCAACACAGAAATCGCTGACCGTGGGTCAGTAACCATCAATGGTCGTCCCAATAGTGACCGAGCGATTTTTCAAGATATGTCTGTCATGTTGGACGCCCAAGCCCTTTATCCACAGTTGACGGGTTACGACCATCTGACTTATGTGGCTGCCACCCACAAGCTGGGGAAAAAGGAAGTGGATGGGCTGGTGGAAGAATTGGGGATGGGCTACTATGTCAAAAAGCGAGTGGCTGGCTATTCCATGGGTATGAAGCAGAAGTTGCTCTTTGCCATGGCTATCCTTCCCAAGCCCAAGCTCTTGTTGCTGGATGAGCCCCATATCGGTTTGGACCCGACCAATATTATTCAGCAGCGGGAATTTCTTCTAAACTTACAAGCAGAAGGGGTTGCCATTTTGCTTTCTTCCCACCATTTGTCGGAGATTGAGAAACTGACTAATCAGGTTTATTTCCTCAAGGCTAGCAAGTTGATTGCCACAGAAGTGGAGTTGACAGCGGATTATGATTACCATCTTGCTGTGGAAAACTCCAAGCAGGTTCAGGAATTTTTACGGGATTATCCTCAACTCTTGTGGAAAAAGGCAGAGCAGGGTCTGGTGGAAATCTTCTTGCCTGAGAGAGATTTACTGGATTGTTTGGATTGTATTCCAATCCAGCAGGTGGCGGGCCTTACAAAAGCCAGCGACTATATGGAGTCCCTCTACCGTGATCTCTACGTGGAGGAAGGTGGTGAGGGGACATGAGGCTGAACTTTGAAATCAAGAAAATTCTCTGGTCGCCTCTCTACTGCTTGCTCGTGCTGGGTTTTCTAGGTCTGGCCTACCTTCCCATCTCGCAAAGGCAAGCCCATCAAGCGACCTATGTGGAAACCTATAAAGAAGAACTGAGTGAATTGGCCAGTGTACTAGCTGATGTAAAAATAGATGAGGATTCAGAAGAAGCACCGCGGATGCTGGGCTTGAAATCCGATATAGAAAGTGTCGGTCAGGCCTTAGATGAGGGGAAGTTTGAAGCTATCCCCAACTATCGAAAGCTCATGTATCAAGACCTGGACTATTTTATCAGCCGCAATCGACAGCTTTTTCAAACTCGGAATTCCTTGACACAAACGGAAGTCGAACGTTTGGCCAGATGGAATGACTGGCTGATTGAGTATCAACTGCCTGATGGTCCTGAAAACAAGGCTTGGTCAACAGGGCGTATTGTTCAAGCCTACTTAGAAAGTTTGTTTGGTTTTCTTCCTGTATTTTTAGTGTTTGGTTTTCTGCTTGCCAATCAGCTGGCGGAAAAGACACTGGCTCATCAAGTTTGGCAGTTGCGGCAGTGGGATAGTCTGAGTTTGCAGGGGATCAGGCGTTTGGCTGCCTCCATGCTATCGCTACTCTTTGCAGTTGGGCTGGGGTTGCTCTTTATCCTGGTCTATGATGGGCTGACAGGTCAGTTGGCTGTGTCTAGTTTTCAAGCTCCTGTTGAGATGTTGGGTCAGAGTCAGTTGATCGGCTCTTGGCTTTACGGGCTTATCTTGCTTGGCTTTTGGCTAATCTTACTCCTAGCTATTCGCCTGCTATTTGGATTTTTGGACCACTTGTTAGCCAGTCGGCTGATTTTTGTGGTGATTGGATTACTCTTGGCTTTGGTTCTTTCCTATCAGGCAGGTGCAGTAGCTGGTTGGTCAGGTCAAGTATTTCCCTTGCTTGCCTTTCCGAGTTTTTTAGACACAGCTACATTTTCACAGGTCTTTTTACAGGTGGATGGCTTCCTCCTGCTGACCATTGGGCTTTTCGTTGCCTATTATGTGCTGACAGAAAAGAAAAGGCTGGTCTTGACAGTTGGTCATCAAAAGGAGTTAGACACAGGCTCTTTAGACAAGGTTTGGTCGTTTGATGTTCTCATCCTTAGTCGGCTCAAGACTTGGAAAGGGCTCGTCTTAGTAAACTTGTTCCTAGCTCTGCTATTTTCCCTAGTAACAGGCCTACAAAAGCAAGAGGTTGCCCAGGAGGAGAGGGTTTCGATGGAGTTGGTTGCCCAGTCCTATGAGCAGGATGGGGCATATGTGGAGGTTTTGCAGTCGGAAATCAACCGTCTGAGGCAGTTGGTCAAAGAGGACGTGAGCTATCAGGAGGAGTTGGAGCTGAGGCTTGGTCTCTTGCAAGAATATCGTGTCTATAAAGACCTCTATGTCAAGCAGTGGCAGGTTTATCAGGACAATCCTCAGGCTCTGCCGGCTAGTCACCTTGCTTTGCTGGAGGCAGAGCAGGTCTATCTCTGGACCAGGGAGGAGAAGGCTTTTGCCAATGGTGATATTGGGGCCAGCCAGACGGTGGATAATCTTCGCCGTTACCAGACCCGCAATCAGGTCAGTCAGTATTTTTGGCAGCAGCTGATGGAGGCTGGGGTGCCAGCAACTAAGCGGGGCAAGGATGTCATTTTGACCAGCTTGGAAAATCATTTTGATACCAATGATGCCTTGGTTCCAGTAGACGATCCATCTTGGGACCGCTCCAGAGATCTGTCAGGTATCGGCAGCCTGCGCTCTCTTTTTGATGGTCCGGCCTATTTGTGGGTGCTCTTGCTGGCGGTTTGGATTGGCAGTCGGGGCAAGGCGGTGGAAGTTGCTGGAAAAAACTGGCGTCTTTATCAGACCCAGCCAGTGGATTTGCGTCAGGTTCTATTCACCAAGTGGTTGCTGGGACTGGGCCAGGCACTAGGTTTTACAATGCTCTTTCTAGCTAGTCTTTTCCTAGTCAATAGTCTAGTCGGAGGAATCGGTTATCTGGGAGATGGCCTTATCTTGCTTTCCCATTCGGAGAGGGGTATTTTTCTTGAACTCCTGAGGGGACAAGAACTCTGGGCTTGGTTCCTGCCCAATGCTTCTTATCTCTTGTGGATGGTGCTTGGCTTGCTTGTTTTGGAAATTGGATTGGTTAGTTTCAATCATCTCTTGCAAGTTCGGTTTTCCAATCGCTTGGTCGTTTTTATCTTGCTAATTGGATTGTTGGCCTTACTGGACTACCTCCTCTTTCAAGACCTGATTTTGTATGGGCAGGAAATCTTTAGGCAGTTAGCTTTGCTATGTTTATAAAAGGGAGGCTGAGTGAGCAGGGGCATGTAAATATAGAGTTATACTCTTCGAAAATCAAAAAGACCCGTTGTCAACTTGCCTAGATGAGTGGGAGTGGGAAAGAACTCGACCAGTCTGAAAAGAGTTCGTCTTCCCACCCCCGCATAGTTGATTAGGTCAGATTTGGAGTGTGAAACACGAACAAATCTGCCAATCAACCACTGCGCTGAGATGTTGACACGAACTCTGAGAAGAGAGGCTGGACTTTTTGTTCAGCCTCAGCCTGCTCCCTTGAAACAGGAGAGGAGCGGAGTTCTATCTTCGGCTTCGTTTCCTAGGCTACTTTTGATTTTCATTGAGTATTAGAAACATATGAAAAATACCGACCTTTCCTTCTGGGACCTGGTCGGTATTTTTGTGTTATGGGTTCGTGCTGCTTAGCAGAAGAAGTTCTTAGTTGATAATGGCTAACATTTCCCATTTTGGATAAGATTTGGCATCGTGAGGGTTTGTGCCTCTCTCGATTTCCATGTAGTCTGGAACCTGGTCGCCATCCGTGTCTTGCTTGATAAAGAGGCGGATATTTTGTTCCTCAATAATTGTCCCGTCCTGCTTGTAGGCCTTGTAAATGCCATTGCTGCCAAGTACGATTTTTACAGGGCGGCCGGATGATGACATGTTATAGTTTAGGACGTTTTCAATCATTTGTCTTTCATGCTCGGTGATACGATTGATGTTACGAACAGTGAAGAAAGAAGAATAGGACTTAGGAAGTGTTGTTCCTGCAGTAGTGGTTCCAGCAGGATATGCAATCGCAAAGCCATTTAACATAACAGGTGCTTGATTGACAGGAGGCTGGTTCACAGGCGGTTGTGTAACAGGCTGTTGGGTAGCTGCTTTCGAGAAGTTAACAGTTACAGAGAGGTTTTTTACCTGACCAGATACAGTAGTCAAACGTACTTGAACTTGGTTGCCAGAACCGCTGGTTGGTAGGGGACTGATGACTTCTTTGGTCACGATAGAAGAGAGGTTTAGACCGCTTTTTTCAATTACTTGAACCTGGTCTAAGATTTCTTTTGCAGTCAGTGTTTGTCCAGCTGTCTTTTCAACGGAACCAAGTACTTTTGCGTCGAGAACATGGAAGGTCATCACTGGACTGGTCTTGAAACTGGTTGCTCGTAAGCCATTTGCTGTTTTTACCACAGTACCATTGATTGCCAAGCGACGACGATAGGAACCAACACCAGAAATAGAGCCTTGGATTTTGTTGGAAGAAATAGTGAGTTGACCTAGGTTTTGGATGGTGCTATTTCCTGTTTGGATAAAGTGCGCTGATTTTAATCCATTGATACCTGAGATAGCAATAGGCTTTGTGAGGGTTGTTCCAGAAAAGACATATACTTCAGTTGGTACATTAACTGCTGAAGCGCTTGTGTTAGCATAGACAGTGCTTGCATTGGTAAAAGGCAAGCCAACAGGTAGGCTTGATAGAGCTAGTGTAGCAATGACAGTAGATTTAGCAATTTTTGCCAATAATGTATTTTTCTTCATGGTTATCCTATTCTTCCTCTATTATAATTCCTTCTTATTCAATCACCAACATGCCTTCTTTAACGGCAAATGGGTGTTCTGGGTCGATGCGGTCGTAGAACATGACACCGTTGAGGTGGTCGATTTCGTGTTGGACCACGATGGCATTAAAGCCTTTGAGTTTGGTACGGTGTTTTTCTCCGTTTTTGTCCATATAATCAACAGTCACGCGCGCGTGTCGGACTACGTAACCTTGGACTTCGCGGTCAACGGATAGACATCCCTCGCCCCCTTCCATAGCAGCTTCTTGGACAGAATGTGCCACGATTTTAGGGTTGTACATGACCTCTTGGAGGGAGTAGGCTTGGGCAGGTGGATTGCCTTCCTCATCTTCTGGATTTGGGACTAAGACAGCAATGATGCGTTTGGAAACATCAATCTGAGGCGCTGCTAGACCAACTCCGCCACGGAGTTTCATTTTCTCAGCCATGACTGGATCCTGCGAATGTTTGAGGAATTGCATCATTTTTTCGCCTAAAATAATTTCCTGATCAGATAGGGGAAATACAACTTCTTCAGCGACTTGGCGTAGGGTTGGGTGCCCTTCACGGATGATGTCATCCATGTCAATCAAATGGGCAGCTTTTGTCAATCGTTCAATAACAGACATGATTCTCTCCTTTGGGTATCGATAGATTAAGTATAGCATGAAATCTAGGAGAATAAAAGTCTCAGTCACCTATCTATTCTGTCTCAAATCTGCTATACTAGTAAAAGACGAACGTTGAAAGGGAGAAAAATGAAAAGAATTTTAGAAAAAGCCAGTTTGCTGGCCTTATCCACCATGCTGGTCTCGACATTTGCTGTCTCGCCAGCCATTCCGCAGATGATTGAGCATTTTGCTCAGGAAGGAATAGCGGCTGGTCAGGTAGAAAACTTAATTACGGTGACGTCATTTGCCATTATGGTAGCCCTCTTGATGAATGGTTTGGTTGTCCGTTTCTTATCGGAACGCAACATTATCATTGCAGGGCTCTTGTTAATGGCAATTGGAGGTGCTTTACCGGTGTTTCTAACTGCCTATCCTCTGATTTTGCTGGCTCGTATCTTGCTTGGTTTAGGGATTGGCTTGATCAATGCGCGTGCTATTAATATCATCGGTAATTTTTTCACCGGTCAGGAACGGGTCAAAATGATGGGCTTGCGTGGTTCAGCAGAGGTAGTGGGAAGCGCAGGGCTGACTCTCCTTGTTGGTTGGTTGACCCAATTTGGTTGGCAGCCTGCCTTCTTGGTCTATCTTTTTGCCTTGGTTATCTTGGTTCTTTTTGTCCTCTTTGTGCCCAAGGAAGAATTACTTGCTCGTATGGAGGTAAAAGTTGAGGCGAACGCGCCCAAGGTTAAACTGGACAAGACCATGTGGAAGATGGGAATTTATCTGGCATTCTTAGCCTTCTTTGTTATCAACGTCAATACCTTTCTGACCATTCGTATTCCTCAGATTGTTTTAGCCAAGGGCATCGGTACTGCTCAGCAAGCCAGTCTCATTCTCAGTCTCATGCAGGTCATGGGGATTGTGGCAGGGACCCTCTTTAGTAGCTTAGTTGGTCGGTTGAAGGGCTGGCTTTTGGCAGTTTCCTACGTGGTCTTTGGACTCGCGGTTGTCGGCATTGCCTTTGCGGATAATCTCTGGATGCTGGGGCTCGGTGGTATGGTGTCAGGATTTTTCTACAGCATCATTCTAACCATTGTCTTTAGTCAGGTAACAGACCGTGCACCCAAGGCCTTGCTCAATGCTGTTATGACCATTGTCCTCATGGGCTGCAATATCGGCGGTGCGACATCTGCTATCTTGCCGACTTATCTGGAAAGGCTCAATCCTACCCCAACAGGAGCCTTTGGGATATACGCTATTGGCTGTGCCTTGATCAGCTCAGGCTTGATTTATAAACAACTGAAGAAGTAGGAGCGGATCTCCGCTCCCTTTTGGTATAATATTCTTATGTTAGAAAACAACCGCTTAAATGAATTAATACTACGTTTTCCCGAGGATGTTCAGTTGATTTTTAAGGACATGATTCCCTCCTATCAGTTGGGCTATGTGGATTATGTCTATCAGACAGATAATTACGCCACCCAAAAACGCAGGATTAAAAACTTGTCTAAAAATTTTCGGAAGATGGATTATTTTTACATCATGCCTCTGCCCCAGGATCTGGCATTGGAAATTGCTAACCAATGGCGCTATCAACCACCTTTGGATGCCTATACGATTAGTGAAAACCCCGAGACTTATGCTGAGATGATTTCACCAGAGGCGCGTGGGGACCGCTTTTTTGCAGTCATCCGCAATGCCGCCCTCATGGGCTATTTCTGTATGGACCAAGATGACGAGACAGTTGACATTCGTTTGGGGATGAAACCTTCTTTGATGGGTCAGGGAAATGGCAGAGCTTTCTATCAGGCTATTGAAGACTATTTAGTAGGGCATATTCAGCCAGCTAGTATCAAACTGACAGTTGCTTCTTCTGATCCAGTAGCTCAACCCCTTTTTCGAACTCTTGGATTTACAGAAAGAGAAAAGCAAGCGGAATATATCAAAATGGAAAAGAAAGTCGTATGCGATTAGATAAATTTTTAGTGGATTGCGGTGTTGGCAGTCGGACAGAAGTTAAGAAACTCCTGAAAAACAAGCAAGTCACAGTCAACGGCCAAGTAGAAACCTCACCCAAACAGCAAATTAACGAAAAACAAGACCAGATTGCTGTAGCAGGTCAGGTTTTGAGCCATGAGACCTTTGTTTACTATCTGTTGAATAAACCCAAGGGTGTCATATCAGCCACCGAGGATGACCGTCATCGGACTGTCTTGGACCTGCTAGATGATACAGCTCGCCATAAGGAAATTTTTCCAGTTGGACGCTTGGATATTGATACCCACGGTCTCTTGCTCTTGACCAACAACGGTCAGCTGGCCCATGCCATGCTTTCTCCGAAAAAACATGTTGATAAACGCTACCGTGCACAGGTTGACGGGATCATGACCCAAGAGGATGTGGAGCGATTTGCGGCAGGAATTGAGCTGAAAGACTTTACCTGTCAACCAGCCCAGTTGACCATCTTGGAGATGGATGAAGACAAACAGACCTCACTCGTTGACATCACTATCCGAGAAGGGAAATTTCACCAGGTCAAACGCATGGTGCAGGCCTGTGGCAAGACGGTGACAGACTTGCAACGATTGACCATGGGGCCACTTGAGTTAGATCCAGCGCTCGCTCTTGGAGAATACCGCAGGTTGACTGCTACCGAATTAAAGCAATTAGAAGTCTTTGGTGTGGAATTATAGATAAATAGAAGAGACTTGCTCCCGATTGGAAGCAAGTCCTTTTAAATATCAGCAGGTGCGAAAACAACCTGTCCATCTTGGAATTTTTCAATACGAGCGAGAGAAGTAACAGGTACACCAGCATCAAGCAAGAGCTGGCGGCCATCTTGGAAGGATTTTTCGATGATGATACCGACCCCAGCCACTTGCGCCCCGGCCCGTTGGATAATGTCAATCAAGCCTTTTGCTGCTTGTCCATTGGCCAAAAAGTCATCAACGATTAGAACACGGTCCTCAGATGACAAAAACTTGCTAGCGATGGAGACCGTGCTGGTGACTTGCTTGGTAAATGAATAGACTTCAGCAGTCAAAATCCCTTCTGTCATGGTGATATTTTTATGCTTTTTGGCAAAAATCATCGGAACTTCTAAACTTTCAGCAACATAAACAGCTGGAGCAATACCTGAAGCTTCAATGGTGACGACCTTTGTAATGTCCTTGGAGCGATAGGCATCTGCCAAGACTTGACCCATTTCCTTCATTAAGCCGAAATCAACCTGATGGGTCAGAAAGGAATCCACTTTTAATATGGATGGCTCAATTACATTTCCATCCTTGCGAATGCGTTCTTCCAATGCTTTCATTTAAAATTTTCCTCCAGAATTTTCTTATTATCAGTATAGCATAAAAATCATGAATTATCGGAAAAAGAATAGTATATTTATAAAATGATATTAAAATCCATAGATTTGTAACAAAAAACGAACATTCGTTAGTTTTTTTTCTGGATTGTATTGATTTAGAGTTTTCTTTTTGTTAAACTGGGGATAAGAATTGAACACAAAGGAGAAATCATGTCTCAGAAAACAACAAATGAACATTCTTCGGAGATGCTTTACGGAATTGATCAACAACCACCAAAAGGGATGGCTGTTTTGCTTGCATTTCAGCATATTTTAGCCGCTTTTGCAGGGATCATCGCAGTGCCTCTAGTCGTTGCAAGTGCCTTAGGATTGTCAGTCGAAGATACTTCAATTATGGTATCAGCCTCAATCTTTGTTGCCGGTATTGCTACCATTTTACAATCGAAAGGTATAGGCCCAGTAGGTTCGCGTGTCTCTGGTATGATGGGGACGGACTTTACCTTTGCCAATCCAGCTATCAGCGTTGGTAGTCAGTTGGGAATTGCTGGTATCGTAGGTGCAACCATTGCTGGTTCATTTGTAGAGATTGCTCTCAGTCGTTTTGTCAAACCCTTGATGCGCTTCTTTCCGCCTTTGATTACAGGAACTGTTGTATCCCTCATTGGTATTACCCTCATGCCAGTCAGTATGGACTGGGCAGCTGGTGGAGTTGGCGCAACAGACTATGCTTCTGTTGAAAATATCAGCATTGCCTTTATCGTCTTGGTCTTTACTTTGGCCTTAAATCATTATGGTAAAGGCATGCTAAAAACAGCCTCTGTCTTCTTTGGGATGGTTTTTGGTTATGTCCTCTGTATCTTACTTGGTAAGGTGGATATGGCTGCGGTTGGAGAGGCAGCCTGGTTTGCTCTTCCTAAAATTTTCCATTACGGTGTTAAGTTTGACCTATCTTCTATTCTAGCCTTTATTCCTGCTTATGTTGTATCCTTGATTGGTACGGTAGGGATTATGATGGCCATTGGAGAAGCCTCAAATCAAAAGATTTCTTCTGAGCGGGCAGCAAATGGTGTTCTAGCCGATGGTGTTGGTTCCTTGATTGCTGGTGTTTTTGGTGCGGGTCCAAATACAGCCTTCTCACAAAACGTTGGCCTCATTACTTTAACAAAAGTTGCTAGTCGTCATGTTATGATTCTAGCCGGTATTATCTTGACCCTACTTGGTGTCTTTCCAAAATTATCTGCCTTGATTTCCATCATGCCCCAACCTGTTCTTGGTGGTGTTGGAATTATCATGTTCGGTTTGGTTGCTGCTCAAGGGATTAAGACTCTTGCAACGATTAAAATTGGGGACCGTGAGCTCCTGATAATCTCTATTGCCTTTGCGCTGGGGATTGGAGTGACCGTTCGTCCAGAATTATTGAGTCATCTGCCATCAGCTCTTCAAATGGTCTTCTCATCTGGTATTTCAACAGGAACCTTGGCAGCTCTCTTACTTAATGTTGTTTTGAAAGAAAAATAAGATGAAATAGGCTATCCTCGTGATAGCCTATTCTTATAGATAGTCATAATTTATTGCTATTGGCCGAGTGAGTGTGGTTTTGTTATACTAGGAAGAAACGACTTTTGGAGGAATTTATGTCAGTAGAAGAATGGAAACAAGCACCGATAGCAATTCTGGGAGCGGGTGCGGTTGGAAAAGCGGTTGGAGCGGATTCTAAATTGGCTGGGAATCGGGTGCATTTATTTGAATTGCCAAAATTTGCAAAAGATACACTAAAGAATATAGAAAAAACAGGGATTACCCTCACAGGTGGACAAAATAGTCTCTATGGTTTTGAACGTAGCGGCCGTGCCTTTTTTGACCTGGTGACAGACCGTATTGAAGAAGCTGTTGCGGGAGCTAAGATCGTCATTGTGGCGGTGCCGTCCATTGCCCATGACCAATTTTTTGAAGCCTTGGTACCTGTGTTGGAAGATGGAATGATTGTTCATATCATTCCGGATAATTTTGGCAGTTTGAAACTTCGTAAGAAGATGAGAGAGTTGGGGTGTCAGAAGCAGGTTATTGTCGGTGGCTGGACCAGTGCCCCTTACGGAGCTCGGATTGTCAGGGAGGGCGGGGTCATGACGCCAAAAATCGAGTTAAAATATCGGGCCATTACGCTTCGGGGTGCAGCTCTGCCCTTGACCGACCAAGACATCTTCCTAGAAAGTTCACGGGCGATTGGAGCCTTTGATGCTATTACGGAAGGGGACGGTGTGACAGGCGGACAGACGGTCTTAGATGTTGGTTTTAGTAATGTCAATCCAGTCCTGCATTGTCCTGGTACGATTTTGGGAGCTAGTGTGATGGAGAATTTTGGTCGAATTTTCGGTGGCAATGATCCGCTCCAGTACTCAATCTATTCACACGCTTATAGTGAATCCGTGGCGGAAGTGCAATACGCCTTTTATCTGGAGCAAGTGCAACTGGCAGAGGCAATTGGTGTTGATTTGCTCCGTTATCCCAAGGAGAACTTTTTGTCGCGGACCAGTATTTTGGGTCCAGAGTATATGGGAGATGACTGCATTGTTCCCTTTGACCAGCAGTTTCCGATGGCATATGGGACAGGCCCCTTTACCATTCAGGACCGCTACGTGACAGAGGATGTTCCTGTTGGTTGCCACATATATCATGAATTAGGTAAGAAATACGGGGTGGCCACGCCGGTTATTGATAGTATGATTGTCTTGGGCTCCGTCATGACAGGTCGTAAATTTTTCGAAGAAGGCTTGACCTTGGAAGACTTGGATTTGGCCCATTTGAGTAAGGAAGAGACCTTGGCTTACTTGGAAACAGGACTCTTTCGAGAGCGGGAGGTATAAATGACACATTTCAGAGCCGGTATTGAGAATGCAGGGCAGCTGGACCAGTTTTATCAGGTACAGGATGCTTCTGTGGCAGGTTTTTCCATTGGAATTATTACCATTGATTTTAACTATGTCAAGTTGCCGGGCAATGTTGCCAATGCGACCACCTTCTCCTTCCCGGTCGTCTATGAGGACATTGTTTTGGAAATAGAAGACCTCTTCAATGGTGAGGAGAAATTGTTGGATATGGTCATTGAGGCGGCTAAGAAGCTGGAGAAAAAGGGTGTGCGGGCTATTGTCGGTGCCTGTGGCTATTTCAATCATTTTCAGGAGCAGGTGCGGGATGCGGTTGCGGTTCCTGTCTATCTGTCCAGCGTTCTTCAGATTCCCTTGATTAAAATAGGGCTCAAGCCAGACCAGAAGATTGCGGTTCTGGTAGCAGACGGAGAAGGGGCCAATGCCGACTTTTTCGCTAAGGCCAATGCCTCCATTGAAGACTGTATTGTCAAGGAAATTGGTAGCTTGGAGAGTTTTGCTCCTATCCGCTACAACAAGCCCTATCTGGACAATGGTCGCTTGAAGGCAGACCTGATCGCAGTTGTGCAGGAACTAGGTGCCAATCATCCAGAAATTGGGGCGATTTTGCTGGAATGTAGCGATCTTCCTCCCTACGCAGCAGCCCTTCATCGAGCAACAGGCCTACCAGTCTTCGATTTCACCACCTTGATTAACTGGGTACATTCGGCAGTGGTCCGCAGGGAATTTTATGGGTATATGTAAGAGAACTCCGATTAGAGCATCTAGTCGGAGTTCTTGTTTATTATGCTTGTTGTGTTTTGTACCATTCTCCCCAGTCCCACATAGAATCAAGGATGGGTTTCAAAGAGTGCCCCAGTTCTGTCAGAGAATATTCTACGCGGGGCGGGACTTCTGGAAAAACCTTGCGTTTCACAATGCCTTTTGCTTCAAGGTCTCGCAGGTTGCTGGTCAGGACCTTCTGGCTAATGGAGCCAATGGAACGTTGTAACTCGCTAAAGCGTTTGGTGCCCTCCATCAGATCGCGTAGGATGAGAATGTTCCACTTGCTACTAATCAGTAGCAAGGTTGTTTCAATAGGGCAAGCTGGCAAGTCTAATGGTAATTTTTTACTGGTCATAGCTTTCTCCAAAAATTTTTCAAAAAATATAAGTCGGTTAGTAGTTGAAAATGTACATTTCTTACCTTGAGGTAACTACCATACTTTAAGGTGCATACTTTCAAAAAGATACTGTTAGTGTTAGTATAAGGGCAGAGCTGAAAAAATGCAAGAAAATAATAGAGAAAGAGGGCTACTATGATAGAAGATAGAAAAATGACCCAAGCTAAGAAATTGCTTGCAGAAGCGGATGCGATTGTGATTGGAGCGGGTGCTGGGCTGTCCAGTGCTGCGGGCTTGACCTACTCAGGCCAACGTTTTGAGGAACATTTTGCACCATTTATCAAGGCCTATGGGCTGACAGATATGTATTCCGCTGGATTTTATCCCTTTGCGACTGAGGAGAAGAAGTGGGGCTACTGGAGCCAGCACCTCTACCTCAATCGCTATCAGACAGACAGCTTGCCACTCTATCAGGATTTGTATGAAGTAGTGGGAGATAAGAATTATTTTGTTATTACCACCAACGTAGATAGTCAGTTTGAAAAGGCGGGATTTGACAAAGAAAAACTCTTTGAAGTTCAGGGAAATTACGGTGAGTTTCAATGCTCGGTGCCTTGTCATGATGGCGTTTATAATAACCAAACAGCCTTGGAAATCCTGCTTGCCAACCGTCAGGGTTTGGAGGTTAGAACTGACGATATCCCCAAATGTCCTAAGTGTGGGGCAGACATGATGAGCCGCTTGAGAATTGACCATCGTTTTGTCGAAGATGCTGATTGGCATAGGCAAGAAAAGGCTTATCTGGATTTTTTGCAGGGCAATGCTGACAAGAACATTGTCTTTTTGGAACTGGGTGTGGGCTTCAACACGCCAACTATTATCAAATTCCCCTTTGAACGTTTAAATGAGGCTCTGCCAGCTGCTAGTCTGATTCGACTCAATCTGGAAGACCTAGAACGTGAGGGCATTATTACCATTAACCAAGATATGCAGGAGGTTATCAGTGCATGGAAAGACTAGAAAAATTGATTAGCTATCTTGCACCTGACCTGGACCTGCCTCAGACTCAGGAAGAGCAGGAATGGGTCTTGCGAGCCTTGATGAACCTTTGGGAGCCCAAGGTCATACCGGCGGAGTTTTGGAGCCTGCAAGATGACTATTTACAGGAAACTTTAGCTCAGAAAAGGGTGACAGGCCTTTCCGACTTACAGGAAGTGGAGCCGCAGATTTATCTCTGGCAGGGCGACATTACTAGCCTAAAAGTTGATGCGATTGTCAACGCGGCCAACAGTCAGCTCTTGGGGTGCTTTGTACCTCATCATCGTTGTATTGATAATGCGATTCATTCGCAGGCTGGGCTTCAGCTGCGGTTGGCTTGCTACCAACTCATGAAGGCTCAGAGGCACTTGGAAGCAACAGGCCAAGCAAAAATAACGCATGCTTACAATCTGCCAGCCAACTATGTCATACACACAGTTGGGCCGATTATTCAGGAGGAGGTCCGTTCTCAAGATGAAGCCTTGCTCGCTTCTTCTTATCAAAAAAGCTTGGAAGTGGCTGTGGCAAATGGGCTGACCAGCATCGCCTTTTGTTGCATTAGTACGGGTGAGTTTCGTTTTCCGCAAAAGCTTGCTGCGGAGATTGCAATCAAAACTGTGAGAGCGTTTGTTCACGACCACCCGCAATTACAGGTCATTTTCAATGTCTTCAAAGATGAGGATAGGGAAATTTATCAAGAATTGCTAGGAAGTAGATAGTCAAAAATATTGACTATCCTTCTTTTTCTGTTATAATAGTAAAAAAGTTTGACTAATGAAAGGAAGTTCCTATGAAGGCTGTTGTGGTTTCAAAAGCTGGTGGGCCAGAGGTTTTGGAAGTAAAAGAAATTGCCAAACCGCAGGTGAAAACAGGTTGGTCCTTGGTAAAAATCAAAGGCTTTGGTATCAATCATTCGGAGATTTTTACTAGACAGGGTCTGTCACCAAGCGTGGTCTTTCCACGGATTTTGGGGATTGAATTGGTGGGAGTGGTCGAGGAAACGACAGAGCCAGACAGGTTACCAGTCGGGCAAAAGGTTGTATCTATCATGGGCGAGCTGGGTCGAGCCTTTGACGGTGGCTATGCAGAGTACGCCCTGGTGCCCAATCAAATCCTCTACCCTGTCCAGACTGATTTGGGTTGGGCGGAGCTAGCTAGTGTCCCTGAAACCTACTACACTGCCTACGGTTCCATGAAAAATCTCAAGCTGGAAGCGTCAGATCGGATCTTGGTGCGTGCGGGGGCTAGCGGGGTTGGACAGGCCTTTGTCAAATTAGTGCGGAGCCAGTTTCCAGACCTGCCTATCTACGCTTCTGTCCGCAAGCTAGAAAAGACAGATCAGCTGCTTGCCTCTGGTTTCAGCCAAGTCATACTTGAAAAAGAGGGGCGTTTGCAGACGGATTTGACCTTCAGCAAGATTCTTGAGCTGGTTGGTCCTGCTACTCTAGCGGATTCCCTGGCTCATCTGGAGGAGGGTGGTATCATCTGCTCGACTGGTCAGCTAGGTGGCAAATGGTATCTGGAGGACTTTGACCCCATTGAGCAGTTGCGGCAGAATGTCTATTTGACTACGTTTTATTCGGGCAATGTCAATCAGGACAAGTTGCAGGAGATGTTTGACTACCTAGCTCGTTATCAGGTGCCAGTTGGTCCTGAGAAGATTTTTAGTTTGGATACCATACAGGAGGCTCACCGCTATTTAGAGGGGGCGGAGGCTTTTGGCAAGGTGATTGTACTCAATAGGGAGGAAGACGATGACAGAATTGAGACAGCGGAGTAAGGACTTGGCCCGTATCTTTGACCAGCAGGTCGGGCTCTACGAGGGTTATGCAAGGCGACAGGGGCTAAACGGCAAGTGCCTATCGATCCTTATGTGGCTTTATTATTATCCCGGAGGTGTGACACAGAATTTGGTCAGTAAGAAGACATACTCTAGTAAGCAGGTGGTCAATGCTACTATCAAGAAATTTCTTGATAAGGGCTATGTCTTTTTTGAGGAAAATCCAGCAGACAAACGGCATAAGAAGGTCAAGTTGACCGAGGTTGGCCGTGTCTATGCCAGTCGGATTTTGGACCCCTTGGAAGAGGCGGAAAAAACAGCCCTGTCCCAGTTCAGCTTGGAAGAACAGGAGCAGTTACTAGACCTCTTTGGTCGCTATGGGCAGGCCTTGACGGAAATTTTAGGAGGAGAAAATGATGATTGAGTACCAAAATGTGTCCTTGACCTATCAGGTCAACGGACCAATCTTGAAGAACTTGACTTTTGACATTCAAGAGGGAGAATTCTTTGTTTTGATTGGACCAAGCGGTAGCGGAAAAACAACCACGCTGAAGTTGATCAACCGCCTGATTGAGCAGACAGACGGAGATATTCGGATTCAGGGCAAGCGGCTGAAAGACTTTGACCTGCGTGAGTTACGCTTGGAAACTGGCTACGTCCTACAACAGATTGCTTTATTTCCAAATATGACAGTGGCTGAAAATGTCGCTCTTATTCCTGAGATGAAGGGCTTGAACAAGGAAGAAACCTTGAAAAAATCCAGACAACTCTTGACCAAGGTAGGTCTGGATCCAGATAGTTATCTGGGGCGTCTACCCAAGGACTTGTCTGGTGGAGAAAAACAGCGGATTGGGATTCTGCGAGCGATCATTGCCAATCCCAAGGTCTTGCTGATGGATGAGCCTTTCTCAGCCCTAGACCCTATTAGTAAAGGGCAGTTGCAGGACTTGATCAAGGACTTGCATGAGGAATTCAAGATGACAACGGTTTTCGTCACGCATGATATGGATGAAGCGGTTAAGCTGGCAGACCGTATCTGCTTGATGAGGGCAGGAGAAGTGGTTCAATTGGGTACGCCTGATGAACTTCGTAACCAACCGGCCAACGACTTTGTCATCGAATTTATGAAAAATAGGGGAGGTGCCTAATGGATCAGTTGATTGCAACTTTTATCGAACGCAAGGCTGACTGGCTGACAGCCCTCTTTGAGCACCTGCGGATTTCACTTCTGGCCTTAATTATCGCCATTGCTATTGCGGTGCCACTGGGCTTGGTCTTGTCCAACAAGAAAAAGCTGACCGAGTGGAGCTTGCAGGTGACAGGGGTATTTCAGACTATTCCCTCCTTGGCACTGCTGGGACTTTTCATTCCCTTTATGGGTATCGGAACGCTGCCTGCGGTGGTGGCTCTGGTCATTTATGCCATTTTCCCCATTTTGCAGGGGACGTTGACCGGACTTTCGGAAATCGATCCCTCTCTGGAAGAGGCTGCGACAGCCTTTGGAATGACCAAGCTGGAAAAACTGCGTAAGTTTCAGTTGGCTCTGGCCATGCCCATTCTCATGTCTGGCATTCGGACGGCGTCCATTATGATTATTGGAACGGCAACGCTTGCTGCCTTGGTCGGTGCAGGTGGTTTGGGCTCCTTTATCCTTCTTGGAATTGACCGCAATGACTCGGCCCTGATTTTGATTGGGGCGGTGTCGTCGGCAGTTTTGGCAGTCCTCTTTGGCTCGGTCATCAAGTTCTTGCAGGACAAGAAGCCTCGTACCATTTTAGTGGCTCTCTTGGTGACTCTCTTGGCTGTCGGAGCCAGCTATGTGCCGTTCAATCAATCGTCATCGAAAAAGCTAGTCATCGCTGGGAAACTAGGGGCAGAGCCTGAAATTCTCATCAATATGTATAAACTCTTGATTGAAGACCAGACGGATATCGAGGTGGAGCTGGAGCCAAACTTTGGCAAGACCAGCTTCCTCTATGAAGCCCTCAAATCAGGCTCGATTAATATTTATCCAGAGTACTCTGGTACCATTACGACCACCCTTTTGACCAATCCGCCGTCTAATCTGTCCAATAACCCTGAGGAGGTTTACACTTACGCCAAGGAAGCGATTTTGGAGCAGGATGGTCTGTTGTATTTACCACCAATGGCTTTCCAGAATACCTATGCCTTGGCGGTAACGGAAGATTATGCTCAAAAAAATGGAATTGAAAAGATTTCGGATTTGGCAAAAGTGCAGCAGACAGCTGTTGCAGGTTTCTCATTAGAGTTTAACGACCGTGAGGATGGTAATGTCGGATTGACCAATCTTTATGGACTAAACCTCAATGTCAAAACCATGGAGCCTGCTCTTCGCTATGAAGCCATTAAAAACGGAGATGTGCAAATTGTCGAAGCCTTCTCGACAGATAGCAAGGTGGTCACTTACAAGCTGAAAATCCTAGAAGACGACAAACAGCTCTTCCCACCCTACCAGGCCGCTCCGCTATTGTCCAAAGAAACCTTAGAGAAATATCCCGAGTTGGAGCAAGTCCTAGGGGTGTTGGCGGACAAAATATCGACCGAGGAAATGACTCAGATGAACTATGCGGTCGATGTGGAAGGCAAGTCGGCAGAGCAAGTGGCGAGGGAATACTTGGAGCAGGAAAATTTACTAAAATAGGAGAAAATCATGTCACATCAACTAGAAAATGCTAAAAATCTCTACCTCCGTGGCATTCGCGACGGGGAAATCAAGGAAGTCCATGAGCACTACATGGGTGCTACTTACACCCAGCATAGTACAGGTGTACCTGATGAGAAAGAGGGCTTTGCGGCTTTCTTTGAGGATTTTTTCAAACGCAATCCCAAGCGGGAAATAAATATTGTTCGTGCCATTGAAGACGGAAATTTTGTCTTCGTCCATGTCCACCAGAAACTCAATGAAGGTGAGGCTGAGTGGGTGACGGCGGACATCTTCCGTTCAGATGAAAATGGCCGTATCGTCGAGCATTGGGATGTCATCGATGCCTATCCAAAAACCATTGGCCAAACAGACCCGATTTACGCAGGCTTTGAGCTGACGGACCTAGGCAAGACCGAGGATAACAAGAAAATCGTCCGTCGTTTCTTGGTTGATGTCCTTCAAAATGGGGAAATCGAGAAGTTTGACGATTATGTGGCAGCTGATCTTATTCAGCACAACCAAGAGATTGCCCAAGGCGGTGCGGCCTATAAGGACTATCTTGTCGACAATCAAGTCAACTACGACTTTGTCTTCAAGGTGATGGGACAGGGTGACTATGTGGTGGCTTATTCTAAGGTCTGGATTGCAGGTCAGGACTACGCCCACTTTGACATCTACCGCCTCAAAGATGGTAAGATTGTTGAGCACTGGGACAACAAGGAAGTCATGCCAGACAAAAAAGACTTGACCAATCTAGGGAAGTTTTAAGAGGGGATGTCTCCTTCTTTTTTCTTGACTTGTTTATTTTCTCGGTTGATAATAGAAAAAAAGATAGTGGAGTAGTTATTCATGCTTAAATACCTTCGTGCCCTTCCCTTGATTGTAGTGGCAGGTGCTGTTGTTTATCTTTCAATTTGGATGTGGATTGATAATGGGGATTGGACTTACATTTTTGCCAGAGTGTCTGGTATGACGGAGAAACATGCTAACAATTTATCTCTAATCGCCATCGCCATTCAGTCCTTGTTTTTACATCCGATTGGTTTTATAGCCGCATTCGTGCCTTTCTCAATCGTCGTTTGGAAAAAGCCAGAGGGCTCAATCGGCAGATTTATCTGGGCTACAAGGCTGGAGTTGAATTCCTGATGGCTCTGCCCAAACGGACCATCTTGTTCAGCTTTTACCTGCTCTTGACTATTTTGGAAAACCTAGGTGTGATTGATAGTGCCAAAGACTATGCGGTGGTCATTGTGTTTATTATTGCCGTGGACCGTGTGACCAAGATCTGGCCAGAAGAAAAGCGGAGGATGATTGAGTTTAGTCAGAAGATTAAGAAACGGATAAGAGATGCAGGTGATAGCTAAGTTTACTGCTCTGCTATTTTCCCGAGCAACGCTAAAAAGTCTCGAAAATTCCTTGCCAAAAGTAAGTGCTTATGTTACAATACCAAAAGCGTAGGTTTTTAAACTCATCCCGTGAGGTGAGAAAGACAAGAGGAAAATCAATTAAGGGCCTATGACTATGTATATTTAGAAAGTCTGGGTCTTTTTGTGTGCCCAGAATGGGAGATTTATGAGTACAAAAGCCAATCTTTTGTTTGATGTCCATGAGAAACCAGCACCCTTGCAAGGGATTTTGTTGAGTTTCCAGCACGTGTTCGCTATGTTCGGAGCGACAATCTTGGTGCCACTGATTCTCGGTATGCCAGTTTCCGTGGCTCTCTTTGCATCAGGTGTCGGAACCTTGATTTACCAAGTAGCAACCCAGTTCAAGGTGCCGGTTTACTTGGGTTCATCCTTTGCCTACATCTCAGCTATGGCCCTTGCCATCAAGGAAATGGGCGGTGATGTGTCGGCAGCTCAGACAGGCATTCTCTTCGTTGGTTTGATTTATGTGCTGATTGCTGCACTTGTTAAAGTTATCGGCACTAAGTGGATTGACAGTCTCTTGCCACCAGTTGTT
The DNA here is from genome assembly GCF_017601095.1 of Streptococcus suis. GTDB lineage: Bacteria > Bacillota > Bacilli > Lactobacillales > Streptococcaceae > Streptococcus > Streptococcus suis_Z. The sequence continues at coordinate 29,010 of NZ_JAGFUX010000002.1, read as the reverse complement.
ATCGGACCTATGATTATCGTTATCGGTCTGGGTCTCGCCAACTCTGCTGTGACTTCAGCAGGCTTTGTCGCAGACGGCGACTGGAAAAACGTCGTAGTGGCGATCGCAACCTTCTTGATTGCTGCTTTTGTCAATACCAAAGGGAAAGGCTTCGCCAAGATTGTTCCCTTCTTGATTGCCATTGTCGGTGGTTACGTGATTGCCATCTTCCTCGGACTAGTTGACTTTACACCTGTTCTGGAAGCAGCTTGGTTTGAATTGCCAGGTTTCTACCTACCATTTGAAACAGGTACTTTCAAATCCTACAATTTCTACTTTGGTCCAGAAATGATTGCCATCTTGCCAATCGCAGTGGTGACCATCGCAGAACATATCGGAGACCACACGGTTCTCAGCCAAATCTGTGGCCGCCAGTTCTTGAAAGATCCAGGTCTCAGCCGTACCTTGATTGGTGACGGTGTGGCGACTGCCGTATCTGCCTTTATCGGTGGACCTGCTAACACGACTTATGGTGAAAATACAGGGGTTATCGGTATGACCCGTATCGCATCAGTGTCCGTTATCCGCAACGCAGCCCTGATTGCCATTGCCTTCTCATTCTTGGGTAAATTTACAGCCCTTATCTCAACTATTCCAAGTGCCGTACTTGGAGGCATGTCTGTCTTGCTCTACGGTGTTATCGCCTCAAACGGTTTGAAAGTTTTGATTGAGAGCCGTGTTGATTTCGGTCAAGTCCGCAACCTGATTATTGCAAGTTCTATGCTGGTATTGGGACTTGGTGGCGCAGTACTCAACATTGGTGCTATCACACTCTCAGGAACAGCCCTCTCAGCCATTGTCGGCATCGTTCTCAATCTTATCTTGCCAAAAGCAGAAAAGGCTGAGTAAGTTTAAAAATAGCAGAAAGTCAGCTCTAGCTGGCTTTTTGGTGAATTATGATATAGTAGGGGTGAAAAGGAGCAAACATGAAAGAATTAGCTAAAGAAGTTTACAGCAACACCCTTCACATTTGGTATGAGACTGACTTGACGGCAGAACATGAATATGGAAGGATTTTTGACACTAGCAAAGCTAGTCTGGAGAAAGTGGCGGCACTTCTACAGGCAGATGTGATAGATAACCCAACTGTAGATGGAGTATACTGGTATCTGGGTCAAGGGTTAGATCAGATTATTTTTATGGCCCATTATCAGCAAGGCAGCTTACAGGTCCAAGTCAACCTCAAGGACTTTGATTTTGCCCTGCATCTGGATGCGGTGGAGGACTGGAAAAAAGCCCTTATCACAAGGGTACAAGCAGGTCTTTTGGAAAACTAGCAGAGCTACTCTGCTATTTCTCAAATTAGTTGACAAAAGAGCCATTCCTTGATAGAATGGTTAAGGTCCAAAAGGACACATCTAGCTTTTTCTTGGTTACGGGTCGCCAACCTGTCACTCGGATTAGGCTCAAATACAAAGGAGAACATATCATGGCAATCTCAAAAGAGAAAAAAAATGAAATCATGGCACAATATGCTCGTCATGAAGGCGACACAGGTTCAGTTGAAGTACAAGTAGCAGTACTTACTTGGGAAATCAACCACCTTAACGACCACATCAAACAACACAAAAAAGACCACGCAACTTACCGTGGTTTGATGAAAAAAATCGGTCGCCGTCGTAACTTGTTGGCATACCTACGCCGCACAGACGTAAACCGTTACCGTGAATTGATTCACTCACTCGGACTCCGTCGTTAATATAAGATACGGAGGCGTGAGAAGCACAGCGAAATTAGGAAATTTTTGCAACAAGTTTACTTGTCAGAAAATTTATCTATTTCGCACAGCTTCTAGCCGAAGTTCAATTCAGCAAGAGCCTGTTTATCAGGCTTTTTTTGTTTCTCTTTTTCCGAGTTTTTAGGCTGTGTTCGACTGCTCAAGATACGAGAACGCAAAAAATCTGTATTAGTTTCACAGTCCAATAAACTGTGAAAAGTTTGAGCCTTTAAACTCAAAAGCGAATAGGAGATTGTTACAGCGACTTGTTGCAAGGCGATCTATCTTTTTTAATAGGATTTTCGTTCGAGTTCAATTCAGAAAGAGCCTGTTTTTCAGGCTTTTTTTGTTTTTCCGTTTTCTCTTTTTTCCAAGTTTTTAAGCTGTGTTCGACTGCTCAAGATACGAGAACGCAAAAAATCCGTATGAGTTTCACAGTCCAGTGGACTGTAAAAGGTTTGAGCCTTGAAACTCAAAAGCGAAAAGGAGATTGTCACAGCGACTTGTTGCAAGGCAATCTATCTTTTTTAATAGGATTTTAGCTCGCTCCAACAGTCTGGGGATAGACTGTTGGAGGTTGGAGATGAAGCGAACGTAGTTCGTGTCAACACAGTCTTGGGATAGACTGTTGGAGGTTGGAGATGAAGTGAAGGCAGTTCGTGTCAACTATTCAGATAGAATCTGTTTTCAGTTTTTTTGTGTTCCAATTTACCTTTTATACGTCTTTTAGACAAAGTCCAATTTATACTAGCCTGTCCATCAGGCTTTTTTTGTTTCACTATTTGGCGAAAACTCTTTTTCAATAGGTTAATATATTGAAAAAGATAAAATAAAACGTTATAATATGCTTGATACAATATATAAGCGCTTACATAAGCGAAAAATAGTAAAGGAGGACTAGATGAAACGTAGTTCAAAAGACTTGTTTGACAAGCGATACAGCTACTCAATTCGGAGGCTAAGTGTTGGTACAGCTTCTGTTGTTGTGGGTTGTATGTTGTTCGGCAGTCAAATGGTTCAGGCCAATACAGTAGAGGCGAGTGACCCATCCTTAGAATTGGTGACCGATGAGACAGAATTGTCGGTCATTCCAGAGGAAGAAGCTGTGGAAGAAACACCCGCAGTTCTATCCGAAGGGGAAGAGGTCGGACAAGATGGCTCAGAATCTGTGACAGAGTCAGCAGAACTTGAGGCGGTGGCTGCAGAGCCTATGTTGGCACCTGCAGCGGTTCTTCCTCAAGCGAATGAGAGTAAGGGTGGTGAGAGTCGGGAGGCAACAGCACAATCCCAAGATCAGGTTGTGGCGCCAGCTAGTTGGACGACCATCCATCATTATAGCCAGGTGGACCAACAGGTCAATTTCGACCAAGCCTGGAAATTTAGCTTGGGTGAGACTGCTGGTGCATCTGCCAAGCAGTTTGATGATTCGAGTTGGCAGGTTTTGGATTTGCCCCACGACTTTAGTTTGATTCAGGACTATACCCAATCAGGTGAGGCTGAGAGTGGCTACAAGCCAGGCGGGACTGGATGGTACCGCAAGGCATTTACCGTATCAGAAGAGGTTGCGGCAGGTCGTGTTGAATTGCAGTTTGATGGTGCCTACATGGAGACCGAGGTCTTCATTAACGGGACTTCCTTGGGAGTGCATCCAAATGGATACAGTCCATTTACCTTTGATTTGACAGGCCATGTTCGGGCAAATGAAGAAAATATCATTGCTGTCAAGGTTGTTAACCCTGTTCCAAGTTCTCGTTGGTATTCAGGAAGCGGGATCTATCGTTCTGTCCATCTCAACATGACACCTAAGGTTCATTTGGCGGAATACGGAGTGGTTGTGACCAGTCCCAACCTCAAGGAGTCGAAGACTGGTCAGGGGACAGCTAGTCGGGTAGAAGTTGTCACCGCTTTAGAAAATGCTGGTAGTCAGTCTGCGGCTGTTATCGTGAGAACCAGCCTCTTTGAACGATTGGCGGATGGCCAGGTCGGAACAAAGGTTGCTGAGAAAACCAGCAGTCTAACGACTATTTCTAGCCAAAACAGTAGCAAGATTCGTACGGAGTTTGATATTAACAACCTCAAACTTTGGTCTGTCAGCAACCCACATCTTTATATCGTACGGACGGAAATCCTTGATGGTGCAACAGTAGTACAGAGTCGGGATCAGGAGACAGGTTTCCGTTATATTGAATTCGACAATGTTTCTGGCTTTAAGTTAAATGGTGAGAAACTCAAGTTACAAGGGGTCTCCATGCACCATGACCAGGGCGGTTTAGGAGCTCGTGCCTATTACGATGCCATTGAACGCCAGTTTGAAATTCTCAAAGGGATGGGTGTCAATGCGGTTCGGGTAACCCATAACCCAGCCGCTCGTGCCATGAAAGACATTGCCAATCGCATGGGTATGCTCTTGATTGATGAGGCGTTTGATACCTGGGAACGGCCAAAAAACTCCAACGTTAATGACTATTCTCGATTCTTCAATCGTACAATTGGCACAACAGCAGAAAACCTAGTCGGTGCCCGTGCCCAAGACCAGCAATGGTCGGAATTCCATGTGAAACAGATGGTCAAGAGTGGTATCAACGATCCGTCCATCATTATGTGGTCAACAGGAAACGAAGTGCTTGAAGGGATTAGCGGTAGTGCCAGCAATTATGTATCGGTCATCAATCGTCTGATTGGCTGGATCAATGAGGTTGACCCAACCCGTCCTGCCACTATCGGTGACAACAAACTCAAGCATGGTGATCAGATCGCGGTTGGTATGGGCGATGCCCTAAACAATGCAACGGTGCGTGGTATTGTCGGTTATAACTATGCTGATGGTAGAAAGTATGACGAGAGTAGAGCTAGCCACCCTAACTGGATTATCTATGGTTCAGAAACAGCTTCATCTGTCAATAGCCGTGGGGTCTACAATATCAAAGGCAATGCCAGTCGTTCAGACAAGCAGCGGACGGCCTATGACCAGAGTCATGTTAACTGGGGGCACACAGCTAGTCAGGCTTGGTATGATGTTATCACACGGGATTTTGTCGCCGGTGAGTTTGTATGGACTGGTTTTGACTACCTTGGGGAACCAACTCCGTGGAATGGAGTAGGTCCAGGTACCCAACATGGTTGGCCAGCACCAAAGAGTTCTTATTTTGGTATTGTCGATACGGCGGGCTTCCCTAAAGATTCCTATTATTTCTACCGGAGCCAATGGAAACAAGACAACACGACGCTCCATGTCCTTCCTGCTTGGAATGATGCAGTTTTACAAAAAGATAGCAATAACCGTGTTGAAGTCGTCGTCTATTCCAATGCAGCTAAGGTGCAGTTGGTTCATGTTGCCCCAGACGGAAGTCAGCGTGATTTAGGAACCAAGGAATTCACAGAAGTTACGACAGATGCTGGTTACAAGTACAAAATTTACAACGGTGCAGACAAGAGTAGCACCCCTCATAAGAATCTTTATCTGACCTGGCAGGTTGACTACCAGCCAGGCACCATCAAGGCCATTGCCTATGATGCTCAGGGAAATGTGATTGAACAGACTGTCGGTAGCAGTCAGCATTCAACCTTTGGTGCAGCCAGCAAGCTCCTTGCCAAGGTTGCCAAGGTGGATCAAGCTGTAACAGACCATTCTCTCGCTTATATTGAGATTGATGTTGTTGATGCCAATAACAACCTCGTTGTCAATGCTGCTAACCCTGTATCCATTTCTGTCAGCGGACCAGCTAAGTTGGTAGCCATGGATAACGGAAATGCTATGGATCATCAAAGTTATCAGGCAGATAACCGCAAGGCATTTGCTGGTAAGGTCTTGGCTATTGTCCAGATGACGGGTGCGAGCGGTACGGTTTCCGTGACCGCGAGTGCAGATGGTTTGACTGCTTCAACGGTCGCATTTGAAGTGACAGGTCAGGCAGACCAAACGGCAAACAAGGCTAAGGAATACAAATTATCTAAAAATATTTATATCAAACGTGGGGCAGAAGTGAATCTGCCAACAAGCGTGACAGTTCGCTTCCAAGATGGTAGCGAGGTCGAGAAGGCTGTCAGCTTTGATAAGGCTGCTATTCGAGAGAAATTGGTAACAGAAGACACAGTGACAGCTCGTGCTCGTGTTGCAGACCTGGATTTGGATGTTTCTTTGCTGATATCTGTCATCGATCAGGTTGCGGCAATTAAAAATGTAGCCACCGCGGTTGAAATCGGCTCACCTCTGGTTTTACCACAAACGGTCGAAGCCTTCTTGGCAGATGGTACCTTGCTCTCATCGCAATTCCCAGTGACTTGGACCCACCCAAGTGACGACCAATTGCGAACAGAAGGTGTCATCGAGGTGAGTGGAGTTGCAAATGTTTTGGGCGACCAACTACCGGTAACTGCCAAGGTGCGTGTGGGCAACCGTGCGGTTACTATCGGTGGTAATGTTGCACCAAAAGCAACCCGTATCGAGCAGGATATTCCGCAAAATCTTCAGTCAGATACCCTGATGGCTATTGTTGACGGTGGTTTGCAGGCTTCTGCCAATAACGATGGTGGAGCAAACGAAACCATCTGGTCCAATTATAGTGCCGCCCAAGCAGACCACAAAACAGCGACGCTTAGCTTTGTATATGATACTGCGCAAAACATCGCAGAAGTATCCATCTACTACCACCGAGACAACTGGTCTCTTCGTCAGCCTAAGTCAGTGACCTTCTCTTATCAGACAAGTTCTAGCGCAGAAGCGACAGTTGCCGCTCATCGCGTGACAGAGACAAAACCAGTCAACGGCTTGACAAAGGTAACCTATCGCTTGGATCGGCCAGTTTCAGCTGAAATCTTTAAGGTGACAGTTGAAAATTCTGACGAGGTTCTGTCTGGTCGCAAACCGTCTGTCGGTATTGTTGAGTTGGAATTGAAGACGGCCCTTGAGGCATTCGTCAAGTCGAGTGATGCCAGCATCAATGAGATTCAAATCGGTAACCAAGTCCTCCGCGGTGCCTCCATCACCAACAATATGACAGTATCAGGTCGTGGGGATATCACAGCTCGTAATACTGCTAATAATGTCGGAGTGACCGTTCTGCGAACAGCTGATAATACGGTGAAAATCGTTACCTCTTCTGAGGACGGTAGCCAGTCAGAAACCTATACTCTGACCTTTGTGCCAGATAGTCCGACAACAGAAGGCCGCAACTATATAGAGCGGTCGGAGATGACCCTTGCTGCGGGTTCTGTGGAAAATAGAGCCAGCGAAGCGGTGGACAATGCCAAAGACTTTAACTTGAACAGCCATTGGCACTCTGCCTGGTCAGGAACAGATATCAGTAACCTGTGGTTAACGGTTGATACAGGCCGAGTTCGCCAGCTCAATGGTCTGGCTTACCGCCATCGTCAGGATGGAAGTCCAAACGGCAAGGTAGCTGAGTATGAAATTTTGGTAAGTTCAGATAATCGAACTTGGACATCAGTTAAGACAGGTCGATTTGATGAATCAAGTCTGGACTGGCAAGAGGTAGTTTTTGAACCGGTTAATGGTCAATACATCAAACTCCAGGCGGTTAGTACCTTAGGAAATAGTGGTCGCAATCGCTTCATGTCAGTCAGCGAGATTCGTGTCAGCGAATACTTGGGTCAAGTGGAGGCTGTTGCTCTGACAAGTGACCATGTCCGACTAGCAAGTCAAGAATATGCCTATACAGGTCAAGCCTTGACACCGAAGCCAACAGTAAGAGTCAACGGAGTGAATCTGGTTGAAAATCAAGACTACCGTCTCGATTATAGTGACAATATCGGCCAAGTTGGCACAAGCAGTCAGGCAAGTGTCCGAGTGACCGGTTTGGGTCGCTATACTGGAGTTGTCTCCCTTAACTTTACCATTCGAGCAGGTCAGACTGAAACGGTCTCTGATGGAACGGTTGAGACTGCGGATTGGTTCGACGCGACTCGCCCAGCTAGTGCAGAAGTGATCGCGGCAGCCTTGGCGAGCGAGGACTATCTCAATAAGAATTATCAAGTCTTTCCTACCCCTCAAACGGTGACCTATGGTGATGGACTAGTAGCCCTAAACGGCCGTGTCAACCTGGTCATTGGTCAAGGAGTGGATATTTATACCCGTAATCGTCTCAAAGATACCTTGCAGGCCCACCAGATTTCGTATGCAACCAGCACAAGTGCGGTGGAAGGTGCAACCAATATCTACATTGGCATTCATGGTCAGGCTGGTTTGGCCCAAAGCCATCAGGCTAATGCAGGACGTACTGCCCAGCTCTTTGATAAGATTGATGCCTATCGTTTGGTGGTCAAAGACAATGCTATTTCAGTCATTGGTAAGGACACAGATGCAGTCTTCTTTGGTTTGACAACCTTGAAGCACATGCTCAATGACAGTCCGGCTCCAGTTCTGCGTGAAGTAGATGTAGAAGACTTTGCAGATATTAAAAACCGTGGTTTCATCGAAGGTTACTATGGCAACCCTTGGAGTACAGCTGATCGCATGGAATTGATGCGCTACGGTGGTGACCTCAAGCTGACCCAGTATTTCTTTGCACCAAAAGATGATGAATACCACAACAGTCGCTGGCGTGAACTCTATCCAGAAGACAAGCTAGAAGAAATTCGTCAGATGGCGCGTGTGGGGAACCAAAACAAGACCCGCTATGTCTGGACCCTCCATCCATTCATGCATAATAGCGTACGCTTTGGTGACGACAACCACTATCGTGAAGATCTCGAAGTTATCAAGCGGAAATTTACCCAATTGATGGGCGTTGGAGTGAGAGAATTCGGTATCCTGGCAGACGATGCCCGTCATCCAGCAGGTGGATTTGCAAGCTACAACCGCCTCATGGCAGATTTGACCCAATGGTTGGAAAGCCAGCAGGCTCAGTATTCTGGTTTGCGCAAGGAGATGATCTTTGTGCCGCATGAGTACTGGGGTGACGGAGACGAGGCAGAATTGCGTTCGCTCAATGAAAATCTTCCTGAAAGTGCTAGCCTGACAGTGACAGGTGGCCGTATCTGGGGACAAGTGTCCAACCAGTTCCTGACAACCTTGAGCACCAATTTGAGTCAGGGTGGCAAGACCTATCGCCCTGTCCAACTCTGGATCAACTGGCCATGTACAGATAACTCCAAAGAGCACTTGATTCTTGGTGGCGGTGAAAAATTCCTACAACCAAATGTCGATGCTAGCCTAATTGGCGGTATCATGCTCAACCCTATGCAGCAATCAGAGCCTTCTAAGATTGCCCTCTTCTCTGCTGCAGAATACACATGGAATATTTGGGAGTCAGAAGAGGCTGCTAAACGTGTCAATGATATTGCCTTCAATTTTGTTGAAACAGGCCGCTTTACCGATTCTGAGACCTCCCTTGCCTTTAGAGAACTGGGTAAACACATGATTAACCAAAATATGGATGGTCGTGTAGTAAAATTGGAAGAATCTCTTGAATTGGCACCGAAACTGACAGCCTTCCGTACCAAGTTGGAAGCGGGAGAGGATTTGACAGAAGACCGGCGTCAATTGCGGGCAGAATTTGCCAAGTTGAAAGCAGCAGCTCAACTTTACAAGGAGTCTGGCAATGAGTTGATGCGTAATCAGATTCATTACTGGCTAGACAATACCATTGACCAGATGGATGCCCTAGAGTTCCTTTTGACAGCGACCGAGTTTGTAGGAAGTGATCAGGCAGACCAGCTTTGGAACAATTACTACCAAGGATTAAAACTCTATGAGCAGTCGAAAGGGTATAAATTCTGGTATGTGAGCCAATATGAAAAAGCAGAGCTGGGTGTGCAGCATATCCGACCATTTATCTTGCACCTCTTGGAATTCCTTGCAGGTCAAGTGGAATCGGAACTCTACCCAGACCGCATCAATAGTCGCTTGATTACCAACCGAACAGGAGCAGAAGGAAGTGTAGCTAACATCCTAGATGGCAACCTATCGACCCAGCTCCTCTTCAAGAATCCAAACACCATATCGACAGGTGACTATGTTGGCTTGGAATTCAACAAGACCATTGATTTGGACAGCTTGACCTTTGCCATGGGAGCTGTCAGCAACCTGCGTGACACCTTCTCAGCCGCAACTATCCAATACCAGACAGAAGACGGAGAATGGCTGCCAATCCCAGGTCATACTTACATAGGTAGTGAAGCTCTCTTGACCTTCTCAAATTTGAGCCTGAAGGCCAAAGCGGTGCGGATGATTGCGACAAGCGATAAGGCCAATACTTGGTTTGGTATTCGTGATATTGCTGTCAACAAGCCATTAGAAGCAAGTCGTCAGACAAGTGTGGCCATTACCCACAGTACTAATTTGGTTTACAAGGGACAAACCAGTGAAGCACAAATCAAAGATGGCAATGATGCGACAGAAGCAATGTTTGCCAATGCTGATACTGCTGGTTCTCAACGAGATACCACACCTGCCGAGGCTTGGGTACAGCTTGACCTTGGTCAAGTGAAACCAATCAGCAAGGTCCGTTTGGCACAGGGAACAGGGGATAAACTCAACAAAGGTGTCTTGGAATACTCTGTCAACGGAACCGACTGGACCAATCTTACTTCCCTTTCTGGTGAGCAGCTGAAAGAAGTCAGTCAAGAATTTGAAGCCCAATACATCCGTGTGCGCAACACGGAAAACCTGCCAAAATGGTGGCGTATCAAGGACTTCTCAGTAGAGACCAATGAGGGCCGCAGAGACATGGTTGAAACAAGTATCGCCAGTCTGGAAAATAGTCCAGTCTTTGAGACACTTGGTTCCTACCGTCTACCATTGCCTGCAACTACTCAGCTAGCGCCAGGCGACTTTGTTGGTATCAAGTTAGACCGTCTCCACGAGTTGGAATCCTTGCAAGCAACAGGTAGTCAATTGGATTTGGTTTATTCACCAAACGCAGCTGAATGGTACCAGCTTGATCAGTTGTCCGAGCAACCTTTGGCACGCTATATCCGACTGATCAACAAGGGGCAGACCAGTCAAAATCTTGGTAGTTCAGAATTGTTGGTTGAAACTAAGGAAATCCACCCAGATAAGTTGAAATCAACTACCTTGGGCATTAACCAAGTTTATGGCAACAATGATGTTCGTCGGATCAAGAACCTAGGTCAACTCTTTGATGGAGTCTACAATAACTTTGTCGAATTCGCAGATGTTCCACGCCAGGGTGGTGAAATTGTCCTAGAACTAGGTGTGCAACGACCAATTCGTAAGATCCGTGCCTATATCCAAGATGGCACCAAGAACTACCTCCGTGATGGCAAGATTCAAGTCAGCCAAAACGGTCAGGATTGGGTAGATATTGTGACAGTCGGAGATGGTCAGGCCAATGCTTCGAGGGATGATTCTCTGGGAGACGGTTGGACACATGATTCCAACCTGCCAGGTAATCGCTATATCGAAGGTAGCCTGGATACACCAGTCAATGCCAAGTACCTCCGCATTTATTTCACCGCCAACTACGATTACCGCTTCGTAGGCTTTACAGAAATGGTCATCAACGATGGTGAATTTGTCCAAACCATCAATGACCCAACTGTGACGGGAGATGGTGGTGAAGCAGCCAAAAATCTCTACACCAACTTAGTGGACCGCAAGGTACTCAGCTCTTACAAACCGGCTAAGGATCAGGGACACCTTGTTTATCATCTGTCTGAAAAGACAGAGGTCAACCATGTGAAATTGATTTCTAGTCTTCCGGCAGGATCCAGTGTCCAGTTACGAGCTCGTGTGATTCGCCAAGGTCAAGGGGCTGAACCTGAATGGGTAGCGTTGGGTTCTGTAACCAACAGTCTGCAAACCTTTGTTCTGGGACAAGATGTGGCTCACTTGCTGGATCTTGAGCTGTCATGGACTGGTGGGCGTCCAGAGTTCTATGAGTTATCTACTTATCGTGCGGATATTGTTCAAGAAACTCCAATTGAAGATCAACCAACACCAGGCGGCGAGACCAGCCAGCCAGACCAACCATCGACAGGTGGTGAAACAAGTCAGCCAGACCAACCATCGACAGGTGGTGAGACAAGTCAACCAGACCAGCCATCGACAGGCGGTGAGACAAGTCAGCCAGACCAGCCAACACCGGGCGGCGAGACCAGCCAGCCAGACCAACCATCGACAGGTGGTGAAACAAGTCAGCCAGACCAGCCATCGACAGGTGGTGAGACAAGTCAACCAGGTTCAGATGAGTGGGTATGGACTGTGAAGCCTGAAAGTGGTCTCCTATCTCTGACACATGAAAAACCGCGCCTGGATATTCTCGAAAGGGAGCGAGGCTATGGTCGTCAAGTGCTTGACAATCCTGACTTACCAGTCGGAGTGACCCGCCTGGTACAGGCAGGAAAAGCAGGTAGAGAGCGTGTCTTTGTTCAGGTAGTCACTGAGAATGGGCTTGTTCTTTCCCAACGTATCATCCACACCTTGGTACTGGAAGAAGCACAGGATGAAATCTTAGAAGTTGGTAGAAAACCGCTAGCCCCACAAGCTGCTAGCCAATCAGCTACCGTTCAAGAAGTTAAAGCACCTGTTTCCCAAGCACAGTTGCCAGAAACAGGCAGTCAAGACCAGTCCTATCTCTTAACAGGACTCAGTGTCCTTGCGACACTTGGCTTGGTTGCGCGTGCAAAACGTAGAGAAGAATAAGGGGACAGCCTCAAATCTCTTCCCGAAGCAAGAAGATCAGACCCTAGTCTGGTCTTCTTTATTTTTTCGTTGAAGAGGATTTCTATGGGAAAAAAAGGAAATAATATGGTAAAATAGACTGGATACGTGGTTTTGTGCAAAGCTGAATCCAGTAATTCTATTGGGTTGAACTTTGTAGAAAACACGTAAATTAACAATTAGGAGAACATTCATGTCAAAACAAGTATTTGAAACGGTTTTTGCTGGCAAGAAATTGGTCGTTGAGACAGGTCAGGTTGCCAAACAAGCCAACGGTGCGGTTGTTGTTCGCTATGGTGACTCCACAGTCTTGACTGCGGCGGTTATGTCCAAAAAAATGGCGACGGGAGACTTCTTCCCCCTTCAAGTCAACTATGAAGAGAAAATGTACGCTGCTGGGAAATTCCCAGGTGGCTGGATGAAACGTGAAGGCCGTCCATCAACCGATGCGACCTTGACAGCTCGTTTGATTGACCGTCCGATCCGTCCAATGTTTGCGGAAGGCTTCCGCAACGAAGTCCAAGTCATCAACACAGTGCTTTCTTACGATCCAGATGCTTCTGCTCCAATGGCAGCTATGTTTGGTTCTTCATTGGCATTGGCAATCTCAGACATCCCATTCAACGGCCCAATCGCAGGTGTGCAGGTTGGTTATGTCAATGGAGAACTCATCATCAATCCTGACAAGGCTCAGATGGAAGAGTCCCTCCTTGATTTGACAGTGGCTGGTAACAAGGACGCCATCAACATGGTTGAGTCTGGTGCCAAAGAATTGTCAGAGGACATCATGTTGGAAGCCCTCTTGAAAGGTCATGCGGCCATTCAAGAACTCCTTGACTTCCAAAATCAAATCGTAGCAGCAGTCGGCAAGGAAAAAGCAGATGTGGAGCTTCTTCAAGTTGATCCGGAATTGCAGGCTGAGATTGTTGCAGCTTACAATGACGATTTGAAAAAAGCGGTGCAGGTTGAAGAAAAGTTGGCCCGTGAAGATGCGACCAATGCGGTGCGTGAAACGGTCATCGCAGCCTACCAAGAAAAATACGCTGAACACGAAGAATTTGACCGCATCATGCGTGACGTTCATGAAATCTTGGAACTCATGGAGCACGCAGAAGTTCGTCGTTTGATTACAGAAGACAAGGTCCGCCCAGATGGACGCCGTGTGGATGAGATTCGTCCGCTAGACGCAGAAGTAGATTTCTTGCCAAACGTTCACGGTTCAGGTCTCTTTACTCGTGGTCAAACCCAAGCTCTTTCTGTCTTGACCTTGGCCCCAATGGGGGAAACCCAAATCATCGACGGTTTGGATGATGAGTACAAGAAACGCTTCTTGCACCACTACAACTTCCCACAATACTCAGTGGGATCAACAGGTCGTTATGGAGCACCTGGTCGTCGTGAAATTGGTCACGGAGCCCTTGGTGAGCGTGCCCTTGAGCAAGTCTTGCCAAGCCTAGATGATTTCCCTTACGCGATCCGCTTGGTAGCAGAAGTCTTGGAGTCAAACGGTTCTTCCTCACAGGCTTCTATCACAGCTGGTACCCTTGCCCTCATGGCAGGTGGTGTGCCAATAAAGGCACCAGTTGCAGGGATTGCCATGGGTCTGATTTCAGACGGTACCAACTACACCGTCTTGACCGATATTCAAGGTCTTGAGGACCACTTTGGCGACATGGACTTCAAGGTGGCTGGTACCCGTGATGGTATCACAGCTCTTCAAATGGACATCAAGATTGACGGTATCACACCGCAAATCTTGGAAGAAGCCTTGGCACAAGCTAAGAAAGCTCGTTTTGAAATCCTCGATGTCATTGAAGCAACTATCCCAGAAGTTCGTCCTGACTTGGCACCGACTGCACCGAAGATTGACACTATCAAGATTGATGTGGATAAAATCAAGATTGTCATCGGTAAGGGTGGCGAAACCATCGATAAGATTATTGCAGAAACTGGCGTGAAAATCGATATCGACGAAGACGGTCTTGTAGCTATCTTCTCACCAGATCGCGATGCGATTGAACGGACCAAAGAAATCATCGCAGGTCTTGTTCGTGAAGCAAAAGTGGACGAAGTTTATCAGGCAAAAGTGGTTCGTTTGGAGAAATTCGGTGCCTTTGTCAACCTCTTTGACAAGACAGATGCTCTGGTTCACGTTTCTGAAATGGCTTGGACCCGTGTTAATAAACCAGAAGATTTGGTTGAAATTGGCGATATTGTCGATGTCAAAGTTATCAAGATTGACGATAAAGGTCGTGTTGATGCTTCTATGAAGGCTCTTCTTCCAAAACCAGAAGGTTATGTGGAACCAGAAAAACGCGAGCGTTCTGACAGACCACGCCGTCATAAAGACAACAAAGAGAAAAAAGACAACAACTTTGGTGAATTCAAATTCCACAAGGTTGAAAAGAAATAAGCTGAGTAGACAAGTTCGGTAGCGGGCTTGTCTTCTCGCTAGAAGGAGTGACTATGGGTTGGTGGAAGGACACCATTGAGATTGTAAAAGAAAAAGATCCGGCAGCACGGACGACCTTGGAAGTTCTTTTGACCTACCCAGGTGTCAAGGCCTTGGCTGCCCACCGTTTGTCCCACTGGATGTGGAAAAAAGGTTTTAAATTACTAGCTCGGATGCACAGCCAATTTTGGCGTTTTTGGACCAATATCGAAATTCATCCAGGTGCCGAGATTGCTTCGGGAGTCTTCATTGACCATGGAGCTGGTTTGGTTATCGGAGAAACCGCCATTATTGAATCAGGTGTCATGCTTTACCACGGGGTGACGCTTGGTGGTACAGGAAAGGATACAGGCAAACGCCATCCGACTGTGCGAAAGGGTGCCCTTGTCTCTGCCCACGCTCAAGTCATTGGTCCCATTGAGATTGGAGAAAATGCTAAAGTGGGTGCAGCTGCCGTTGTCCTAGCCGATGTTCCAGCAGATATGACAGTGGTCGGTATGCCGGCTAAAATCGTCCGTGTACACGGTCAAAAAGATGAAAAGGTCATTCATGACATGGAAGGTGGTCGTGAACACTACACGACTAAGCTTGCGGAATTACGAGAAGCCAGCCACCGTTCGTCGCATTTGTAGGAAGAAAGGACGGTTTATGCTACTAGAAGAATTTGAAAACACCTCTGCAGTCATTGAACCGACGGATAAGGCTATCCGTGGTGGCGGTGAGGTATGTGAGACCATGATTTTCTCCTTCAATGGGGAAATCGTGGACCGAGTAAGTCAGCTAGCTGAGAGCAGAGAGGGTGGTCATTTACAGACCCTAAATGGTTGTCATCCTTGGTATATTTTGGAAAGAGATGGACTGCAGGTTGCGGTCATGTTGGCAGTAATCGGTGCTCCAATGGCAGTTGGTCATCTGGAAGAGCTGAAAGCCTGTGGTTTTGAGAATTTTATCGTTCTTGGTTCCTGCGGTGTGCTGGATAAGTCGCTTGCTGCGGATAAGATTATCCTTCCTAGCTCTGCTCTTCGGGACGAGGGAACTAGTTACCACTACGCTCCTGCCAGCGAGGAAATCAGCTATGACCCTGCTTCTCTATTAACCATGGAAAAGGCCTTGGACCAAGCAGGGATTGAGCACGTGCGGGCCAAGACCTGGACCACGGACGCTTTCTTTCGGGAAACCGCTGCCAAGGTCAAGCGTCGCCTAGCCGCTGGTGCCATGGTGGTCGATATGGAAGCTTCTGCTATCATGGCCTGGGCAAACTTTCGTCAGGCCAAGGTCTATCAGTTTTTCTACACGGCAGACTATGTGGACCACCACAAGAATGAATGGGATGCCCGTCGGGCAGAACGGACGGCTGACAGTATGACCTTCTTTGAAGTGGCCATGGCGATTGCAAAAGGAGTAACAAATGAAAACATTTAAAGGAAGCGACTGGCTCTATCCAGTCAATCTGATTTTGGCCATTGTGTTGGCTGTTTTAAATTATAGTCAGGGGTCCTATGGGCTCGGTCATATCTGGGCTGCCTTGGCAATCTTTTGGGTGATCCGACTGGTGATGCTGTGGATCCAGCGGAAGAAAAAGTAGGAGTACGCATGATTAAAATTTACGATACCATGACTCGCAGTTTGCGTGACTTTGTGCCCTTGGAAGAGGGGAGGGTCAAGATGTATGTCTGCGGTCCAACGGTTTACAACTATATCCATATCGGAAATGCTCGGAGTGTTGTGGCTTTTGATACCATCCGCCGCTATTTTGAATATCGTGGCTTTGATGTGACCTACATCTCCAACTTTACAGATGTGGATGACAAGATTATCAAGGCCGCTAATGAAGCTGGCATGACAACCAAGGAACTTTCTGATAAATTTATTGCTGCCTTTAAGGAAGATGTGGCAAAGTTGGGTGTCAAACCTGCTAGCAAAAATCCTCGTGTTATCGACTATATGGATGAGATTATTGATTTTGTACGGGTCTTGATTGACAAGGGTTACGCCTATGAAGCTTCTGGCGATGTCTATTTCCGTGTGGAAAAGGCAGCCAACTATGCTCGTTTGGCCAACAAAACCCTGTCTGACTTAGAAGCTGGTGCTTCTGGTCGAGTTGAGGGAGAAGGTCAACTCAAAGAACATCCTTTTGATTTTGCTCTTTGGAAATCTGCTAAACCGGGTGAAGTATCTTGGGAAAGCCCTTGGGGGCTAGGTCGTCCAGGCTGGCATATCGAGTGCTCGGTCATGGCGACAGAGATTTTGGGAGATACCATTGATATTCACGGTGGTGGAGCGGACTTGGAATTCCCTCACCATACCAATGAAATCGCCCAGTCTGAGTGCAAGACAGGTCAAACCTTTGCCAACTACTGGATGCACAATGCCATGCTCAACATCAATGATGAGAAGATGTCCAAGTCCTTGGGCAATTTCCTGACAGCCCATGACATGTTGGAACAAATTGACGGACAAATCTTGCGATTTTTCCTAGCTACCCAGCACTACCGCCGTCCGCTTAACTATACAGAAAAGGCGATTTCAGATGCGGAACTTAATCTCAAATACCTGAAAAATACCTACACCCAACCAGTGTCTGACTTGGCAGACCAAGCAGGTTTGGGCAAACACTTGGCAGCCTTTGAAGCGGCAATGGATGATGATTTCAACGCAGCAAACGGCATTACGGCTATCTTTGACTTTGCCAAGTGGATCAACTCAGGCAATTACGATGAAACTGTAAAAGAAGCCTTTGGCAAAATGCTTGCCGTCTTCGGTATTGTCTTTGAAGAAGAAGTCTTGGACAGCGAGATTGAGGCCTTGATAGCAGAACGCCAAGCAGCGCGTGCCAATCGGGATTTTGCGACGGCTGACCGTATTCGTGATGAATTGGCAGCCCAGGGCATCAAACTCTTGGATACCAAGGATGGTGTGAGGTGGACACGTGACTAAGGCAGTAGATGTCAATCTCATCAACGGCATTGCCCTGGCGTTTGAAGGGGATGCAGTTTATTCAATGTATATCAGGCGGCACTTGATTTTCAAGGGGCTGACCAAACCCAACAAACTGCACGGTGAGGCCAACAAGTATGTTTCGGCCAAGGCTCAGGCAAGCCTGATCTCTGCTCTCTTAGAAGCTCAGCTATTGACCGAAAAAGAGGAAGAAATCTACAAACGGGGAAGGAATAGCCATAGCCACACCAAGGCCAAGAATGCGGACGTAGTCACCTATCGGATGTCTACAGGCTTTGAGGCGGTCTTGGGTTATCTGCACATGACTGAGCAGATCGAACGCTTGGAGGAGTTGGTGGGCTGGTGCATTGACAAAATAGAAAGGGGATAAGATGGACGAAAAGGAACTTGTAAGCTGGTTTCCGCAGGCGAGCTTGTCGCAGGAGGCAGGCGAACTCTCGCTGCCCTTGGAAAATGGTCAATTTTTGCAGTTCGTAGCGTCAGATTTGACCGACCGCGAACGCTATCTCCTATCCTTGCTGTCACAACCGCAAAGACAGGCTCACATAAGCCCTTGGCAGTCCTACCTACACGAACAGGGAAGGATTCCTCAGACAGTTGAGGCTATTCAATTTATCCATATCCACCTTTGGTCGCAAAAAGAAGCCCAGCTGGATGCCTGGCAGGCCATGATGACCGACCTCTTGCCCAGCCAGGTGGCCCAGGTACAGCTGACGCCCCAAGATTATCTCATTGTATTGGAGCAGGGCACTTGGATGGATCATCAGACGGTTTTACAGGACACCCTATCGGCTTTGGAGTTTGACTTTGGCTTGCGGTTGACCCTCTTGGTTGGGCAGGTCTGGCCCAAATACGTCGCAGACCACTGGCCTCGACTCTATCAAGCAGAAGCAGCCCTCTTTGCACGTTGGCGGGCCCACTACCACCAATCGACCGTCCTCTCCTTTAGTCAACTTTTTCTTTGGGGACAAGGCAGAGCAGGCTTGAAGCTTGGTCTGGTTAAAGCCAGTATGCTGGAGCTGATTGATCAGCAAGATATGCAGGCTATCATTTTAGCCCTATGGGCAGAAGGAGCTGTGGTTACCAAGGCAGCTCAAGTCCTCTATATCCACCGCAATACCCTCCAATATCGTTTGGAAAAGTGGCAGGATTTGACGGGACTCCAGCTCAAAGACCTGACTGACCTGAGTTTTTGTTATCAGGTATTATTAGATAGACAATTTTGATATTTTGTGCAACCTGCACAGAATATCTTTTTTCTTTTGGTCAACTTGACATGGGAAAATAAAGCGTTTTCATTTACAATAAATCTATCAATGAAAGCGAGGATTGGACATGGTTCAACTTAATCTTAAAAATATCTACAAAAAATATCCAAACAGCGAGCACTATTCAGTTGAAGACTTCAACTTGGACATCAAGGACAAGGAATTTATCGTATTCGTAGGTCCTTCAGGATGTGGTAAATCAACAACTCTTCGTATGATTGCTGGTTTGGAAGACATCACAGAAGGGGAAGCATACATCGACGGCGTTCTCATGAATGATGTGGCTCCAAAAGACCGCGATATTGCCATGGTATTCCAGAACTATGCCCTCTACCCACACATGACTGTATTTGACAACATGGCCTTTGGTTTGAAATTGCGTAAGTACAGCAAGGACGAAATCAAAAAACGTGTGGAAGAAGCGGCACAAATCCTGGGATTGACAGAATTCTTGGAACGCAAACCAGCTGACCTTTCAGGTGGACAACGCCAACGTGTTGCCATGGGTCGTGCTATCGTCCGTGATGCCAAAGTATTCTTGATGGATGAGCCCTTGTCAAACTTGGATGCTAAACTCCGTGTATCCATGCGTACAGAGATTGCTAAAATTCACCGCCGTATCGGTGCGACAACTATCTACGTAACCCACGACCAAACAGAAGCCATGACTTTGGCTGACCGTATCGTTATCATGTCTGCAACTAAAAACCCAGCAGGTACAGGTACAATCGGTCGTATTGAGCAAATCGGTAGCCCAGAAGAGCTCTATAACCGCCCAGTCAACAAGTTTGTTGCTAGCTTCATCGGTAGCCCAGCTATGAACTTCTTCACAGTTACGCTTCAAGATGGCGTTCTTGTTGGAGATGGTTTCAAAGTGGAACTTCCAGAAGGTCGCCGCAAGCACTTGGAAGAAAAAGGCTACAATGGCAAATCATTTACCCTTGGTATTCGTCCAGAAGACATCAAGGCTTCTCAGTTGGAATTGGACACGTACCCTTCTTCTATCGTAGAAGCAGAAGTGGTGGTATCTGAGCTTCTCGGTGCAGAAACCATGCTTTACTCTAAAGTAGGTAGCACAGAGTTTGTGTCTCGTGTCGATGCACGTGACTACCACAACCCAGGCGATAAAGTTCGCTTGACCTTCAATCTCAACAAAGCTCATTTCTTCGATGATGAAACAAGCAAGGCGATTGTCTAACCTTTCTAAAATCGTTCATAAAACACCTGACCGCTAGATGAAAATCTGGCGGTTTTTTAGGTTGAGAACGCATAAGTACTTGTTATTGCTTCTTGAATTCTATATAATAAATAGAAAAATATTCTTACAGGAGGTCCCCTTATGAAGTCGCTACTGAGAAAAATTCGCTGGACAGCTTTCTCTATTTTGATTTACAATCTCACTTTAATCCTGGCTGTTTGGTTGGGAACGGTCTCCTCAAAAGAAGATTTTATCCTTGCTGTCGCAGGGAATGCAGCCATGATGGGTCTGTCTTTCTTGCATTTGCACAACCAAGTATCAGATGAATTTCATGGAAAAATAGAAGAACCGTCGGCTTAAACTGACGGTTCTTCATCTTTATAAACTTCATAAAAATCAACCTTGAGGCGAATAAAGGCTTCCATGTCGTGTAGGAGTTGGAAGAGGGTGGCACGGGTTTCAAATTCTTCCCTGGTTTGTGGCAGAGGTCGCTCGCGGAAGGTGGCATGGAAGAGCTCGATGTCCAGGAGCAGTTCCTTGGCGGAGTTTTCTCGGCTCAGTTGCTGGGCTGCTCGCTCGAAGAGGCTGGACAGGATGACATTTTCTCTGCCTTCCAGTAAACATTTGTTGATATTTCCTGCCATGGTCCGCAGGATTTTGTTTTGTGCAGCCCGCATTTCAAAGTAATGGACCTGGTAGTTGGTTTGCTGGAAGAGCTGGTTGTGGCGGTCCAGATAGACGACTTTCAGGGCCTCACCCAAGGTCTTATCCAGCTGCGTAATCAATTCTGCCTTGTTTCGTCCGTCTCCATTAAGCAGAAAGGCTTCAAAGCGAAGCAGAATCTGCTTGAGCAGGTCTTCGACTTGGTCGTGGTAGGCCTCGATTTGCTTTTCTTGTGAGGGCATATAGAGGTTAAACAAAAGTGCTAGTCCTGCCCCAATCAGAAAAAGCGTCAGCTCATTTCCCAAAAATATCAGCGAAATATTCTGCTCCAGCAAGAGGTGGGTGACGAGGACAGTCGAGGGGGCGATGCCAGCCTCCCAGTTGAATCGGTAGGCCAGAGGGACGTAGAGTGCCAGGTAGATGCCGAGGGTCCAGATGCCAAAGCCAAAGAGGGCGAAGGTCAGGACGGATATGGTCAGGGCCAGGAGGGTGGAGAAGAGACGGTTGCGGGCCATTTTGAAGCTGGACTTGCGGGTATCGAGGACGCTGAGAATGGCGATGATGCCAGCTGCCGTCGCATAGGACAAGCCCAGCGCTGTCGCTAGGTAAATAGCCAGCACGGTTGCTAAGATGAGTTTGATCGTGCGGAGGGAGAGGGACATGTTGGCTCCTTTGGTCTTAGTCTTCCTTTTATTGTACCATAAAGAATCAACAGTCACTCCCCTGACTGTTGATTTATACAAACAAGGCAATGATTCCGACTACTAAGTAGCAGACTAGTTTGTAGCTTTCGTTGATCAGGATGAGGTTGATAGGGCGTTGCTCAAAGACGTAGTTTTTCAATGAGGCAAGGACCGCGATCACGCCCATACCACCAGCTGCGTGAAGTGGTGAAACACCGAGGGTCTTGATGAAGAAAATAGTAATGATGGCAGTCAGCACTTCAATGACAAGGGAAATCACCATTTCCTTCTGGCCATTTTTTCCAGCCTGACGATCTGCTTCTACCTTAGCCATGTCAATGCCTGAAGCCTTGATCCAAGCATCGCGGAAAATCAAACCATACCACAAACCACCGATAGCAAAGGCAATCAGACCTGCCACAATTCCAAAAATAAGTGTCATACGTTCTCCTTTTGGTCCACTTGTACGGACAAGTAATAGGCATAAGGATAACATATATTGGTAATGTGGTCAAGTATTTCAGCTGGGACACAGTGAGTGCCATTTTTCAAGTAACCTATGCTATAATACTCTTATGGAACAAAATGATATGGTATATGGCGTACATGCTGTGGTGGAGAGTTTGGAGGCCAACACCGGCAACAAGCTCTACATCCAGGATGATTTACGCGGAAAGAATGTAGAAAAAATCAAGGCTCTAGCGGCAGAGAAGAAGGTATCAATCTCTTGGACGCCCAAGAAAACCCTGTCCGACATGACAGAAGGTGCGGTTCACCAAGGCTTTGTCCTGCGGGTCTCTGAGTTCGCCTATGCGGACCTTTCGGTGATTTTGGAAAAGGCAGAGCAGGAAGATAATCCCCTCATTCTCATCTTGGACGGTCTGACAGACCCTCACAACTTCGGCTCGATTTTACGGACCGCAGACGCCACTCAGGTAGCTGGCATCATCATTCCCAAACACCGAGCAGTTGGCGTGACGCCTGTTGTGGCTAAGACCTCAACAGGTGCAGTGGCCCATGTCCCAATCGCCCGAGTGACCAATCTTAGTCAAACCCTTGATAAGCTCAAGGAGGCAGGCTTCTGGGTCTTCGGTACCGATATGAACGGAACTCCAAGTCACAAGTGGAATACGGCTGGTAAGCTGGCCCTGATTATCGGCAATGAAGGCAAAGGGATTTCGAGCAATATTAAAAAGCAGGTGGATGAGATGATTACTATTCCCATGAAGGGCCATGTCCAATCCCTCAATGCCAGTGTGGCAGCTGCTGTGCTGATGTACGAAGTATTTCGGAAGAAAATCTAAATGAAAGAGAAAGTTCTCATCGTAGATGGCTACAATATGATTGCCTTTTGGCAATCGACCAAGCAGGATTTTAAAAAGGGAGACTTGGATGCGGCCAGAACGACCTTGCTTCGAACCCTGTCTCACTACGCAGCCTTTGAACAGATTGAGGTCATTTGTGTCTTTGATGCCCACCATGTGCCTGGCCTTCGCCAGCAGTATGACGAATTCAAGGTGTCGGTTATTTTTACAGAGGAGGAAGAGACGGCAGATAGCTATATCGAGCGGCTCAGCGCCCAGCTCAATAGTGACCGTCACAAGCAGGTTTCCGTCGCAACTAGCGACCTAAATGAACAGTGGGTGGTCTTCTCCCAAGGTGCTTTACGGGTTTCGGCGCGTGAGTTAGAGGAGAGAACCAGGGTTATCAAGAAGGACTTGGACAAGTTTGTGGACCAGGTAGAGCTTTACACCCCGCGCCTCAATCCCTGGTCAGATGGGAATTTTCAAGCCTTAAAAGAAATGATGGAGGAAATGAAAGAGTGACATTTACAATCGTAACCGATTCGACATCGGATTTGCCAATCAGCTGGGTCCAAGAAAATGATGTAACCGTGCTTGGTTTGACCATAAACCTTGACGGTGTGACCTATGAAACCGTTGGGGAAAACCGCTTGACTTCTGGGGAATTGTTGGAGAAAATGGCAACAGGGGGCCAGCCGACAACCAGTCAGGTCAATGTTGGTCAGTTTGAAGAAATATTCGAGTCGGCAGCCAAGGAAGGTAAAGAGGTACTTTACCTCGCTTTCTCAGCAGCACTTTCAGGGACCTATCAGAGTGGAGTCATTGCACGCGATATGGTTTTGGATGCTTATCCTGATGCTGTCATTAAAATTGTAGATACCAAGGCTGCGGCCATTGGTGAAGGGTACTTGGTTATGCAGGCGGCTCAAGCACGAGCTGCGGGCAAGTCTTTGGCTGAGACCAAGGCACTCATTGAAGAATTGGTCCCACGCCTACGGACCTACCTTCTAGTCGATGACCTTAACCATTTGGTGCGTGGTGGACGCCTGTCTAAGGCAGCAGCTCTCATTGGAGGATTGGTCAATATCAAACCTCTTCTTTCTCTCAATGCGGAAGGGAAGTTAGAAGCCATTGCCAAAATCCGTGGCCGTAAAAAAGGGATAAAGGAAATGTTGAACCTGACCTTGGATGGTTTGGATCATTCCACGGTCATGGTGGCCTATACAGGTGATTTGGAAGCGGCGGCAGCCATTAAAGCGACTTTGTTGGAAGATAGCCGTGTGACCGATGTTCTCTTGACTGAGTTGGGGCCGATCATTGCCACCCATACAGGTACAGGGGTGCTAGCTATCCTATCTATCAATAAAGAAGAGAGATAATCTCTTTTCTTTTTACTGAAACAGAAAGCGGTTACAAAAACGATATCAATTTGGAGGTTATTATGAAACGCTTGTTGTCTTGTTATGCTAGTGACTTGCTGGGAGCGACCAAGGAGGAGCTCAAGCAGTCCATTTTGTCCAGTGAAGGTCGGATTATCATGGGAGAAACGGTGGTTACAGCGGCTCCCTTGATTGCGGGGGTGACCAATGCGGAGATGATGGCTGCCTTTGGTTGCGACCTCTTGGTGCTCAATGAATTGGATGTCTTTCATCCGGAGATTGTTGGTTTTTACGACTGTGACAATCCCATCGCTGAAATCAAGCGGTTGACAGGTCGATTGGTTGGGATTAACTTGGAGCCTGTGGATACCAGTCAGGAAGTCCAAGACCAGCAGGTTTTTCTTAAACCTGGTCGTCAGGTCAGTCCAGAAAGTCTGCGACAGGCCCAAGTTCTTGGTGTAGACTTCATCATGCTGACAGGTAATCCTGCTACGGGTGTGTCTATGGCTGCAATCCGCTCTGCTATTGGCCTTGCCAAAGAACACTTTGAGGGCCTGATCTTTGCGGGAAAAATGCACGGTGCAGGTCTGGGCGAGTCTGTCGTGGATCGTCAAGCCCTGCTGGATTTTGTGGAGCTGGGGGCTGACGGGGTCCTCATACCTGCAGTTGGAACGGTTCCGGGTGTGCGTGAGGAGATTGTGGCTCCAATCATTAGTCAGGTCAAGGCGCGTGGGGCTTTAGTCATTTCGACCATTGGAACCAGTCAAGAGAGTGCGGACAGCCAAACAGTGCGGGAGTTTGGGCTCAGCAACAAGCGGGTTGGTTCGGACATCCACCATATTGGTGATGGGGGCTACGGTCGGATGCCAGATCCTGAAAATATCTTGGCCCTGTCCTTGGCGGTCAGAGGCAAGCGGCATACTTATTTTAAAATGGGGCAGTCAGTGAGGAGATAAGGTTATGATAAGGCTTTCATTCTCAGCAGCTCTGCTATCTTTCAAAAAATAAAAAAAGTAAAGTAAAATGGCTTGACGGAGACTAGTAGATTTGATAGAATGGTAGACGGTATTGTTTACCCCATTTGAAAGGCCCCGGAACCTTCCAAATACCCGCGGACCGGAACATCCGCCCAGTAAACAAAAACGATTCGTATAGGAGAAATCATGAACAAAACAACATTTATGGCTAAACCAGGCCAAGTTGAACGTAAATGGTATGTAGTAGACGCTACTGATGTACCTCTTGGACGCCTTTCAGCAGTAGTTGCTAGCGTTCTTCGCGGTAAAAACAAACCAACTTTCACACCTCACACTGATACTGGTGACTTCGTTATCGTTATCAACGCTGAGAAAGTGAAATTGACTGGTAAAAAAGCAACTGATAAGATTTACTACACTCACTCAAACCACCCAGGCGGATTGAAATCAATCTCAGCTGGTGAATTGCGTTCTAAAAACGCTGTTCGTTTGATTGAAAAATCAGTTAAAGGTATGCTTCCACACAACACACTTGGTCGTGCACAAGGCATGAAATTGAAAGTGTTTGTAGGTGCTGAGCACACTCACGCTGCACAACAACCAGAAGTACTTGATATTTCAGGTCTTATCTAAGGGAAAGGACGTAATCTAAATGGCACAAGCACAATACACAGGTACTGGTCGTCGTAAAAACGCGGTTGCACGCGTACGTTTGGTCCCAGGTACTGGTAAAATCACAGTTAACAAAAAAGATGTAGAAGAGTACATCCCACACGCTGACCTTCGTTTGGTTATCAACCAACCATTCGCAGTAACTTCAACACAAGGTTCATACGACGTTTTCGTTAACGTGAACGGTGGTGGTTACGGTGGTCAATCAGGTGCGATCCGTCACGGTATCGCGCGTGCATTGCTTCAAGTAGACCCAGACTTCCGCGATTCATTGAAACGCGCAGGCCTTCTTACACGTGACGCTCGTATGGTTGAACGTAAGAAACCAGGTCTTAAGAAAGCACGTAAAGCAAGTCAATTTAGTAAACGTTAGTATACCGCGATATATCAACGTTTCAAAGCACTCAAGAGTATACCTCACGGGTGCTTTTTTCTATGCTTTTTACGAAAGTTTGCCCTAAAAGTTGCCCTAAATTTACCCTATTTATTTTGAATATGTTGATAGGCGAGAGTACCAGCAGATAGAGGAACAACGTTTGAGGTGTTTACATAGGTTTTTGTTGTGATAGTATCACTATGTGTTAGAGCTTCAGAAATAGCTTCGAGTGATGTTCCTGCTTGTTTAGCTAGTGTTGCTCCAGTGTGGCGTAATTTGTGAGGTGTTGCATGAGTCATCTCCTTTTTTTGTTGTTTCTTCCAAGCAATCAACAAATCAGTTAGTTCGGTAGGAATTCCAAAAGTGGTCTTCTTATTACCCTTTGTGGATTTCGGTGTTTTGTACCTATCTAAAGCTTGTACAAGTTGGATTTCCTGCTGTTTTAAGTTTATGTGTTTCCGTTGGAGGGCATAACTATCAGATTTCCTATCACTCAAGAAAAACCACTTTTTCACTATAGACTTTATTTCAAGAATTAGCTGAGAATATGTCAAATGCGCTTAGGTAGAAAAATCATTTATCCACCAATTCTTTCAATAATCCATTGTATTGGTCCATAGCACTTTCTAATTCTTTGTCAAATTCAAAAGTTGGCTCAGCTTTGAGAATGCTAGTTTCTACATTCGAATCTTCTATACAAACTTGCTTAATACTGTTATTCATTGGTTCTGCCTTCCGATGTTGCAACTATTTTATACAAGGTATGCACAAAAATTAAAAGAGATTTTTTTAGTTGACTTATTCTTTAAAATCAAGAATAAGGTAAATTTTTTGTATTTCTGATCCGATTTTGTTTGTTGCGATTGAATAACTGTATGAAAAAAATTGTTATATTGGCAATCTTTTTTCATATAAAATGTTATACTAAAATCAGTAAGGAAAGGTTGGGTTTTATGGCAAACTATGTGTATCAGCAGGTCATTTGTTCCAAAGATTTTTTTGAAACCTACTTTTTAGATTACTACCCGATAGACGAAAAAAGGATTGGTCCACCGTATATTAGTTTTAACAAACTGATGGGTGTTAAAAACATTGGCAAGTATGGAGAACTTTTTGGTGAATACATCTATTATGGTTATGGTTTCACCTACCAGATGCGTTTAGATGGTTTGATGGTTGTCACATTTGCGACCAAGTGGTCCTATCCCATTGCTGCTATTAAAGCGGCAATTCAGATGGACCATAACCTAGAGTGGTACGCGGTTGAAGAAAATTGTATCTATGTTTCTCGCTTTTATTGGAATCATGGTGTCAAAGAAGCGATTTGTTTGTTAGGTGATGACTTTGGAAGATGGGCAGAGGCTAGATATGAGTTTGAAGAAGCACTGGTCGACTCAGATCATATTGTCTGGTATTATCTATTGGAGAATAAGATTAACTGGCTCGACAGGGCTACCTTGCTGGACCTACCGAGATATTATGAGGAGTGATTTGTGAGAGGAGAATATCATGTGGACAAAAAGAATAGGCTACATTACCGATCCTGGGAAATTGGCTGATTATTTCTTATCTGTTGGACAGTTTCATGATTATTTGATTGGCTCCTTTTCCTATGATAGTCAGTCAGCTAGCCTACGCTTAACTATTGAGGAGGATTGTTTAGCAGAAAGTCATTCCAATGAGCCAGCCTTGGTTTGGGATTTGGAGTGTCATGGAGTGTCAGATTTTAGAATGCAAGACATGGAGGGGCTTTCCAGGTGGTGGATTTATGAAGTTTTATATAATGGCACTACTTGTCAATTTCAGCTTGTGAATGGCTATTTTTCCTTCTCAGCAGAAAGTTTTAAGTTGGGAATTCCCCATAAACCGACTACAGAAAGGCATCCAGCCATTACTCGTTTGCAGTATGATTATTTCTTGCAAGAATTTGAGGCGGGGATGAATGTTGATGAGACTGCTTTTCGTTTTGAGACAGATAATCAGGATACTCTTCGATATATTGGATATTCAGGGAATGAAGCCCCCTACTGGGCAGGTTTGTCAGATCTACCAGATGGTGGAAGATTTAAGACTGCCAAGGAACTTTTTGAGGCAAAAATCTATGATGGTCAATCTCTCAAAGAAAGATGGAGTGAGGTCAAGATTTATAGTATTCTTTCTTTGCCTTTGGATGACTGGTTGAGTTGTGTACCGCATTCTGTTGAAACGCATGTATATGAACCGGAGGATGACTATGGTCTCTATATCAATGGTGTTGAATTAGATGGATTTATCAATGAGGAGGGGAAGCCTTGTCCAGCTTGCGTTAGAAATACATGTTATTTATCAGACTATGATGACTATTGTTGTCCCTATTGTAATCTCTGGTTGACGGATGAATGGTGGTATGATGACGAGCTGGATTACTTTGAAAAACGACCTCTGGAGCCGGCTCTCTTATGGAAACCGAATAAAATGTTGCGGTTTTGCCAGGTACAATTTTCAGTTGACGGCAAACCCTATACCTACTATTGTCCTGACCAAACCATAAATAAGGGAGATTGGGTGCAAGTTTCAGTTGGCAAGCAAGCTGTAAAAAAAGATGTTCCAGTAGTGGCTATCATTACCGCTCCAGCAGACCGTCCTCCCTATCCTTTGGATAAAATAAAAACCGTACTAGGAAAATCAAGAGAGTGGTCGGAA
>NZ_JAGFUX010000019.1 GCF_017601095.1 Streptococcus suis | reverse complement strand
TTAAATTGATCCTGGTTCTGTTTTTTCTTTTGAAAAAATTTCATTATCTTCTCCTTCAATTATAAGTCAGGTAGCCCGCATAGGACTACCTGACTTATAAATCATCAATGGCTACTGAAATAGCCTGCAACTTTTTATTTTGGATTTTCTTTTCATCAATCAATTGATGAAGTTCTTCAATTTGCTTTTGACAGGCTGAAATATCCTTGTTGTTTTGTGCAATAGTGTCTGCCAAGTGTTGTTTATAGTCGCTTGTGATATTTACTTTCTTCGGCTGGCTTTGTTTAACTTTTGATTCGGGCGTCTGTACATCTTTAGATTCTGACTCCTTTTGTTGCTGTTCAAAAGCAGCCACATAGTCTACTTCTTCAATTGGTTTTTCATCTTGTTTATGGAAAAGTGCTGCAATTTTTGCTCGTTCTTCATGGGATGATGTTGGTTTCACATCATCTAGTGGCTGATCAAAATTCCATGTTTTACTCATTCTGTATCCTCATTTCTGTAATTTGGGTGTAGTGTGGTTTCTTTACCAAAGGCTTGCTCTAGTGCTTCATGAAATGACAACTGACTAGATTGTTGCCGTTTGATAAAGGTACTGTACATAGCTGTTTGTAGTTGGTCACGATAGTGTTCCAATTTCTCCGTCTCACGTGAGACCTTTTCTTCTTGTCTAGCTACTTTTTCAGCCAGACGTTCAATCACACTCATAGGGTGTCCTCCTTGTCACATTCTAGATTATGATAGCGGACTTGATTTTGTTATCACATCAAAAGTGTGCTCTCGTTTAGGTGGAGGATGATCTCTAATGACTTTTGTTTGGGCTGACTGGATAAGATCTCTTAAAGATAATTCCTTTTGTCGTTTCACAATATCATTCCAATCTAACTTTGTTTCAAGTCCTTGCAATGGTGGTAAATCTTGAGAAAGCGGAAGTCCTTTATCTGACAGTTTCTGACAAAATTCTCTTCCTGCCTCATCGTTATCAACAGCCAATGTTAATGCATTTGAATGAGTTTGGAAGAAGGTTGTCGTCTCTTGTATTGCCTGAAGATAATGACTAAGTCTGCTTGGATTTACTGTATCTAGAAATGCCAATTTCCCCTGTTCCTCTGCTGCTAGACGCAAGGTCTGATAAGCAATCACAGAAAGTTTTAAACCTTCCATTGAAATCAGGCGAACATCGGATAATTGCTTTTGGTAAAGCTGATAATAACTCATCATATCGATAACTGATTCACAAAAAATGAGTCGCTTAGGATTCCCAATATCGAAACTAATACCGACATAGCCATGAGATCCTTTCATGATTTTTTTGAGATAACCTCGATCGTGTTTTTCTTCATTTTTGACGAGACCTTGAAGGCTTGCGGCCTGTAAGGTCCCGTTGTGGTCATAGCTTTTTAACACTAATACGGGCTCCGATTGATAAGTAGCGTGAGCAAGCAATCCTTGTCTGCCAAAGGTATTAATAGTCTGATCACTTAGGCCACGGACGACTTGCAAGTAAGTACGTGCTTGCTGAAAGGGTTCTTCATGCAAATAGTATTGAAATGGTTGATAAGTTTCTTCTATCAACTTAACTTGTTCAAAATCCCCAGTTTCAAGATAGGATACAGCCTCTTTGAAAGAAACACCTGTCACTAATTGAACAAAGTCAATTACATCTCCTTGTATATCTCTTGAAAACCATTTGAAAGTATTGGTATCGGCAAAAATCCGAAAGGAATCATGGTCTGGGTGTTCATAAATGTGTCCTGATAAACGTCTGAAGGAACAGCCCAGACTCTCAGCAACATCTAAAATGGCCTTTTGTTTTACTGCTTTAATTCGTGTCATCTTTCCTCCCTATCAAAAAAAGCAGAAGACTGTCTCCTGCTAGTTGTTCTCGCTTGTCGTAGTTCCTTGGATCGTTGGTATGCTGGAATTTGCACCATCTGTGGCTTCTTTCATGTCCTCTAGTTTTCCATTCCAAATGGTCAACTGATTAACCAGGAGCTTGTCGGAAACTTTGGAGTAGGATAACATAACCGTCTTGGTTTCTGTTTGAGAGGTTCGCTGTTGTTGCTCACTCAAATCAGATACATAGGTCACTTGATAGGTAACTTCCGCAAGTGCAACATTACTTTCTGTATTGACATAGATACTGGCTGATTCAAATCGGTAGTCAAGCATATAGTCTTTATAAACTTGATTGATCGCTTTATTCTGATTTGCTTCCTCTTCTGAAAATGCCGAGTCCGTCATGTAGGGTTTGATACGAGCGTTATTTTCACCCAGCTGGACCTTGGTGAAATATTGAGTGAGAAATTCATTGACAAGCTCATCTGATAGGACTGTCGCTCTTTCCTCCTGCTTTTTCTTTGACACAAGTTTATTGGCTTCTGCTCGTATTTGGTTCTCTGTTTGCTTTGAAATGGTTTGTGAGCCAATCGTGTAGCCAATCATGACCATAAAACTGACTGCGATTAAACCTCCTAATCCAATCAGAAATCGAGCTTTCACTTTATTTAACATGGCTTACTCCTCTATTAGTGATAGCTTCATCATATCAAGATTAGCTTGGAGATTTTATCACAAGAAAAAGGACTACCAGTAGGTAATCCCCATGTTAAACGATTCTATTTCTCCACCACCTCATACTTAAGCTAATAGCAAGAAATAAATTCAATGCAATATAAAATCCAGTGAAACTCCATATGCCATTAGCTGCTAAATCTTCTGAATATAGGTGTCTTTCTGTGAAGAATAGGTAAATTCCATATATTTCAATAAAGACTAATCCACTGATGAGTCCGATAAGAAATAAAGCACCTGAAACTTTCACAATCCGATAAAGGACAAACAACATCAGTCCTATTGCTGCGATAATCAAAAGGCTTTGTAGAATTTGCTCCAACATCTTACACCTCTTTCTAGGCTAATTGCTTGCGATAATAGTCAGCCTGTCTCTTGTCTAAATCATCAAGTTGGGCAACCAAATCAAGGTATTCTGCCTTCGTCACCTCATCTAAGTTTGGAAAATCATTCTCACGACTTGTGATGATGAGTTCCAGCTGTCCAGTGATTTCACGCTTTGAAAAGCTATAATCAAGAGTTTCATCTTCATACTGTTCCTTTAAAGCTTGGTAGTTGGCTCTATCCTCTGGGCTTGTAAAACCTTGTGCCAACCATTCTTCGGATACTTCCAGTTCGTGGTGTTCCCCCTGCCCGTCCTTAAAACTGATAAAATACCTTATACCGCTTTCCGTGGATTCCTCCCGAAGCGTGTACGCCTTAGCTTTATATGCCATCCCGTTTTCCTCCTGCCAAAAATAAGCGGGGAGATTCCACTCCCCACCCAGTAGCCCGCAGAATAATGGGATGTATTAGACGCTTACAAAATTTTCCGAAGCTTCTTCCGCAGATGGTCTAACCTCGCATAGATGGCACCAGTCGTCAAATGCACAAGTGGGGCAATCTCCTTTGTGGAATACCCCTGCATTTTCAGCAGGACGATTTTCAAGGTACGCCCGTCCACCGTGACTAATACTTGATAGAGATTTTCGCTCTCAATCTCGTCCAGTAACTCCGCAACTGTATTCACCTCCGCTTGCCGCTCCCTGTCTGCCATGTCCTCAAGGTATTCCGCAACGTCATTCGTCCATCGGTAAAACCGCCTGTTGGAATTGAAGTCTGCCCTGTCCGCAATGCGTATCTGCTCAATGGTCGCTTCATCAACACCGCACTCACGCAGCAGCTTTTCCTCCGCTTCTTTCCAGATACGCCATTTCCTGTCCTCCCGTCCGTGGTTGTATGCCATTCTTACTTCCTCCAATCAGAATTGATTGAGAGGGCAGAGAAAAGCCCCCTCATCTTCCCAAAGGAAAAAACAAGGGGGCTGAACGCCTTAAATTTTAATTTTCTATTATCTTTCTTAGTTTTCTTAGGATTCTGGCTTTGCGTTTGTTCACAACGCTCTGGGTTATGCCTAACCTCGCCCCGACTTCACGCTCGGAAAGTCCGTCAAAAAAGATTGCCTGTATCAACTCCTGCTCACTATCCGACAACAAAGGCAGGGCGGCTTTCAGCCTGTCCACCATAACAGCATTGACAACGGTTTCCGCAATGTCCGCCGCTTCATCAGCGATAAAGTCCAGAGGATTCCCCTCGCTGTCCGTAAATCCGTCCAGAGATAGCAGGCTGTTCCTCGCATCTAATTTTTGCAGGTAACGCCACCGCTCCCTGTCACGGTAGAAGTCCGCATATTGCTCCCTTACGACTTCAAGCAGACAACCTTGGACGGGGATAAACAGCTTGTCCATATATCCCTTGTCGGCTTGCCTGCGGCGGCAGAAATCCGTATAGGACAGTTCCACATAGCCGCCGCTTTCTTTGATATATACTTTTCTTGGTGCGTATTTCACCGCTAATACCTCCAATCTGAATTTTTGAAATGTAAAAATCCAGATGGAGAGGCGGGGAGCGGCAACGCACACCAGAAACAGCCCTACGGCACTTTCCAACAAAAATCGACAAAAGAAAAACCGCAAAGGCTCTGTGACCTTTACGGTTATAGGAAATAGTAATTCTATTGTATGGAGATTGTACTTCTACTTTCAAGGTGAGAAGTACCGTTGCACTGGCAGAAATTTTTTTAACTGGTTTCCTGCCGTTCTCTGATATGCTATGTATTGATAAATTTTGCTTCGTATGAGCAGATAGATAACTGCCCGAAAAAAGGACATAAAAAAATCCCTCCAAATTTAAAAACAAATTCAGAGGGTAATTTAGGGTATAACAAAATAACCCACCCGAATATCGTTTTTTTTATTTGGTGAGTTTGTTCTTTCAAATACGAAACAAAAAGAGCCGATGATTCGTGAATTGTTCCACAATTTCATCGGCTCTGCGTCTTAAGCGTCTGGCTCTTTGATGACAGTTATCTTCAAGTTGTCAACTTTAATCAATCTTTCTTGTCTGCATTTTGGACAATAAAGGGGATAATTCTCCAAAACAGTGTCCTTCCTAATTTTATTACGGGTTTTGCTCCCACAAACAGGACACAATATCCATTCGCATTTCATCATAATTAGTCTCTAATCCTTTCAAATCTCATTTTATATGACTTTTGCAAGCTGTTAAGCTAACTTGTGGAACATATGCCGAACCTTATCTATACGGCTATTCGGGCGGCGGGGTTGGCAAATAAATTTACCAATAGCTGGCTGGTATCCTTTTAACTCTGTCAAGCAGACTCCCTGCCCATTTGTGAAATAAGTTAAATCGTTCCTGTATTCTTGAATACATCTAGCAGGGATTTCTCCTTTCAGAATGACCTCGTCATTCTTTATCTGAGTACTTACAATATCTGCACAATACCTTGGAGCATCATGATACGCCCGTGAGAGATATTCCTGCGGTGCATAAATTTCAAAGTGGAGATATGGCTCTAATAGTTCTGTCCCTGCTTTTTTTAAAGCCTGCTCCAATACGATAGGGGAAAGCAGCCGAAAGTCTGCGGGGGTACTTACAGGACTATAATACAATCCATATTCAAAACAGATTTTACAGTCTGTCACTTTCCATCCATACAGCCCCTGCTCGCAGCCATAAAGAACCCCCTCCATAACCGCATTTTGGAACGATTGATTTAAATATCCAAGTGAAACTCTGCTTTCATACTGCACTCCGCTTCCAATAGGGAGCGGCTCTATGGACAACCCGACAGAAGCCCAGAAAGGATTTGGCGGGACTTCTATGTGGATGGTATATTCTGCTTTTCTAAGCGGTCTTTCCATATATATAACAGTAGGCTCTTTTATTTCTGCCTCCACATGGTATTTTTCCTCAAGGATGGCACAAATGACTTCCATCTGCACATTCCCCAAAAAAGAAAGTATAATCTCATGCGTTGTAGTATCCACATAATATTTTAAAAGAGGGTCGCCATCTGAAATTTCTGTAAGTGCCCCAAGCAATATTTCCCGCTGTTCAGATTTCTTTACTGCAATCGTTGTTTGGAGCATAGGGAGAGGATTTTCAATAAATTTTCTCTGCGGCAACAGCATTTCGTTCCCCAAAATACTGTTTAGCTGCAAAACATCATTTGGTAAAATTACAATATCACCAGAGCAGGCTGTATCGGATGAATATAATTCACCGTTTGTCGGAACACACATCTCTGTGATTTTTATTTTCTCTTTTTCAGATATTTTAATAACATCCCTCAAATGCAATGTTCCGCTATATATACGCACATAAACAAAACGCCGCCTTTTCTCTGAATATTCAATCTTAAAAACCTGCCCGCATAGTTCAGATTGACCTTCAGGCGTTGATGAATAAAACTTACTGGCAATCACTTCTATAAGCTGCCGAATCCCCAGATTGTTTTTAGCACTTCCGTGATAAACGGGAAATAACGTTCCGTTTTGGAATCTCCTGTTTTCTTCCTGTTCCAGTTCTGACATTTTAAACGGTTTCCCTGACATATATTTCTCTAATAGTTCATCGTTTCCCATAATTACCGCATCCCACTGTTCCATATCGTCATTGTCCGTTACATTTATATGGGGATGCTGCCCAACCTTTTGCTTCACTATAATTTCCGAAGAAAGCTTTGCTTTCATTTCTTGATATACCATTGGCAAATCAATCCCCTCTTGGTCAATTTTATTGATGAAAAAAATTGTCGGAATCTTCATTGTCTGTAGTGCATGAAACAGTATACGGGTCTGTGCCTGTATGCCATCCTTTGCAGAAACTAATAATACTGCTCCGTCTAATACGGATAAAGAACGGTATACTTCCGCCAAAAAATCCATATGGCCTGGCGTATCTATAATGTTGACTTTTACATCCTCCCACTGAAAAGATGTCACTGCTGTCTGGATAGTGATTCCCCTTTGACGCTCCAAATTCATTGTATCTGTCCTTGTTGTGCCTTTATCTACGCTCCCTGGTTCTGCAATTGCACCACTGGTATACAATAAACTCTCCGTTAATGTTGTCTTTCCTGCGTCAACGTGAGCCAGAATGCCTAAGTTAATTATTTTCATGTGATTTTCCTCCTATCAACACCCAAAAAAGGGCATAAAAATACCCAGTGATAAATACTCC
Source organism: Streptococcus suis (assembly GCF_017601095.1). Classification (GTDB taxonomy): domain Bacteria; phylum Bacillota; class Bacilli; order Lactobacillales; family Streptococcaceae; genus Streptococcus; species Streptococcus suis_Z. Next base: position 2,072 of record NZ_JAGFUX010000019.1, on the reverse strand, counting down.
TATCACTGGGTAAATAACTCCAATAGCCCCAAAACACTTATATGTTTTCGGGCATATAAAATTACATGATAAAAGTATTATTAAACTGGGTACAAAAAACTAAGCCCCATATTAAAAGTGAAACGGGACTGCTACTTTTTGTTCCCACTATCAAATTGACAGTTTATTTAATAATACCTTGCCGCATATTTATTAACTCCTTGTATAATACTGAATCTAATTATATTCCTTAACCCTTTATTTGTCAAGCTGACAAACTAAAGCAGAAAAAGCGGCAGGATTTCCCCCTGCCACTAATCATCTGTTTATGCAAAAATAATTTCCTTTTCCACAATCTCCCTCGCACAAGCCCTTATGTTATTGAGGCATCCTGTCCATTCTAAGGCGTTTTCTGCCTTTAGCTGTTCCGTTATGCCCTGTGCCTGTTTCATACCCTCTATGAGCCTTTCAAAGCGTTCCTGTGCCTGTCTGTCAATGTCGGCAAGGTAAGCGTTAAGTCTGCCGCTTGTAAGAAGATTGGTGTATGTAACTTTGCAGTGATGCTTCAGATAATCCAAATGCCGCTGTCCCCAGATGCCTATTGCCTGTTCTTCTTCGGCGGGTACAGTTAAGCACGGTATCAAATAATCCCCTTGCCTTTCGTATTTGCCGCCCATTTCCTCAAAAATTGTCTTTGCCATTGTCTGTTACCTCCACATTCTTTTTTATTTTGAATGTCCGCAAAATCCGTCCTACATCTGAGGGCCTCCAGGGAACGTCTAAATGGTGGACAGCTTTCATGCGAGACTGGACGTTTAATCCTGTTCCCCCTTTTTCTGTCGAAGCCATGAGAATCCGTACTTCTCCACTATTGACCTTGCGTGACAGAGAGTTTTTCTTGTCATCCGTATTGGCGTCATGGACAAAGGCTATTGCTTCTTTGGGAATCCCTCTATCCACTAAAAGGTCTTTCAATTCATTGTAAACATCAAAGCCTTCTTCCTTACTCTTAGGCGTTCCAATATCTGAGAAAATCATCTGGGTAGCTTTCTCATTTTCTCCCTCACGGTAAATGCGTTCCACATTGTCCACTACTTGAAGAATCTTCTGATTGTCAGACAAGGTGTAAGCAGGATCAATGAGACGCATGTCAATGGCTAGTTTTCTGGCTTCTCCAGTTATCTTAAGCATGTTATCTCTACTTGGAGCAACACTACCTGACTTGATAGCGTCTGAACGCTCTACCAGCTCTTCTAAATAGTATTTCTGAGCTTGCGTTAACTCGCTTTCCACCGCAATAATCTTAGCTTCAGGTACAGGTAAATCAAGCATATCTGAAGTCTGAATATCAGCTGTTTCCTTGTAAATTCGCATGAGTTCAGGAAGGTTGACAAATTTCTTGAACCGTTTCTTAGGTTGGTATTTATCTCCTGTCGGGGCTAGTTCCATAGAGTTTTCGATATTCCCAAAAGCCCCAACCCAGGAGTCAAAATTGGATACCTGGTATCGTTCCAAGACATCGGGTTGAATGTAATTCATCATAGTGAAAAGTTCACTAATGGAGTTTGAGACTGGTGTTCCTGTCGCAAAAACAACATTTCTATCGCCATGCTCTGCCTGAACCTGTCTCACCTTCATTTCCATGTCTACGTTCTTTTTTGAAGTGGTATTGGTGATACCCGCGACATTCCCAAGTCCAGTGATTGGTCGGATATTCTTGAAGTGATGAGCCTCATCCACAAAAAGAAAATCAATGCCAAGGTTTTCAAATTCAATAAAGGTATCCCGCTCCAGTTTTTGGAGTTCTTCTAATTGGTGCTCTAGTCCCTTAATCGAACGCTCTGCTTCTTTCACCGTGTAATCACTGTCACTTCCTAGCTTGATTTCTCGGAGTTGCTCGAGTTTGTCATTGATATAGGTGACCTGTTTTTCACGACTCATTGGTATCTTCTCAAATTGTGAATCCCCAATGACAATGGCATCATAGTCGCCTGTGATAATACGTGATACGAACTGCTTACGTTTGGCTTTGACAAAGTCCTTCTTGGTGGTCACATAAACTTTCTTAGTTGGGAAAAATTTCATGATTTCTT
>NZ_JAGFUX010000018.1 GCF_017601095.1 Streptococcus suis | reverse complement strand
CACGAGCACGAGATTGTAGCGTTTCTGGGGATACACGAATTTGTCCAGACATAGTTTTGTCTCCTTTAACTTTAATGCATTTATTTTACCATAAAATTTATATTTTTACAAGTTATTTATGATTATTTTTTCCCGCGTTGTAAAATGAAGTGCAACAAAAAAGACATGTTCGTCTGATATACTAGAATTCCCCAACTCAGTATAGAAAGCAGATGAACATGTCCAACACTCATTCTACCAGAAACTCATCCTATTCTCATCTCTCAGCCACAGAACGTGGTGAAATTGCAGCTTATCTTAAAATGGGAAAGAAACCAATTGAAATCGCTCGGCTTCTGGGTCGTCACCGGTCTACAATCTGTCGAGAAATCAAACGTGGTTCAGTAGATCAGGTACAGGATAAGAATGGGAAACGAACCTATTTCAGCACCTATTTCGCTGATAGTGGACAACGTGTCTATGAGACCAATCGCCGAAAGTGTTCTTATCTCAAGTTGAATGACTACTCCGCTAGGTTCATTGAACAATTAGGAGATGCCTTGAAGGCTAACGTCCGTCTCCATAGCGTAGATAGTTTTGTTCAGACTTATAAAACAAGCCATTCTGAAGAAGTCGTACCCTCTACCAAAACGATTTATCGTTATATCAAAGAGGGGTTGTTAGCTATTAAACCAATCGATCTGCCTAAGATGGTTAGTATCAGAAAACGTTCTAAGAAAGTCACGAAGATGAATCGGAAGACTTTAGGTAAGTCTATCGAAGAACGTCCAGAGTGTATCAATGACCGTTCTGAATTTGGGCATTGGGAGATTGATTTAGTTCTTGGCAAGAAAACCAAAGGTGAAGCAGTTATTTTGACCTTGGTAGAGCGCCAGACACGCTATGCACTGGGCGTTAAGCTAGAAGACAAACAGTCCCACACCATTAATAGTGCTGTAAGGCATCTCACCAGTCTGTATCCTATTGCATCCATCACAGCAGATAATGGTGCGGAGTTTAGTTTACTCTCAGACCTGGAAGCCGTTGATATTTACTTTGCACATCCTTATTCTTCACATGAGAGAGGAACAAACGAGAACTTCAATGGCCTCCTCAGAGAATATATTCCTAAAGGAGTCTCACTTAATTCACTAACCTCTGAAGAACTGGACAAGTATATCACTGCCATCAATGAGCGCCCCAGACGACTTCTTCAATATCAATCCTCGAAATTTCTGTTTGGGCTAGCCCAGACAGCTTAACCTCTGGTTCTCTAGTTATCGATGAACTTGTTGCACTTGACTTGACAATGTGCGATTTTAAAACAGCCCATTAATGTCCCTTTAACCTAATTTGACACTATAACAATAATTTGTATCAATTTCAGCACGCACACTTCAATCGATCATTCAGGCGATATTAGAGGTGGGTACGTTTCTATTCCCATAAACTCCTTGTCAATGGAAACAAACACGTACCCACAGGGTAAATGGAAATAGAAACCGATAATTTCTAGCTATCACTTCTACTCACTCCAAAAAATTTCTCACTCTGATACTTCCCCACCTCAATACAAAAAGCCTTGCAATCAAGGCTTTTCAGTATCCCTTTTGTTCAAAGATTTCTAGGCTTTTACGAGCAGAGTAACATACTCGACGTGTGCTGAGAGCTTTCTTCTATACTAATAGACGAAATACTGGCTAAAAATAGTTAGAATAATACTATTGGACTAAACTAATGCTAAAACATCATCTTGTTTGAACAAATAAAATTGGGTAAATTTAGGTAAACTTATTCTTCTAATTTATCCTTGCATCGATATGGTACATATCCAACTCTTTCTCACCAATAATTAATCTCATGTTAAGTCTAGTAGGATTTTCATCATGATCCAAAGTTCCTACAAACTCGACTTCAATGGCAGGTGTAAATTGTCCTTTTTCAATTGAACCTTCAAAAGTTTGAGTACGCTCTAAATAATCCTTGGTTCTACCTATAGGAATCGCACCCCAACATTTTACCGGTGCTGCTCGTTTTATGATCATTCTAGGTAAATATTCTGGTACAAATTGATCATTCGTTATACATAAGCCACCATTGGCTATAAAAGACTGGTACAAATTTTCAAATACTGTACTTCTTCTGTCTTGAAATTTACACTTAAAACCAATTAAAGACTCCACAGCAATAGCAATTTCATCAATATTCTCTTCTAAATACTCCAGTACATCTTGATTTTCGGGGATATTTTGTCTAACCTCATAAATTCTTTGCCAATTATTATTATTTCCCTCATAATTTATGCATCTGTGTTTTGCTGCCTCGTTAAAATTCAAACCCCTGACATTACTTTTTGTATGTGCTGCATATAATCTTCCTCCTCTATTCTGTGTCAAGTTATTATTTCCACCAATAATTTGAACAGAAGAACCACAACTTGGGCATAATGCATATTTTTTCCAGCTTGAAAATAGGGAAAGGTTTTATTTGTTTTATCTTCAAAATTTTCAACATCAAATGGAATACCTTCATTTAACTTTACATACTTCATAATTTATCATCCTCAATTATTATGTCTTTACTGTTGAAATCGTTTCAGTCTATGGCTATAAAAAGGAATAATGCTCTAAATTATACTATTGGACTTAACTAACTTAAGTTGAAATACAATTTTTCTAGCTTTTGGCTGTATAACTCTCTCATTTGGTTTAAATCTTTTTCTCGGTTTTCTACTTTAAACACCCTATATTGCATTCGCTCCTCAGGTATTAACTCAGTTAAGATAGAATTATAAATCGAAAATTTATCATCAATTTCAATTTTTACTGTATTAACTAATGAGAACTCAACGCTATTATTTCTTACACTTTCTAATACTACAATCATTGATTTCAATAGTAAACTCCCTTTCCTCTATACTCAGGTATAACACCGATACTATTATATCTGAAATTATAATCCGCAGTCTTAGTGACATTAAACCAAACTCCTATATTACGAAAACCAAAACTTTCCGATAGAACTTCTTCTTCAAATATCAACTCCAGCTCTAGAGCACCCTCCACTTCTAGAAGTGATTCAAATGTCTGATTCTCCCAATTTTCATAGAATGTTTTAAAACATAGTCCCTTTTTTTGTACTAAGATATCATTAAACTTTGGATCGTAGTCCATAATATTAGAATCATCGCCATTTTGATACACTAAAAAATTATGAATAGTATCATCACCTTTATCAAGTGCTCTCATATTTGAAGACTTTCTATTTAAAATTCTCTTTAATCAATCTGACAAGTCACTAATCCATGACTTATTGGTAACTCCTAACAAAACAGTAGTTTTCTCTTCTATTATACCACTTCTAAGTCCACTAAACACGCGCGCATCTGGAATATGTTGAGCAGATTGAGGATATTTCCTTTTCGTTACTTGAATAGTCACAATATCATTAGGCATAGGTAATGCTAACTTCTGCTTTGGCGCCTCCAGCTTCAAGGCATTCGGGTCAGGTCCAGTCAATAGTTTTTGATTGTTTACTGGAGTGACATCCTTAATTGGGCGTGTGTGTTTGTAGTTTGCATCGTAAACTTCCACACCACCAACCTTGATTGGTTTGGTTGCACTAGTATTACTGATACTACCCGAACCATTGGTAACTAAGTTTAGACCATAGTCTGTCGCGACATTCTTAAGAGAAATTGGATTCCCTGTCTCAACGGAGATTCCCGTATCTATGACAGTCTCAACACCAACTTCAACACTCGTCTTCGCAACATGATGAACGGTGTGGTTGGCAATATTTTGTGTCACATTAGCGGCTACATTGGCACCAGCTCCAATAAATTGACCACCTACAAAACCTGTAATAGCTCCTAGTCCTGCTCCTTTTAGCGTTGAACCAGCCAATACCCAACCACGCTGACCTGAGCTATAAGCGTCATAGCCAGATATAATGGCTCCAGAAGCTGCACCTCCAATAGCCATAGCTACCGGGGCACCTAGACCACCAGTGACTACGGTGAGAGTAATACCAACACCAATAGCACCAGCTGTGACAGCTACCTTCCTCCTGTCAATCTTCTTAACGTAGTTGGCAACTTGAGTATCATTATTATACAATAAACTCAAAAAGAGGGCAAAATTGCCCTCTTAAATCAATCATCGAATCCCAAACTATCTTTTTAAAGAAATCCAAAAATATCAAAACAAATACTCTCGAAGTTAGCCAGCTTCTAGCATAATTGTAAACTACTATGATTAAAACTAATAGAATAGAAGGATATTCAAATACTTACTAAGTATTTAGAAGGAATATAGTCTGCCAGCCAAACACCTATTTCTGGCTGATAAAATTTAATTCCATCCTTCCAAGCTGCCTTAGACCTGATCTTAATAACAGTAATTTTTTTATTTTTCCTAATTGCTGAATAATAAGCAATATTATAATCATTTGTCAAATGTACATATTGTCGTCTTTGTTTCTCTAAGCCATATTTAAGAATAGGGATAATATTTTTTTCTTCTGTTCCATGATATAAAAATGAGGGTAGCTCACGTTCTTCATATATAATTTTTTGCTTAATTGAATGACCATACATTGCTCGTATTCTTCCGTCAACAATTTCATATCGTTTATTTTAGATTGAACTATCATAACGTTTATATCAAGTTCGTTCAGTGTATTCCATCCGAAACATAGATTTAACACATTAATAAACTCCTTCAAATCAACCCAACCCTGACTATCACTAGTCAAAAAATAATCATCAGCAGCATGTCTTAAAATATACGAGCAATCTTTACTCAATTTCTCGTAATCTATCATCTATCACCTCACAATGTAAACATATTATATTATAGATATCATAACTATCTAAAAATAAACTAAAGTGTTTGATAGGTGCTTTGAGTGTTAGAGACTCAAATAAAATCTTATTCCTAGACTTGAGTTCGATAATTCTTTTTGAATCAGTCAACTCAACTACTTTATCATAAGCTTCTACACTACTTGCAAAATTTGAATATGTTTTTGCAAATTCAAATACACTATGAAATTTCAAGATAATGCTATGAAAATGCTCATCAGCATCATATCCACTTAGCGATATTAATACATCTCCTTTCACAAAATCAATCTTTGGTGGTGAATCTAACAATGTAGAAAACATAGGTAACTCATAAATAATCTTATTTACCACCCCTGGTACCTCCACTCTTTCTAACTGTTGGAGTCCCACTAGATGATAGCTTATTGCGTGATAATTGACCATCAAGCAGTGCTTCTTGAAGGGGATCTCCAGTTCGATCTAGTATATGCCATTGGCTTCTCGGAATATCTGCTTGAGTCAGTGCTGATGTATATTTTCAAGTATTAGAGGATTTCTATCTACTATTCCTCATTATCAATAGCATTTTGAATATTACATTCTTCAGTATACCTCAGCCATGCATCAATATTAGGAAAAATATCTTTTTGCTCCCATCCTGCATCAGCAAAATCATGAATGATATGCACTGTAGTATTATCCTCCTTTTCAAAACAAGCAATATCATCATTATCATCTCTCCTCGCAAATGGATATAACTTACGCTCAGGATATCTCTCTTGAAGCCCTTTAAATCTTCTAGTAGTCTGCTCATCATTCATTAAATACCATACACCAAAATCAACAATTCCTTCAGAAATCAAATCTTTTAGATGCTGTGGATATCGAAAAAAAGAATGCTCAAATGTAATAACCGACATGAATTAATTCCTCCGTTCCAAATCATATGAGCCGTATGGATTTCCAGTACGGAAAGATGACTTTTGTTTCCCAACACGTAATTGAACTGCCTCACCCCAAGTTGAAGGTGTACCTGCTCTGGTTGTAAATCGGTCTATAAATTCATCTGGAAGAGAATCTGCATGTTGATGCACCCTAGCGGTAACATCAATCCCAGCTCCTCTAGCAGCTATTACTCTTGTATTGTCAATAGTTGTTAACTGACCATCAGGCATGTTAACAACATCAATCGCATCTCCTTTCCAACCACTTTTGGCCATACTGCTCTGTATAGCATCCGCTCCATTGACTGAACTCTGACTAAATCTAATATTATGCGGATTAATTTGTGCTGTATTTGATGATGGAGCTTCAAGTCTTGGGGCATTAGGATCCGGACCTGAAATTCGTTTTTGAGATGTAGACGTAGTAGATGTCACATCTTTAACTGGTCTCGTATGTATGTAACCAGGTTCAAGAATCTCACCATATACCTTATTTCCATTGCCATCTACAGCTTCCACAGGGATTCTAGACTTATTAGGTCCAGGGTTAGACAGTTGCTGAACAGGAGTAGATGACTGACGAGACTTCGTAACTGCAACATCCCCAGACTTCGGCTTGTTCTTCGGTACATCTGCTTTGGCAGATTTCTTACTTGAAACACTGCCTGAGCCATTGGTAATGAGATTGAGACCATAGTCTGTCACGACATTCTTAAGAGAAATTGGATTCCCTGTCGCAACGGAGATACCCGTATCTATAACGGTCTCAACACCAGCTTCAACACCCGCCTTCGCAACATGACGAACAGTCTGGTTGGCAATGTTTTGGGTCACATTAGCTGCTACATTGGCTCCTGCTCCAATAAATTGACCACCTACAAAACCTGTAATAGCTCCTAGTCCTGCTCCTTTTAGTGTTGAACCAGCCAATGCCCAACCACGCTGACCTGAGCTATAAGCGTCATAGCCAGATATAATGGCTCCAGAAGCTGCACCACCAATCGCCGTTGCGACTGGTGCACCTAGACCACCGGTTGCAACCGTAAGAGCAATACCAACACCAATGGCACCAGCTGTGACAGCTACCTTCTTCCAATCGATTTTCTTAACGTAGTTGGCAACTTGAGTATCATTATTTTACAATAAACTCAAAAAGAGGGCAAATTTGCCCTCTTAAATCAATCATCAAAGCCGATACCACCTATAAATTGAGTAATTAAACTCAAATGTTCTAAAGTATCTACTTTATCAATATTAGATATATGCTTCTGGCCTCCTAATCCTAGGAGTGGAACAAATCCAAAACATTGTTCAAAACTTAGAGTTCCAAACCGATCAACCGCTTCTTCATACAGTTGAATTTCAAAATAATCTTCTAAGAGTTCTTCATCCTCTAAGTCCTGTAGAAAATAATACATATTTTCCAAAATAGATACAAAATCTCCATCTTTATATCTAACTATTCTCAAATATTTACTCTCTTCTAGAGTTATAATATCTCCAAATGCAGTTATAAAAATTGGTATGGAAAGTTCTCCTCTAAAATATGTATCCTGAATAAACTTTAAATAGTCATCTGGATTAATAACTCTTAGATAACCATTAAGCAATAGGCACTGGCCTTCTTTCTTCCATAATTCCAATAATTCTTTTGGAATCTGTTGATGATATTTATCAATTACATCATCTGGCATAGATAAAACTTTAGAAATTTTTAGTGACATAATTTTCTCCCTATGGAACTAATTTTACATTCAAGTAAATCTTGCTTAAATCTTCATACGGTGTTGTTCTTACAATATTATCAACTACTTCATCCACTGTTCCAATTCTAGTTTTCCATTGCGAACCAATTGAAGAATTAATCCCCGCATCACCAACACCAGTAACATTTTTAGCAAAACCACCAGCTATTTGATCTGGATCATGAAGTGCCGCTTGTTACTTCAACCAACTTTCTGCTGCAGTTTTAGCTTCGCTTCTATTCAATCCAGATTGGCGTAATTCATTATACTTATCAGAAAGGGCATTATCTTGAGTAACCTTTTGAGCAGAATTACCAGCAGATGACCTAGACCCTTTATCAACACCATTAACATTAAATTCTGTCAAAACATCCTTATAGTCATTTAGATTTTTTGAAGTTATCTTTGCCTTCACCTGATGCCTTGAAATAACTGTGTTGTTCTGAACAATATCTACATCTTCGCCATCTTCTTTTTCAAATTCTATAGAATAGCCACTATAACTATCCCCCTTTTGAAGTTACTCATTTAGCTCCTTTAAAGCAAGGAAAATACCAACCTGTCCTTGATGATTATAACCACTCCAACTAGATGTCGCATTATTCTTTTTTCCTGTCACTTTCGATAATCTCCTTTAAATTCCTAATTCCCCCAACCGTTCCTGTCCTACCTTCAACATCTCTTCCTCAACCTTACTCCACTTCCCGAAAAGACAGTTTTGAAGAACCTCTGCTGCGGAGCCTTCATCTGTTTCAGAATCATAGATACAAGTTCGATCTCTTTGATAAATCTGAATTTGTTCAAAGAGTTGTTCTCTTTCTAACTTCCTTAGGTTATCAACCAAGTTCTCTACAATCCCATCGTGGTGTTCCTTTGGGGTTGATCTCGCTTGATTGGGATCTATAGCATAATGTTCTTCGTAACGAATCAAGGTGCTGAGAAATGACAGTTCTGGTTTGGTACCAATAATAGCTAAAGAAACTTGGTATCCTTTCGAAGCTAATAATTGAGCAGTCTGACGAGGAACTTGAGTGGTACGCAAGGTTCCCTCAATCAGCAAGTGATAACCCTGCGTACTGAGTTCGTCAACCAGATGCTCTACCATTTTTCCTGCAAATCCCTTGGTATAGTCCACGCTGTCCTTGCCATACTTTTCTTGCAGGGCTATGTAATTGGGATGCTGAGAACGGTAGCTATCACCATCGATGATAATGATATTACCTTGAAATTCTTTTTGCTTGATACGATGAATAGTCGTCTTACCTGCCCCGCTTTGTCCTCCAAGCAAGATAGCTTTCGGTCGAGCTGGAATCGTCTTTCCTCTGGTTAAAGCCCGAATGGTTCGCTGCAAGGCCTTCTGAAAGTCAGCCTCACTAAATTCTTCCAACCTCATTAAGCCACCACCCGATGATGCACAATGTCTAACATCCGCTCAATACCATCTAAATAGCCATTGTAACGCTCAATTTCATCGAAGGTATCGACAAGGTAAATCTTTGTATTGATCAATTCAGCCAAATCATCACTCATGAGAATCCAAGGATTCGATTCATCATCAAAAGCAATATCTTGACTATCCTGGTATCTATAAAGCTGTGATAATATTGCTGCTCCACGTTCTTTAATCACTTCTATTCTTAAAGTCAGTTGGTAATCTTCAACAGGTGTTAACATCTTGTCCTCCCCTACAATATCGACATAAGAAACATTAAATTTTTGACAAATACGGTCGATGAGTTCTATTGAAACTTTACTAGTTCCATTCTCATAACGACTTAGGCTATTGCGTGAAATCCCAACCATTTTCGCAAATTCTGGCTGTGTTAAATCGTGTGTTCGGCGTAGTGATTTGATATTGTCTCCAATCATAGATAAAGACCTCCTCATATTTGCTTTCATTATACCATAAAAAACGGATAACGCACCATATTTGGTGCATTATCCGTTTTTAGGTTTCTTCGATTGCTTAAACTCCTCTATTCGCTTCTCCA
>NZ_JAGFUX010000017.1 GCF_017601095.1 Streptococcus suis | reverse complement strand
CGATAAAGCAAAATCGTGATAATACACTATTGATGGAACGCCGTGTGCGGTGAAAGTCGCACGCACGGTGTGAAGCGGGGGAAAAGATGGAGATAGTATCAAAGTTTTACCTATCGCTATAAAAAGTTTACCCAGATGGCTCATTCCTTATCTCCGAAACCAACTACAATGGCAATCCAAACTATACCTTCCGTAAATTATCTGGAGTGGATAGTAGCTTGAGTTTTGCTTATACGACGAAATAAAAAAGGATATGCTAACAATAACTTGATTTGTTAGCATATTGTTTTGTAAATATTTCGTTAGAAATTCTACCTTTAAGTTACTTTGATAAGTTTAGTGATATGGTATAATACTAAGGAGAGGTTACTGAATATTTTAAATGGAAACAATTATTGAAAAAATGAAAAAAGAGTCGAAAACTGGTTTAACTTCTGGGGATCTAGTTGACCATATCTTTAAAAATCATAAAATAGATATTCAAGATGATGACTCTGTCACACTCTTAAATATGGGATATTATCATGGTTATAAACGATATAGATTCGTTAAAAAATCCAATTCAGATGGGATTCTGCCCCTTTCTTCATTTAAGGAAATTGAAGCAATCTACAATTTTGATATGGAGTTAAAAGGACTATTTTATCCAATAGTGATGCTTGTAGAGACAGCATTAAAAAATCGGACTATCGATTCAATAGTCGCAGAATCTAGTAGTGGGATAGAAGATATATTAGAACATCAATTAGCTTGTTACATGGACTATCCTGAAGACCATGAAAAATATGGTAACAAACTCGATCAGTATAATGAAACTAGACAAAATGTACTGGATACAATTGACTATTACTCAGATAAAAATGAGGTCATTAAGCATTATTTAAAAAGTGATTATCAAATTCCTCTCTGGGCTTATTTTGAAGTTATTACTCTAGGACAGTTTAGTAGATTTTTAGGAAGTTTAACTAAGTCAAGTCGTGAAAAATTGAATCAAGATTTCACGATCATTCCAAATAGGTCAAACTCTCTTGAGTTAGTTGTCAATGCTCTTATTGAGTTAAGGAATGCTACCATGCACAACAGTGCGATTTTTGATGCTAATTTTTCAAGCGGTGTATCTAAAGCACTCAAAAAACAGATAAAACAAGATTTAGGATTATCGACATTCACTTGTGTTTTCATTGAAGATTATTTCATTCTACTGATTTGGACTTTGAACATTTTAAAATTTGATACAGTAGTCCTCAACAACTACATCTATCAATTCAATGAAATTGTTGAACGATTTGATGTTTCACTCAATAATCGTGATATTCTCTTTAAGATTATCAGTACAAACAGAAAAACATCAATTCAACAATTAAGTAAATTTATTGACGAAAAACGAAATTAGTGGTATCATAGTTGTATCGAATTGGGGCGTGCTAGTCACGTCTGGGAGGGTCTGATGCGTCAGTCCTCCTCTTTTTTTATTTTTAAGTATTCTTCGGAGGTTATCGGTTGTGCTACCGATAGCTTTTTTTCTTTTTCCTTAATGCATTGTGATAACAAAATCAAGCTTTCTTTTTTATGATGAGGAAAGAGTGACAGTATGTTGCTACAGAAAAAAGAAAAGAAGGACTATTTATGACCAAAACATGTAATCATCACTTTCTTGTCAATCAGGAAAAAGGCGAGAAACACGTCTTTCGCAAGAGTAAAAAATATCGAACGTTATGTTCGGTTGCCCTTGGAACTATGGTGACGGCTGTTGTTGCTTGGGGAGGAACGGTTGCATATGCTGATGAAGTTACTCCATCAGTTGACACAACCATTCAACGAACGGAAAATCCAGCTATGAATTTACCAGAAACACAACCAACCCCTGTTTCTGAACAAACTGAAAGTTTAGGGTCAACTGGACAATCTAACGGTGCAATTGCAGTCACCGTACCACATGATACGGTAACACAAGCAGTTGAAGAGGCAAAGGCTGAAAGTGTTTCTACGGTTGAAGATAGCCCAATGGATTTAGGAAATACAACTTCTGCGGCAGAAACCAACCAACAAATTTCAAAAGCAGAAGAAGATGCCCAAAACCAAGTTGAGGCTATCAATGAAGTTACTGAATCCTACAAAGCTGACAAAGCGACATACGAATCGAATAAAGCTCGCGTTGAACAGGAAAATAAGGTGCTGTCACAGGCCAACGAAGGGGCCAACCAAACTGGTAAAGAGACAAATGCTTGGGTTGATACTAAAGTCAATGACCTAAAAACTCGGTATGCAGATGCTGATGTGACAGTGAAAGAACAAGTAGTTTCATCAGGAAATGGGACATCTGTACTTGACTATACAAACTATGGCAAGGCTGTTGAAACCATCCAATCAACTAACGAACAAGCTTTAGCGGATTATCTAACAAAGAAAACCAAGGCAGATCATATTGTTGCGAAAAATCAGGTCATTCAAAAAGAAAATGAAGCTGGACTTGCTAAGGCAAAAGCAGATAACAAAGCCATTGAAAGGCGTAATCAGGCTGGTCAAGCAGCTGTTGATGCTGAAAACCGTGCAGGTCAAGCCGCAGTAGATCAGGCTAATCAGGAGAAACAACAATTGGTTTCAAATCGTGCAGCCGAGATTGAAGCTATTACTAGACGCAATCAAGAAAAAGAAGCCGCAGCCAGAAAAGAGAATGAAGCGATTGATGCCTATAATGCCAAAGAATTGGAACGCTATCAACGTGATTTGGCCGAGATTTCAAAAGGTGAAGAAGGTTATATTTCTGAAGCCCTTGCTCAAGCCCTAAATCTCAATAACGGTGAGCCACAAGCACAACATGGAGCCAATACCCGAAATCCTGATCAGATTATTTCAACTGGCGATGCTTTGCTGGGTGGCTACTCAAGAATTTTGGATTCAACAGGATTCTTTGTCTATGACAGCTTCAAAACAGGTGAGACTCTTAGTTTTAGCTATCAAAATCTTCAAAATGCACGATTTGATGGTAAAAAGATTAGTCGAGTGACTTACGATATTACCAACCTTGTATCACCAGCTAGAACCGATGCCGTGAAATTGGTTGTACCAAATGATCCTACCGAGGGCTTCATTGCCTATCGAAATGACGGAAACGGTGATTGGCGAACAGACAAGATGGAGTTTCGTGTAGTTGCCAAGTATTTCTTGGAAGACGGTTCACAAGTTACCTTCTCCAAAGAAAAGCCTGGAGTCTTCACACATTCTTCCCTCAATCATAATGACATTGGTCTAGAATATGTCAAAGATTCATCTGGGAAATTTGTGCCGATTAATGGCTCAACCGTTCAAGTGACTAATGAAGGTCTAGCACGTTCTTTGGGTTCAAACCGTGCAAGTGATTTGAATTTACCTGAGGAATGGGATACCACATCAAGTCGTTATGCTTATAAAGGAGCAATTGTATCAACAGTTACATCAGGAAATACCTACACAGTAACCTTTGGCCAAGGCGATATGCCACAGAATGTTGGATTGTCTTACTGGTTTGCCTTAAATACCCTACCAGTGGCACGTACAGTGACACCTTATAGTCCCAAACCTCATGTAGCGGTGGAACTTGAACCCGTTCCAGAACCTATTACTGTAACACCAGATGTCTTTACTCCAAAAACCTTTACACCAGAAAAGCCTGTAACCTTTACGCCAAAGCCTTTGGAAGAAGTGGTGCAGCCTAGTCTAACTTTGACCAAGGTAACCTTACCTGTTAAACCTATTCCAAAAGAACTTCCAACGCCACCACAAGTTCCGACTGTCCATTATCATGCGTATCATTTGACGACAACTCCAGAGATTATGAAAGAAGTGGTCAATAGTGACCAATCTAATCTTCATGAGAAAACTGTCGCAAAAGATTCAACGGTGATTTATCCCTTAACAGTTGATGCCTTATCGCCCAATCGTGCTCAAACGACTAATCTCATTTTTGAAGACTATTTGCCTGCAGGTTATTTGTTTGATAAGGAAACAACACAAAAAGAGAATGGAAACTATGTCCTTAGCTTTGATGAGACTAAGAATTTTGTGACCTTGACCGCAAAGGAAAACTTGTTGCAGGAGGTAAATAAAGATTTAACCAAGGTTTATCAACTGACCGCTCCTAAACTCTATGGTTCTGTTCAAAATGATGGGGCAACTTATTCCAATAGTTACAAACTCCTTTTGAACAAGGGCACAACCAATGCTTACACAGTCACTTCAAATGTTGTAACGGTTCGTACACCAGGTGATGGGGAGACAACCACGCTCATTACACCAGATAAAAACAATGAAAATACGGATGGTGTCCTCATTAATGACACGGTCGTAGCCCTTGGCACAACCAACCACTATCGTTTGACTTGGGATTTGGACCAGTATAAGGGAGATCGTTCTGCTAAAGAGACAATTGCACGAGGCTTCTTCTTTGTGGACGATTACCCAGAGGAAGTGCTTGATGTGGTGGAAAATGGGACGACTGTTACAACCCTTGACGGTCAGAAGGTATCAGGAATTACGGTTAAAAACTATGCTTCCCTAAATGAAGCTCCTAAAGACCTTCAAGATAAATTGGCTCGTGCTAAGATTACACCGACAGGTGCCTTTCAAGTCTTTTTGCCTGATGACAACCAAGCCTTTTATGACCAGTATGTTCAAACAGGAACTTCTTTAGCACTTTTGACCAAAATGACGGTGAAAGATAGTCTCTATGGTCAGACAAAGACCTATACAAACAAGGCTTATCAAGTTGATTTCGGCAATGGCTATGAAACCAAGGAAGTGACCAACACCCTTGTTTCTCCAGAACCCAAGAAACAAAACCTCAATAAAGACAAAGTAGACATCAATGGGAAGCCTATGCTAGTGGGCACTCAAAATCACTATACTCTCTCATGGGACTTGGACCAATACCGAGGGATTAAAGCAGACAACTCTCAGATTGCACAAGGTTTTTACTTTGTGGATGATTATCCAGAAGAAGCTTTATTGCCGGATGAAGCAGCTATTCAGTTTATCACATCTGGTGGCAAAACAGTTTCAGGAATCACGGTGAAGTCTTATTCTCAATTAACTGAAGCTCCTAAAACGCTACAAGCAGCCCTTTCGAAACAAAAAATTCAGCCTAAAGGAGCTTTTCAAGTTTTCATGCCTGAGGACCCACAAGTCTTTTTTGAATCTTATGTGACCAAGGGGGAGAATATTACCATTGTCACTCCGATGACGGTTTTGGAAACCATGCTTAATTCAGGGAAGTCTTATGAAAATGTGGCTTATCAGGTGGACTTTGGGCAAGCCTATGAAACCAATACAGTGACCAATTTTGTCCCTAAAGTAACTCCACATAAGTCTAATACCAATCAAGAAGGTATTTCAATTGATGGAAAGACTGTTCTTCCGAATACGGTCAATTATTACAAAATTGTCTTGGATTACAGTCAATACAAGGACATGGTCGTGACGGATGATGTTCTTGCCAAGGGATTTTACATGGTAGACGATTACCCAGAAGAAGCCCTTACCCTAAATCCTGATGGCATTCAAGTTTTGGATAAGGATGGCAATCGTGTATCTGGTATCTCTGTCAGCACCTACGCTAGTTTGTCAGAAGCTCCGGAAGTCGTCCAAGATGCCATGGCTAAACGTCAGTTTACACCTAAAGGAGCCATTCAAGTTCTTAGTAGCGATGATCCAAAAGCCTTCTATGAGACCTATGTGAAGACTGGTCAAACCTTAGTTGTCACGCTTCCGATGACGGTAAAAAATGAGTTGACCAAAACAGGTGGTCAGTATGAAAATACAGCCTATCAGATTGATTTTAGCTTGGCCTATGTCACGGAAACAGTGGTTAATAATGTTCCAAAATTAGACCCACAAAAAGATGTGGTGATTGACTTGTCTCATAAAGATGAGAGCCTTGACGGGAAAGAAGTGGTCTTGCATCAAACCTTTAACTATCGCTTGGTTGGAGCATTGATTCCAAGCAATCGTGCGACTGATTTATTTGAATATGGTTTTGAAGATAACTATGATGAAAAACATGATGAGTATAATGGTGTTTATCGCAGCTATCTGATGACGGATGTCATCCTCAAAGACGGTTCTGTCTTAAAAGAAGGAACGGAAGTTACGAAATATACCTTGCAACAAGTGGATACAGAAAATGGCCTCGTGTCAATTTCATTTGATAAATCCTTCTTAGAGACTATCTCCGATGATTCAGCCTTTCAGGCAGATGTTTACCTTCAAATGAAACGGATTGCGGCTGGTCAGGTGGAGAATACCTATCTTCATACAGTGAATGGCTATGTCATCAGCTCAAATACAGTTGTAACACATACACCTCAACCTGAAGAACCAAGTCCAAATCAACCCACACCACCTCAACCACCAATTGAGACTATTGAACCGCCTGTTCCAGCAAGCATTTTGCCAAATACAGGGGAACAAGAATCCCTTTTGGGCTTGATTGGAGCTGGTATTCTACTTGGTACGGCTTATGGACTGAAGAAAAAGGAGGAGAAGTAGATGAATCCAAAAACTATTTATGAAAAGGATTCAGACCAAGATGGTTTGACAGATGCTCAGGAACTAGCTTTGGGAACCGATCCGCAGTCTGTTGACACAGATGGTGATGGTCAAGCTGATTTAGAAGAGCTACAATCTGGTCATTCACCACTAGTCCCACAAAAGGAGTTGTGTGATGACTTGGAACTTTGACACCATGAAAGAGGCTTTGTCTGAAATGGAGAAGGTCGATTACCAAGAGTTTATCAAAGCCTTTCTCTCTTTGGAATTAAGTATTTCTGATAGAACAATCCTCAATCAGGTTTATCAAGATTATATGGATGAGGATGACCTATCCTTGATTAGTGATGAGCTACGAGTTAAAGTGGATAGTTATCAGGATGAAGTACAGGCAGATATGACTGACATTCTGGAAAAGCTGTACCGAACAGGTGAAGGCTCTAGTTTTATTATGGATTTAATGTCCTCAAATAGTCTCTCAGACACCTTGGAACAGTATGAGGTTTTGGATAGTGACGATTACTCACCACTTAGCCTTGAAACCTTACAGGCCATAATTCAACAGGAATTGGCTATTTCCAGTCAGGATTATTTTGGAGATTTGGTTCACCTTGCCTTGCAAAAAGATTTACTAGACCAGAAAAGTCATTTCTTACAACACTATGTGGCAACTGTAATGGAAGGAATTCCACAAGAAAGAGACCAACGAGCCTTGGTCCTAGATTAACTCAAAGGGCTGAGAAACACTCTCAGCCTTTTTGAAATGGGAGGGAATAATGAATCAAGAAGTCTTACTACAAATGATGAGAGCCACCATTCCTCGTGATAGAGCCCTGCTTGAGGCATTTTTATATTACCAAGCAGAGCATTTTGATGAGGAGTGGGATAGTCTTATTCGTCAGTTTATGACCAATAGGCAGGGAATCAAAAGATCTGTTCAGGTACTTCACTTTGAGACAGATGTTTCAGCTTTTGTCCAGGCTAGTCCTTATGATACTGCTCATGATCTATTGACCTATACACAAGTTTTCGGCCAAATTGGTCTCCAAAAACTCGACAAACTATCGCCGTCTGAAAAAGACTTGGTGATTGAAGTGGCCTTGTTCAATCTGGCCACTCGTTTTCAACTATTAGACTCAAATGGACACTACCAAACTATTTCACCAGATTCTCTATTACAAAAGAGTAGGGGAGCTAATTTGGTCAATGTTTATCGTGTGGCTAATAATTTAGCGGATCGGATTAGTCGAGATATTGAACAGTTTCTCTTAACTTACGAGCCTGAGCTTGAAACAAAAGTAGATGAAACAGTTCTAGAAAATGAAGAAACTGGTGATGAGCACAAAGCTAGTGTTCATCAAGCAATATCATTTAGAGAAGATGGCTCTCTCATCATTGCTAGTTTGGATGTAGATTTGTCTCAACTAGATGTTCAAACAGGAAGAACAAGTCATCTGCCAGCTTATGAAGAGTTGTCTTTACGACGTAAATTTGAGATTCTAACATATTTTGACCAAATTCGAAATGAACGTTCCAAAGTCCCAAGTTTTAGACGAGGTGATTTTGATACTGAGACGGAAATGACACCAGTCTTTGAGGGCGAGGAGTTACTTACCTATCTAGAAGCTGATGGCACTCCCTATGAGCTGAAACGAACGCTGACTACAGTCGAAGAAAAGGAATTAGAAAAAATTGGACGAGCCATTAGGATAGAAAATCAAGAAAAATTGACTAAGGTAGGGATTGAACTATCTCAGTTTGAATCAGACCAAGTCGGTATTTTATTGGATGCGGCAGGTCGTTTTCGTTTGAAAAATGCGGACCTTGCTTTACTAGGTGGCTATCCCAAAGCCTCGGTAACTCAACTAGCCCTTGCGACAGAACTACTCCAAATGGGATTGAGTCATGAAAAGGTTGAATTTTTCTTTGGTAGCCAGCTTTCCATTGAAGAGCTGCGACAAGTTGCCTACGCCTTTTTACACCAAGAACTCAGCAGAGAAGATGCGGAGCAATTTGAAAAAGATAAACGCAATCAGCCAGATTTAACCCTCAGAGATTGGAAAAGCAAGCTAGAGAAAGCTGAGTCGAAAGTAGTGGTTGATGAAGAGTTAGCGGAAAATCCACTAGTCCAGAGAGTCTTGGACACTTATCCTCTGGGGTCATTGGTTTACTATAAGGGACAGGACTTTGAGGTCGTGTCGGTCAGTGATGCTCGATTGAACGGTTTGATTCGGATTGAGTTAGTCAATGACTTTTCGGATATCATTGAACAAAATCCAGTTCTTTATGTGAGGACCTGGGAAGAAGTCAGTCAGGCACTTCATCAGCCAAAGGCAGAACCACAAACAGAGTTAGAAGAAGCGGACCAAGAACTAAATCTTTTTTCATTTCTGGAAGAGGAGCCAGTTCAGAGTATTGGACTATTGGAACCAAGTAGTGTAGAGGAACCTAACAATGATGTTGTTATCCAACCAAACAACCAAGGTCCTATTGAGAATTTAGGGGAATCAATTCCAGAGATTCCAGTAACGGACTTTTATTTTCCAGAAGATATGACGGACTTTTATCCTAAGACTGCTAGAGATAAGGTTGAGACAAACATTGCGGCCATTCGTTTGGTTAAAACACTTGAAACGGGACGCCGTCAGGCAAGTACAAGTGAACAAGAACTCCTTGCCAAATATGTAGGCTGGGGTGGACTAGCCAATGAATTTTTTGATGAATATAATCCAAAATTTTCTAAGGAACGAGAAGAACTGAAAAGCTTAGTCACAGATAAAGAGTATTCGGATATGAAACAGTCCTCTCTGACAGCCTATTACACAGACCCAGACCTGATCCGTCAGATGTGGTTTAAATTAGAAAGAGATGGCTTTACAGGTGGCAAAATCCTAGATCCTTCCATGGGAACAGGGAATTTTTTTGCGGCTATGCCAAAACACTTAAGAGAAAAGAGTGAGTTATATGGTGTGGAATTAGATACTATTACAGGAGCTATTGCCAAACACCTTCATCCCAATAGTCATATTGAAATTAAGGGCTTTGAGACGGTGGCTTTTAACGATAATAGTTTTGATTTGGTGATTTCAAATGTGCCTTTTGCCAATATACGAATTGCGGATAACAGGTACGATAGGCCTTACATGATTCATGACTACTTTGTCAAAAAGTCACTTGGTTTGGTCCATGATGGTGGACAAGTAGCGATTATCTCTTCCACAGGAACCATGGATAAGCGAACAGAAAACATCTTACAAGATACTCGTGAGACAACTGAATTTCTTGGTGGGGTTCGACTGCCTGATTCTGCCTTTAAGGCCATTGCAGGAACGAGTGTCACAACGGATATGTTATTCTTCCAGAAACATTTAGACAAGGGATATTTGGCAGACGACTTAGCCTTTTCAGGTTCTATTCGCTATGAGAAGGATAGTCGCATTTGGCTCAATCCTTACTTTGATGGAGAATACAATAGCCAAGTGCTAGGAACCTACGAGGTCAGAAATTTTAACGGAGGAACACTTTCTGTTAAGGGGACTAGTGATGACTTGATTGCAAGTGTCCAAACTGCTCTAAATCACGTTAAGGCCCCAAGAGAGATTGATAGAAATGAGGTCATCATTAATCCAAATGTGTTGACCAAACAAGTCATTGATACCTCCATTCCAGCTGAAATGAGGGAGAATCTGGGTCAGTACAGTTTTGGTTACCAGGGTTCTACAGTTTACTATCGAGACAACAAAGGCATTCGAGTCGGAACCAAGACGGAAGAAATCAGTTACTATGTCGATGAAGAGGGCAACTTCAAAGCATGGGACACCAAGCATTCTCAAAAGCAGATTGTTCGCTTTAATGCCTTAGAAGTGACTGATAGCACAGCTCTGGATGTCTATGTGACCGATGATGCAGCCAAACGTGGTCAGTTTAAGGGATATTATAAAAAGACAGTTTTCTATGAAGCTCCATTGTCTGATAAAGAAGTGGCACGAATCAAAGGAATGGTCGATATTCGCAATGCCTACCAAGAAGTTATTGCCATTCAACGCTATTATGACTACGATAAGGAGACCTTTAACCACTTGTTAGGCAAACTCAATCGTACCTATGATAGCTTTGTCAAACACTATGGGTATTTGAACAGTGCAGTGAACCGCAATCTTTTTGATAGTGATGATAAGTATTCGCTTCTTGCTAGTTTGGAAGATGAACGTCTGGATCCAAGTGGAAAGTCTGTTATCTATACTAAATCCCTTGCTTTTGAGAAGGCTTTAGTGCGTCCCGAAAAAGAGGTTAAAAAGGTACATACTGCCCTTGATGCCTTAAATTCCAGCTTGGCTGACGGACGAGGTGTTGATTTTGCTTATATGATGTCTATCTATCAGGTTGAATCGAAGATGACCTTGATTGAGGAGTTAGGTGACCTCATTATGCCTGATCCTGAGAAGTATTTGAATAGAGAATTGACCTATGTTTCTCGCCAAGACTTTCTGTCAGGGGATGTCGTCACTAAGTTAGAAGTGGTAGATCTATTCGTCAAACAAGACAATCAGGACTTTAACTGGTCACATTATGCAGGACTTCTAGAAGCTATCAAACCAGCACGTATTACTTTGGCAGACATTGATTATCGAATCGGTTCACGCTGGATTCCTTTGTCTGTTTACGGAAAATTTGCCCAAGAAACCTTTATGGGAAAAGCTTTTGACCTCTCTGACCAAGAAGTGGTGACTGTCCTTGAAGTCAGTCCCATTGACGGAGTTATCACTTACCAATCTAAGTTTGCCTACACTTATTCCAACGCAACGGATAGGAGTCTAGGTGTCCCTGCTTCACGCTATGATAGTGGTCGTAAAATCTTCGAAAACCTCCTGAATTCCAATCAACCAACCATTACAAAACAAGTTGTCGAAGGGGATAAGAAAAAGAATGTGACGGATGTAGAGAAAACAACAGTTCTGCGTGCTAAGGAGACACACCTACAAGAACTCTTTCAAGATTTTGTAGCAAAATATCCAGACGTCCAACAGATGATTGAAGACACCTATAACAGTCTCTATAATCGTACAGTTTCTAAGGTTTATGATGGTAGCCATTTAACCATTGATGGACTCGCACAGAATATTTCCTTACGTCCTCACCAAAAGAATGCCATTCAACGGATTGTGGAGGAAAAACGTGCCCTACTAGCCCATGAGGTAGGGTCTGGAAAAACCTTGACCATGCTCGGAGCTGGTTTCAAATTGAAAGAATTAGGGATGGTGCATAAACCTCTTTATGTGGTTCCGTCTAGTTTGACTGCACAGTTTGGTCAAGAAATCATGAAATTTTTCCCAACTAAGAAAGTTTATGTGACCACCAAGAAGGACTTTGTCAAAGCCAAACGTAAGCAGTTCGTATCACGTATTATCACAGGCGACTATGATGCCATTGTCATTGGAGATTCCCAGTTTGAAAAAATACCGATGAGTCGAGAGAAGCAGGTTACCTATATCAATGACAAGCTGGAGCAACTCAGAGAAATCAAGCTAGGAAGTGATTCTGATTATACGGTCAAAGAAGCAGAGCGTTCAATCAAGGGACTAGAGCACCAGTTGGAAGAACTCCAAAAACTAGAGCGAGATACCTTTATTGAATTTGAAAACCTTGGAATTGATTTTCTTTTTGTGGATGAAGCTCATCACTTCAAGAATATCCGTCCAATCACAGGACTTGGCAATGTCGCTGGCATTACCAATACCACTTCTAAAAAGAACGTGGATATGGAGATGAAGGTGAGACAAGTTCAGGCAGAGCATGGAGATAGAAATGTCGTTTTTGCGACTGGAACACCAGTCTCAAACTCCATTAGCGAACTCTATACCATGATGAATTACATTCAACCTGATGTTTTAGAGCGATACCAGGTATCAAATTTTGATTCCTGGGTTGGGGCTTTTGGGAATATTGAAAACTCTATGGAACTAGCCCCGACAGGTGATAAATACCAACCTAAGAAACGGTTCAAGAAATTTGTCAACTTGCCCGAACTAATGCGTATTTACAAGGAAACCGCCGATATTCAGACTTCTGATATGCTTGATTTACCTGTACCTGAAGCTAAGATTATTGCGGTGGAAAGCGAGTTAACGCAAGCTCAGAAATACTATTTAGAAGAACTGGTAGAGCGTTCAGACGCTATCAAGTCAGGTAGTGTCGATCCAAGTAGAGATAATATGTTAAAGATAACCGGGGAAGCTAGAAAACTAGCCATTGATATGCGGTTGATTGACCCTGCTTATACCTTATCAGACAATGAGAAAATCCTTCAAGTCGTTGATAATGTCGAGCGGATTTACCGTGAAGGAGCTGAAGACAAAGCCACTCAGATGATTTTCTCTGATATTGGAACGCCTAAAAGTAAGGAAGAAGGATTTGATGTTTACAATGAACTTAAGGACTTGCTTGTCGATCGAGGGATACCAAAAGAAGAAATTGCCTTTGTGCATGATGCCAATACTGATGAGAAGAAAAATTCTCTCTCACGCAAGGTCAATAGTGGGGAAGTACGGATTCTCATGGCATCTACGGAAAAAGGTGGAACGGGTCTAAACGTGCAATCACGTATGAAAGCTGTCCACCACTTAGATGTTCCCTGGAGGCCTTCTGATATTGTACAGCGAAATGGA
>NZ_JAGFUX010000016.1 GCF_017601095.1 Streptococcus suis | reverse complement strand
TATTACAGATTATATTTTTTACTACAACAACAAACGAATAAAAGCAAAATTAAAAGGACTTAGTCCTGTCCAATACAGAACTAAATCCTTTCAATAATTATTTGTCCAATTTTTTGGGGTCAGTTCAGTTAGTCAAAGGCTTTTCATATATTTACACATTCAAGACCTTATCAAGGAAGTCTTTGAGACGTGGATGTTGTGGATTGTCAAAGATTTGCTCTGGTGTCCCATCTTCAAGGAACTCACCGCCATCCGTAAAGATAACACGGTTGGCAACCTTGCGGGCAAAGCCCATCTCATGAGTTACGATCAACATAGTCATCCCTTGTTCGGCCAAGTCTTTCATAACGTTAAGTACATCCCCAACCATTTCAGGGTCAAGAGCAGAAGTAGGTTCGTCAAAGAGCATGATGTCTGGGTTCATCGCAAGAGCACGCGCAATAGCCACACGTTGCTTCTGGCCACCAGAAAGGCTATCAGGCATGGCGTCACGCTTGTCTGCCAAACCAACTTTTTCCAACAATTCCATTCCAACTTTTTCAGCTTCTGCCTTATCCATCAATTTATGTTCGATAGGAGCAAAAGTGATATTATCAAGGACAGTCATATGTGGGAATAGGTTGAAGTGTTGGAATACCATTCCGACATTGGCACGGAAGGCATCAACATCTGTCTTAGGATCTGTCAAATCATATCCATCAACAGTCACCTGGCCACTTGTGATGGTTTCAAGCAAGTTCATAGTACGAAGGAAGGTTGATTTACCTGAACCAGATGGACCGATGATACACACAACATCGCCTTCATAGAACTTAGCAGTAATACCTTTCAATACTTCGTTTTTTCCATAATACTTGTGCAAGTCATGGACGTTAATTTTCAATTGAGCCATTATTTGCCTCCTTTTTCAAGATTACGAGCCAAGCGCGTCAAGAGAGTGATAACTACCAAGTAGATAATGGCAAGGATTGCGTACATACGGAAGGACTGATAGTTACGAGCGATGATGATTTTACCTGCTTGGAAGAGCTCTACCAAACCAATCGCAGAGATGATAGTTGTATCTTTCAAAGTGATGACGAATTGGTTAATGAAGTTTGGCAACATGATTTTACCAGCTTGTGGCAAGATAATCTTACGCATGGTTGTACCGTAGGAGATACCCAAACTGCGTGAGGCTTCCATTTGACCAGCAGGAACGGCTTGAATACCACCACGAACAATCTCAGCGATATAAGCACCAGAGTTGAGGGACAGGGCAATAGTACCAGCAACGAAGTCGTTGATTGGGGATTGCTGACCTGTGATGGATTCGATTAGGTTAGGGATACCCCAGAAGATGAAGGCAGCTACAATCATCAAAGGAATACCACGAACCACATCAACAAACACAGATGCAGTCACACGGAGGGCTTTGATTGGACTAACTGCGAACATACCAAAGATAATACCAATAACAATAGCGATTGCAAATGAAAGAAGTGCAAGACCGATTGTGATACCAAGACCAGAGAGTAACTGACCGTAGTTGTTTTTCAAGAGTCCGACAATCGTAGTCTCATCAACTGTCGAAGGTGTTGTAGATGTTTCAGTAGATTCTGATTCATTGAAGTATTTGTTAAGAATTTCATCGTATTTGCCAGATTCTACAAGTGCTGCAAGTCCGTTGTTGAACATTTCAATCAACTCAGGATTGCTTCCTTTTTTAACCGCAAATCCGTATTCACCAGATTTTTCTCCTGGGATAGGAGTTGCGAAGTCGCGACCTTGTTGGATAGCGTATAGAAGAACAGCTTCGTCATCCATGAGGGCATCGATTGAGCCAGAGTTCAAGCTGTCATACATACCTGAAGCTTCGTCAAATGCCTTCAAGGTGTAACCGTATGTATCTTGGTTTGCTTCCAAGAAGGTATATGAAGCAGTTCCGTTTTTAGCTCCAACAGTTAGGCCTTTGAGGTCTTCGTAAGAAGCGATATCGCTGCCAGACTTAACTGCTAAGAGAATGTTTGAAGAATAGTAGGCATCTGAGAAATCAAAAATTTCCTTACGAGCATCGGTAATGGACATACCGGCAATAACAGCGTCAGCTTGTCCTGCTTGAACAGCGTTCAATGCCGCATCAAAACCAGGGTTTTGGATGGTAATCGTAAAGCCTTGGTTTTCAGCGATAGCCTTTATTAATTCCATATCAATACCGACATAGTCGCCGTTTTCATCCTGGTATTCAAATGGTGCAAATGAAGAATCTGCAACGATCGTGTAGCTTGCTTTCACAGGAGTCGCTTTTGCAGTTGCGCTACCTGTCAAGCTAAGGCGTGAAGCATAGTCAGTTGTTTCAGTAGAAGCAGTAGAAGACCCCAACCATTTTGTCATGATAGCATCGTAGGTACCATCTTCCTTCATTTCTGCAAGTGCAGTGTTAAAATCTTCAACAAGGTATTCATACTGGCTACCTTTTTTTACCGCAAAACCAAACGAACCAATTGCTTCGCCATCCATGTCAATGCTCAAATCTTGCCCTTGTTGGATAGCGTATTGAATAACCGCTTCGTCATCCATTACAGCATCGACCGCACCTGCAGATAAGCTGTTGTACATCAAGTCGCCTGTATCAAAGGTTTTTACAGAGTAACCGTACTTATCTTTGTTTTCATCTAGAAAGGCTTGGGCAGCTGTACCATTTTTGACACCCACTGTCTTGCCCTTGAGATCTTCGTATGAAGAAATAGTATTTGATTTAGTTGTTGCAATAACAATCTTGGTATCAAAGTATGGGTCAGAGAAAGTAAAGACTTTCTTTCGAGCTTCGGTAATAGTTGTTCCCGCCATCAAAGCATCTGCAGAACCTGATTGTACCGCATTCACCGCTGCATCAAAACCAGGGAAAGATTGGTTGACAGTCCAACCAGAACGTTCTGCGACTTCATTGATGATATCGACATCTAATCCTTTATATACTTGATCTGAGTCTTTAAACTCGAATGGAGCGTAAGTGGAGTCGAAGACAATATCGATCGTATCGTCAGCTTTTACGCCCGTAAAAATAAAGAACATTGGCAAAATCGTTGCCAAAAGCATAAACAATTTTTTCTTCATTTCATAACTCCTTCTTATTAAAATAACTGTGCTAGTATACCATATTCTGAAAATTTTTGCAAAAGGATGAATTCTAATCATGTTAGAAATTCTGACATTAATGGTTACAAACAAGAGATGACTTTGGTTACGAATTTCCCCACAGTTTATGATAAAATGAAGAAGTTAGAAAAGGAATGGCAAAAGATATGATTAATCGAAATACTGAAAACCAATTTAAACTAGTGTCCAAATATTCACCTTCTGGTGACCAGCCCCAGGCCATTGAAACCTTGGTGGATAATATCGAAGGGGGCGAAAAAGCTCAGATTCTCATGGGGGCAACAGGTACTGGTAAGACCTACACCATGAGCCAGGTCATCGCCCGTGTCAATAAGCCCACTCTGGTTATCGCCCATAACAAGACCCTAGCTGGTCAGCTCTACAGTGAGTTCAAGGAATTCTTCCCAGAAAATGCGGTAGAATACTTCGTGTCATACTACGATTACTACCAGCCAGAAGCCTATGTTCCGTCCAGCGACACCTATATTGAAAAGGATAGTTCGGTCAATGATGAGATTGACAAGCTCCGCCACTCAGCGACCTCAGCCCTGCTGGAGCGAAACGATGTCATCGTGGTGGCTTCGGTTTCCTGTATTTACGGTTTGGGTTCGCCCAAGGAATATTCTGACAGCGTGGTCAGTCTGCGACCAGGTCAGGAGATTTCCCGTGATCAGTTGCTTAATTCTCTGGTCGATATTCAGTTCGAGCGCAACGACATCGACTTCCAACGGGGACGCTTCCGTGTACGTGGAGATGTGGTGGAGATTTTCCCAGCTTCTCGTGACGAACACGCTTTTCGTGTCGAATTTTTCGGCGATGAAATCGACCGCATCCGTGAGATTGAAAGCCTGACAGGTAAGGTTTTGGGCGATGTGGATCACTTGGCCATTTTCCCTGCCACCCACTTCGTGACCAACGATGATCACATGGAAACGGCTATTGCCAAGATTCAGGCGGAGCTGGAAGAGCAGCTCAAGGTCTTTGAATCAGAAGGAAAACTCTTAGAAGCTCAGCGATTGAAACAACGGACCGACTACGACATCGAAATGCTACGGGAGATGGGCTATACCAACGGAGTTGAGAACTATTCACGACACATGGACGGACGAAGCGAGGGCGAGCCTCCCTACACCCTGCTGGACTTTTTCCCTGAAGATTATCTCATCATGATTGACGAGAGCCACATGACCATGGGGCAGATTAAGGGCATGTACAATGGTGACCGCTCACGCAAGGAGATGTTGGTCAACTATGGTTTCCGCCTCCCGAGTGCACTGGACAACCGTCCGCTGCGCAGGGAAGAATTTGAGAGCCATGTCCACCAGATTGTCTATGTATCTGCGACACCGGGTGACTATGAAATGGAGCAGACAGAGACCGTTGTCGAGCAGATCATTCGGCCGACCGGGCTGTTGGATCCAGAAGTGGAAGTCCGTCCAACCATGGGCCAAATGGACGACCTCTTGGGGGAAATCAATGACCGTGTTGACAAAGGTGAGCGGATCTTTATCACTACCCTGACCAAGAAAATGGCAGAGGACTTGACCGATTACCTGAAAGAAATGGGTGTCAAGGTCAAGTATATGCACTCGGACATTAAGACCTTGGAGCGTACGGAGATTATCCGTGACTTGCGTCTAGGTGTCTTCGATGTTCTGATAGGGATTAACCTCTTGCGTGAAGGGATTGACGTACCTGAAGTAAGTCTGGTAGCTATCTTGGATGCAGACAAGGAAGGTTTCCTCCGTAATGAACGAGGGCTCATCCAGACAATCGGTCGGGCGGCCCGTAACTCTGAAGGTCATGTGATCATGTATGCGGACAAGGTCACCGAGTCTATGCGGAAGGCCATGGAAGAAACAGCCCGCCGCCGTCAAATCCAGATGGCTTATAATGAAGAACATGGTATCATTCCACAAACTATTAAGAAAGAAATCCGTGACCTGATAAGCGTGACTAAGGCTGTCACTCAGGACAAGGAAGAAGTAGTGGACTTCAACGCCCTCAACAAAGACGAACGCAAGGCCATGATCAAGAAACTGGAAGGTCAGATGCAGGAAGCAGCAGAAGTGCTTGACTTTGAACTGGCAGCCCAGATTCGCGACATGGTCATCGAGTTGAAGAATATGTAAGTCATATTATTTCATTATATAATATTGTTTAAACGTATAATATCGCTTCCCTATTTCCAATGTTTGGAATTGGGGATTTTTTCATGAAAATAGAGCCAAATGATTTGTCTAATAGCAGATCTGACGGTATAATGAGGAGTAAATCCATAGGGGGATGAATTGAAAATGAAGAAATCTCAATTTGAAAAGCAAGAACGCTTTGCTTTTCGGAAATTATCCGTAGGACTTGTTTCAGCAGCAGTTGCAAGTCTCTTTTTTGCGTCTACTGTGACTAGTTCTGTCAAGGTTTCTGCTCAGGAGATTGACTATACCTATGTCACAGAAGCAGAGTTGACTGAACAGGAAAAAGACTTGGTAATCCACGAATTACCAGGTTTGGTTCAATCAGATGATGCTGGTTACTTTTTGGTTTACCGCCCGCTTGCGACTAGCCCAAGCACACATGTTCTACCTAAGACAGGTTTATTAGAGAATAGTGCCCTTGCTCTTGTTGGAGTTAGTCTTTTGGTTCTTGCCTTCAAATTGGGAAAAAATGGAAAACGCACCTTGCTTGGTGTGGTTGTATTGACAGCTTCTGGTACTAGTTTTCTTGCTCCAGTAGGATCAGCCTTGACAAGTCAGATTTTGTCGCATTACAATCACATGATTGATAAGGCAGTTGGAGATGCCTTGCCACAACCTGGAACGATCCCTGGTTATGAATATGTTGGTTACTTACGAGATACAAAGGTTCAAGACTTACCATCTGAGACTCCACTTATCACACAAATTCCGGATCAGGCACCGAGTCTCGAGTTGCCAAGTCTAGAAACAAGTGAAGAGAAGGTTGAGACAACAGAAGTAATTCCATTTGAAGTAGAAGAAGTATTAGATGATAGTCTTCTAGAGGGGGATCGTCAGCTTGTTCAAGAAGGTCAAAATGGTTTGTTGACAATTGAAAGCAAGAAAATTTCGATTGGTGGACAGGTAGTCGCCATTCAAGAAGTAAGTCGAACTGTTATTCAAGAACCAATTAAACAAATCGTCAAGGTTGGGACAAAGGTTGAAACAAGTGTGCCATCGACAGCACCGAGCCATGAAGTGCCTGCAGCCAACATCACGGAAGAAGAAATTAGTCATACAGAAGCTATTCCGTTTGAAACGGTGACCCAATATTCTGACCAATTGCCAGAAGGAAGTCAAGAAGTGACACAGACAGGTCAAGCTGGAAGTCTGACAATTCGGACCAAAGTAACCTATGTGGATGGTCAAGCTGTGAAAACAGAGGAAGTTGGTCGTGAAGAAGTTACACCAACTCCTCAAATCGTTTTGGTTGGTACTAAGCCAGTGACTGCTGTTCCTGATACAGCACCAAGTTTGGAATTGCCGGAAGTTACAATTACGGAAGAAACGGTCTACCAAACCCAAGCTATTGCTTTTGAAGTGCAAGAAGTTGCAGACGACACGCTCTTAGAAGGAAACCGGCAGATTGTTCAAGTTGGACAAGCTGGACAGGAGAGCATTGCCATTAAACAGACATATGTGGATGGTCAATTGGTAGCATCTGAAGAAGTGGGTCGCACTGTGACCCAGGCGCCTCAAGCTCAGATTGTAAAAGTTGGTACCAAGCCAATTACTGCTCTTCCAGATACTGCACCGAGTGTAGATCTTCCTACTGTTTCATTAACAGAGGAAGTTGAAACCAAGACAGAAGAGATTCCATTTACTGTTCGTGAAGTCCTAGATGATAGTCTATTAGAAGGTGAGCGTCAGGTCGAGCAAACCGGACAAAATGGTCTTCGAACCATTCAGATTAAACATACCTATGCAGATGGTGTCTTGGTGGCTAGTCAAGAAATTTCCAACCAAGTCACCCAAGTGGCGAGAGAACAGATTGTCCGAGTGGGAACAAAGAATGCGGATGTCTTGACCCAAGAGACAGTTGTTGAAACCAAAGAAATCGCCTATCAGACAATTTACCAAGACGATCCAACTCTCTATACTGATGAAGAGACTATCTTACAAGAAGGAATAGTTGGGCAGCTAACCATTACCACAGTTTATGAGGTTTTAAATGGGGTGCGCCAAGCCAATCCAAGCGTGACTGAAACGGTGACCAAGGAAGCCCTTGATAAAATAATCGCCCGTGGTACTAAACCAATCACAGGAACCGAATCGGACGTGACTACTGAGCCGATTGCCTACACGACTGAGACCGTTGAAGATCCAAATCTTTATGAGGGAGAGACAAAGGTCCTTCAAACAGGAGTTAGTGGTAGTAAGGATATTACTACAACCTATACCACAATCAAGGGCGTTCGCCAGCCAAATCCGACTGTTACAGAGATGGTTACGACAGAAGCTGTCACTGAACGAATTGCAGTAGGGACCAAGAAACGAGTTCCACCGACAGTTGAAATTACTGATTTGATTGAAAATGATGATGATAAGTCAGCTACAGCCAACTACAAATTGACAAATCCAAGCGAGAATTTCAGCCATGCAATCGCCTTGCTTTATAAAGGAGATGAGCTAGTACAAGAAATAGCTATTACAGATCCAAATGGAAGTTTGGAACTCACTCGTTTGGACTACTACACAGATTACACCTTAAAGACACAAGTTTACTATAACTTGAATAATCAAGAGCAAAATGCCCTGCAAGAAAGTATTCGCCAGTTTAATCTTGAATACAAAAAAATTGAAATCAAGGACATTGATGCCGTAACAATTTACCGTCGTAAAGATGGAAACTTTGTTGGCACAGCATACTTGGAGGAATTGCCAACTTCAACAGAAGAGTTATTTGTCAAGGTAACATCGGATCGTTTTAAGGAAGTCTATCTCCCGGTTTCAAGTATTGAAGAGACAAGCTTGAATGGGAAAACAGTCTTTAAAGTTGTCTCTGCCTTTGACCAACTGGTGCAGGATAAGGATGCCCAATACGTTGCAAACAGAGAATTTTACATTCCGAAGATGGTGACGGATGCCAATACCTACACCTCCTTCAAGGCATTACTTGAAGCTATGAAAGACAACCCATCTGGGACCTTCAAACTAGGTGCCAACTTGGACGCTTCTGAAGTCCCTGTTGGTGATATTGCGTCCTATGTGACAAACTTTAGTGGAACCTTGTCAGGAACCAATGATGGCTATTTCTTCTCTATCAACAATCTGAAGGCGCCACTATTCTACAACTTTAGTGGAACCATTGAAAACCTTGATCTGAAGAATATCAACCTGAACACTACTACAAGTAATCCATTGGCAAGTCTTGCCATCAATGCAAACAATGCCAAGGTAACCAATGTGGCAGTTGAAGGAAGCATTCGCGGTCCTCAAAACGTTTCTGGTTTGATTCAATCAGCTACTAATACAATCATTAAAGATGTATCCTTCAAGGGCAGTCTCGAGACAACTGGTACTGGCGCAACCCTCATGGGAGGTATCTTGGGTAATGGTACTATGGCAAGTGTTGGAAACGCCAAAGTTGATGCGACGATTACTCTACCAGGTACGGAGAATCAAGTAGCTGGAGGTATTGTCGGTCGTACCATGCTCGTTTACGATGTACCAGGAAGTGTCTATAATTCTTACGCAACTGGTTCAATCGTTACAACAGGAACTGCAGCTATTGTTGGTGGCATCGCTGGTGCAAACCAGGTTACAGGTGCCTATGCTCCATATAGTGGTAATGTGAATAATGTTATCAGCGATATGACCGGTACAACAAGTATTATCGGACTTCCAGCCAATCCAACTGGTAAGATTAAAGATGGTTTCACAACGACTTCTGATAGCCTGAGCAATGTGACAGTTATCTCAGATGCTCTTGCAGAAGAAAAAGTGGCTGCTATGAACATTGTAGCCAACTTGGATGACTCCGCTCCAATCAATCTAAACGATTACTCTGTTGATTACCTGACCTTGGATAAGGCACAGGCTGATCACGCAACTGCTTACTATAACATGGAGAAAATCTTGCCATTCTACAACAAGGAACTCCTTGTATACTATGGAAACAAGATTGCAATCGGTGATAAGCTCAATACCGTTCGCCTCTTGGATGTTGTTCCGATGAAGGATGATGCCTTTGTGATGGATGCTTATACTGAGAAGACAAACATCAATAAGATCATGCTCCATTACGCGGATGGTACCGTTGACTACAAGGCAGTTTCCTATAAAGAAGATTTCAAGAACAACCATGTAGTGGAGTATACCATTTCAGGAACAGACTTGATTTACACGCCAGAGTCCTTCTTGAATTATAGAAGCGCCCTTGTTACTGACTTGGTAAGCAATCTGTCTACTGTCACCCTAGATTCTGAAGCCATGAAGACAGTTATCGGCTATCCAACAACATTGGATGCCAATACACAAACGGGAACTATCAAAGATTTCTACTTTGCAGATAGTTTTGAAAAAGTCATGGCCAACCTAGAAAGCAATGTTCGAAAATTGTTAGTTGCTAGTCTCAATGGACAAGGCCAGGCTTCAGAGACCTATATCAAGGAAAAAATTCTTAATAATAAAGAAGCCTTTCTACTAGGTCTGACTTACTTGAACCGCTGGTACGACATCAACTACGGAACTGTGAATACCAAGGAATTAACCATTTTCGAGCCTGATTTCTTCGGAAATGATGCAGCATCAGCACTAGATATGATATTGGCAATCGGAAATGGTGGCTACGATGTTCTTCGTGCCCATAACAACGTTACGACCTACGTGTCCGCCATGGCAAAACAAACTGCTAAGGCTTCTGTCTTTGACTTGGTTGAGTCCTACCGTAAACTTTTCTTGCCAAACATGACAGACAATGAATGGTTTAAGCAAACAACAAAAGCCTATATTGTTGAAAGCAAGTCGCAGGTAGCAGAAGCAGCAGCCAAGCAAGATGCTGCAGAAAAACACAGCAAGTATGCTCTGGCAGTCTATGACCGCATCACCAATCCAAACTGGACTTACCGTCAAATGCTCTTGCCACTTTTGACCCTGCCACAGGAAGACATTTTCATCATTAGCAATCTAAATACCATGGCAATCGGTTCATATGAGCACTATGTTGAAGACTATTCAACAACAGAAAACCGTGATAAGGTTCGTCAAATGGTTGATTTGGCGGCTCAACGTCAGCGTGACAATGCGGACTTCTGGTATAAGATTCTCGATGAGACAAACCGTGAAAAACTCTTTGGTAGCCTGCTCAACAATGAAGGTTATATGATGTATGGTCCAGATGGTAAGAAGGCCTACCGTAATTTGACTGCGGAAGTAGATGCTATCCAAGACTTCTACGGTCCGATTAACAAGTGGTACCGTGAACATCCATCGATTAAGACAGCCTATGCAGATGGTAAGGAAACTTACTATATCACCTATGATATGCTAGGTGATTATGGAACGACACTTTATAGCCATGAAATGGTCCACAACCAAGACGGCTCTACCTATCTCCATGGTTATGGTCGCCGTATCGGTCAAGGAATGGAAGTTTATGCAGATGGATTGCTACAAAACGTTTCCTCTCTTGATAAGATGATCCTTGGCTTCAACGCCTTCTTTACAGAAGATATGGCTAACCGTGTCCATGTTGCAGATCCGGTAGAGAGATTTAGCAACGAGGCGGACTTCAATGCTTACTTCCATAATCAATTTGATGCCCTTTACTTGTTGGATTACTTGGAAGGTATGGCTATTCTTGGAAAATCTGACGATTTGAAGAAAGATTGGCTCCGTAAGATTGACAACTATTATGTTCAAACAAACGGTGTTAATACGCATGCTGGAAATAATGCACGTGAGCTGACCGATGCAGAAGTAGCTTCCTTGAAGACCTTTAATGACTTAATCGACCAAAGTATCATTGATTACCGTCAGTATTTCGGACCTTCTGGTGGTGCCAAGACCTTGACCAAAGAATGGTCTCGTAATGGTTACCACAGTGTGCCAATGTTTGCAGCCAACTATTCTGCACTTTCAAACCCATATGGCTCACCGGGAGATATCATGTTCCGTCGTATGGCCTTTGAATTGATTGCAGCTAAGGGCTATACAGAAGGCTTTATCCCATACGCATCTGGTCAATTGTCTGATTATGCTATGAGCCAAGGCTCAACGATCTACGATACTTGGAACAAGAAAGATACGGGTCTGATTACTGATACGCACGTCTTGAACCAAGTCTTTAAGGGGCAATATACAACATGGGAAGAGTTCAAGAAAGCCATGTTTGCTGAGCGTGTTGAAAAAGCAGAGGCTGGAAAACTGAAGCCATTTACTATGCAGTATGAATTAGGTGTTGCTAACTCTACAAAAGAAGTGACAGTAACGACCTATGCTCAACTCCAGGCTTTGATGGAAGAAGCTATGGAGGCTGATACAAATGGACGAATTTTCTATTCAACCAATAATGTCAACCTCAGTCGTGTTCATGCGCTCAAAGTCAAAGTTTATCAAGCAATGATGACATCTACTGATGACTTTAGAACATCCATCTTCAACCCATAATGAAAAAGCGAGTTGGTCTTGTACCAGCTCCTTTTTTATGATAGAATTGAAACAAATTTATGGAGGTAACTATATGCAAATCAAGCCCATGCAAACTAAGGAGGAGATTAAAGGCAATGCTTATGTCCATTGGAAGGCTTGGCAGGAAGCCTATGCAGATTTGTTACCGCAGGATTTTCTCCAAAAAACCTACACCTTAGAGCGCTGCCAGGACTGGGCCTTTCGTTATCCGCAAAATATCTTGGTTGCTATGGAGGATGACCAAGTCGTCGGTTTTGTCTGCTATGGAGTCAGCAGTCAGGCGGACTTGCAGGCGGCTGGTGAGATCTACGCCCTTTACGTTTTGGCGGACTACTATGGCCAAGGGATTGGCTACCAGCTCATGCAGGCGGCTTTGGAGAAATTGCAGAGCTACGAAACCATTTCCCTCTGGGTCTTGGAGGGGAATGCGCGTGCAATTGCTTTTTATGAACGAGTTGGCTTTCGCTTTGATGGACTTGAGAAGACTGTCCATCTTGGTGAAGAGCGAAGGGAATACCGCATGCAATTGACACTTTCAAAAAAATAACACATTATTATATTGATAACTCTTTTTTGTCTGTGCTATAATAAGGCTGAGACAAGGAGGAATCTTATGATATTACTAACAAATCATCGCCTGAGAGTCGAGATTTCTGAACCAGGCGAACGGCCAAATGATACTTTTCGCTTTGACCGTGCGGGCTTTATTTCAGATGTTACCTTAGACGGAGATACGCATTTTGGTGCCAATGAACCGATGAATTTACGGCATTTATCCTCGGGTGGAAGAGGGCTTTGCTGCGAGTTTTCTGGGGATTTTGCTGCGGGTGCCCAGGTTGGCGACTACTTTCCTAAATTAGGTGTCGGCTTGATCAAGCAAGATAGTGATCTGGGCTACCAATTTGCCCATAAGTACGATGAGGTCATTCCTTATCCTGTTACCGTTACCCAGACGGAAACTTCTGCTACATTTTTCACGGAAGCTGTCCCTTGCATGGGTATTGCTGCGGAGGTTGAGAAGACCATTCGGATTGAGGACAATGTTCTTATTCTAGAAGCGACTATTACCAATGTTGGTGAGAAGGCATTTGAAACGGAAGAATATTGCCATAATTTTCTCAGTATCGACGGTATGGCAATCTCACCTGATTACCGGTTGGACTTGCCAGATATGAATGACCTGGGGCAGGAACGTCTCGATGGTTTTGGCGGCTATGACCATAACAATTTTATAGCAGATGGCAAGGCCATTGCTTTTGAAAAATGCGAGACCGATGTTTCGCTCAGTGTTCTTAGTACGGACAAGGCAAGCCTCGGTGAGACCTTTACCTGGAAACTCAGCCATAAGGGAGCGCAAGCAAGTGTGACTGGGATTGACCATGTTAAACCGACCAGTCTGCTCCTCTGGGCGACAGATCACATCGTTAGCCCAGAAATCATCCAGACCATCTGCCTCGCTCCAGGTCAGAGTCATACTTGGTCACGTCGCTGGATTTTCGAAGCCAACCCTCGATGGTAAGAACAAGCCAAGGCTAGTCTGCCCTGGCTTTTTTTGTTACAATAGAGCAAGAAAGATTGGAGGAGTTCGATGAAGAATCTATTTTTAGTGACAGATGAGACTCAATTAAAAGATTACGAGTATTTTGTTGCCACTCATCAAAACATCCTACAAAACTATATTACCTACTTACAAGACCAGTTTCAGGTTGAAGAATTGCCTCAGGCAATCATCTGGGCTGATGATGAGGCGGCAACTGGCTTCATCCGAGAATGCCCTATCCCAGCTTATACAAATGATATTCGTATGGTGATGACACCGGATTTGGAAGTTTGGAAGGACATCTATCTTAAACAAATAGAGAATTATTCTACTGAAGATACACAAGAAATATTAGCCCATTATCATTCTCTATCAGATAACCATTTGCTACAAATTATTGGACATGAATTGGCTCATCAGAGTGAACAGTTTTTGGACTATGAAGAAGAAACTATGTGGTTTGAAGAAGGTATGGTAGAATATATCAGTCGTCGTTATTTTCTTACTGATGAAGAATTTATGAGGGAAAAACAAATCAATCAGCAGCTAGTTTATCTTTTTCAAACAAAAAATGATAATTGTCCCTTGTCTCAATTTGGTCAAGCAACCTCTGAGAGAGATTATGCCTCCATTTTTTACGAATACTGGCGTAGTTTCCTAACAATTGACCTTCTTGTCGAACGATTTGGAACAGTAGAAGATGTTTTTTTCTCCTATCATACTTGGCACAATCAAGGGAGGCCAGTTGATTTATTAACTTGGTTTCAACTAGAAATATAGAAAGAGGTCCCCATGTCCCGCAAACAAACCGTCACCCTGACCAATATGTGCCTGATTGAGGATAAGAATGGCAAGGTCCTTGTACAAATTCGTGATCCCAAGCGCTATCGCTGGTCGGGAGCTGCCTTTCCCGGAGGGGATTGTGTCATAATAATGACAGGTGCTTAAAACGCTGTCAAATCAAGGATTTGAGTGTTCTACAATCTGTCATTAAGGAGGAAAAATTTATTTTTTATTTATAATATCATATCGCACAAGCGAGGACATTTTAATAAGTGTTCTCGTTTTTTTATTTTCAGGAGGAATTCATGCAAAAGAAGGAACAATCATCACGCCAAATCGTGATATGTCATCTCGTGACTATTTTAGGAGTTGATATTGAGAAAGCAACTCATCTGGTTGATGAATTGGAACAAGTAGGTTTAATCCGATTTGATGAATTCGGAAATGTTGGACTTTTAGTCTTGGAGGGATAATCATGAAACGTATTACCGCTAATCAATATCAGACATCAGAGCGTTATTATAAACTCCCTAAAATTTTGTTTGAGAGTGAACGTTATAAGGATATGAAGCTGGAGGTTAAGGTAGCCTACGCGGTTTTAAAAGATCGATTGGAGTTGTCTTTGAGTAAAGGTTGGATTGATGAGGATGGGGCTATTTATTTGATTTATTCCAATTCCAAACTGATGGCACTATTAGGCTGTTCAAAGTCAAAACTACTCTCTATCAAGAAAGTCTTACGCGAATATAGCTTAATTGATGAAGTCCAACAGTCCTCTAGTGAAAGAGGTCGAATGGCAAATAAAATTTACTTGGGGGAATTAGAACATGAACCTACCCCAGTCTTACATACAGACGGGGCTAGTGTTAAAAAAATACTAGGGGGGTCTCAAAGAAAGACGGGGCCGGTCTTAAATTCAGCCCCTAGTGAGACTGAAAGAAGTGAGACTAAATATAGTGAAACTAAAGGGAGTGATTTCTTTATTGAGGACGAGGAGGAGAGGCAGCTAGTAGATGGAAAACAAGAAGAAAACTTTTCTTCAAAAGTCGATGGCGTGACCAAGTACGATCGAGACTATATTTGGGGTTTGGTTCATGACCAGTTAAGACAGACAGGTCTATCTCAGTCGGCTAGTGACTATGCAATGCTCTATTTTAGTGACCGTTATCAGTATGCTTTGGAACATATGCGATTTGCTCGGTCAGCGGAAGTAATAGCTGAATACGTATTTAATGGTGTGCTGTCAGAGTGGACTAAGCAACTGAGACGACAAGAAGTAAAGGGAGGTGATTAAGTTGATTTGGTGGATACTAGGTGGAATCTATCTGATTTCTATCATCATTTTGATTGTTGAAATCATCCGTGCACCAGAAATGGATGAACATATATAAGCAAGAGTTTTACATGTGTAAGGCTCTTTTTTAGTTGGAAAGAGAGGAAAAATGAAATTTTTAGATTTATTTGCTGGGATAGGCGGTTTTAGGCTAGGGATGGAATCACAGGGTCATAAATGTCTGGGCTTTTGTGAAATTGATAAATTCGCCAGAACATCTTATAAAGCCATGTTTAACACAGAAGGGGAAATAGAATACCATGACATTAAAGAGGTCACAGACCATGACTTTAGACAATTTAGAGGGCAAGTGGACATCATCTGCGGGGGATTTCCTTGCCAAGCATTTTCACTCGCAGGCAGACGATTGGGATTTGAAGATACTCGAGGGACTCTCTTTTTTGAGATTGCTCGAGCGGCCAAACAAATCCAACCACGTTTTCTATTTCTGGAAAACGTCAAAGGCCTACTCAATCACGACGAGGGACGGACGTTCGCCACAATCCTCTCCACGTTGGATGAATTGGGGTATGATGTCGAATGGCAGGTGCTTAACAGTAAGGACTTCCAAGTCCCGCAAAACAGAGAACGGGTCTTTATTATCGGACATTCTAGAAGATACCGTTCCAGATTCATATTTCCTCTCAGAAGAGAAAACAGCCCAGCTCATCTTGAAAGGCTAGGAAATATCAATCCCTCTAAACGTGGTTTGAATGGTGAAGTCTATCTGACGAATGGACTTGCTCCTACACTAACGAGAGGTAAAGGAGAGGGGGCAAAAATCGCCATTCCAGTCTTAACACCAGATAGACTTGAAAAACGGCAACATGGTCGTCGATTTAAGGACAATCAAGACTCTATGTTTACATTGACCAGTCAAGACAGACATGGTGTTGTCGTCGCAGGAAATCTGCCGACTAGCTTTGACCAGACTGGAAGAGTATTTGACATTTCTGGCTTGTCACCGACCTTGACCACCATGCAGGGTGGAGATAAGGTTCCAAAGATTTTGCTGAGGGAGGAGCTGCCATTTCTGAAAATCAAGGAAGCCACAAAAAGAGGGTACGCAAAGGCAACTCTTGGAGACTCTGTCAATCTGGCTTATCCAGACTCAACCAAACGTAGGGGACGAGTGGGAAAGGGAATATCCAATACCCTGACGACTTCAGATAATATGGGAGTGGTGGTCGCTGCTCTGGAATATCGACAGGATAAGTGGTATGAAGTCACAGGCATTGTTTTAGACGGAAAACTCTATCGCCTAAGAATTAGACGACTGACACCAAGAGAGTGTTTCAGACTTCAAGGCTTTCCTGATTGGGCTTATGAAAGAGCAGAGAGTGTTTCCAGTAAGAGCCAACTATACAAACAGGCAGGCAATAGCGTGACTGTCACAGTTATTGAAGCCATTGCGAGAGAATTTAGAAGAACGGAAGAGGAAGAAAAACATGAATCTACTACATAAGAAAAGTATCCTAGAGTGTACTGAATTAGATGAACATATTCACCAAGCTGAAACCATTCAGTTACTGGAAAAAATTCTATCACTCCCCAATTTTGATTGTGACTTTGAGGTAACTTTTGAAGATGATTACCACAAAGAGATGAATGATCCCCTATTCTACGAATCCAATCTTCATCGGATTTCGGATTTTATGGAAACTAGGGATATTAAAAATGGTGTAGATACATTATTGACGAAAGACAATCACTTGGCCTTTCGTGCCTTTGGTGAAAATTATTCTGCTAGGGGAAAGGATGGCATTTTAACGACTTTAGTGACGGTCAAGTGCTTTGGTGAAGGACGGATGCCCATTGATATGAGTCGCTATTTCTCAACACCTGAACTAACAGTTGAAAATAGCCTAACCCTATAAGGAGGTGCCTATGCTTGAGGTATATCTAGGAAATAATGCCAATACAAATCAAGATTTACTAACCATTTTGACGACCTATGGTGTGACTTATCGTTGTATAAAAGCGTGTGATGTAAACCGTGAAATCTTACTGTCACTCTTTGCCAAAACCACGGATTGTTTTGAGTTGCTGTCGCCACGATTTCTTCGCTTTAAGCGTCAATATTCGATAAGTTTGAATGAGATGATTCAGCTCGTTCTCCAAAAGC
>NZ_JAGFUX010000015.1 GCF_017601095.1 Streptococcus suis | reverse complement strand
AATACGGTCAATTATTACAAAATTGTCTTGGATTACAGTCAATACAAGGACATGGTCGTGACGGATGATGTTCTTGCCAAGGGATTTTACATGGTAGACGATTACCCAGAAGAAGCCCTTACCCTAATTCCTGATGGCATTCAAGTTTTGGATAAGGATGGCAATCGTGTATCTGGTATTTCTGTTAGCACATACGCTAGTTTGTCAGAAGCTCCGAAAGTTGTTCAAGATGCCATGGCTAAACGTCAGTTTACACCTAAAGGAGCCATTCAAGTTTTTAGTAGCGATGATCCCAAAACCTTTTATGATACCTATGTGAAGACTGGTCAAACCTTAGTTGTCACGCTTCCGATGACGGTAAAAAATGAGTTGACCAAAACAGGTGGTCAGTACGAAAATACAGCCTATCAGATTGATTTTGGCTTGGCCTATGTCACGGAAACAGTGGTCAATAATGTTCCCAAACTAGACCCACAAAAAGATGTGGTGATTGACTTGTCTCATAAAGATGAGAGCCTTGACGGGAAAGAAGTGGCCTTGCATCAAACCTTTAACTATCGCTTGGTTGGAGCTTTGATTCCAAGCAATCGTGCGACAGATTTATTTGAATATGGTTTTGAAGATAACTATGATGAAAAGCATGATGAGTACAATGGTGTTTATCGCAGCTATCTGATGACGGATGTCACCCTAAAAGACGGTTCTGTCTTAAAAGAAGGAACGGAGGTTACGAAATATACCTTGCAACAGGTAGATACAGAAAATGGCCTCGTGTCAATTTCATTTGATAAATCTTTCTTAGAGACTATATCTGATGATTCAGCCTTTCAGGCAGATGTTTACCTTCAGATGAAACGAATTGCGACTGGTCAGGTGGAGAATACCTATCTCCATACAGTGAATGGCTATGTCATCAGTTCAAATACAGTTGTAACACATACACCTAAACCTGAGGAACCAAGTCCAAATCAACCCACACCACCTCAACCACCAATTGAGACTATTGAACCGCCTGTTCCAGCAAGCATTTTGCCAAATACAGGGGAACAGGAATCCCTTTTGGGCTTGATTGGAGCTGGTATTCTACTTGGTACGGCTTATGGACTGAAGAAAAAGGAGGCGAAGTAGATGAATCCGAAAACCATTTATGAAAAGGATTCAGACCAAGATGGTCTGACAGACGCTCAAGAATTAGCTCTGGGAACCAATCCGCATTCTGTTGATACGGATGGTGATGGCCAAGCTGATTTGGAGGAACTACAATCTGGACATTCACCCCTAGTTCCACAAAAGGAGTTGTGTGATGACTTGGAACTTTGACACCATGAAAGAGGCTTTGTCTGAAATGGAGAAGGTTAATTACCAAGAGTTTATCAAAGCCTTTCTCTCTTTGGAATTAAGTATTTCTGATAGAACAATTCTCAATCAAGTTTATCAAGATTATATGGATGAAGATGACCTGTCCTTGATTAGTGATGAGCTACGAGTTAAAGTGGATGGTTATCAGTATGAAGTGCAGGCAGATATGACTGATATTCTAGAAAAACTGTACCGAACAGGGGAAGGCTCTAGTTTTATTATGGATCTAATGTCCTCAAATAATCTTTCAGACACCTTGGAACAGTATGAGTTTTTGGATAGTGATGATTATTCACCACTTAGCCTTGAAACCTTACAGGCCATGATTCAACAGGACTTGGCTATTTCCAGTCAGGATTATTTTGGAGACCTGGTCCACCTTGCTTTGCAAAAAGATTTACTAGACCAGAAATGTCATTTCTTACAACACTATGTGGCAACTGTAATGGAAGGTATTCCACAAGAAAGAGACCAACGAGCCTTGGTCCTAGATTAACGCAAAGGGCTGAGAAACACTCTCAGCCTTTTTAAAATGGGAGGGAAAAATGAATCAAGAAGTCTTACTACAAATGATGAGAGCCACCATTCCTCGTGATAGAGCCTTGCTTGAGGCATTTTTATATTACCAAGCAGAGCATTTTGATGAGGAGTGGGATAGTCTTATTCGTCAGTTCTTAACCAATAGGCAAGAAGTTACTAAATCTGTTCAGGTACTTCACTTTGAGACAGATGTTTCAGCTTTTGTTCAGGCTAGTCCTTATGATACTGCTCATGATTTATTGACCTATACACAAGTATTCGGCCAAAATGGCCTCCAAAAACTCGACAAACTATCGCCGTCTGAAAAAGACTTGGTGATAGAAGTGGCCTTGTTTAATCTGGCTACTCGTTTTCAATTATTAGACTCAAATGGTCATTATCAAACTATATCGCCGGATTCACTCTTACAAAAGAGTAGGGGAGCTAATTTGGTCAA
This sequence comes from Streptococcus suis, assembly GCF_017601095.1. Classification (GTDB taxonomy): domain Bacteria; phylum Bacillota; class Bacilli; order Lactobacillales; family Streptococcaceae; genus Streptococcus; species Streptococcus suis_Z. The sequence continues at coordinate 15,853 of NZ_JAGFUX010000015.1, read as the reverse complement.
TGTTTATCGTGTGGCAAATAATTTAGCGGATCGCATTAGCCGAGATATTGAACAGTTTCTCTTGACCTACGAACCTGAGCTTGAAACAAGAGCTGATGAAACTGTTCTAGAAAATGAAGAGACTATTGATGAGCACAAAACAAGTGTTCATCAAGCAATATCATTTAGAGAAGATGGCTCTTTGGTTATTGCTAGTTTGGATGTAGATTTGTCTCATCTAGATGTTCAAACAGGAAAAACCAGTCATCTGCCAGCCTATGAAGAGTTATCTTTACGACGTAAATTTGAGATACTAAGATATTTTGACCAAATTCGAAATGAACGTTCCAAAGTCCCAAGTTTTAGACGAGGTGATTTTGACACAGAGATGGAAATGACACCAGTCTTTGAGGGAGAAGAGTTACTAACCTATCTAGATGCAGATGGCAGTTCTTATGAGCTGAAACGTACACTGACTACAGTCGAAGAAAAGGAATTAGAAAAAATTGGACAAGCCATTAGGGCAGAAAATCAAGAAAAATTGACTCAGCTAGGGATTGAGCTATCTCAGTTTGACCCAGACCAAGTCGGTATTTTATTGGATGCAGCAGGTCGTTTTCGTTTGAAAAATGCGGATCTTGCTTTACTAGGTGGCTATCCCAAAGCCTCGGTAACTCAACTAGCCCTTGCGACCGAACTACTCCAAATGGGATTGAGTCATGATAAAGTAGAATTTTTCTTTGGCAGTCAACTTTCTTTAGAAGAGTTGCGACAGGTTGCTTATGCCTTTTTACATGAAGAATTAAGCAGAGAAGATGCAGAAACATTTGAAAAAGATAAAAGTAGTCAATCGGACTTGAACCTACGTGATTGGAAGAACAAGCTAGAGAAAGCTGAGACGAAAGTAGTGGTTGATGAAGAATTTTCGGAAAATCTACTGGTTCAGAGAGTATTGGACACTTATCCTCTGGGGTCATTGGTTTCCTATGAGGGACAGGATTTTGAGGTCATGTCGGTCAGAGATGCTCGATTGAACGGTTTGATTCGGATTGAGTTGGTTAATGATTTCTCCGATATCATTGAACAAAATCCAGTTCTTTATTTGAGAACATGGGAGGAAATTAGTCAGGTGCTTCATATCCCAAAGCCAGAACCAAAAGTAGAGTTGGACGAACCAGACCAAGAGTTGAATCTTTTTTCATTTCTGGAAGAGGAAACAAGTCAATCCGTTAATGAAGCTGTTCAGAACATTGGAGTTTTGGATCCAGATGGTTCAGAAAAAGGTCATAACGATACTGATCTTGAAGATACAGATAATCAAATTCCTGAAGAGGAGGTAGTCGAAATAATTCCAGATAGTCCAGTATCAGACTTCCATTTTCCAGAAGATTTGACGGACTTCTATCCTAAGACTGCTAGAGATAAGGTTGAGACAAACATTGCGGCTATTCGGTTGGTTAAAACACTTGAAACGGAACGCCATCAGGCAAATCCAAGTGAACAAGAACTCCTTGCCAAGTATGTGGGCTGGGGAGGGCTTGCCAATGAGTTTTTTGATGACTATAATCCAAAATTTTCTAAGGAACGAGAAGAACTGAAAAGCTTAGTCACTGATAAAGAGTATTCCGATATGAAACAGTCCTCCTTGACAGCCTATTACACAGACCCTGCCCTGATTCATCAGATGTGGGATAAATTGGAAAGAGATGGTTTCACAGGTGGTAAAATCCTAGACCCTTCCATGGGAACAGGGAATTTCTTTGCGGCTATGCCCAAACAGTTAAGAGAAAAGAGTGAGCTATATGGCGTAGAGCTAGATACCATTACAGGAGCTATTGCCAAACACCTTTATCCCAATAGTCATATTGAAATTAAGGGCTTTGAGACGGTGGCTTTTAACGACAATAGTTTTGATTTGGTAATTTCAAATGTGCCATTTGCCAATATACGAATTGCGGATAACAGGTACGATAAGCCCTACATGATTCATGACTACTTTGTCAAAAAGTCACTTGATTTGGTCCATGATGGCGGACAAGTAGCCATTATCTCTTCCACAGGAACCATGGATAAGCGAACAGAAAACATCTTACAAGATATTCGTGAGACAACTGAATTTCTTGGTGGGGTTCGACTGCCTGATTCTGCCTTTAAGGCCATTGCAGGAACCAATGTCACAACGGATATGTTATTCTTCCAGAAACACCTGAACAAGGAATATGTGGCAGATGACCTAGCCTTCTCAGGTTCCATTCGTTATGAAAAGGATAGTCGTATTTGGCTCAATCCATACTTTGATGGAGAATACAATAGCCAAGTGCTAGGAACCTATGAAGTTAGAAATTTTAACGGTGGAACACTTTCTGTTAAGGGGACTAGTGACAACCTCATCGCTAGTGTTGAAACTGCTCTAAATCAAGTAAAAGCTCCAAGAGAGATTGATAGAAATGAGGTCATCATTAACCCAAATGTGTTGACCAAACAAGTCATTGATACCTCCATTCCAGCTGAAATGAGAGAGAACCTTGGTCAGTACAGTTTTGGTTACCAGGGTTCTACGGTCTACTATCGAGACAATAAAGGTATTCGAGTGGGGACCAAGACGGAAGAAATCAGTTACTATGTCGATGAAGAGGGCAACTTCAAAGCATGGGACACCAAGCATTCTCAAAAACAGATTGATAGATTTAATAGCTTAGAAGTTACAGATAGCACTGCTCTAGATGTTTATGTGACCGATGATGCAGCAAAACGTGGTCAGTTTAAGGGATATTATAAAAAGACAGTTTTCTATGAAACTCCCTTGTCTGAGAAAGAAGTGGCACGGATTAAGGGAATGGTCGATATTCGCAATGCCTACCAAGAAGTTATTGCCATTCAACGCTATTATGACTATGATAAGGAGAGCTTTAACCACTTGTTAGGCAAACTCAATCGTACCTATGATAGCTTTGTCAAACGCTATGGGTATTTGAATAGTGCAGTGAACCGCAATCTTTTTGATAGTGATGATAAGTATTCGCTTCTTGCTAGTTTGGAAGATGAAAGTCTAGATCCAAGTGGAAAGTCTGTTATCTATACTAAATCCCTTGCCTTTGAAAAAGCTCTGGTGCGTCCTGAAAAAGAGGTTAAAAAGGTACATACTGCCCTTGATGCCTTAAATTCCAGCTTGGCTGACGGACGAGGTGTTGATTTCGATTATATGATGTCCATCTATCAGGTCGATTCTAAGATGTCCTTGATTGAGGAGCTAGGAGACCTCATTATGCCTGATCCTGAGAAGTATTTGAATGGAGAATTGACCTATGTGTCTCGCCAAGACTTTCTGTCAGGGGATGTCATCACCAAGTTAGAAGTGGTGGACCTATTTGTCAACCAAGACAATCAGGACTTTAACTGGTCACATTATGCAGGACTTCTAGAAGCTATCAAACCAGCACGCATTACTTTAGCAGACATTGATTATCGAATCGGTTCACGCTGGATTCCTTTGTCTGTTTACGGAAAATTTGCCCAAGAAACCTTTATGGGGAAAGCCTATGAACTGTCAGACCAAGAAGTAACAACAGTCCTTGAAGTCAGTCCCATTGACGGAGTTATCACTTACCAATCTAAGTTTGCCTACACCTATTCCAACGCAACGGATAGGAGTTTAGGTGTACCAGGTTCTCGTTATAATAGTGGTCGTAAAATATTTGAAAATCTCCTGAATTCCAATCAACCAACCATCACAAAACAAATTGTCGAAGGGGATAAGAAAAAGAATGTGACGGATGTGGAGAAAACAACAGTCCTGCGTGCCAAGGAAACACACCTACAAGAACTCTTTCAAGATTTTGTAGCAAAATATCCAGAAGTCCAACAGATGATTGAAGACACCTATAACAGTCTCTATAATCGTACAGTATCAAAGACCTATGATGGTAGCCATTTAACCATTGATGGACTTGCCCAGAATATCTCCTTACGTCCCCACCAAAAGAATGCCATTCAACGGATTGTGGAAGAAAAACGAGCTCTACTCGCCCATGAGGTAGGGTCTGGAAAAACCTTGACCATGCTTGGAGCTGGTTTCAAGTTGAAAGAACTAGGAATGGTACATAAACCACTTTATGTGGTGCCGTCTAGTTTAACTGCTCAGTTTGGTCAAGAAATCATGAAATTTTTCCCAACTAAGAAAGTTTATGTGACCACCAAGAAGGACTTTGTCAAAGCCAAACGTAAGCAGTTCGTATCACGTATTATCACAGGCGACTATGATGCCATTGTCATTGGAGATTCCCAGTTTGAAAAAATACCGATGAGTCGAGAGAAGCAGGTTACCTATATCAATGACAAGCTGGAGCAACTCAGAGAAATCAAACTAGGAAGTGATTCTGATTATACGGTCAAAGAAGCAGAGCGTTCAATCAAGGGACTAGAGCACCAGTTGGAAGAACTCCAAAAACTAGAGCGAGATACCTTTATTGAATTTGAAAACCTTGGAATTGATTTTCTTTTTGTGGATGAGGCTCATCATTTCAAGAATATCCGTCCAATCACTGGACTTGGGAATGTCGCGGGAATCACCAATACCACTTCAAAAAAGAACGTAGACATGGAGATGAAGGTGAGACAGGTTCAGGCAGAGCATGGCGATAGAAATGTCGTTTTTGCGACAGGAACACCAGTTTCTAACTCCATCAGTGAACTTTTCACCATGATGAATTACATTCAGCCCGATGTTTTGGAACGATATCAGGTATCCAATTTTGACTCATGGGTTGGGGCTTTTGGGAATATCGAAAACTCTATGGAACTAGCCCCGACAGGTGATAAATACCAACCTAAGAAACGGTTCAAGAAATTTGTCAATTTGCCTGAACTCATGCGAATCTACAAGGAAACTGCCGATATTCAGACATCAGACATGCTTGATTTACCTGTTCCTGAAGCTAAGATTATTGCGGTGGAAAGCGAGTTAACGCAAGCTCAGAAATACTATTTAGAAGAACTGGTAGAGCGTTCAGACGCTATCAAGTCAGGTAGTGTTGACCCAAGTAGAGATAATATGTTAAAGATAACCGGGGAAGCTAGAAAACTAGCTATTGATATGCGGTTGATTGACCCTGTTTATACCTTATCAGATAATCAGAAAATCCTTCAAGTGGTTGATAATGTCGAGCGAATCTACCTTGAAGGAGCAGGAGAAAAGGCTACTCAGATGATTTTCTCTGATATTGGAACACCTAAAAGTAAGGAAGAAGGTTTTGATGTTTATAATGAACTGAAAGCTTTGCTGGTTGATCGAGGGATTCCCAAAGAACAGATTGCTTTTGTGCATGATGCCAATACCGATGAGAAGAAAAATTCCCTATCACGAAAGGTCAATAGTGGGGAAGTGCGGATTCTCATGGCATCTACGGAAAAAGGTGGAACGGGTCTAAACGTGCAATCACGCATGAAAGCTGTCCACCACTTAGATGTTCCCTGGAGGCCTTCTGATATTGTACAGCGAAATGGACGACTGATTCGACAAGGGAATATGCACCAAGAGGTGGATATTTATCACTACATTACCAAAGGGAGTTTTGATAATTACCTCTGGCAGACACAGGAGAATAAGCTCAAATACATCACTCAGATTATGACTTCAAAAGATCCTGTGAGATCAGCAGAAGATATTGATGAACAAACCATGACCGCCTCAGACTTTAAGGCTTTAGCCACTGGTAATCCCTATCTCAAACTGAAAATGGAATTGGAAAATGAACTGACAGTTTTAGAGAATCAAAAACGAGCCTTCAATCGATCCAAAGACGAGTATCGCCATACCATTTCCTATAGCGAGAAGCATCTCCCTATTATGGAAAAACGGTTGAGTCAATATGATAAAGATATTGCCCAATCTTTGGCAACAAAGGCGCAAGATTTTGTCATGCGATTTGACAATCAAGCAATGGATAATCGTGCTGAAGCTGGGGGCTATCTGCGAAAACTCATTACCTATAACCGCTCAGAAACTAAGGAAGTTCGGACTCTGGCCAACTTTAGAGGATTTGATTTGAAAATGACTACACGAGGTGCTAGTGAGCCCTTACCAGAAACCATTTCTTTAATGATTGTAGGTGATAATCAGTATACTGTCGCCCTTGATTTAAAATCAGACGTGGGAACCATTCAACGGATTAGTAATGCCATTGACCATATTATAGATGACCAAGAAAAGACGCAAGAGCTGGTAAAGGATTTAAAAGATAAGCTACGAGTAGCCAAAGTTGAAGTTGAGAAAATCTTTCCCAAGGAAGAGGAATATCAGCTTGTAAAGGCTAAGTATGATGTCTTGGCTCCCTTGGTTGAAAAAGAAGCAGAGATTGAAGAGATAGATGCAGCTTTGGCCAAGTTTAGTGAAGATACAACACCCCAAAAGAAGCAACAAATAGCACTCGAGATATAAGAAAAAAGGCTGACAAAAAATAATGAACGCGGTAAAATGAAGTCAAGAAATCACAAAAGGAGAATAGATCATGACCCAAACACTAGAAGAAATGCGTTATCAACTTGAAGAATGGTTGGCACAAGGCTATACAAGTCCAGAAGATAGGGCAAACTACCAAAACTTAAAGGAACAGTATGAAGATGAAACTCTTGATTATAGCTTTTCAAGGCGCGAAATCACTGGACAGCTGGAACTTATCATCACAAGTCGTGAGAATGACTTTCCAGACCTAGATGAGGTGACGAAGGCAGAATACCTTGATTTGGTTGCCCAACTTGATGATTTAGACAAGAGACAGGCTGACTACTATCGCAAGCAATTAGCCTAGAAAGAGGTGTAAGATGTTGGAGCAAATTCTACAAAGCCTTTTGATTATCGCAGCAATAGGACTGATGTTGTTTGTCCTTTATCGGATTGTGAAAGTTTCAGGTGCTTTGTTTCTTATCGGACTCATCAGTGGATTAGTCTTTATAGAAATCTATGGAATTTACCTCTTCTTTACTGAGAGATATCTCTATTCAGAAGATTTAGCAACTAATGGAGTTTGGAGTTTTACTGCTTTCTATGTTGGTTTCAATGTACTAGTTATATTTGGATTTGTAACAAAAACTGTTAGAAGAAGAGATTAACTAAAGAGGGATACCTGATTTCGAGGCATCCCCTTTTTAATACCTTTTGTTGTCCTATTAGTTTTCCTTTTGCCCACCTTCTTTGCTAGTAATTAATCATTTGAGATATCTATTTTTAAATTATTCATCACATTTTTAACTGAGTTTCCATCCTTTGATTTTTTCATAAGCATCTTTTTTTAATTTACCAAGTGATTTATTAATAAGTTCATTCTCTTGCGCGAATACTACTTCTCCATATATTAGAGTATCTATTTTTCTATTGATTTCTTCCTCTGTTCCAGTTAATAATTTTATTAGTGAATCTCTATATTCTTGCCCATATTCTATTTCTCTATTTACCATCTCTTGAACTTCTAAATCGTGAATTTTGTAAGCTTTATCAAGCTTCAAAACATTAATTAAATCATACTCTAAGTCAGGATGAGTATTAATGTTTACTAGTTTGTTATCTTTAAAATGTTTTAATTCAATTTGATAATTCTCATTAGACTTTTTAATATCAAATTTTACACAATTATTTTCAGATTTCAAGAAAGGATTAATTTTTAACTCGTTGGTTCCCTTAAGTCGATTGCATGTTCCACAACTGGGTATGAAATTATATAGAGATACTGCAAATATCGGAAAATCATTTTTGTTATAAAAATGATCCATCTCAGCTGAAAATGAGTCACCTCTACTATTGATGTAATTTCTATTACAGTATGGGCACACTGTTAAACCATAGCCATCTGAAATTATAAAATTTCGAATCATATAGTTATTAATTTTTTCTTGTTTATTATTAATTTCAATTTCCTGTGATAGGTTGTATATTTTTTTTATATTCCTAAAGTTGGGTGGTTGATAATTAGGACGATTTTGTATATAAGAATACATATGCTCAGGTTTGATTAATATTAATTCTCTAAAGTAATTAACAAAGTCAGTAGTGTCCACTTTTTTGTAGCTCTCAACGAAATTTATAATTTTTTGACTCTTTCTTATAATTAGTGAATTTAAATTCATCACAAAATTGCGATACCACGATTCAGTTCTGTAGTCTTTGAAATTATTTGTAGTTATTTTATTAATAAGAATTTTGTTGCTTGTTCCTAGTTTCGCTTTTACAAACGTTCCTAAATCAGTTTTATGTGTTTTCGCATAGAGAGTTATTTCATCAAAATAGTTTTCATGAAAATAATATTCTTTAATTAGACATTTTATAACGGTCGCACTACTGTAGCCAAAGGTTTTTCTGATATTTGGTTTATAGAACTCAGCTCTTTTCAACAATGATTTACTAATAATGGCATCTAAATATTTGCAAATCATCAATTTAACATAGGCATCAATAAACTCCTTTGGATATTTGGGTATTTCTAAGGACATCATTTGGAATTGTCCTCCTTAAGTTGTTTAAGTTGCTCTTGAAGTTTAGCAATTTTGTCTTTTATCTCCTCTATTTCATCTTTGTTTTCTAAAAAAGCTCGGTTAAATAATTCTTTTAGTTGATTAGCAATAATGGGCTCACCGATAGATTCAATAATTTTTTGAGCCGTTTTCTTTTGTAAATTATCACTAAGTTCCTTAAATAAGCTTTCAGGTCGAATACCCTTTGAATCAGAATTGATTTTAAAATTTAGGTATTCGAAAGTATCTTCAATGCTCTTATATGCATATTCTCCCATTAGCCTATTTAGGAAAAAAGAGTTTTTGTAAAGAGTATAGATATTCTGGCCAAATGTCTTATTGAACTTATTATTTTCATATTCTGTATTCTCTCTAGATAGGTAGATAATATTTTCTTTATAGATATCAGATAGAAAGATTGGTGAATGAGTTGTAATTATTATTTGTATATGTTTGTTATCAAATATTTTTTCAATGATAGGTAAAGCAGTGCTAACCCACTTTCGTTGCCATTCGGGGTGCATCCCTAGATCAACTTCGTCCAAAAGTATTAGAAAATTCTCTTGGTCAATCCCTCGAGGAGTATTTCTTTGTAATGCCAATTTTGCTGAATATAAACTTGCAAAAGATCTTAATAATCCTAATTCTCCCGAACTTAATCCAATCCATCTAAATTGTAGAGATTCTTCTAGTCCTGGTATAGAAATCTCTGAAATATTGCTTACAATTTCGGATAAAATTTTAAAATCTGTATTGATTTCTTGCAACTTGTATAATAACTCCTCAATATCTTTGAGTCGTTCGATCTCACTACTAAGTATTCCAATATCTTCTAACTTGGTCCATACCCTATCTGGGATTAATTTATGTTTAACAAAGTAACCATGTTTAGTTAATTCAAAATAGGATGTATAGCTTATCGCTTTAGCAACTCGAAAACAAGGCGCTTTGATTTTTTGCCAAACCCGATTCCATTTTTTTTTTATTGATTGTCTGCGAGGAGTTGATTGTTCAAAAAGACCATTTTCAATTTCTTTTATCTGTTTAAACTGCTTTTTTAATTCATCAATCTCATTTGTTGAGAAATTGATGTTGTATTGAAGCTTTTGCTCCAACTTTTTTAACATTGTACTGATTTCTTCGTGATATTTATTATCCCTTCCTACCTTTGTTTTATATATATAATTAAAATAGAGATTTATAATATATAAGGTATGCCATATTTCTATCAATTGTTTAATATTTGAATCATTGAGCTGGATATAGAATTCATCATTTCGTAAACCACAAATGCTATAATCATATGGCAGGAAGCGGTCAGAATCAATTTCAATAGATTGGTATTGATTCTGAATGTTTTTATTATTCCTAAAAGATAAATGAAGATTCAATAGTTCTTCATACTTTATTTGTGAGTGATTCTTATCTCTATACTCTATATCAATGATGTAATTTATCAATATTGAAAAATATTCCACAACTTTACGATTAATAAAGTCTTGGTCAATTTTATTTTTTAATTTTTCAATCTTATCTAGATATAGCAGCTGGTTACTCCTATTGGGTAATTTGTTACCCTCGAAAGTTACATTCACTCCTTTTAGAGTATAATCTACAAATTCAATAATTTTATGTTTAAATTTTTCAACAAATTTAATTTGGTTTATTGTTTCTTGCAGTATGATAATTTTCTCATTCTTATCAAATCCAATAATATTTTTATAGTTTGAAGCGTCAATTGCACCTTCTCGAATGTAGATATCGCCACTTGGAAATTCTTTTGCATTTGAAAATTTAATAATATAGGGGTGTGTAGAACAGTGTGGGATTGAAATTGATTCTTGTGCTAAATCAGGATATGTCCAAAATTTGTCATTTTGTTTGAAAATAAGGTGAATTTGGCTTTTTCCTTTTCCTCCCCTAAGTATTTGGTTAATAATAGTTGTTTTCCCTGACCCATTTTCACCAACTATGACAGATAAATTTTTTAAATCTCCGACATATGGTATTTGAAATACATCGTTATGAATAATGTCAAAGCAATATTGTCCCCGACTATTTTTTTTATGGAGCCCATTTTCATGAATTTTTTTTACTTTAAAATCTGGTAAAAAATTAATTATTTTAAAAATTGGTTCTGTTGATATTCCATAAGTTTGTTCAATTAAAGCTACTAAGCTTATTTTGTTTTCATCGACCATTTGTTTCACTTCTTTCAATTTTTTTATATTTTGATTACTATATTAGATTTTTTTGATTATTAAATCAATAGTAAGAATGAACATTTTGACTGTTTATCGAATGAGTGAAATTATTATTTATGAGTTTGCTTAAATTGTCTTATTAAAAAGAATGGTTGATCCACAAAGATTTAAGTTCACTGTGATAAAATTTCCAACTTTATCTTGATATGATGAGGCTATCACTAATAAAGGAGTAAGCCATGTTAAATAAAGTGAAAGCTCGATTTCTGATTGGAGTAGGAGGTTTAATCGCAGTCAGTTTTATGGTCATGATTGGCTACACGATTGGCTCACAAACCATTTCAAAGCAAACAGAGAACCAAATACGAGCAGAAGCCAATAAACTTGTGTCAAAGAAAAAGCAGGAGGAAAGAGCGACAGTCCTATCAGATGAGCTTGTCAAAGAATTTCTCACACAATATTATACAAAGGTCCAGCTAGGAGAAAATAACACTCGTATCAAACCCTACATGACGGATTCGGCATTTTCAGAAGAGGAAGCAAATCAGAATAAAGCGATCAATCAAGTTTATAAAGATTATATGCTTGACTACCGATTTGAATCAGCCAGTATCTATGTCAATACAGAAAGCAATGTTGCACTTGCGGAAGTTACCTATCAAGTGACCTATGTATCTGATTTGAGTGAGCAACAACAGCGAACAACTCAGACAGAAACCAAGACGATTATGTTATCCTACTCCAAAGTTTCCGACAAGCTCCTGGTTAATCAGTTGACTATTTGGAATGGGAAACTGGAGGACATGAAAGAAGCCACAAATGGTGCTAATTCCAGCATACCAACGATCCAAGGAACTACAACAAGTGAGAACAACTAGCAGGAGACAGTCTTCTGCTTTTTTTGATAGGAAGACAAGATGACACGGATTAAAGCAGTAAAACAAAAGGCCATTTTAGATGTGGCTGAAAGTCTGGGCTATTCCTTCAGACGATTATCAGGACACATTTATGAACACCCAGACCATGATTCCTTTCGGATTTTTGCCGATACCAATACTTTCAAATGGTTTTCAAGAGATATACAAGGGGATGTGATAGACTTTGTTCAGTTAGTGGCAGGAGTGTCTTTCAAAGAAGCCTTGTCTTACCTTGAAAATGGATGCTTTGAACAAGCCAAGCTGGTAGAAGAAACTTATCAACCGTTTCAATATTATTTGCGTGAAGAACCCTTTCAGCAAGCACGTACTTACTTGAAAGATATCCGTGGCCTAAGTGATCAGACTATCAAATCCTTTGGTAGACAAGGATTACTTGCTCAAGCTACTTATCAATCGGATTCGGTTTTAGTGTTTAAAAGCTATGACCACAACGGGACCTTACAGGCCGCAAGCCTTCAGGGTCTGGTCAAAAATGAAGAAAAACACAAACGTGGTTATTTGAAGAAAATCATGAATGGATCTCATGGCCATGTCGGTATTAGTTTCGATATTGGGAATCCTAAGCGACTCATTTTTTGTGAATCAGTTATCGATATGATGAGTTATTATCAGCTTTACCTAAAGCAATTATCCGATGTTCGCCTGATTGCAATGGAAGGTTTAAAACTTTCTGTGATTGCTTATCAGACCTTGCGTCTAGCAGCAGAGGAACAGGGGAAATTGGCATTTCTAGATACAGTGAAACCAAGCAGGCTTAGCCATTATCTTCAGGCAATACAAGAGACGACAACCTTTTTTCAAACTCATTCAAACGTCATAACAATGGCTGTTGATAACGATGATGCAGGAAGAGAATTTTGTCAGAAACTGTCAGATAAAGGACTTCCGATTTCTCAAGATTTACCACCATTGCAGGGCCTTGAAACAAAGTCAGATTGGAATGATATTGTGAAACAGCAGAGTGAACTATCCTTAAGTGATTATTTCCAAACAGCCCAAGCAAAAGTCAATAAGAATCATCCTCCACCTAAATGGGGGCATGCTTTAGAATTGTGATAACAAAATCAAGTCCGCTATCATAATCTAGAATGTGACAAGGAGGAAACCCTATGAGTGTGATTGACCGTCTGGCTGAAAAAGTAGCTAGGCAAGAAGAAAAGGTCTCACGTGAGACGGAGAAATTGGAACACTATCGTGATCAACTACAAACTGCAATGTATAGCACCTTTATCAAACGGCAACAATCTAGTCGGTTGTCATTTCATGAAGCACTAGAGCAAGCCTTTGGTAAAGAAACCACACTACAATCAAATTACAGAAATGAGGATATAGAATGAGTAAAACATGGAATTTTGATCAGCCACTAGATGATGTGAAACCAACATCGTCCCATGAAGAACGAGCTAAAATCGCAGCACTCTTCCATAAACAGTATGAAAAACCAATTGAAGAAGTAGACTATGTGGCTGCTTTTGAACAGCAACAAAAGGAGTCAGAATCAAAAGATGTACAAACGCTCGCATCAACCGTTAAACAAAATCAGCCGAAGAAGGTAAATATTACAAGTGACTATAAACTACACTTGGCTGATACCATTGCACAAAATAACAAGGATATTTCCGCCTGTCAGAAACAAATTGAAGAACTTCATCAATTGATTGATGAAAAGAAAATCCAAAATAAAAAGTTACAGGCTATTTCAGTAGCCATTGATGATTTATAAATCAGGTAGTCCTATGCGGGCTACCTTTTTACAATTGAAGGAGAGGATAATGAAATTTTTTCAAAAGAAAAAACAGAACCAGGATCAATTTAAACGACTGATTCATCGACTATCTGAGATGTCAGATATTGAACTAACCAAAGTAGAACAACTCCTAGATGTGGTCTTTGATTCTAGTTTCAAGTCTAGTGAGAGAGTGGAAATATCTAGGGACATTATAACCGATGAGGAACAAAGTCTTGATAAGTCAATTCAAGAAGCGAAAAATAAACTGAATACTGAGCAGTTGGAGAAGCGGATAGAGCAGTTTAAGCAATCGAAGAAACCTAAAAACGGATAACGCACCAAATATGGTGCGTTATCCGTTTTTTATGGTATAATGAAAGCAAATATGAGGAGGTCTTTATCTATGATCGGAGACAATATAAAATCACTACGTCGGACACACGATTTAACACAGCCAGAATTTGCGAAAATGGTCGGGATTTCACGCAATAGTCTGAGTCGCTACGAAAATGGAACCAGCACTGTTTCAACTGAACTCATCGACCGTATTTGTCAGAAATTTAACGTTTCTTATGTCGATATTGTAGGAGAGGACAAGATGTTAACACCTGTTGAAGATTACCAACTGACTTTAAAAGTAGAAGTGATAAAAGAACGTGGAGCAGCCATTTTATCACAGCTTTATAGATACCAGGATAGTCAGGATATTGCTTTTGATGATGAATCGAATCCTTGGATTCTCATGAGTGATGATTTGGCTGAATTGATCCATACGAAAATTTACCTTGTCGATACTTTCGATGAAATTGAGCGTTACAATGGCTATTTAGACGGTATTGAGCGGATGTTAGAGATGGTGCATCATCGGGTGGTGGCTTAATGAGATTGGAAGAATTTAGTGAAACTGAGTTTCAAAAGGCTTTACAGCGAACCATTCGAGCCCTAACTCATGGGAAGACAATCCCAGATCAACCTAAAGCCATTTTACTTGGTGGACAAAGCGGGGCAGGTAAGACGACTATTCATCGTATCAAGCAAAAAGAATTTCAAGGTAATATCATTATCATCGATGGTGATAGCTACCGTTCTCAGCATCCCAATTACTTAGCCCTGCAAGAAAAGTATGGCAAGGACAGCGTGGACTATACCAAGGGATTTGCAGGAAAAATGGTAGAGCATCTGGTTGACGAACTCAGTACGCAAGGCTATCATTTGCTGATTGAGGGAACCTTGCGAACTACTCAAGTTCCTCGTCAGACTGCTCAATTATTATCTTCTAAAGGTTACCAAGTTTCCTTAGCTATTATCGGTACCAAACCAGAATTGTCCTATCTCAGCACCTTGATTCGTTACGAAGAACTTTATGCCATCGATCCCAATCAGGCCAGAGCAACACCAAAAGAACACCATGATGGGATTGTAGAGAACTTGGTGGATAACTTGAGGGAGTTAGAAAGTGAGAAACTCTTTGAACGAATTCAAATTTACCAAAGAGATAGAACTTGTGTCTATGATTCTGAAACAGATGAAGGTTCAGCAGCAGAAGTTCTACAAGAGTGTCTCTTTGGAAAATGGAGTAAGGTAGAGGAGGAGATGCTGAAGGTTGGACGGGAACGGTTGGGGGAGTTAAGTAAGTCAAATACGATATAACCGAATATTGCAAGTCTAATTACTTATAGGAGAATTATTGAACATGGAAATTGTAATGAGGCAGTATAATGATTTTTATATAAAATTTCAAAGACAGTTTAAAAAAGCTCATGAGCAAGTTAACTAATGATAGTAGATGATGTCTTACAGAAGACCAACTGTTGAAAGACTTCAGGAAAAAATCTCTGAAATTAACCTTCTGATTAAGTTAACCGAAACAGGTAAGAAATATCAGGACATCAAAGACAATCTGGTTGAAGAAATAGCAGAGCTAGATATAAAAATGATTCAAACCAATGAAAAAATCACCACCATAAACAGGATGGCGGAAGTACTTATCAACCTAAAGAGTGAAGAACTGAGTAGTAGAAAACTAGCTAGGTATGAATTTTCAAAACTGAACTTAACAGAATCAAGCACATTAGAACAAGTGACTGAAGAAAAATATATGTTACAACAGGAACTTGGGGATTGTCTTGATAAGTATGAGGGTTTAGTTAGAAAGTTGGAGAGATTTGTAAAAGTATTGAATATTAATAAAGAAATCCATCAAACATATTCAGATATTATATTAGAGTAATAATATATAAGTATGATTCGAAGGTGCATTGGAGAAGAAAAATATGTTCGATTGAAGTGTGTGTGCTGAAACTGATACAAATTATTGTTATAGTGTCAAATTAGGTTAAAGGGGCATTAATGGGCTGTTTTAAAAATATGAAATAATAATCATAAATAACTTGTAAAAATATAAATTTTATGGTAAAATAAATGCATTAAAGTTAAAGGAGACAAAACTATGTCTGGACAAATTCGTGTATCCCCAGAAACGCTACAATCTCGTGCTCGTG
>NZ_JAGFUX010000014.1 GCF_017601095.1 Streptococcus suis | reverse complement strand
TAAGGTTGACCCACGACACGCCACTCTTTCTCAGCTCATATATTTCTAGTTTTTCTTCATAACTTAATTTCATAAGAAAAACACCCCAATCGTTAGATTTTGTGTCTAACTTTTGGGGTGCAGTTCACTTGACCAGTCTTTTTTGTATGAAGAAGGGAAAATCATTCAAAAATTGAAAATGTGAAATCTTTTTGTCAATAAGAAAATGAGACTGGCTTGAAATCCAGTCTCATTTTTATCTTTATTCTCCACTTGTCGAAGAGGTTGAAGTTGTCGTGGTTGTACTTGTAGAAGCAGAGGAAGAAGTACTTGTTGAACTATGTAGTTCCTGATAACTTGGTGCCTTAAAGAGGCCCACTGTTGACTGATTGCCATTTTGACTAAATAGACTGGTTGATTGATTGCCTAGAGCTTTTTCAATGGCCAATTCCGCCTCTAAAGAATTGAGGTAAGAAAACTGGCTGGTATCCACTGTTGGCAAACCATTTTCAAAGAAGCGTATCAAGTCTCCTGTTTGGATGGCATCGCTCGCTGCTAATTGGGCAGCGGCAGCGGCTTTGAGAGCCTCAACTTCGGCAGTTGTTGTTTCATCTGGATTGGTGATTTCCTCACCGGTTTCTGTATAGTACAATTTCCCTGCATAGCTTGTGTATTTAGGACTAATAAAGGTTCCAGAGGTACGCATGGCGACTACTTGGTCATTTTCAGGGGACAAAAGGTCTTGGCCAACCTGAAGGAAATTATTTGCCTCAATACCAAGCAGGTGTTCAAGGGTTGGAAGGGCATCGATTTCCCCTCCGTAGGTATCGATAATCTTGCCATTTGTCATACCAGGAACAACAACCATATAAGGTACACGTTGCAACATGGCATTGTCATAGTCAGACCAGGTTTCAGAATCCTTGCCAATCAAAGGTGCTAAGTCAGGGTTGCGTGAATTTGAAATCCCGTAGTGGTCTCCATAGAGAACAATTACGGATTTTTCATACAAGCCAGTAGCTTTTAAGTAATTAAAGAAAGCTTCGATGGAAGAATCCAAGTAGTTAGCGGTAGCAAAGTAACCATTGATCGTTTCATCATCTGTTTGGGCCAATGGGAAGCCGATCTCATCTCCAATCAAACTGGTTGTATAAGGATAGTGATTGGATACAGTGATGTATTTTGCGTAGAAAGGTTGTTGCATATGCTCTAGATATTCGATAGAGTCAGCAAGCATGATTTTGTCGTTAAGTCCGTATTGGAAGGAGTTTTCATCCGTTTGTTCAGTGAAATAGGATTGATCAAAGAAGTAATTATAGCCCCACTGTTTGTAGGTATTGTTGCGGTTCCAAAAACTGCCTGCATTTCCATGGAAGACTGCCGAGGTATAACCACCGTTTTGAGCCAAGATATGAGGGGCTGCTTGTTGGGTATTGGTGCCTCCGTATTGGACCATAAAGGATCCTTGGTTGAGTCCAAATAGAGAGGTTTCAATCATGGTCTCAGCATCAGAAGTTTTACCTGCCTTAACTTGGTTAAAGAAGTTTGAAAATGCGAGAGTGGATGAAGAGTGGTAGAGGGAGTTGAGAAAAGGTGTCACTTCGTAGTCAACCCCATCGACATTCAACTTATAGTCAATGACAAACTGTTGCAGACTTTCTAAGTGGATATAGATAACATTTCGACCCTTGGCAATGCCAAAATACTGGTCGTTTGGTGCAGCATAGTGTTCAGAAATGTACTCCTGAACGGGAACCAAATCTTCAGCAGTAGCCCCTGAACGATCTTGGTGAGCTTTATAGGTCTGGCTAGCATTGTAGCCAAGAAAGGCCGGCAGACCGAGTCCTCTGACGATATAGGTATTTGAAAAACCGCGAGACAGCAGTTCTGGGCGATCGATTTCAGCCAGAAAGAGGTTAGCTGAAGCAAGCATAACTGATAAGGCTGTGATAGCAAAACTTTGGCGGATTGGGAAGGCCTTATTATCCAACACTACCATTTTCTTAACGAGAAGAACACCAAAGATGATGAAATCCAGCAGATAAACTAGGTCCCAGATCCGAAAGAGTTTCAAAGCGGCTTCGCCCAAACCTGCGGAGACACTTGAAGTCGCCATCATGGTCGAGATAGTAATGAAATCAGAAAATTCTCTGTAATAGATGGCGTTTGAAAACAACCAAGAGAATAAGATAAAATAAATAGCAAAGGCAAAACCATAAAATACTTTGGTCTTACGGATGTAAAGGGCAGCACCAATCAGCAGCAACCCAAATGGGATAGGATTAATGAAGGCCAACATATTCTGATAGAACCCCTTCATATCCAAATCAAAGTCAATGTAGTAAGCCCAAATCGATTTTAGCCAATAAATAGCTACCAACAAAAGGACAAACCCCAGACGTGTTTTCAGCCCTTGTTTTAGGGAGTTAAAAAAATAATTCAAAAATCTATTCCTCTTCGAGTAAAAATAAAATCTCAGTCCATTATAACACACTTTCAAAATTTGGATAAATGATAGAAGTTTTTTTAAATTTATTTTCAGAATTTTTGATATAATATAGTATATGCAAAGACTGAAAATAGGGGCACCAGTTGCCAAGAAAATAAAAAAAGGAATCCAGTTGTTGGATGCAGGGGATTTTCCTGACTCCTTGGAGATGGAAAGGGTGGTTGAACTGCTGGATCAGTCAGGTCAATCGCTGGGAACAGCCTACCTTTCACAGCAAAATAAGGGTATTGGCTGGTATATTGGAACTGGTAAACGAAACCTGGATAGGGCTTTTTTCCAAGAGTTATTCCAAGCTGCCAAGACCAAGCGTCAGTCATATTTTGAAGATTCGCTTACAACAGCCTTCCGGATTTTTAATCAAGATGGAGATGGTTTTGGAGGCTTAAGTATTGACTTATATGGTGATTTCGCCCTATTTTCTTGGTACAATTCTTTTGTTTATTCGCTGAAAGAAACGATTGTGGTAGCCTTTCAGTCTGTTTATCCAGAACTGGTTGGTGGCTATGAAAAAATTCGGTTCAAGGGATTGGACTATGAATCTGCCCTTCTATTTGGTCAGGAAGCGCCTGCTAGTTTTACTATTTTAGAAAATGGTGTCTCTTATCAGGTCTTTCTAAATGACGGTCTGATGACTGGTATTTTCTTGGATCAGCACCAAGTCCGTGGTAGTCTGGTAGATGGTTTAGCTGCTGGTAAATCAGTCCTCAACATGTTTTCATATACAGCAGCTTTTTCTGTCGCAGCCGCTATGGGTGGAGCAGTCGAGACCCGATCAGTTGACTTGGCTAAGCGATCAAGAGAATTGTCTCAGGCGCATTTTGTTGCCAACCATATCGATTTGGAGAAGCATTTCTTCCATGTCATGGATGTATTTGAATACTTTAAGTATGCTCAGAAAAAAGGTCTTGGTTTTGATATCATTGTCATCGATCCACCAAGCTTTGCTCGCAATAAAAAACAAACTTTTTCAGTTGTGAAAGATTACCACAAGTTGGTTTCGCAAGCCTTGACAATTTTAAATCCCAAAGGGTTATTGATTACCTCGACCAATGCATCCAATCTTTCGATTGAAAAATTTAAAGCTCAAATTGAAAAAGGTTTTGCAGGTATTCCTCATAAATACCTTGCCTCCTACCGCCTTCCAAGTGATTTTGCGGTGAATCAATCTGATGAAAGTAGTAATTACCTCAAGGTATTTACGATACAGGTAGAAAAATGAAAATTGTTGTCCCCATCATGCCTAAAAATATGGAAGAGCTATTAGCGCTCGATTCTGAGCGATTGGCAGATGCTGATATCATTGAGTGGAGAGCGGATTATCTTCCAAAAGAACAAATTTTGACCGTTGCGCCTGCAGTTTTTGAGAAATTTGTTGGCCGAGAAATTCTATTCACCCTTCGAACGACCAAAGAAGGTGGCTTGATTGACTTATCAAACCAAGAGTATGTGCACCTTATCAAGGAAGTAGCGGCACTTTATCAGCCTGATTACATGGACTTTGAATATTACAGTCACCAGGATGTCTTTGATCAGATGTTGGAATTTCCAAATTTAGTTCTCAGCTACCATAATTTCATCGAAACACCCGATAATTTTATGGAGATCATTTCTGAGTTGACCAGCCTGTCTCCAGCAGTGGTGAAAATGGCTGTGATGGCTAACACCGAACAAGATGTACTGGATGTGATGAATTTTACTCGAGCCTTTAAAAACCTTCACGCAGGGCAAGCCTTTGCGACTATGTCAATGGGGCGTTTCGGAAAACTGTCGCGTATAGCGGGTGTTGTTACAGGTTCTTGTTGGACCTTTGCTAGTCTAGATGAAGCCAGTGCACCAGGTCAAATGTCCCTGGCAAATACAAAGAAATTTTTAGAAATTTTAGAGAATTAGGAGAGAATCATGAGATATTTAACAGCGGGAGAATCCCATGGACCACGATTAACAGCCATTATTGAGGGAGTTCCTGCTGGACTACCTTTAACAGCAGAGCAGATTAACGAAGACCTGAAACGCCGTCAAGGTGGCTACGGTCGAGGAGCTCGCATGCAGATTGAAACAGACCAGGTGGAAATCACTGCCGGTGTCCGCCATGGGAAAACAACTGGAGCTCCTATTACGCTCAATGTCACAAATAAAGACCACCAAAAATGGTTGGAAATCATGTCAGTTGAAGATATCGATGACAAGTTGAAAAGCAAGCGCCGCATTACACGTCCACGACCAGGGCATGCAGATTTAGTTGGTGGCATCAAGTATCGATTTGATGATTTGCGCAATTCACTTGAGCGATCAAGTGCACGTGAAACCACCATGCGTGTTGCAGTTGGCGCTGTTGCTAAACGAATCTTAGCAGAATTGAACATGGAAATTGCCAATCACGTAGTCGTCTTTGGCGGTAAAGAAATTGATGTTCCAGACGGTCTTAGTGTAGCTCAAGTACGGGAGTTGGCGGCTAAATCGGAAGTATCTATTGTCAACCAAGAGCGTGAAGACGAAATCAAATCCTATATCGATCAAATCAAACGTGATGGTGATACTATTGGTGGTGTCGTTGAAACTATCGTTGGAGGAGTACCAGTCGGTTTGGGCTCTTATGTACAATGGGATAAGAAATTGGACGCTAAACTCGCTCAAGCAGTTGTTTCCATCAATGCTTTTAAAGGGGTTGAATTTGGAGTTGGCTTCCAGGCTGGCTACTTAAAAGGCAGTCAAGTTATGGACGAGATTGTATGGTCTGAAGAAGCAGGCTATACGCGTCGTACCAATAACCTTGGAGGATTTGAAGGCGGGATGACCAACGGAGAACCTATTGTGGTTCGTGGTGTTATGAAGCCAATTCCGACGCTCTATAAGCCACTCATGTCAGTAGATATCGAAACCCACGAGCCATATAAGGCAACTGTTGAACGCTCAGATCCTACGGCACTTCCTGCAGCAGGCGTTGTAATGGAAGCAGTCGTAGCCACCGTACTCGCTAATGAAATTTTAGAAAAATTCTCTTCTGATAACATGGAGGAATTGAAAGAAGCGGTCGACAAACATCGTCAGTTCACAAAAGAATTCTAGGTGAGCCTATGACAAAAACGATTTTTATCGCTGGGCTCGGCTTAATAGGGGCTTCCATCGCCCTAGGCATTCGTCGTGATCATCCGGAATATCGTTTGTTAGGTTACAATCGAAGTCAGGAATCACGGACTATCGCGCTTGAAGCAGGAATGATTGATGCTGCGACGGATTGTTTTGAAGAGTTTGCGGCTGAGGCAGATGTCATCATCTTATGTCTTCCCATTAAACAAACCATTCAATTTATCAAAAAACTGGCAACACTTGATTTAAAAGAGCAGGTTTTAGTTACGGATGCAGGTTCTACCAAGGTAGAAATTGTTGCAGCAGCAGATACCTATTTGGTACCTAAGAATGTCAATTTTATCGGTGGTCATCCAATGGCTGGTAGCCATAAGACAGGGGCTGCGGCAGCAGATGTCCATCTGTTTGAAAATGCATATTACATTTTCACCCCCTCTTTAGCGACGAAAAAGGACGCCATTGCACGCATGACAGATTTGTTATCTGGCCTACGAGCACGTTTTATTGAGATTTCTGCTCAGGATCATGACCGTATTACCAGTCAAGTTTCGCATTTTCCGCATGTTTTGGCTTCCAGTCTGATGAACCAAGCAGGGGCCTATGTTGCTGACTATCCTCTAACAAATAATTTTGCAGCGGGTGGTTTTCGGGACATGACGCGGATCGCTGAGAGCGAGCCGGGTATGTGGACCAGTATTCTTTTGTCCAACCGTGAGAGTATCTTAGAGAGAATGCAAGAATTTCAAGCCAGGTTGGACCAAGTTGCACACATGATTCAAGCCGGTGATGAAGATGCAATTTGGCAATTCTTTGAAGCAGGTCGGCAGACCCGAAAAGCCATGGAAATCCATAAGCGAGCTGGAGTTGATTCCTTCTATGATCTGTTTATCACAGTTCCAGACCAAGAGGACATCATTCTTACCATTCTTGAAATTCTACGTGGTATCTCAGTCGTCAATATTCGTATTAATGAAGAAAATCGAGAAGATATTCATGGTATTTTACAAATAACGTTTAAAAATAAACGAGATCAACAAGAGGCCTTTCGTCGATTGGAGTCGGAGACTTCTTATCGTATCTCGATAGAATAGGAGCAACTAATGTCAACAAATATCTATGATATTGCCAACCAATTGGAGCGCGCCATTCGGAACTTGCCTGAATACAAGGCCGTTGAAGCAATCAAGGTCTCAATCGACGGCAATAAGGAAGCCAAAACAATTTTGGAAAACTATGTCAATTTCCAAAAAGATGTCCAAGCACAGTTGCAGGCTGGTCAAATTCCAGGTGAAGATGTTCAGAAAAAAATGGTTGAGTTTAATAAACAAGTTCAAGCTAATCCGTTACTTGTTGAATATTTCAGTAAACAACAAATTCTTGGAACCTATGTAGCAGATTTGGAGCGTATTATCTTCCAACCATTAAATGAATTGCTGTAAAATATAGCCGAAAGGTTATATTTTTTTTGCAAATTTTCTAGATATTTTCACAAAAAATGAAATAATCTGACAATTCTGGATAAAATAGCTTGACAAATCCTACAAAAAGTTTTATTATTTTACTAACCTAAATGAAATGAGAGATGGAGACACAGTATGATGTTGACTTGTCAATCACAATCAGCTAATCAGAAGTATTTCTACGGCTACTTTAGATAGTGTTTGTAGACATGAAGTTCATGGATACAAACACGGGAACGTAAAGTTTGTATCTATGTGGCTGTGGTTGTTTTGACGTTGCCTACATAGATGTTATATCTAAATAGGCCAGTCGCTCATTCTGTTTTTCTTATACAGTAGAATTGGGACCGTTTAGATATATCTAGGACGGTCCCATTTTTGTATCCTACATGCTACAGACCGATGATAAATGGTATCATTTCAAAAAATAAAAGGAGATTAAACTTATGGGGTTAAAAAAAATTGTATTGAGCTCAGTAGCTCTATTGTCAGCAGTAACTTTGGCGGCTTGTTCGACAAGCCCTTCCGATTCTGAATCGGTAAAACTTGGTATCATCCAATACGCTGAGCATGATGCACTTTCTGCTTCACGTGAAGGATTTTTGGAAGCCTTGGCAGAAGCAGGATACGTGGAAGGTGAAAACTTGACGGTTGATTACCAAAATTCACAAGGTGATCAAGCCAACCTTCAAACCATGGTTGATCAGTTGGCAGGTGAGAACGATGTGAACTTTGCCATTGCCACTCCAGCTGCCCAAGCTCTGTTAGGAGTTGATTCGGAGACTCCATCTCTATTTACAGCGGTAACGGATCCAGTAGAAGCAGGCTTGGTGAATTCAATGGAAGCACCTGGTGGAAATATGACAGGTTCAGTTGATGCGACAGATGTTGAAGGTCAAATTGACATGTTGCTCAAGGTTGTACCAGATGCCAAAACAGTTGGGATCTTCTACAACTCAAGCGAAGTAAACTCAGAAGTCCAGGCCGAAACCGCTAAGAAAGCCCTAGAAGCAGCTGGCGTTTCCGTTGTTATCAAAACAGTAACCTCTACCAATGATGTTCAACAAGTGATGACGTCACTTGCTGGTAAGGTTGATGCCATCTATCTTCCAACGGATAACACAGTAGCTTCAACTGCTTCTACAATCGGTGAAATTTTGAAAGAAGCGAAAGTCCCTGCGATGGGTTCTGATGCCGCTGTCCTAGACGCAGCCCTCTTCACATACGGAGTTGATTACCATGCTATCGGTGTTCAAGCTGGTGAGTTGGCTGTTCAAATCCTTGAAGGTGCTGATCCAGCAGAATTAGCAGTTGAAACACCTGAAACGGCTGCGATTGCAGTGAATGAAGAAATGGCTAGTGCGGTGGGAATTGATCCTGCAACGATTGAAGCATTGGCGAAATAAATAAAAAAAATAGCTAGGAGAAATGTATGTATTCGTATTTGGTTAAAAAATTAACAGGAATTTCAGTTATCGGTTTGAGCGCCTTGGCTTTAGCAGCATGCTCAACATCTTCAAACAGTTCATCAAGTGAAACTGTTGCTGTTGGTATTTTGCAGTATATGGAGCATGATTCTTTGACAGCAGCACGTGAAGGATTTGTGGCAGAATTGGCTGCAAATGGCTATACAGAAGGCGACAAGATTACCTTGGACTACCAAAATGCTCAAGGTGACCAAGCCAACCTTCAGACCATTTCAGAGCAATTGGTCGGTGACAATGATATTGTCCTAGCAATTGCAACACCAGCTGCACAAAGTTTGGCAACTGTTTCGACGGAAACACCGATTCTGTTTACTGCAGTAACAGATCCTCTTTCAGCTGACTTGGTTGAATCCATTGAACAACCTGGTGGATTATTAACAGGTACATCTGATCAGGCACCAATTGACAAACAAGTTGAATTATTGGGACAGGCTGTACCAGATGCGAAAACAGTTGGTATACTTTATACGACAAGTGAGCGTAACTCAGAGGTACAGGTTGAGCAAGCACAAAAATTACTTGAAGATGCAGGTTA
This sequence comes from Streptococcus suis, assembly GCF_017601095.1. Taxonomy (GTDB): domain Bacteria; phylum Bacillota; class Bacilli; order Lactobacillales; family Streptococcaceae; genus Streptococcus; species Streptococcus suis_Z. The sequence goes on along the minus strand of NZ_JAGFUX010000014.1, from coordinate 15,287 downwards.
TACAGTTGTTGTTAAGGGTATTTCTTCGACAAATGAAGTTCAAGACGCAGCAACTAGCTTGATGCAAGATGTAGATGCGGTCTTTGTTCCAACGGACAATACTGTTGCATCAACGATGTCAATGATAGGTGAATTGTCTGTTGAGTACAAGGTGCCAGTTATTGGTGGTTCGACAGACATGGTAGATCAAGGTGGCCTCTTAACTTATGGTACTAACTACGAAGCTCTTGGGCGTCAGACTGCTAAGATTGCTATCGAAATTCTCGAAGGAGCTGATCCAGCAGAAACAGCTGTTCAGTATCCAGAAACTGTTGAATTGCATGTCAATACTGAAATGGCAGAAAAACTCGGTATTGATGTATCCAACCTTACCGTCTCAGAATAAGAAAAACTAGAAGGCCCCAATTGATGACGGGGCAATAAAAGGAGTAAATCGTGGATTTGATTTTATCAAGTATTTCTCAGGGTCTCCTTTGGTCAATTATGGCCATCGGTGTTTACCTGACCTTCCGTATTTTAGATATAGCAGACTTGACAGCAGAAGGAGCCTACCCGCTTGGTGCCGCAGTCTGTGCAACTGGGATTGTTAATGGAATGAACCCTTTGCTTGCGACCTTCCTAGGTTTTGTTGGGGGGATGTTAGCTGGTCTAGTGTCTGGCTTACTGCATACTAAGTTGAAAATCCCAGCCCTTTTAACTGGTATCGTAACCTTGACGGGCCTCTACTCCATTAACCTCAAGGTGTTGGGCAAGGCAAACGTAGCCTTGCTAAAACAGGAAACCTTGGTGACGCAATTACAAGATTTGGGCTTCACGAAGACAAATGCTGTTTTGCTGATTGGAGCAGTCTTCGTTATTGTGGTGATCCTTTTATTGACACTTTTGCTCAATACGCAGATTGGTTTGGCCATCCGTTCAACTGGTGACAATATTCCGATGAGTGAGGCCAATGGTATCGATGTTGATAAGATGAAAATCTATGGTTACATGTTGTCCAATGGCTTGATTGCCCTCTGTGGTGCCTTATTGACACAAAACAATGGCTATGCAGATTTGAACTCTGGTACAGGTACCATTGTTATCGGCTTGGCTTCTGTTATTATCGCAGAAGTGGTATTGCGCAATTTGAAAATTGGACAACGCTTGGCATCTGTCGTACTAGGAGCTGTTATTTACCGCTTGATTATTTTGACCATCCTGGAAATTCCAGGAATGGATGCTGACCTTGTAAAACTCTTTTCGGCCATTCTTTTGGCAACAGTCCTTTATGTGCCAGAATTGCAGAAAAAGCTCAACATTCGTCGTCCAAAATTGAACGGAAATGCTTAGGAGGAAGATATGACGACTATTTTATCAATTCAAAATATTCATAAGACCTTCGAAGCAGGGACGGTCAATGAAAACCATGTTCTTCGAGGTTTAAACCTAGATGTACAAGAAGGGGATTTTATCTCTATTATCGGTGGTAATGGTGCTGGTAAATCAACCTTCATGAACTCTCTGGCAGGTGCTTTGACGGTTGATTCGGGCGATATTTTGCTTGAAGGAAAGTCTATCAAGCATGTACCAGCTGCCAAACGCTCAAAAGACATCAGTCGTGTTTTTCAAGATCCGAAGATGGGAACAGCTTCTCGCTTGACCATTGAAGAAAACATGGCCATTGCCTACCGTCGTGGACTTTCACGTGGTTTGGGCTGGGGTGTAAAAGACAGCGAACGTGCTATTTTCAAAGAAGCCTTGAAAGAGCTTGGCTTGGGCTTGGAAGACCGTATGAAGGTGGATACGCAGTTTCTTTCAGGGGGGCAGCGTCAGGCACTGACCTTGATGATGGCTTCGCTCGTGAAACCCAAAGTTCTCCTCCTAGATGAGCATACTGCGGCGCTGGATCCAAAAACCAGTGACATGGTCATGGAATTGACCAAGAAAATCGTGGAAAGTCACCAGTTGACAGCTCTTATGATTACCCACAACATGGAAAATGCTATTGAATACGGAAACCGTTTGGTCATGTTGCACCGTGGTCAGATTGTTGTCGATGTGGCAGGAGAAGAGAAAAAGAACTTAACAGTTCAAAACTTGATGGACCTCTTCCATAAAAACAGCGGTGAAAAACTCATTGATGATGAGATGATTCTATAAAAATAAGACTACTGATGATACCAAGTCAGTAGTCTTTTTTCTTATAGTTGTAGAAATTCCAGCATTTCTTCCATTGGGATTTGATGGATGGCTGCCTGGCCTAATTGTGGAACGATGACTAGTTTGATGGAATTGCCTCGCGCCTTCTTATCACGGGTTAAGGCTGCGAATAATTCATCGATATTCCATGGTTGGTGTGCAGTTGGTAGGCCAAATTTTTCACACATGGTAATAATTTTTTCGGTCATACCCGATGGCATGAGATCTTTTCTTTCAGCAGCGCGTGAGATTTGTACCATACCGATGGCAACTGCTTCACCGTGCATGACCTGTCCATAACCAGCAGTCGCTTCGATGGCATGACCGATTGTGTGTCCAAAGTTGAGATAGAGGCGGACTCCGTTATCCAACTCATCCTCGACAACGACCTTCCGTTTGACTTCGCAGGAGTGGTAGATGATGTAGTCAGCATTCTCTAAAATGCTCTCAACAGATCCATCTAGTTGGTTTAGGGTTTCCCAGAGTTCAACATCATCAATGAGACCGTATTTGACCACCTCGCCCATTCCTTCAATCAATTCTCGTTTGCCAAGAGTTTTGAGAGTATCTGGGTCGATGAGTACGCCGTCAGGCTGGCAGAAGGTACCTACCATGTTCTTAGCAAATGGGGTATTGACGCCAGTTTTTCCACCGATAGAGGAATCAACCTGGGCAGTCAAGCTGGTTGGAATTTGGAGAAAATGGATGCCACGCATATAGGTTGAGGCAACAAAGCCAGCCAAATCGCCAACGACACCACCACCCAGGGCAATAATGCCGTCACTTCGGGTCATGCTATTTTGTACGAGAAATTCGTAGGCTTGATTGACAGTGCCCAAATTTTTTGAAGCTTCGCCTTCTGGAAATGCAAAGACAATGGTTTCAAATCCAGCTTCTTCTAGACTAGATTGAACAGTTTCAGCATAGAGTGAGCCGACATGGTCATCTGTGATGATGGCGATTTTCTGAGGTTTCCAGAGATCTTTTACCCAGGAACCTGCCTGTGTTAAACTTCCTCTTTCGATGAGGATATCGTAGGGATTATTTGGGAGATTGACAGTAAGTTTCATCCGGTTTCCTCTCTAGTTGATGTCGTATTTTTGGACTAATTGGTCCCAAATTAAGTCAGTCGGCATTTCCTTTCCAGTCCAAGAATGGAAGGCCTCGGCTGCTTGAAAGAGCAGCATGCCCAATCCGTTGATGGTTGGATTGCCTTGTGACTGGGCAAGTTTCAATAAAGGTGTTTCAAACGGTTGGTAGATGACGTCGGCAACCAAGAGTTGTTCTGGAAATTGTAGGTTAGCAGGAATGGGAAGAGAAACTCCATCCATTCCGACACTGGTTCCATTGACTAGCAAGTCTGATTGAGTAATTTCTTTTTGAATTATTTGGCTATCATCATTAGCTAGAACTCGCATAGGAACACCAGTAGCTTGTGCAATAGGTGCTACACTTGCCTGTGTTCGTTCCAAACTTTGTCTGCGACAGAAAATAGTGATTTCTTTGGCGCCATCCAGAGCAGCCTGGGCCATGATAGAAGTAGAAGCACCGCCACCTCCTAGGATGGTTAGTCGCTTGTTCTTAACTTGAAAGCCTTTTAATTTTTCCAAGCTCTTGAAAAATCCAATTCCATCGGTGTTGTGCCCGATCAGTTTTCCATCTTGATGAATAACTGTATTAACGGCTCCAATCAGGCGAGCTGATGGTGTTAGGTCATCAAGGTAGGGAATGACGGCTTGTTTGTAGGGCATGGAAAGGTTGATACCAAACATATCGTAGCGTCTGACATTCTCAAGCGTAACAGCCAAGTCTTCCTCTGGAATTTCCCAAGCGACATAGACTCCATTTACACCTGTATCTTGAAAAGCCAGATTATGAATGAAGGGGGAAATAGAGTGTTTGATTGGCTTGGCTACAACGGCAGCCAGGCGAGTATATCCATCAATAGTCACAAATTTCCTCCATTTTTCATCTGTATTTTTATCTTGTATTGTTTATAAGGTCTGGTGGATTTCACGGATAAGGGCTTCCGTTTTTTCCCAGCCCAAGCAAGGGTCAGTAATGGATTTTCCAAATACTTCAGGGCTGTCCTGACGGCCGTCTTCCAAGTAGGATTCAATCATGAAACCACGGACATACTTGCGAATGGATTCGTTCCAAGCTCGGTTGATGAGGGTTTGACGGACGATACGGATTTGTTCCAGGTAATTTTTTCCAGAATTATCATGGTTAGTATCGATAACGATAAATGGGTGTTCGAGCCCAAATTCTTCATATTGCTTGATAGTTTTCAAGAGGATATCGTAGTAGTAGTTTGGCTCGTACGTACCTTGTTCGGTCGTGGCACCACGTAAAATGGCATGGGCAAGTGGATTGCCGTCTGTATCGACTTCGGCATCACGATAGATAAAGTTTTGTTTGTTTTGGGCAGCGTAGATACCGTTGAACATGACTTTAAGATTGCCAGAAGTAGGGTTTTTCATACCAGTCGGCATATCAATACCGGAGGCTACAAAACGGTGCTCTTGGTCTTCAACAGAACGGGCTCCGATAGCATGGTAGGAAACCAAATCCTCTACTAATGGATAGTTGGCAGAATAGAGCATCTCATCGGCTGTTGTTAAGCCTGTTTCAGTAATGACACGATAGTGCAGATTGCGAACAGCAGCGATACCGTTGATGAGGTCTGGTAATTTAGAAGTGTCTGGTTGGTGGACTAGTCCTTTATAGCCTTCGCCATTAGTTCGTGGTTTGGCGGTATAAACCCGCATGACCATGAAGATTTTGTCTTTGACTTCTTCTTGAAGTTTGGACAAGCGGTTGGCGTATTCTAAAACAGCCTCTTCATTGTCAGATGAACATGGACCAATGACCAAGAGCAGGCGGTCATCTTCTCCACGGATGATGCGTTTTAATTCTTCATCACGCTGATTTTTTGCGGCTAGAAACTCTCCTTCTAGTTTGGAGAGTTCTTTTACTTTATCAATATCTAAACTGGTGCTTCGCTTGTGGATTCCCATAATTTTTTCCTATCTACTGTGGATTTCTCGGATGAGTTCTTGCGTTTTTTCCCAGCCTAAGCAGGGGTCTGTAATGGATTTACCATAAATATCTGGATTATCTTGGCGACCGTCTTCGATGTAAGATTCAATCATGAAGCCGCGAACATAGTTACGGATAGCTTCATTCCAGTCACGGTTGATAAGGGTTTGGCGAACGATACGGATTTGCTCCAGATAATTTTTACCAGAGTTATCGTGGTTGGTATCGATGATGATGAATGGATTTTTCAAACCAAATTGATCATAGAGGTCAATGGTTTCCAAGAGATTGTCGTAGTAGTAATTTGGCAAATACTTCCCGTTTTCATTGACAGCACCACGTAGGATAACGTGAGCAAGCGGGTTGCCAGAGGTTTCGACCTCTGTATTGTTGAAGAGGAAGGATTGTTTCTTTTGAGCGGCAAAAATACCGTTAAACATAACTTTGAGGTTGCCAGAAGTAGGGTTTTTCAAGCCTGTTGGAACATCAATACCAGAAGCTACAAATCGGTGTTGTTGGTTTTCAACAGAACGAGCGCCTACGGCAATGTAAGAAACCAGGTCATCAACCAATGGCAGGTTTTCTGGGTAAAGCATTTCGTCGGCTGTTGTCAAACCAGTTTCAGTAATGACGCGGTAGTGCAAATTCCGAACAGCCTTGATACCGTTGATCAAACTTGGTGCGGCATCTGTATCAGGTTGGTGCATGAGGCCCTTGTAGCCATCGCCATTGGTACGAGGCTTGGCAGTGTAGACCCTCATGACCATAAAGATTTTATCTTTGACTTCCTCTTGAAGTTTTGCCAGGCGATGTGCGTAGTCCAAAACAGCCTCTTCATTGTCTGACGAACATGGACCGATAACCAAGAGAAGACGGTCATCTTCACCCTTTAGAATGGCTTCTAATTCACGGTCACGGGCTTGTTTTTTGGCAAGAGTTTCGGGAGATAATTTAGAATGCTCTCGCACTTGATTGATGTCGATTTTTTCACTGATTGGTGTAAACAATATTGAAGTCCTCTTTCGATTAGAATATTTTCTAATTATACCATTATTGATAAGAATTAGAAACAATTTGAGCAAGAAAAAACAACTTTTTTCTGTATTTTCTGAAAATTTTTTCAATTCTCTTGGATAAACAGTAAAAACGTGATAAAATACTATTTAAACTCGGAAGCATTGTGCTATAAAATCAGAAAATTTCCTATAAATATGGTAGAATAAAAAGAAGAATTGATTGAGGTATAGAGATGAAATTAACAACAAATATTCAGTCCTTAAATGGGACCATTCGGGTACCTGGTGATAAGTCGATTAGTCACAGATCTATTATTTTTGGTTCCTTGGCTAAGGGAGTGACCCGTGTCCATGATATTTTGCGTGGAGAGGACGTATTATCAACCATGCAGGTCTTTCGTGATTTGGGTGTAAAAATTGAAGATAATGGTGATATTGTTGAAGTACATGGTGTTGGTTTCGACGGTCTTCAAGCTCCAAAAAATCACTTGGATATGGGAAATTCAGGGACATCTATCCGCTTGATTTCCGGTGTCTTGGCAGGTCAGGAGTTTGAGGCGACTATGTTTGGTGATGATTCCCTTTCTAAGCGACCAATGGACCGGGTAACCATCCCGCTTCAACAAATGGGCGTCGAAATTGCTGGTCAAACCGAGCGTGATTTGCCACCTCTGGTCATCAAGGGTAGCAAGAAGTTACAAGCAATTCACTACCAACTCCCTGTGGCATCAGCCCAAGTCAAGTCTGCTTTGCTATTTGCAGCCTTACAGGCTGAAGGGGAAAGTGTCATCGTAGAAAAAGAGCTGACCCGTAACCATACGGAAGATATGATCGTCCAGTTTGGCGGTAAGTTGGATGTTAATGGCAAGGAAATCCGTATCAAAGGTGGCCAGAAATTTACAGCCCAGGAGATTACAGTGCCAGGCGATATTTCCAGTGCAGCCTTTTGGTTGGTTGCTGGTCTGGTGGTACCAAATTCTAAGATTGTTCTGGAAAATGTTGGTATCAATGAAACACGTACAGGGATTTTGGATGTGATCAAGGCTATGGGAGGCAAGATTAGCCTGTCCAATGTGGATGACATCGCTAAATCTGCGACCATTACGGTGGAAACGTCTGACTTGCAAGGGACAGAAATTGCAGGAGACCTCATTCCTCGTTTGATTGATGAGTTGCCGATTATTGCTCTTTTAGCCACTCAGGCAAATGGAACAACGGTCATTCGAGATGCTGAAGAACTAAAAGTCAAGGAAACAGACCGTATTCAAGTAGTGGCAGATGCCTTGAATAGTATGGGGGCTAGTATTGAACCAACTGAGGATGGTATGATTATTCATGGTCCAACTGCCTTACACGGTGCGACTGTTAATACCTTCGGTGACCACCGGATTGGTATGATGACAGCCATTGCAGCCCTATTGGCCAAGGATGGGGAAGTGGAGTTGGAAAGAGCGGAAGCAATTAACACAAGTTATCCAGCCTTCTTTGATCACTTGAATAGTTTGATAGATTAGGAGAAGCTATGCCAATCGTTTTACTTGGATTTATGGGAGTTGGGAAAACAACAACTGCACGTTTTTTGGATCTTCCTATTTACGATATGGACCAAATCATTGAAGAACGGATTGGTATGCCCATCGCTGAGTACTTTCGTTTGGAGGGTGAACCAGCTTTTCGTCAAATTGAAACAGAAGTCTTGAAGGAATTGTTGACCTTGCCTGCTGATTGCCTAGTGTCAACAGGCGGTGGGGTGGTCAAATCAGAGCTCAACCGACAGTTGCTATTAGAAAATAAGGCTAATAATGTCCTTTTGACTGCATCGTTTGAAGTTGCCTATGAGCGAATTAGTCAGGATAGTCAATCAAAGCGCCCCCTTTTTTTACAGAATAGTAAGGAAGAGTTTGAAGCTATCTATCAAGAACGCATGGCCCTCTATCAAGGATTGGCAGCTACCAATATCAATACAGACCAACTTACTCCAGAACAAGTAGCAAGGAAGATTTTATGCAAGTAGCATACTTAGGACCTCGTGGTTCTTTTACCCATCAGGTAGCCCAGCAAGCCTTTCCAGAGGCTGATTTACAGGCATATGGGACTATTACGGAAGTGATAAAGGCATTTGAAAAAGGTCAAGTCATCTATTCAGTCATTCCGGTTGAAAATTCCATTGAAGGCAGTGTCCATGAGACAATTGACTATCTTTTTCATCAGGCTGAAATTCATGCGGTTGCGGAGGTTGTGCAGCCTATTGCCCAGCAACTTTTGGCTTCAAGTTTAGACAAGGCGATCGAAGTCATTTATTCACACCCACAAGCTATAGCTCAAGGTAAGAAATACGTCCAGGAACATTATCCGCAGGCTAGAATAGAGATGACTGCCAGTACTGCCTTCGCTGCACGTTTTGTCGCAGAGCATCCAGACCAGCCTTTTGCGGCCATTGCGCCACAGGCTGCAGCAGAAGAATATGGTTTAGAAGTTGTGGCTCAGGATATTCAGGAAATTAGCCAGAACTTTACCCGTTTTTGGTTATTAGGGCAAGACAAACCAAGTCTTTCATTACTAGCTGGTGAGAAAAAGGTATCTTTGGCTCTAACTCTGCCAGATAATTTACCAGGTGCTCTTTATAAAGCTATGTCGGTTTTTGCTTGGCGTGGGATTGACCTGACCAAGATTGAAAGTCGGCCTCTCAAAACGGCACTTGGTGAGTATTTCTTTATCATTGATGCGGAGAACCAACAGGATGAACTGCTCAGCTATGCCTTAAAAGAATTGACAAGTTTGGGGATTTCTTATAAAATCTTAGGGAACTATATGGTCTATCAGATCAAATAAGACAGGGGAAGAGTGATGACCAAATACAAGGGAATCCTCAGTCACCATGAGGAATTACGAATTGATTATTTACAAAAAAATATCCACTATTTAAACGACAAGGAGAAGCGAGAGTTAGCATATCTGCAACAAAAATTAGAGTTGCGTCAGACCTATGGATCCCAATCTAGTCCTGTTCAGGAATCGAGACCTTCCAGACGAAAATCTCGGTCTCGTAGCTTACCTGTCGAAGAGGAAGAGGATCTTCTCCCGGATTGGAATGAAGACCATGGCAAGGTAAAGTGGAAAGAATCTGCTCAACTGGTAACTGACGTGGAGGAAGATGGTGATTTGCCGGTCTATCCCCAAAAAGAGCGGATGCGCAAACCTTTCTTTGCCCAAGAAGAACCAGCAGTCAAGCCTCCAAAGAAGAAGCGTGGATTCAAAACCTATTTTAAATGGTTTTTAATGGCTATCGGTTTGGTCTTGTTGGCCATGGGCTTTATGGTCTTGAAAGGCTATACTTCGGTTGAGAATAAAGCGACTAGTGAGGTTTTCTACGGAGAAAACACCAATAACGGTATCAATATTTTGATTTTAGGGACGGATGGTCGAGTGGGGGAGACTTCAGATGCAACCCGTACGGACTCTATAATGGTCTTGAATGTCAATAACAGTGACAAGAGGGTGAAATTGGTCAGCTTTATGAGGGATACCTTGATTGACATTGGCGGCAATGACTATAAGCTAAACGTTGCCTACACCTTTGGCGAGCAAAATAACCAGCAAGGTGCTGAAAATGTTCGCCAAGTTTTAAAAGAGAATTTTGATATTGATATTAAATATTATGCCATGATTGACTTTTCAACCTTTGCGACAGCTATCGATACACTTTTTCCAAACGGAGTTACAATCGATGCTCAGTTTGGAACTGTGAATGGCTATGATGTTACTGAAGTTGATGTCCCTGATGATCTGAATATGGAAAATGGTATTGTGCCAAGTCAGACCATTCAAGAAGGTGTACAGCAAATGGATGGCCGTACTCTGCTCAACTATGCTCGATTCCGTAAAGATGATGAGAATGACTTTGGTCGAACAAGACGTCAACAACAGGTTATGGCAGCTGTTTTGTCACAGGTGAAACACCCAAGCAAACTCTTTACTGGTGCGGAGGCAATCGGAAAAGTCTATGCCCTCACATCTACCAATATTCCAGGTAGTTTTGTCTTTACAGATGGAATTACCACTGTCTTGGATGGGGCAAATGGGATTGAACAAACGACGATCCCAGAATATGGAGACTGGATAGATGAGTACGATACCTATGGTGGACTTGGTTTGAAAATTGATTTCTATAAATACCAAGAAAAGCTGGCAGAACTTGGTTTACGATAGAAGAGAGGCTCTTTGGCAGTAAATATGATATACTAGAAAGTGACTTCGGTCACTTTTTTCGTGACCTCATTTAGAAAGTAGAACTATGTTAGAAAAAAATCAAATTGTTGAAGTGGAAATTGTGGACCTGACCCACGAGGGTCAGGGAGTGGCCAAGTTGGACGGCTTTGTCTTTTTCGTGGACAATGCCCTACCAGGCGAGCGTATCAAGATGAAAATCCTCAAGCTAAAAAAGAATATCGGTTTTGGAAAGGTGGAAGAATGGCTAAGCTTCTCACCAGACCGCAATCAAGACTTGGATTTGACTTATCTAAGAACGGGAATTGCTGACTTGGGGCATCTGAACTACTCTGCCCAATTAGCTTTTAAGAAGAAGCAGGTAGAAACTAGCCTGCGAAAAATTGCTGGTCTGACAGATGTAACTGTTGCTGATACGATTGGTATGGACAGTCCCTTGGCTTATCGTAACAAGGCAGCCGTTCCTGTCCGTCGTGTCAATGGGCAGCTGGAAACAGGTTTTTTCAGGAAAAATTCTCATGATTTGATTCCCATCGAAGATTTTTATATCCAGCACCCAGAAATTGACCAGGTCATCGCGTTTACCCGTGACCAGCTACGCAAACTGGATCTCAAGCCCTATGATGAAAAAGAGCAGACAGGCTTGATTCGCAATATCATCGTCCGTCGTGGCCATTACTCTGGTCAACTCATGCTGGTCTTGGTGACGACACGTCCGAAGATTTTCCGTGTAGAAACCTTGGTGGAACGCCTGACAACCGCATTTCCAAATCTGGTGTCCATTATCCAAAACATCAACGACCAGAATACCAACGCCATTCTTGGCAAGGAGTTCCGTCTCCTACATGGTTTAAAAACCATTGTCGATACCATGTTAGGTAATGAATTTGAGATTTCTGCTCCGTCTTTCTATCAGGTCAATACGGAAATGGCCGAGCAGCTTTACCAAGTGGCCCTTGACTTTGCAGCGGTCGATTCTGAGGATATTGTCATCGATGCCTACTCTGGAATTGGAACAATTGGACTTTCCTTCGCTAAACAAGTGAAGCATGTTTACGGAGTTGAGGTCATTCCAGAAGCGGTCGCAGATTCTCTGAAAAATGCCGAGCGAAATGGCATTTCCAATGTAACCTATGTCTGTGACAGTGCAGAAGCTGCTATGCAGAACTGGGTAAAGGAAGGTATCCAGCCAACTGTCATCGTCGTTGACCCACCACGAAAAGGCCTTACCGAAAGCTTTATCAGAACCAGCGCCTCTGTCCAGCCAGATAAGGTGGTCTATATCTCCTGCAACGTTGCCACCATGGCGCGTGACGTCAAACTCTATGAAGAATTGGGCTACAAACTGACCAACGTACAACCGGTGGATCTTTTTCCGAATACGCATCACGTGGAGTGCGTAGTGTTGCTACAACGAAGCAAAGGATAAGAATCCTTTATTTTAAGCACTTTTTCAAACATTTTGTCTTTATTGAAAAGAGTGATTTTGACATAAAAAAGGTTCAAAAAAAGTACATTGATGTGAACGTCTGTTTGGATGTCGACTGCGTAGTCAAAAAATAGATACGTCATAAAATATAATAGTTCAGCGAGAACAATTTAATAAGTGTTCTCGCTTTTTTAATTTCAGGAGGAATTCATGCAAAAGAAAGAACAATCATCACGTCAAATGGTGATGTGTCATCTCGTGACTATCTTGGGAGTTGATATTGAGAAAGCAACGCAGCTAATTGATGAAATGGAACAAGTAGGTTTAGTCCGATTTGATGAATTTGGAAATGTTGGAATATTAGTCTTGGAGGGACAATCATGAAACGTATTACCGCTAATCAATATCAGACATCAGAGCGATATTATAAACTCCCCAAAGTTTTGTTTGAGAGTGAACGTTATAAGGATATGAAGCTGGAGGTTAAGGTAGCCTACGCGGTTTTAAAAGATCGGTTGGAGTTATCTTTGAGTAAAGGCTGGATTGATGAGGATGGGGCTATTTATTTGATTTATTCCAATTCAAATCTGATGGCACTATTAGGTTGTTCAAAGTCAAAATTACTCTCTATTAAGAAAACCTTACGTGAATATGGCTTGATTGATGAAGTCCAACAATCATCCAGTGAAAAAGGTCGAATGGCAAATAAGATTTACTTGGGGGAATTAGAACATGAACCTACCCCAGTCTTACATTCAGACGGGGCTAGTGTTAAAAAAATACTAGGGGGGTCTCAAAAAAAGACGGGGCCGGTCTTAAATTCAGCCCCTAGTGAGACTGAAGGAAGTGAGACTAAATATAGTGAAACTGAAGGGAGTGATTTCCTTATTGAGGACGAGGAGGAGATTCAGCTAGTAGATGACAAACAAGAAGAAAACTTTACTCAAAAAGTAGATGCTGTGACCAAGTACGATCGAGACTATATTTGGGGTTTGGTTCATGACCAGTTAAGACAGACAGGTCTATCTCAATCGGCTAGTGACTATGCCATGATTTATTTTAGTGACCGTTATCAGTATGCTTTGGAACATATGCGATTTGCTCGGTCAGCGGAAGTGATAGCTGAATACGTGTTTAATGGAGTGCTGTCAGAGTGGACCAAGCAATTGAGACGACAAGAAGTAAAGGGAGGTGATTAAGATGATTTGGTGGATACTAAGCGGAATCTATTTGATTTCTATCATCATTTTGATTGTTGAAATCATCTGTGCACCAGAAATGGATGATCATATATAGGCAAGAGTTTTACAAGTGTAAGGCTCTTTTTTATTTGGAAAGAGAGGAAGAATGAAATTTTTAGATTTATTTGCTGGGATAGGTGGTTTTAGGCTAGGAATGGAATCACAGGGCCATGATTGTTTGGGCTTTTGTGAAATTGATAAATTCGCTAGAACATCCTACAAAGCCATGTTTAACACAGAAGGAGAAATAGAATATCATGACATTAAAGAGGTCACAGACCATGACTTTAGACAATTTAGAGGGCAAGTGGAGGTTATCTGCGGGGGATTTCCTTGCCAAGCTTTTTCACTCGCAGGCAGACGACTGGGATTTGAAGATACTCGAGGGACTCTCTTTTTTGAGATTGCTCGAGCGGCCAAACAAATCCAACCACGTTTTCTATTTTTGGAAAACGTCAAAGGCCTACTCAATCACGACAAGGGACGGACGTTCTCCACAATCCTCTCCACGCTGGATGAATTGGGGTATGATGTCGAATGGCAGGTGCTTAACAGTAAGGACTTCCAAGTCCCGCAAAACAGAGAACGGGTCTTTATTATCGGACATTCTAGAAGATACCGTTCCAGATTCCTATTTCCTCTCAGAAGAGAAAACAGTCCAGCTCATCTTGAAAGGCTAGGAAATATCAATCCCTCTAAACGTGGTTTGAATGGTGAAGTCTATCTGACGAGTGGACTTGCTCCTACACTAACGAGAGGTAAAGGAGAGGGAGCTAAAATCGCCATTCCAGTCTTAACACCAGATAGACTAGAAAAACGCCAACATGGTCGTCGATTTAAGGACAATCAAGACCCTATGTTTACTTTGACAAGTCAAGACAGACACGGGGTTGTTGTCGCAGGAAATCTGCCGACTAGCTTTGACCAGACTGGAAGAGTATTTGATATATCTGGCTTGTCACCGACTTTGACCACCATGCAAGGTGGAGATAAGGTGCCAAAGATTTTGCTGAGGGAGGAGCTGCCATTTCTGAAAATCAAGGAAGCCACTAAAACAGGGTACGCAAAGGCAACTCTTGGAGACTCTGTCAATCTGGCTTATCCAGACTCAACCAAACGTAGGGGACGTGTGGGAAAGGGAATATCCAATACTCTGACGACTTCAGACAATATGGGAGTGGTAGTTGCTGCTCTGGAATATCGACAGGATAAGTGGTATGAAGTCACAGGCATTGTCTTAGAGGGGAAACTTTATCGCCTGAGAATAAGACGACTGACACCAAGAGAGTGTTTCAGACTTCAAGGCTTTCCTGACTGGGCTTATGAAAGAGCAGAGGGGGTTTCTAGTAAGAGCCAACTATACAAACAGGCCGGCAATAGCGTGACTGTCACAGTTATTGAAGCCATTGCCAGAGAATTTAGAAGAACGGAAGAGGAAGAAAAACATGAACTTACTACATAAGAAAAGTATCCTAGATTGTACTGAATTAGAAGAACGTATTCACCAAGCTGAAACCAATCAGCTATTACAAAAGATACTGTCGCTCCCTAATTTTGATTGTGACTTTGAGGTGACTTTTGAAGATGATTACCACAAAGAGATGAATGATCCCCTATTCTACGAATCCAATCTTCATCAGATTTCGGATTTTATGGAAACTAGGGATATTAAAAATGGTGTAGATACACTACTGACGAAAGACAATCACCTGGCCTTTCGTGCCTTTGGTGAAAATTATTCTGCTAGAGGAAAGGATGGCATTTTAACGACTTTAGTGACGGTCAAGTGCTTTGGTGAAGGACGGATGCCCATTGATATGAGTCGCTATTTCTCAACTCCTGAACAAACAGTTGAAAATAGCCTAACCCTATAAGGAGGTGTCTATGCTTGAGGTATATCTAGGAAATAATATCAATACAAATCAAGACTTACTAACCATTTTGACGACCTATGGTGTGACTTATCGTTGTATAAATGCGTGTGATGTAAACCGTGAAATCTTACTGTCACTCTTTGCCAAAACCATGGATTGTTTTGAGTTGCTGTCGCCACGATTTCTTCGCTTTAAGCGTCAATATTCGATAAGTTTGAATGAGATGATTCAGCTCGTTCTCCAAAAGCCAGACCAAAACCTTCGTCTGCCTCTCATTGTC
>NZ_JAGFUX010000013.1 GCF_017601095.1 Streptococcus suis | reverse complement strand
CTGAAGTAGTTGGGGGTTGCCCCCTGTGAGATACGGTAGTCGCTTAGCAAATAGGGAGTTTAGCTCAGCTGGGAGAGCATCTGCCTTACAAGCAGAGGGTCAGCGGTTCGATCCCGTTAACTCCCATAGGTCCCGTAGTGTAGCGGTTATCACGTCGCCCTGTCACGGCGAAGATCGCGGGTTCGATTCCCGTCGGGACCGTTCAAGATGTCTTTTGATATATTGAAGTTGAAAATAGAGCAAACGTGGTTTGTATTTTGTTTTCGACTCGTTAGCTCAGTTGGTAGAGCAATTGACTTTTAATCAATGGGTCGCTGGTTCGAGCCCAGCACGAGTCATATGCGGGTTTGGCGGAATTGGCAGACGCACCAGATTTAGGATCTGGCGCTTTCGGGCGTGGGGGTTCAAGTCCCTTAACCCGCATAGAGAATAATAATAGGCCGGCTTAGCTCAGTTGGTAGAGCATCTGATTTGTAATCAGAGGGTCGCGTGTTCAAGTCATGTAGCCGGCATTAAGACAAGATTGCGAACGTAGTTCAGTGGTAGAACACCACCTTGCCAAGGTGGGGGTCGCGGGTTCGAATCCCGTCGTTCGCTTTGAGAGGCCGGGGTGGCGGAACAGGCAGACGCACAGGACTTAAAATCCTGCGATGGCAACATCGTACCGGTTCGATTCCGGTCCTCGGCATGACGAGCACCCTTAGCTCAATTGGATAGAGTACCTGACTACGAATCAGGCGGTTAGAGGTTCGACTCCTCTAGGGTGCATCACTCGCTTAATGTAGAACATTAGGGGAGGTTTATTTTTAATGATATCGGGAAGTAGCTCAGCTTGGTAGAGTACTTGGTTTGGGACCAAGGTGTCGCAGGTTCGAATCCTGTCTTCCCGATTTTGTTATATGGCGGTGTAGCTCAGCTGGCTAGAGCGTCCGGTTCATACCCGGGAGGTCGGGGGTTCGATCCCCTTCGCCGCTATACTTGTTGCTGGACCTTTAGCTCAGCTGGTTAGAGCTCTCGGCTCATAACCGAGCGGTCGTAGGTTCAAGTCCTACAAGGTCCACTTTTTTTGGAGGATTACCCAAGTCCGGCTGAAGGGAACGGTCTTGAAAACCGTCAGGCGTGTAAAAGCGTGCGTGGGTTCGAATCCCACATCCTCCTTATTACTAACGCGGGATGGAGCAGCTCGGTAGCTCGTCGGGCTCATAACCCGAAGGTCGTAGGTTCAAATCCTGCTCCCGCAATTTGGCTCGGTAGCTCAGTTGGTAGAGCAATGGATTGAAGCTCCATGTGTCGGCGGTTCGATTCCGTCTCGCGCCATTATACCCAAGTTCTTACCTTGGGCGCGTAGCTCAGATGGTTAGAGCGCACGCCTGATAAGCGTGAGGTCGGTGGTTCGATTCCACTCGTGCCCATTAATATATTGGAGAATTACTCAAGAGGCTGAAGAGGACGGTTTGCTAAATCGTTAGGTCGGGTAACTGGCGCAAGGGTTCGAATCCCTTATTCTCCGTAGTAGACGAGATTATCATTTTGATATTCTCGTTTTCTTGTATCTTTTTCTTGTTTGAGGTTATCTATGAATCGTTTTGCTAAGGCTATTGTTGCTGTATCACTTTTTTTTGTGGTTTCTTTTTCATTGCTGTTTTTGTCGATTCAGCAATCTGTTACAATTCCATATATAACACCTTTTGTGCATTCTTCGTTTGATGCTATTCACTCAGTTTTATCAATTCCTGTACATTATATTTCAGCTCAGAAGGATGCTGTTGTTGATTTGATGAATACTTATCAAGAGAATAAGGAGTTGAAGGCAGGTCTTGCAGAAGTGGATTCTTTGAAAGCTGAGAATGCATCTTTAAAAGAAGAGTTAGCTGCCCTCCAATCTGATTTGGGAACTGTTTCTTCCAATCAATTAGCAACCTTTCTTTCTGCAAATGTCTTGGTACGTAATCCCGCGTCATGGGTCAATTCGTTAACGATTAACGCAGGGAGCAGTAGTGGTATTTTGGAAGGGCAGTTGGTGATGGCGAATGGTGGATTGATTGGGATGGTAGAAAATGTGTATGATGATTCTGCTGCGGTGTCATTGTTGACGAATTCTGATGACTTGAAAAAAATTGCCATTCGTATTGAAAATGGGGATACAGATGTTTACGGAATTTTATCAGGCTATGACACGGATAGCAATCGATTGATTATTTCACAATTAAATAGCAGCGCTGATTTGACGGTTGGTAATGCTGTTGTAACGAGTGATCTAGCAGGAACTAGTCCAGCTAATATCCAAATTGGGACAGTAAGTGAAGTAGTAACGAGTTCTGGGAATTTGAATCGTCAAGTTTATATTGAACCAACAGCTGATTTTTCAACTATTTATTCCGTATTGGTGGTGATGTCATGATGAAGTTCCGCCAACTTATTCTATTTTCGCCCTTGATTTTATTTGTCAGTTTTCTTTTAGACGGGCAAATTACTCATTTATTGGGGAATTTTGCACCTGGTATTTGGTCGATTAGCAGTCAATTATTTTTTATTGTTGCACTGTATGCCATACCGTATTTTTCAACGTTTAGTTTGATTGCTTGGTTCAGTTTTTTTGGGCTTTTGTACGATATCTATTATTTCAATATTTTGGGAATGGCGACCTGTATTTTTCCATTAATGGCTTTTTTCACAGCTTCTCTCTTTGAAAAAATTCAATTCCGTTGGTTTTCAATTCTTTCACTCTTGGTGATTTGGACATTCTTTTTTGAAACCTCAAGCTTTGTCTTAGCACGTCTCTTTGGAATGACAAATCTGTCAATATTTATTTTTATCATGTATTACTTATTTCCGACATTAGTCTTTAATAGCCTCTTATTCATCATCTCAAACCCCTTGTTAAATCGGCTTTTTGGAATTACAAATAAGACATAGAAATGTAATAATTGCGTAATATATTTACGCATTTTTTTTGTTAAAATGGTAATGTCATAAAGAATAGAAGAGTTTAGAGGAGTTCATTCGTATGAAGAAAAAAATCATGGCTACATTGTTATTGAGTACAATTGTATTAACTCAAGCAGGAAATGTAGCTGTTGTGCAAGCAAACACAGATAGTCAGATTGCTGCACAAGATGCAAAAATCAACGCAATTACAGCTCAACAACAAGCTGCTCAAGAGCAGGTTGATGCTCTTCAAGCTCAAGTAGATGCTATCGTTGCAGAGCAAGCTGAATTAACTGCTGAGAATGAGCGTCTTGAAGCAGAATCAAAAGCTTTGAGTGCTGAAATCGAACGTTTGGCTGCTGATATCGTTTCTCGCGATGCCGCTTTGAAAGAGCAAGCTCGTAGTGCTCAGACAGATGGCTCAGCAAGCTCTTACATTAATACAATCCTCGATTCAAAAAATATCGTTGATGCTTTATCACGTGTTAATGCAATGCGTGAAATTGTTTCAGCAAACAACCGTATGTTGGAACAGCAAAAAACTGATAAAGTCGCAATCGAAGAAAAACAAAAAGCTAACCAGGAAGCTATCAATACAGTTGAAGCAAACTGGAAAAAATTGGACGATGCAGCTCAAGAATTGAAAACACAAGAAGCAGCTCTTAAAGTTGCACAATTGAACCTTGCAGCTGAAAAAACAACCGCTGAAAATGAAAAAGCAGCTTTGCTAGCGCAAAAAGCAGCAGCAGAAGAAGCAGCTCGTAAGGCAGCAGAAGAGCAAGCAGCCTATGAAGCACAGCAAGCTAAGTTGGCGCAACAACAACAGCAGGCTGTAGCAGCAGTTGTCCAAACATCAGCTCCGGCAGCCACACCAGCACAATCTAGTGCAAGTTCGGCAGCTTCTACACCAGCAGCTAGTAGCTCTTCAACAGCAGTGGCAAGTTCCACTCAAGCTGCGCCAGCTACCGCTACCACAACAGTGGCTTCTAGCACAACTACTACAACAACTACCACAACCACAGCATCAAATAATGCTTCTGTAGCATCAAGAAACAGTAGCAGTGGCAATACATATCCAGTAGGTCAGTGTACTTGGGGTGTAAAACAAGCCGCTCCTTGGGTTGGCAACTACTGGGGTAATGCTAACCAGTGGCTCTACTCAGCATCTGCGGCAGGCTTCAGTACTGGTTCGACACCTGTAGTCGGCGCGGTAGCAGTTTGGACTTCTGGTGCATACGGACACGTTGCGGTTGTAACAGCTGTAAATGGATCTCAAATCCAAGTTGTGGAATCAAACTATAACGGGAACCAATATGTTGGTAACTTCCGTGGTTGGTTCAATCCAGCAGCTAATGGCGTAACAGGTTACATTTATCCTTAATCATCTTTCATAGACCTTTGGTAACAAGGGTCTATTTTTCTGGGGTAAGATGGAATTGGTCTTTATTTTTGTTTGAAAATTGGTCTAAAAAGGTTTAAAATAGTAGAGTAGAAAAATCTAGGAGGATATCATGGCGTTTACCGACTTAAAGTTGTTTGCACTTTCGTCCAATCAACAGTTAGCAGAGAAGGTTGCAAAAAAAATTGGAATTCCTTTGGGGAAATCAAGTGTTCGTCAATTTTCAGATGGTGAAATTCAAGTAAATATTGAAGAATCAATTCGTGGCAGTCACGTTTTCATCCTTCAATCTACTAGTTCACCTGTAAATGATAATTTAATGGAAATTTTGATCATGGTAGATGCTTTGAAACGGGCATCTGCTGAGTCGATAAATGTTGTTGTTCCTTATTACGGCTATGCTCGTCAGGATCGTAAGGCTCGTGCTCGTGAGCCAATCACATCAAAATTGGTTGCTAATATGCTGGAAACTGCTGGAGTGGATCGTTTGTTGACCATTGACCTCCATGCTGCCCAGATTCAAGGATTCTTTGATATTCCTGTGGATCATTTGATGGGGGCACCACTTATTGCGGATTATTTTGAGCGTCGTGGGATGACAGGTGATGGCTATGTGGTGGTTTCTCCAGACCATGGTGGTGTGACCCGTGCTCGTAAACTGGCGCAATTCTTGAAAACTCCAATTGCAATTATTGACAAGCGTCGTAGTGTCGATAAGATGAATACATCTGAAGTTATGAATATCATCGGAAATATCGAGGGTAAGACTTGTATCCTAATTGATGATATGATTGACACGGCAGGGACTATCTGTCATGCGGCAGATGCCTTGGCGGAGGCTGGTGCAACAGCTGTATATGCCTCTTGTACCCACCCTGTTTTGTCAGGACCAGCTATGGACAATATCACCAAGTCAGCTATTGAAAAACTGGTGGTCTTGGATACTATTGAGATTCCTCAAGAACGTTTGATTGACAAGATTGAGCACATCTCGACAGCTGACTTGTTGGCTGATGCCATTATTCGTATCCATGAAAAACGTCCACTATCACCTCTATTTGAAACAAAGATTATCAAATAATAGTTGGAAGAGCCGTCAGGCTCTTCTTTTTGGTATAATATTCTTATATAATTAATGAGAACATTAAGAAAAGCGTATGATGTTAGGAAACTGCTCGGAAGTTGGTAGGACTTCAAGGGGATTTATAGTCGAGTGAAGAGCTTTCAGACAAGGAACTGAGGTGCAGGCTGTACTGAAGTACGGCAAGCCGAAAGTGACGATGTATCAAAGTTAATTCAAATGACTATATCTAAATCACTAGCTTTTTAGTTCGAATACAATTATGAGTTTAAGGGGGCCTGCTATGAAGTTACATGACCGTTTTAATAAGAATTTAGACCGCATCGAAGTTTCGATGATTCGTCAGTTTGATCAGTCCATTTCAGATGTTCCAGGGATTTTGAAACTGACTTTGGGAGAGCCTGATTTTACAACGCCAGACCATGTAAAAGAAGCAGCTAAGGCTGCTATCGATGCGAACAAGAGTTATTATACTGGTATGGCTGGACTTTTGGAGTTGCGTCAGGCTGCGGCGGAGTTTGTGGCTGAAAAATATAATTTGCATTACAATCCAGATACAGAAATTCTCTCTACAATCGGTGCGACAGAGGCTTTGTCAGCAAGCCTTGTAGCTATTTTGGAGGCTGGGGATACGGTTCTTTTACCTGCCCCTGCCTATCCTGGCTATGAGCCTATTGTTAATATGGTAGGAGCAGAAATCGTTGAAATCGATACGACGGCAAATGATTTTGTGTTGACACCTGAGATGTTGGAAGAGGCGATTATTGAGCAGGGGGATAAGCTAAAAGCTGTCATTCTCAACTATCCTGCCAATCCAACGGGGGTGACTTACTCTCGTGAGCAGATTCAGGCCTTTGCAGATGTCTTGCGTAAGTATCCTATTTTTGTCCTGTCGGATGAGGTATATGCGGAGTTGACCTATACTGGTCAGCCTCATACTTCAATTGCAGAGTTTTTGCCAGAGCAGACAATTTTGATTCAGGGTTTGTCCAAGTCCCATGCCATGACAGGTTGGCGGATTGGCTTGATTATGAGTCAGGCTCCCATTATCGCTCAAATCATCAAGAGTCACCAGTATCTTGTGACGGCAGCGTCAACTGCTATGCAGTATGGTGCGGTTGAGGCTTTGAAAAACGGTAAGGATGATGCTCTTCCGATGCGGGCGGAGTACGTCAAGCGTAGGGATTACATCATCGAGAAGATGACGGACCTTGGCTTTGAGATTATCAAGCCTGACGGTGCATTCTATATCTTTGCAAAAATTCCTGCGGGTTATAATCAAGATTCCTTTAGCTTCTTGCAAGACTTTGCGAGAAAGAAAGCGGTGGCCTTTATTCCAGGTGCAGCCTTTGGTCAGTATGGTGAAGGATATGTGCGGATTTCCTACGCAGCAAGTATGGAGACCATTCAGACGGCTATGGCTCGCTTGAAAGAGTATCTAGAAGAAAATGGAACGAATTGAAACCAGAGGATTAGTCCTTTATAATCGGAATTTTCGAGAAGATGACAAGCTGGTCAAGATTTTTACGGAGAAGGCTGGCAAGCGAATGTTTTTCGTGAAACATGCTTCTAAGTCCAAGCTGGTTGCTGCTATTCAGCCTTTGACCTATGCGGATTTTATCGTCAAAATCAATGATGATGGTCTATCTTATATCGAAGATTTTCATCAGGTACAGCCGTTTAAGGATATTAACGGTGATATTTTTAAGCTCAGCTATGCGACCTATATCCTGGCCTTGGCAGATGCTGCCTTGCAGGATAAGGTTTATGATCCAGCCCTCTTTGCTTTTTTGGTCAAGACCTTGGATTTGATGGAGTCGGGTTTGGATTATGAAGTCTTGACCAATATCTTTGAAATTCAGCTCTTGGGACGTTTTGGTGTCAGCCTGAATTTTCATGAGTGTGCTTTTTGTCATCGGGTTGGCTTGCCTTTTGACTATTCCTACAAGTACAGCGGTGTCTTGTGTCCGCAACACTATCAGGATGATGAGAAGCGGGCTTATCTGGACCCTAATGTTCCCTACCTACTTGATCAATTTCAGGCCATTTCCTTTGATGATTTGGAAACTATTTCCATCAAGCCTGAGATGAAGCAGAAGTTACGGCTTTTTATCGACCAAGTTTATGAGGAATATGTGGGTATCCACTTGAAATCCAAGAAATTTATAGATGATTTGTCTTCTTGGGGACAGATTATGAAACCAAGAACAGAAAATGAGGAAACAGAATGAAACGTATTGCAGTAGATGCCATGGGTGGGGACCACGCCCCTCAGGCAGTGGTAGAAGGTGTCAATCAAGCCTTGGCTGCCTTTCCAGACATCGAAATTCAACTTTATGGTGATGAGGCTAAAATCAAGCAGTATTTGACCGCAACAGAGCGTGTCAGCATTATCCATACGACAGAGAAAATCAATTCAGATGATGAGCCTGTCAAGGCGATTCGTCGTAAGAAAGAGGCTTCTATGGTCCTAGCGACCAAGGCTGTCAAGGATGGTCAGGCAGATGCGGTCTTATCGGCTGGCAATACAGGAGCTCTTTTGGCGGCAGGTGTCTTTGTGGTTGGCCGTATCAAGCATATCGACCGTCCTGGTCTTATGTCTACTTTGCCGACTATGGACGGTAAGGGATTTGATATGATGGACCTGGGAGCAAATGCTGAAAATACAGCCCATCACCTCTATCAGTATGGTATCCTTGGCTCATTTTACGCGGAGCATGTGCGTGGGGTCAAGCAACCTCGTGTAGCCCTTTTGAACAACGGTACGGAAGATAGCAAGGGCACGCCAGTTCACCAAGAGGCTTATAAACTCTTGTCAGAAGACAAGTCCATCAACTTCATCGGTAATGTGGAGGCACGTGAGCTGCTCAACAGCGTGGCGGATGTGGTTGTGACGGATGGTTTCACGGGAAACGCTGTGCTGAAAACCATTGAGGGAACGGCCAAATCCATCGTCGGTCAGTTGACGGGCTCTATCAAAAATGGCGGTCTGCGTGCTAAATTGGGTGGTCTTTTGGTCAAGCCGACTCTTAAAAAGGCACTGGGGGCTATGGATTATAAGAAGGCTGGCGGTGCTGTCTTGCTCGGACTGAAGGCTCCAGTTATCAAGGCGCACGGGTCTAGTGATGCCCAGTCGATTTTCTATACCATTAAGCAGACGCGTTCGATTTTGGAGGCTGGTATTGTCGAAAAATCAGTGGCGAAATTTTCAGTAGTGGAGGACAGTAATGACTAAAGAGCAGGTTTATCAGCGGGTTGTTGCCATTATCCAAGAGGAGAAGGGTGATGATTTTCAAGTGCAGGCAGAATCTTCATTAGCAGATAATATAGCTGCGGATTCAGTGGAAATTATGGAATTCGTATTGACCTTGGAAGACGAGTTTGGTGTCGATGTTCCAGATGCCGCGATTGAGCGCTTTGAAACATTAGCAGATATTGTGGATTTTATTTGGAGTCAATTAAAAGAACGTTCGTAGATTACGGGCGTTTTTCTTTTTATTCGATAGTATTTTAGATTTTTAATTGTTAACACGAATATTATGTGATAGAATAAACGAAAAGACTAGAATATTTTATGAAAGGCGAACATTCTCATGAAAACTGACCTTCTCTATTCAGGAAAAGCAAAAGACATCTACGCTACGGCTGATAGTGACCAGATTGTTGCGGTTTACAAGGACCAGGCGACAGCTTTTAATGGTGGTAAGAAAGAACAGATTGTGGGCAAGGGCCGGCTCAACAATCTGATTTCATCCTTGATTTTTGAAAAGTTGAATGAAGCTGGAGTCAAGACGCATTTTATCAAACGTTTGTCAGATTCAGAGCAATTGAATAGAAAAGTGGAGATTATTCCGCTGGAGGTGGTTTTGCGAAATGTGACCGCTGGTTCTTTTTCAAAACGTTTTGGGGTAGAAGAAGGAATTACATTAGTTACTCCAATCGTGGAATTTTACTATAAAAAAGATGAGTTAGACGATCCTTTTATAAACGATGAACATATTGCTTTTCTTAATCTAGCTAGTTCAGAAGAAATTGCCTATATCAAGGAAGAAACGCGTCGTATCAATAGTTTCTTGAAGGACTTGTTTGCTCAGATTGGGTTGACTTTGGTGGATTTCAAGCTAGAATTTGGGATTGACTCTTCTGGTCAGATTGTATTGGCGGATGAGTTTTCTCCGGATAATTGTCGTCTATGGGATGCGGATGGCAACCATCTGGACAAGGATGTTTTTCGTCGGGGTCTCGGGGATTTGACCGAGGTTTACGAGGTCGTATTGGCAAAGTTACAAGAAGTGAAATAAGGATTGGAAAAAATGGCGAAGCGGATTTTTGTTGAGAAGAAGGCGGATTTTCAGATTAAGGCGGAGACTCTTCGTAAGGAGTTGACTCATAATTTGCAGTTGACAAGCCTGTCAAGTTTGCGGTTAGTGCAGATTTACGATGTTTTCAATCTTGAGGAGGACTTGTTAGAGCAGGCCATCAAGCACATCTTTACTGAGCAGGTGACGGACAAGGTCTTGTCGGAAGCGGAACTGGGCTTGGAAGACGCGGTTTATTTTGCTATTGAGGCTTTGCCTGGTCAGTTTGACCAGCGGGCTGCCAGCAGTCAAGAGGCCCTTCTCTTGTTGGGCAGTCGCCAGGAGGTGCGTGTCAATACAGGCCAGCTTTACATCTTGAACGGTGATGTGCAGGAAGAAGAGTTAGTTGCTATCAAGAACTATTTGCTCAATCCTGTGGATTCGCGTTTCAAGGATTTGGATGCTCCTTTGGTGGCTCAGGAGTTTTCGGTGTCAGATACGACTATTCCGACCTTGGACTTTTTTGTAGGCTATGGGGCGGAGGAGTTTGCGACTTACAAGCGTGAGGCTGGTTTGGCCATGGAAGTGGAAGACCTGCTCTTTATTCAGGATTATTTCAAGTCTATTGGTCGTGTGCCAACCGAAACAGAGCTCAAGGTTTTGGATACCTATTGGAGTGACCACTGCCGCCATACGACATTTGAGACAGAACTTAGGTCTATTGACTTTTCAGCTTCAAAATTCCACAAGCAATTGCAGGCGACTTATGACAAGTATCTTGCTATGCGAACTGAGTTGGGTCGGACAGATAAGCCACAGACGCTCATGGATATGGCGACGATTTTTGGCCGTTATGAGCGAGCAAATGGTCGTCTGGATGATATGGAAGTTTCAGACGAAATCAATGCCTGCTCGGTAGAAATTGAAGTGGATGTAGATGGCGTAAAAGAGCCATGGCTCCTCATGTTTAAGAATGAAACCCACAATCACCCAACGGAAATCGAACCTTTTGGTGGTGCCGCAACCTGTATCGGTGGTGCCATTCGTGATCCATTGTCAGGTCGTTCTTATGTTTATCAGGCTATGCGGATTTCAGGTGCGGGCGATATTACCCAGCCACTGACAGCAACTCGTCCAGGCAAATTGCCACAGCAAATCATTTCGAAAACAGCGGCACATGGCTATTCTTCATACGGAAACCAAATCGGTCTGGCGACCACCTATGTGCGTGAGTATTTCCACCCAGGCTTTGTCGCAAAACGCATGGAATTAGGTGCCGTTGTCGGTGCTGCTCCTAAGGAAAATGTGGTTCGTGAAAAACCAGTCGCAGGCGATGTGGTTATCTTGTTAGGAGGCAAAACAGGTCGCGACGGTATCGGCGGGGCAACAGGCTCGTCCAAGGTACAGACAGTTGAGTCTGTGGAAACAGCTGGTGCGGAAGTCCAAAAAGGAAATGCCATTGAAGAACGCAAAATCCAACGCTTGTTCCGAAATGGTAACGTCACTCGTCTCATTAAAAAATCCAATGACTTTGGTGCAGGAGGTGTCTGCGTAGCCATTGGGGAATTGGCGGACGGTCTTGAAATCGATTTGGATAAAGTTCCACTCAAGTACGCAGGCCTGAATGGTACGGAGATTGCCATTTCTGAATCACAGGAGCGGATGAGTGTGGTTATCCGTCCTCAAGATGTCGATACCTTCATCGCAGCCTGCCGTCAGGAAAATATCCATGCTGTTGTCGTAGCCAAAGTCACTGAAAAGCCAAACCTGGTCATGACTTGGAATGGTCAAACCATTGTTGATTTGGAGCGTTCCTTCCTTGATACCAACGGTGTGCGTGTAGTCGTTGATGCCAAGGTGGTTGACAGCACTGTCAATTTACCAGAAATGCGTAAAACATCTGCTGAAACCCTGCAAGAAGACTTGAAAGAACTGTTGTCAGACCTCAACCATGCTAGTCAAAAAGGTTTGCAGACCATTTTCGACTCATCTGTTGGTCGTTCAACCGTCAACCACCCACTCGGCGGTCGTCACCAGCTGACTCCGACCGAAAGTTCTGTGCAGAAGTTGCCTGTTCAACACGGTGTGACAACGACTGCTTCTGTCATGGCTCAGGGCTATCATCCTTATCTGGCAGACTGGTCTCCTTACCATGGAGCAGCCTACGCGGTCATTGAAGCGACTGCTCGCTTGGTGGCAACAGGGGCCAACTGGTCCAAGGCTCGCTTCTCCTACCAGGAATATTTCCAGCGGATGGACAAGCAGGCTGAACGTTTCGGTCAGCCAGTTGCAGCACTTCTGGGCTCTATAGAGGCTCAGATCCAGCTTGGCTTGCCATCTATCGGTGGCAAGGATTCCATGTCTGGTACTTTTGAGGACTTGACAGTTCCGCCGACCTTGGTGGCCTTTGGCGTGACAACGGCAGACAGCCGCAAGGTCCTCTCGCCTGAGTTCAAAGCAGCTGGCGAGCACATTTATTACTTACCAGGTCAGATTTTGTCAGAAGACATTGATTTTGCCTTGATCAAGTCTAATTTTGAGACTTTTGAAAAATGGCAGAGCGATTATGTGATTACGGCTGCTAGTGCAGTCAAGTATGGTGGTGTTCTAGAAAGTTTAGCCCTCATGTCCTTTGGTAACCAGTTTGGTGCAGAAGTCGAGTTGGCGGAGCTTGAAACTAGTCTAACAGGTCAGCTAGGTGGCTTTGTCTTCACATCGAATGAAGTCATTCCAGATGCGGTGAAAATCGGACAAACGACTACTGACTTTACAATTCTTGTCAACGGTGTCAGCCTAGCTGGACAGGACCTACAAGCTGCTTTTGAAGGTAAGTTGGAAGAAGTCTATCCAACAGCCTTTGAACAGGCGACAGACTTACAGGATGTTCCAGCAATTACCAGTTCAGCAGTTCTACAAGCCAAGGAAACAGTAGAAGTACCGCTTGTTTACATCCCAGTCTTCCCAGGAACCAACTCAGAATACGACTCGGCTAAAGCCTTTGAACAGGCTGGTGCAAAAGTCAATCTAGTTCCGTTTGTGACCTTGGATGCAGAGTGCATTGAAGGCTCTGTGGATACTATGGTTGACAACATTGCCAAAGCTAATATTCTTTTCTTTGCAGGTGGATTCTCTGCTGCGGATGAGCCAGACGGGTCTGCTAAGTTTATCGTGACTATCTTACGAAATGCCAAGGTTCGCTCTGCTATTGACAGTTTTATCGAAAAAGGTGGCCTTATCATCGGTATCTGTAATGGTTTCCAAGCTCTTGTCAAATCAGGTTTGCTGCCGTATGGAAACTTTGAGGAGGCGGGAGAAACCAGTCCAACCCTCTTTTATAACGATGCCAACCAGCACGTTGCCAAAATGGTGGAAACGCGGATTGCCAATGTCAACTCACCGTGGTTAGCAGGTGTTCAAGTCGGTGACATTCACGCTATCCCAGTTTCACACGGGGAAGGAAAATTCGTGGTGACGGACGAGGAGTTCACTACCTTGCGTGACAATGGGCAGATTTTCAGCCAATACGTTGACTTTGCAGGTCAGCCTAGCATGGATTCTAAATATAATCCAAACGGTTCTAGCCATGCTATTGAAGGAATCACCAGCCGAAATGGTCAGATTATCGGGAAAATGGGACACTCGGAGCGTTACGAGGACGGTCTTTTCCAAAATATTCCAGGTAAGAAAGACCAAGGTCTCTTTGTTTCAGCAGTTCGCTATTTTACAGGAAAATAAATATGACATACGAAGTTAAATCACTCAACGAAGAATGCGGTGTTTTCGGTATTTGGGGACATCCGCAGGCTGCTCAGGTGACCTATTTTGGTCTGCATAGCTTGCAGCACCGTGGACAAGAAGGGGCAGGGATTGTTTCGAACAATCAGGGAACGCTTTATGGACATCGAGCTACAGGACTCTTATCTGAAGTTTTTAAAAATCCAGCTGATTTGGAAGGGTTAAAAGGGAATGCGGCAATCGGACATGTTCGATATGCCACAGCTGGTTCAGCGGACATTCGAAATATCCAACCCTTTCTTTATAAATTTCATGATGAAGCTTTTGGCTTAGCCCATAATGGGAACTTGACCAATGCAATTTCTCTGAGAAAAGAATTGGAAGCGCAAGGTGCTATTTTCAACGCCTCGTCAGATACTGAAATCCTCATGCATCTGATTCGTCGCAGCCACAATCCAAATTTTATGGGCAAGGTCAAGGAGGCTTTGAGCATTGTCAAGGGAGGCTTTGCCTATCTCTTGATGACAGAGGACAAGTTGATTGCGGCCTTGGATCCAAATGGCTTTCGTCCCCTATCTATCGGGAAGATGAAAAATGGAGCCTGGGTTATTGCCAGCGAAACTTGTGCCTTTGAAGTAGTTGGAGCTGAGTGGGTACGGGATGTCGAACCTGGAGAGATTGTCATCATAGATGATGTGGGTATCCACTATGATAGTTACACAAGTGATACCCAATTGGCGATCTGTTCGATGGAATATGTCTACTTTGCCCGCCCTGATTCGACTATTCATGGAGTCAATGTCCACACGGCACGAAAAAATATGGGCAAACGCTTAGCGCAGGAATTTCAACATGAAGCCGACATTGTGGTCGGTGTGCCAAATTCTTCTCTCAGCGCTGCTATGGGTTTTGCTGAAGAATCCGGTTTACCTAATGAGATGGGTTTGGTGAAAAATCAGTACACTCAGCGTACCTTTATCCAACCAACCCAGGAGCTCCGTGAGCAGGGAGTCCGCATGAAGTTGTCTGCTGTTTCTGGGGTTGTTAAGGGCAAACGTGTGGTTATGATTGACGATTCCATTGTGCGTGGGACGACTAGCCGGCGGATTGTTCAGCTCTTGCGAGAAGCGGGTGCAGCAGAAGTCCATGTGGCAATCGGCAGTCCAGAGCTCAAGTATCCATGCTTTTACGGTATCGATATTCAAACCCGTCGGGAACTGATTTCAGCCAACCACACCGTTGAGGAAGTCTGTGAGATTATTGGAGCAGATAGCCTGACCTATCTTTCTCTTGAGGGGATGATTGAAGCCATCGGTATCGACACAAATGCTCCCAATGGAGGACTATGTGTAGCTTATTTTGATGGTGAGTATCCAACGCCTCTTTATGACTATGAGGAAGAATATTTGCGTAGTTTAGAAGAACAGACAAGTTTTTACATCGAAAAGGTCAAATAATAAGAAGGAAGATTGATATGTCAAAAAATGCATATGCCCAATCGGGTGTTGACGTCGAAGCTGGCTACGAAGTGGTTGAGCGGATTAAGAAACACGTGGCTCGGACAGAACGTTTGGGCGTTATGGGAGCTCTCGGTGGCTTTGGTGGTATGTTTGATTTGACCAAGCTGGATATCAAAGAGCCAGTCTTGGTATCTGGAACAGACGGCGTGGGAACCAAGCTCATGCTAGCTATCCAGTACGACAAACATGATACCATTGGTCAGGACTGCGTGGCTATGTGCGTCAACGACATCATCGCAGCAGGTGCAGAGCCGCTTTACTTCCTCGACTACATTGCGACTGGAAAAAATGAGCCAGCCAAGCTAGAGCAAGTAGTTGCAGGTGTTGCGGAAGGCTGTGTCCAAGCTGGTTGCGGCTTGATTGGCGGTGAAACAGCCGAAATGCCAGGCATGTACGGCGAGGATGACTATGACCTGGCTGGCTTTGCCGTCGGCATTGCGGAGAAGTCTCAGATTATTGATGGCAGCAAGGTACAGGAGGGCGACATTCTCCTCGGCCTAGCTTCTAGCGGTATCCACTCCAACGGTTATTCCCTAGTCCGTCGCGTTTTTGCGGATGTTTCTGGCGACGCTCTGCTGCCAGAGCTCAATGGCAGAGCTCTTAAGGAAGTCCTCCTAGAGCCGACCCGTATCTATGTCCAGCAGGTATTGCCTCTGGTAAAAGCAGGGCTGGTCAACGGCATTGCCCACATCACAGGCGGTGGTTTCATTGAAAATATTCCCCGTATGTTTGCGGACAACCTTGCAGCTGAAATTGAAGAAGATAAGATTCCAGTCCTTCCAATCTTTACAGCCCTTGAAACGTACGGCCAAATCAAACACGAAGAAATGTTTGAAATCTTCAATATGGGTATCGGCTTGGTACTGGCTGTCAGTCCAGAGCAGGTGGAGAAAGTCCGTGAATTGGTAGATGAAGAAGTCTATGAAATCGGCCGCATTATCACTAAGGAAGACAAGAGCGTGGTCATCAAATGAAACGAATAGCTGTTTTTGCCAGTGGGTCTGGTTCTAATTTTCAAGTCATTGCAGAGCAGTTTGAAGTAGCATTCCTCTTTTCAGACCACAGAAACGCCTATGTCCTGGAACGGGCTGAAAAACTAGGTGTGGCAGCATTTACTTTTGAATTAAAAGAGTTTGCCGATAAGCAGACCTACGAAGAAGCCCTCATCCAACTCTTAGACCAGCACCAGATTGACTTGGTGGTCTTGGCAGGCTATATGAAGATTGTGGGTCCGACCTTGTTAGCTCAATATGAAGGTCGTATCATCAATATCCACCCGGCTTATCTGCCTGAATTTCCAGGGGCTCACGGGATTGAAGACGCTTGGAATGCAGGTGTGGCAGCAAGTGGTGTGACAGTCCACTGGGTTGACAGTGGCGTTGACACAGGACAAATCATCAAACAAGTCCGAGTGCCAAGATTGGCCGATGATACCTTGGAAGCCTTTGAAGCAAGAATACATGAAGCGGAGTACCAACTCTATCCAGCAGTTTTGGAGGAGTTGGGGGCAGTGAAAAAATAAGGAGAAATCATGACAAAACGCGCACTAATTAGCGTATCCGATAAGGCGGGCATTGTAGAATTTGCCCAAGAATTGACCAAGCTTGGCTGGGAAATCATCTCGACAGGTGGCACCAAGGTTGCCTTGGATCAGGCTGGAGTGACTACTATTGCCATTGACGATGTGACCGGTTTTCCTGAGATGATGGATGGTCGCGTCAAGACACTTCATCCCAAAATCCATGGTGGTTTGCTGGCTCGTCGGGATTTGGACAGCCACCTGCAAGCAGCCAAGGACCATGAAATTGGCCTGATTGACTTGGTGGTGGTCAACCTTTATCCCTTCAAAGAGACCATTTTACGTCCAGATGTGACCTACGACTTGGCGGTGGAGAACATCGACATTGGCGGTCCGTCCATGCTTCGTTCAGCAGCTAAAAACCACGCCAGCGTGACTGTTGTGGTGGATCCGGCAGATTATCCGACGGTTTTAGGGGAAATAGCAGAGCAGGGAGAGACGGCTTATGCTACGCGTCAGCGATTGGCTGCCAAGGTCTTCCGTCACACCGCAGCCTACGATGCTCTTATTGCAGACTACTTTACCAAGCGAGTCGGCGAAGACAAGCCTGAAAAACTCACCATTACCTACGACCTCAATCAGCCAATGCGTTACGGAGAAAATCCTCAGCAACATGCGGATTTCTACCAAAATGCCCTTCCGACAGCTTACTCGATCGCCTCTGCCAAGCAGTTAAATGGAAAGGAATTGTCCTTCAACAACATTCGTGATGCGGATGCGGCCATTCGGATTATCCGTGATTTCAAGGACCGTCCAACTGTTGTGGCTCTCAAACACATGAACCCTTGTGGTATCGGGCAGGCAGAGACTATTGAGCAGGCTTGGGATTATGCTTATGAGGCTGACCCAGTATCGATTTTCGGAGGCATCGTCGTGCTGAACAGGGAAGTGGATGCTGCGACGGCTGAAAAGATGCACCCGATTTTCTTAGAAATCATCATCGCACCGAGCTACTCGGCAGAAGCGCTAGCTATTTTGACCAATAAAAAGAAAAATCTTCGGATTTTGGAATTGGCCTTTGACGCACAGGATGCCAGCCAAGTGGAAAAAGAGTTCACAGGCGTTGTCGGTGGGCTTTTGGTGCAGGATCAGGACGTGGTGGCGGAAAGCCCATCGGACTGGCAGGTGGTGACCGAGCGTCAACCGTCCGAACAAGAGTGGGTAGCCATGGAGTTTGCTTGGAAGTCCTCCAAGTATGTCAAGTCCAACGGTATCATCATCACCAATGACAAGATGACCTTGGGCTTGGGGCCGGGACAAACCAACCGTGTGGCGTCCGTCCGCATCGCTATTGAGCAAGCCAAAGATCATTTGGAGGGAGCCGTTTTGGCGTCGGATGCCTTCTTCCCATTTGCTGATAATGTGGAAGAGATTGCTGCAGCAGGTATTAAGGCCATTATCCAACCAGGTGGCTCCGTCCGCGACCAAGACTCCATTGACATGGCCAACAAGTACGGCTTGACCATGGTCTTTACGAGTGTTAGGCATTTTAGACATTGAGAGACTAGCCGTGGGCTAGTTTCTTTTTGTGACAAATGTGACGAATTAGTGACAAATATGTTGGCGGGATGTCAAAAAATGTCGAGTCTAAGTCAGAAACTACAGTTGGGTTAAATCAGGCTAGAAAGCATTGAAATTCAGAAAAGTTTCAGTTACTATTAGAACCATCAAACAGAAAAGAAGGTTTCGATATGAAATGGAATAAACGAATTTTTTTAGCATCAACGATGGCTTTGACTATGTTCTCTAGCCAAGTGAAGGCTGACACCTTGAATTGGACGCCACGTTCGGTAGATGAGATTTCAGCTGATATTATTGCAAGTGGTAGTAAGGAAACATACACCATTCAGTACGGTGATACGCTGAGTACAATTGCGAATGCGATGGCGATTGACATGGAAGTATTAGCCAAAGTCAATCAAATTACGAACCTAGACTTGATTTTCCCAGATACTGTATTGACGACAACCTTAGATGCCAATCATCAAGTTACAGAGATTGAAATTGTAACGCCTACGCCAGAAAATCCGCAGGAAACCGTTGAAGCGACGGTTGATTTGCAAATGAATGAGGTTGTTATTGAAAGCAAGTCCAATGAAGTGGTTGTCGAAAATAAGACGGTTGATTTGAATCAAGTAGAAGTGACAACGGAAGCGAGCGAAGAAGCGGCTACAGAGCCAAGTCCAACGGAAGTACCGACTGAAGAGACTACATCTGAGGTACAGGAAGCTCCTATTGCTACTCCAGAAGCTCAAGTAGCCCCTGTGGAGACCCCAGCTGTTCAAGTAGCTCCGGCAACTCAAGAGAGCGAACAGGAAACTACAGCATCAACTGATAACCTTTCTTCACAAGAAACAACAGCTACATCGCCGTCCACTTCGACAACTACTGAAACAAATACCATTATCAGTTCAAGTGCTGAAAATGCAGGTTTGCAAGCGCATGTCATTGCTTATAAAGATGAGGTGAAAGCTCTCTTTGGACTGTCTAATGTTGGTGGTTACCGAGCTGGAGATTCTGGAGACCATGGTTCAGGTTTGGCGCTTGATTTTATGGTTCCCGAGAGTTCAAGTCTTGGAGATCAAATTGCTGAGTATAGTATTGCCAATATGGCTTCTAAGAAGATTTCCTATATCATTTGGAAGCAGCGTTTTTACTCACCATTTGCCAGCATTTATGGCCCTGCCTATACCTGGAATTTGATGCCTGATCGTGGTAGCGTTACAGAAAATCACTATGACCACGTCCATGTTTCCTTTAATCAATAATTAAAAAAGCTCCAAAGGAGCTTTTTATTATGGGTAAATGTACCCTGCGACACCATCAGCGACAGGATTGAACCAACCACGGTAGTCGTTGATATTTTGGTTGTTATTGTAATTTGATTCCTTAACTCGAATGCGCGTTGTACTAGAAACTTCTGTTACGACCGCTACGTGTCCGTAAGCTCCTCCAGTCCAGACAGCGATAGCACCAACACGAGGTGCTGTACCAGTCTTAAATCCAGCATTTCGAGCTGAAGCAAGCCACTGTTTCGCATGTCCCCAATAGTTGCCAGCCCAAGGAGCAAGTTGCTTCGCTCCCCAGGTACACTGCCCCACAGGATATTTGTTTGGGGTATAGTTTTGGATAGTGGCTGGTTTGGGAGTTGTAATAGAGATAGAGTTAGCGATGTATCCTACTCTGCTATTGTCTTGGTAAGTAATATAGATATGGTTCTTATAGGTTCCTGTTTTATAACTATGTTCAGCATAGTCAATATTTGCAGTATATTCTCCATTTACGTTTGTTGGAATGCGCCATTTAATATTACTTTGATCGGCTTCAGACCATGTTGCAATTTCTACCTTTTTTATTTTTTTAGAAAATTCTTTTTCACGAATTTTAATAGAATAGGTTCCTTTTTGTTGGTTGATATTGACTACTGAAATGTCAGGTTTTTCGATGTTGGGTAGCTGATTGGCAGCGATTTGAATTGAGGTTACAGATTTGCCCTGAAGTTGAGAAGTTCTTGTTTTGGAATAGATATGGAGATGATATTTCCCTATTTCAAAATTATGATTTTTAAGTGGAATATCGAGGGAGAAAATACCATTTGATTGCCTTACTGCGGTGTACCAAATAATATCATCTTGACCAGCTGAGTCGGTCCATGTTGGTACCTTTATTTCAGTAACCTCGCCGGGGATATTAGAAATTGAGACATGTAAATATCCAGGTCTGTCAACAGATAGTTTTGTTTGATAATGAGATGTGACTTGAGTTTTTACTTCAGTTTGTTTAAATGTGTGTGATATGGCAGCTTGTCCTTTTAAAGCTCCTCCATCCGTTCGAGTATATAGATGAATGTGGTACAGACCGGCGATATTCTTGTGATTACTAAAATCTACACCCACAAAGAAATTCCCAGACGTATCTCTTTTGGCTGAGTACCATTTGATATCATCTTGTCCATTTTCATTAGACCAAATAGGTACCAATACCTCAGTGACATTTTGAGGGATGTTTTCAATTAGTACATTGAATCGCCCAGCTTCGGATAGTTTTACTGTCATCACCGGAGCGCTGTTGGTTGCTGTGTTTTCAATCTGCCCGACTGTTGTTGCGGGGGTGCTTGTGTCGCTAGTGGCATGGGCGACAGATACTGAAAATAGACTAGCAGCTAGGATAGCTGTTGAACATAAAAATGATGTGTATTTTTTCATTTTTTTTACCTCCTACCTAATTGTTCGGTAAAAATTGAGAAAAAACAAAATAATCCAGATAAATTATGATAAACTGAATATTTTTGTTAAAATTAGAATGTAAAATCCGTTTTTGAGGTGTGGAAAATGAAACTTTTGGTTGTCGGGTCTGGTGGTCGCGAACACGCTATTGCAAAGAAATTATTAGAGTCTGAGCAAGTAGAACAAGTCTTTGTCGCTCCTGGAAATGACGGTATGACCTTGGACGGTATCTCGTTAGTCAATATCGGGATTTCCGAACATTCTGCTCTCATCAACTTTGCTAAGGAAAATGATATTGCTTGGACTTTTGTTGGTCCAGACGATGCTTTGGCAGCAGGTATCGTTGATGATTTTGAACAGGCTGGACTAAAAGCTTTTGGTCCCAGTCGTCTAGCCGCGGAGCTGGAGTGGTCAAAAGACTTTGCCAAACAAATCATGGTCAAATACGGCATTCCAACAGCAGCCTTTGGCACATTTTCCAACTTCGAAGAAGCCAAAGCCTACATCGAAGAGCAGGGGGCACCGATCGTGGTTAAGGCGGACGGCTTGGCACTGGGCAAGGGTGTGGTCGTGGCGGAAACCGTCGAGCAGGCGGTCGAAGCGGCACGGGAGATGCTCTTGGACAACAAGTTCGGTGACTCGGGTGCTCGTGTGGTCATCGAGGAGTTCTTGGCGGGCGAGGAGTTTTCCCTCTTTGCCCTGGTCAACGGCGACCAGTTCTACATTCTGCCGACAGCCCAGGACCACAAGCGTGCCTTTGACGGCGACCAAGGTCCCAACACGGGCGGTATGGGGGCTTACGCTCCTGTTCCCCACCTGCCTCAAAGCGTGGTGGATACAGCGGTTGACACCATTGTCAAACCTATTCTGGACGGCATGATTGCGGAAGGGCGATCTTATCTGGGTGTGCTCTATGCTGGCTTGATTCTGACCGACCAAGGTCCCAAGGTCATCGAGTTCAACGCCCGTTTCGGCGATCCAGAAACCCAAATTATCCTGCCTCGTCTGACCTCTGACTTTGCTCAGAACATCGACGACATCCTCCACATACGTCCTACACAGCTGACTTGGCTGGATAGTGGCGTGACGCTCGGTGTGGTCGTGGCTTCAAATGGCTACCCACTGGACTACGAAAAAGGCGTAACCTTGCCAGCGAAGACCGAGGGCGACATCACGACCTACTATGCAGGGGCTCGTTTTGCGGAAAATAGCAGAGCACTGCTCTCAAACGGCGGTCGAGTTTATATGTTAGTCACCACAGCAGATACCGTCCAAGAAGCACAAAAAAAAATTTACTCGGAGCTGAAAAATCAAGATACGACAGGCCTCTTTTATCGGACAGATATTGGAAGCAAGGCCGTGAAATAAGGGATAAAGAAAAGGAAAGACAAGTATGAACATTCCAATCTCCATCATCATGGGTTCTAGTTCCGACTGGAAAACCATGAAAAAAGCAGCCGATGTGCTGGACAAATTTGGCGTAGCATATGAAAAGAAAGTGGTCTCTGCCCACCGCACACCAGACCTCATGTTCCGTCATGCCGAAGAGGCGCGTGGTCGTGGCATAAAGGTCATTATCGCAGGAGCGGGCGGTGCGGCTCATTTGCCAGGTATGGTAGCAGCTAAGACAACCCTGCCAGTTATCGGTGTCCCAGTCCAATCCCGTGCCCTGAGTGG
The DNA here is from genome assembly GCF_017601095.1 of Streptococcus suis. GTDB lineage: Bacteria > Bacillota > Bacilli > Lactobacillales > Streptococcaceae > Streptococcus > Streptococcus suis_Z. Next base: position 24,454 of record NZ_JAGFUX010000013.1, on the reverse strand, counting down.
TGTGGATTCCCTCTATTCTATCGTGCAGATGCCGGGTGGCGTCCCTGTTGCGACTATGGCGATCGGTGAAGCAGGAGCCACCAACGCAGCCCTGACAGCTCTTCGCATTCTCTCCATTGAAGACCAAACCATTGCAGCTCAGCTAGCAGATTTTGCCAAGGAACAGGAAAAAATTGCGGAGGCGATGACAGATGACCTCATCTAAGACAATCGGAATTATCGGCGGCGGTCAGCTAGGTCAGATGATGGCTATTTCGGCTATTTACATGGGTCATAAGGTGATCACGCTGGATCCTGCGGCGGACTGCCCAGCCTCCAAGGTTAGCGAGGTTATCGTCGCTCCCTATCACGATGTGGCGGCCCTCAAACAGCTGGCGGAGCGGTGCCATGTCCTGACCTACGAGTTTGAAAATGTCGATGCAGACGGACTGGACGCGGTCATCAAGGACGGTCAGCTCCCTCAAGGGACAGACCTCCTCCGCATTTCCCAGAACCGCATTTTTGAGAAGGATTTTTTGGCCAAAAAAGCTGGCGTGCAAGTCGCCCCCTACAAGGTTGTCACTTCTAGCCTAGACCTAGAAGGTCTGGACTTTAGCAAAAACTACGTTTTGAAGACAGCCACTGGGGGCTATGACGGACATGGCCAGAAGGTCATTCGAGAAGCGGCGGACCTGGTAGAGGCTAGCCAACTAGCCAACTCTGCCGAGTGTGTTTTGGAAGAGTTTGTGAATTTCGACCTGGAAATCTCCGTCCTTGTGTCTGGCAATGGCTCCGACTACACCGTCTTTCCTGTACAGGAAAATATCCACCGCAATAATATTCTCTACAAGACCATCGTGCCTGCTCGTATTTCAGATGAACTTGCTGAAAAAGCCAAAACTATGGCCCTGCAAATCGCCGCCAAGCTCCATTTGGCAGGCAGCCTCTGTGTTGAAATGTTTGTGGCAGGTCAGGATATTCTGGTCAACGAAATCGCTCCTCGACCACATAATTCGGGGCATTATTCTATTGAAGCTTGTGATTTTTCACAGTTTGATACCCATATCCGAGGCATTCTCGGCCAGCCCCTACCCCCTATCCGCCTGCTTTCACCAGCTGTTATGATCAACGTTTTGGGACAAGACATGGAAGCAGTCCAAACCTTTCTTCAAGAAAACCCTACCGCCCATCCCCACTTTTATGGTAAACTAGAAGCGAAGCACAATCGCAAAATGGGACACGTGACGGTGTTGGGGGAGGATGTTGAGGTGGAGTTGTAGGAGAATTCGAAGTTCAAGTGAATTCCATTACATATAAAAATAGAAAGGAATGAGGGTAAGTTCGAGCAATTGAACTCGGGCTAAAAGCGTCGGAAAAAAGATAAACTGTCTTGTGTGCTAGCACACAGCGTCAGTTTCCTATTTTTCTCTCGCTTTCTTAAAGCCCTCTGTATCATAAACAATGATCAATCGTTATTCCCGCCCAGAGATGGCGGCTATTTGGAGTGAAGAAAACAAGTACAAGGCTTGGTTGGAGGTGGAAATCCTCGCAGATGAGGCTTGGGCTGAGTTGGGCGAGATCCCGAAGGCTGATGTGGCCTTGATTCGTGAGAAGGCGACTTTTGACATCGACCGCATTTTAGAGATTGAAGAGGAAACCCGTCACGATGTGGTGGCTTTCACGCGTGCGGTTTCGGAAAGTCTTGGCGAGGAGCGCAAGTGGGTCCACTATGGTCTGACTTCGACCGACGTGGTAGATACGGCTTACGGCTACCTCTACAAGCAGGCCAACGACATTATCCGTCGTGACCTTGAGAACTTTACCAATATCATCGCCGACAAGGCGCGTGAGCACAAGTACACCATCATGATGGGGCGGACTCATGGTGTTCATGCGGAGCCAACGACCTTCGGTCTTAAATTGGCGACTTGGTATAGCGAAATGAAACGCAACATGGAGCGTTTTGATGTGGCTGCTAAGGGAGTTGAGGCTGGAAAAATTTCAGGTGCGGTTGGAAACTTTGCCAACATTCCTCCATTTGTGGAAGAGTATGTTTGTGGCAAATTGGGCATTCGTCCGCAGGAAATTTCGACCCAGGTCCTACCTCGCGACCTCCACGCAGAATATTTTTCAGCTTTAGCCTTGATTGCAACGTCCATCGAGCGTATGGCGACAGAAATCCGTGGACTACAAAAGTCTGAACAACGTGAAGTTGAAGAGTATTTCGCCAAAGGCCAAAAAGGCAGCTCTGCTATGCCCCATAAACGCAACCCTATCGGATCTGAAAATATGACCGGTCTGGCTCGTGTGGTGCGTGGTCACTTGGTGACGGCTTTTGAAAATGTGGCGCTTTGGCACGAACGTGATATTTCCCACTCGTCAGCGGAGCGGATTATCACGCCGGATACGACTATCCTCATCAACTATATGCTCAATCGTTTTGGCAATATTGTCAAGAACTTGACGGTCTTCCCTGAAAATATGAAACGCAATATGGAGTCAACTTTTGGCTTGATTTACAGCCAGCGTGTCATGCTCAGTTTGATTGAAAAAGGTATGACCCGTGAGGAAGCCTATGACTTGGTGCAACCAAAAACTGCGCAGTCATGGGATAATCAAGTGGACTTCAAGCCCCTTCTCGAAGCGGATGAGCGCGTGACGGCTAAACTCAGTCAAGAAGAAATCGATGAACTCTTCAACCCAGACTACTATGCGAAGCGGGTGGATGACATCTTTGAACGACTTGGATTATAAAAAAATCAAAATTCTTTGGATTTTCCAGAGAATTTTTTAGTTTCCCTTAAGCTTGGCGAGTTATACTATATCCAAGCTAGAAATAGCGGACTTCCTTTTCACCTAAAGGTGTCCCTAGCTCTAAGTCGCAAGCGACAAGAGCTAGGTATCATATAATCTCCAGAAAACAGTCAGTAAGAATTAGCTGACTGTTTTTGTATAAAAAATCAAAAAATCCTTGACTCATCCCTAGGGGAATAGTGTATGCTAGGACTATCAAAACAGATGGAGGTTGCTTATGCAGGTCAAAGATGTGGAGAAGTTGACAGGCTTGTCAACTAAGGCGATACGGCTGTATGAAGAAAAGGGCTTGATTGAAGTGGCGAGAAATCCGCTCAACGATTACCGTAATTATTCAGAGGAAAATGTACGTCAGCTTCGCTTGATTAAGTTGCTCCGCTATTTTGAATTTTCCCTAGCAGAGATTCAAGGACTTCTAACCTTGTCGGAGGAGGAATTGCAATCAGCCCTGCGTGAGAAGCAGCAAGAAATCAACCAGCAAGTAGAGGAATTAGTGGACAAGGTTGACTTGCTTGGTCAGGTAGTCAAGGATCTGGGTAAGAAAGACGACTGGTTGGAAGAAGCACAGGACTCCATTGCTTTTGTGGAAAGCGGTGAGTTCCAAGACTTAAAGCAAGACCTAGAAGATGCCTTGTTACCAAGCATATGGCTGACCCTCGTGCAGACCATGATGCTATCAGGTCCAATTCTCTGGTTGTTTACTCGAATACAACAAGGCCATCAGGAAAATCTTTTCCTACTCGCCGTGGTTTCCCTACTAGCAACTGCTTGGATAACGCTCCTCTGGCGAGATTATCTCGTGACCTGGTGGAAACATAGAGACAAGGTCCGTCAGAAGAACCGTAGTCAAGCCTGGTGGATTCCAATCGGTCTAATCTCTCTTGTGGGAGGTATTGCTTATTTTGTTTTTGTCGGCTGGTTGACAGAAACCTTCTTCCTGCCAAGCGACTGGCTCTTCTATGAGTATTCGATTGGTCTGGGCAAGGTTTCCATGGCGTTTATTATGGCTTTTCTTGTTTTTCTTTTGGGAAAACTGGCGAGGCTGGTGAAACTTCCTTGGAAATACGGCTGGGGTCTGGCAGGTAGCGGTGTCTTGTTGACCACTCTGCTCATTTCCACCACAACAGTAGTGACAGATAGTCAGATTATCGACATCAATCTGTTGGCACCGTCCAAGGAATGTCTTTACAGTGATGTCAAGTCTGTCTGGACAGGATTTGGGACCAAGGTATTTACCCTAGATGAAACTAAAAAGCAGGGACAGTTTAGCTACCGTATCCAGCTTGACGGAAAAGAACTTGTGTTTATGCAGCCGACTTCCAATCAGGATTTAGTGCCAGTTGATAGCTACATAGAACTAGAGGAATTTGATCAGCGGCTGATGAATCTGGGCATTCCCAAAGAAAGTTCAGCAGAAGGCAGTCAGTACAACGATTTAGATGCGCACTTTCTAGGGCGATTTTTGCGAATAGTGGAAAATAAATAAAATGAATTCTGTTTTAGTTTCCCTTAAGTTTGGCGCGCTATACTATATCCAAGCTAGAAATGGCGAAAACTTTTACTGAATGAATTTCAGTATCGTCATCCGTAAGAGCTAAAGCTCAAACGGCTGGCATATCTTTTTCATATAATCTCCTGAGAATACTGGACTCACTGAGTCTGGTATTTTCATTTTGTGCTATAATAGTTTTATGACAAATCGAATTTTAGACATGGAACAAATGCAGGATGAGGAGTACGTAGAACGTACCCTGCGTCCCCAGAAATTAAATGAATACATCGGTCAGGACAAGGTCAAGGACCAGCTCAAAATCTTTATCGAGGCAGCCAAGCTCCGTGATGAAGCCTTGGACCATACCCTTCTGTTTGGCCCTCCGGGTCTGGGGAAGACCACTATGGCCTTTGTCATCGCCAACGAACTGGGCGTTAATATCAAGCAGACCAGTGGTCCTGTTATTGAAAAAGCAGGTGACTTGGTGGCCCTTCTCAATGACTTGGAGCCTGGCGACGTCCTCTTTATTGATGAAATCCACCGTATGCCTATGGCGGTAGAGGAAATTCTCTACTCTGCTATGGAGGATTTCTACATCGACATTATGATTGGAGCAGGAGAAACCAGCCGCTCCGTGCATTTGGAGTTACCACCTTTTACCCTGATTGGAGCGACTACTCGTGCGGGTATGCTATCCAATCCCCTGCGAGCCCGTTTTGGTATCACCGGTCATATGGAGTATTATGAACTGGCTGATTTGACGGAGATTGTCGAGCGGACGGCGGATATCTTTGATATGGAGATTACTCATGAAGCTGCTATTGAGTTGGCTCGTCGGTCTCGTGGAACTCCCCGTATCGCCAACCGTCTGCTCAAGCGGGTGCGGGATTTCGCACAGATTATGGGCGACGGCCTGATTGACGACACCATTACAGACAAGGCCCTAACCATGCTGGATGTGGACCGCGAGGGGCTGGACTACGTGGACCAGAAGATTCTCCGCACCATGATTGAGATGTACGGTGGCGGTCCCGTCGGTCTTAACACCCTGTCGGTTAATATCGCCGAGGAGCGTGAGACGGTGGAGGACATGTACGAGCCTTACCTGATTCAGCAGGGCTTCCTCATGCGGACACGGACAGGGCGGGTTGCGACAGCCAAGGCCTACGAGCACTTGGGTTATCCCTATACGGAAAAATAATGGCAGAGCAGATGAGACAAATAGCTCGTTTATTTGGAGACTGGCCTGAGACGATTATCTGGACCTGTTTAGAAGGTGTCATGGGAGACATTTATGTTGATGACAGCCAATTGCCCCAGTCAGCTCTAGCTCTCTATGGACGGCAGAGCTTCTTTGGTTTTTTAGCTGGCCAGCCACATCGAGACTTGCTAAAAATCTGCGAGGGAAAGGATATTATTCTAGTCCCCCAAAACCAAGCCTGGTCAGACTTGATAGAAGAAACTTACGGAGACGGAGTTCGTTTTTTTACTCGATACGCTACGAAAAAGGAAACTGAGTTTGACCTTGGGCATTTACAGAAACTGGTTGATGACTTGCCTGAAAGCTTTGATATGAAACTGATTGACCGTAATCTGTACGAGGCTTGTCTGGTAGAGGAATGGTCACGGGATTTGGTGGGAAATTATATAGACGTGGAACAATTTTTGGACTTGGGGCTGGGCTATGTCATCTTGCATAAGGGACAGGTGGTCTCAGGGGCTTCATCCTATGCCAGCTATTCAGCTGGGATTGAGATAGAAGTGGATACTAGGGAAGACTATCGAGGTCTGGGTTTGGCAAAAGCCTGTGCGGCTCAGTTAATTTTAGCTTGTTTAGACCGCGGACTCTATCCAAGCTGGGATGCCCATACCCTGACATCCTTGAAACTAGCTGAAAAGCTGGGTTACCAATTAGACAAGCCCTATCGAGCATATGAATGGAGATAAGATGACACCGACATTTATTTGGGATTTGGATGGAACGCTCTTGGATTCCTATGAGGCGATATTGGCTGGAATTCAAGAAACCTATGAACAATACAAACTTCCTTTTGACCGTGAGGAAGTCAAACAATTTATTCTGCGCTATTCTGTTAAAGATTTATTGGTGCGTGATGCAGACAAATATGGTCTGGATAGTGATGAGCTCAATCGCGTGCGTGCGACTTCCTTGAAGGAGAAAAACACGAAAATTCCCTTGATGGCTGGTGCGCGTGAAATTCTGGATTGGACGGCAGAGAAAGGTATTCAAAATTTTGTCTATACTCACAAGAGTGACAACGCTTTTCAGGTTTTGGAGGATTTGGGTGTCCGTCACCATTTCACAGAAATCTTGACCAGCGATTCTGGATTTGCCCGCAAACCAAGTCCAGAAGCTCTGCTATTTCTCATCGAAAAATACGGACTGGATAAGGAAAATACCCACTATATCGGTGATCGTATGCTCGATGTGGAAACAGCTATCAACGCAGGGATTCAGAGTATCAACCTCCAGATTGAGGGCGTGGAGCTGAATCGCAAAATCAAAGATTTGTTAAAAATCAAAGAATTATTTGAGGATTAAGGAAATCTTAAGCAAACCGGGCTATACTACCCTTATCCAAAAACTTTTCTTTTTCATATAATCTCCTAGAAAGCCTAGCCACCGTGCTGGGCTTTCTGTTATAATGGACCTATGAAAGAACGAGATGTTGAAAAGGCCTTGTTGGCAGACCAGGACATGAAAAGCATTCTGGAGATTATTGCTTCTTTGGGGCTGAGAGATGTCTGGCTCTGTGCGGGGACCTTGCGGAATTTTTTGTGGAATGGCGGAGCCTTCGATTTAGAAACGGATGTAGATGTGATTTTTCACGATGCAGCTGTTTCCTATGAAGAAACGCTAGCGATTGAGAAGTATTTGCGTCAAACTTATCCGAGTTACCAATGGGAAGTCAAAAATCAGGTCTATATGCACCAACATAGTCCGCATACCCGGCCCTACACCTCTTCCAAAGATGCCATGAGCAAGTATCCCGAACGGTGTACGGCAATTGGTGCCCGTCTGTTAGGGGATGGGAATGTGGAGATTTATTGTCCTTATGGTCTGGAGGAGATTCTCCGCTATCGTGTGCGGCCGACACCGCATTTTTAAGAACATCCGAAACGTATGCAACTTTATCGGAATCGACTTGTCAAAAAGAATTGGAAGAAAAAGGAATTTAGATTTCGTTAAGAAAGATGTACTATACTATAGTCAAGCTAGAAATAGCACACTTTTACTGAAATAGTTTCAGTATCGTCATCCGTAAGAGTTAAAGCTCAAACGGCTGGCATATCTTTTTCATATAATCTCCTGGAAAACAGTCGGCAGTTGCCGGCTGTTTTCTGTTTGTTTTCTTCTATATATAGTTAATCAAAAAGATAAGAAGTTGACTCGGTTGAGATACCAGAAAAAGTTTTTAAGATTTTTTAAAAAAAGAAAGTATAATCTCTTGCATTGGATAACAGAATTTGGTAGAATGTTCTAGTGCCGTAAAAATTACGGCTGTAGCTTTGATGCAAGAGGTTGCGACACGCTCGGTTGCATTGCCACGCAACACGTGTTGGTTTTCTTGTGGAGCTAGCCTATTATCTTAAATAGACGAAAAGGAGAAAAAGATGGCAAACAAAAAAATCCGCATCCGCTTGAAAGCGTACGAACACCGTACACTTGATACAGCAGCTGCAAAAATCGTTGAAACTGCAACACGTACAGGTGCTCAAGTAGCAGGTCCAGTTCCACTTCCAACAGAACGTAGCCTCTACACCATCATCCGTGCGACTCACAAGTACAAAGATTCTCGTGAGCAGTTCGAAATGCGTACACACAAACGTTTGATCGACATCATCAACCCAACTCAAAAAACAGTTGATGCCTTGATGAAATTGGATCTTCCAAGTGGTGTAAACGTAGAAATCAAACTTTAATCAGCTAGATACGACTGAGTAAAGCAAGTGTTCTAATTGAACACAGGCTAAATTCTGTGTGAAAAAGACAAATCTTCCTAGAAACTACCGTTTCTTCGTTGGATTTCCTATTTTCATTTTGAGTTTGACGCCTTTAGTATCTTATATTTGAGCATGAAAAACGCTCGTTAAAAACTTTTTAAATACAAAATTAAGAAAAGGAATATTTTTCTCATGACAAAAGGAATCTTAGGGAAAAAAGTGGGAATGACTCAAATCTTCACTGAATCTGGTGAATTTATCCCTGTAACTGTCATCGAAGCAACTCCAAACGTTGTTCTTCAAGTGAAAACAGTTGAAACTGACGGTTATGCGGCAGTTCAAGTTGGTTTTGATGACAAACGCGAAGTATTGAGCAACAAACCTGCCAAAGGCCATGTAGCTAAAGCTAACACAGCTCCTAAGCGCTTCATTCGTGAATTCAAAAACATTGAAGGCTTGGAAGTTGGACAAGAAATTACAGTTGAAACTTTCGCAGCTGGTGATGTTGTTGATGTAACTGGTACATCTAAAGGTAAAGGTTTCCAAGGTGTTATCAAACGCCACGGTCAATCACGTGGTCCTATGGCTCACGGTTCTCGTTACCATCGTCGTCCAGGTTCTATGGGTCCTGTTGCACCTAACCGTGTATTCAAAGGTAAAAACCTTGCAGGTCGCATGGGCGGCAACCGTGTAACAATTCAAAACCTTGAAGTTGTACAAGTTGTTCCAGAAAAGAACGTTATCCTTATCAAAGGTAACGTACCAGGTGCTAAGAAATCTCTTATCACTATCAAGTCAGCAGTTAAAGCTGGTAAATAATAAGGAAAGGGGAAATCAGTCGAAATGGCAAACGTAACATTATTTGACCAAACTGGTAAACAAGCTGGTGAAGTAGTTCTTAACGATGCGATCTTTGGTATCGAGCCAAACCAAGCAGTTGTATTTGATGTGATCATCAGCCAACGTGCTAGCCTTCGTCAAGGTACTCACGCAGTTAAAAACCGTTCAGCAGTCTCAGGTGGCGGACGCAAACCATGGCGTCAAAAAGGAACTGGACGTGCTCGTCAAGGTTCTATCCGTTCACCACAATGGCGTGGCGGTGGCGTAGTCTTCGGACCAACTCCACGTTCATACGCGTACAAACTTCCACAAAAAGTTCGTCGCTTGGCACTTAAATCTGTTTACTCAGAAAAAGTTGCTGAAAACAAATTTGTAGCTGTTAACTCACTTGAATTCACAGCTCCAAAAACTGCTGAATTTGCAAAAGTACTTGCAGCATTGAGCATTGATTCTAAAGTCCTTGTTATTCTTGAAGAAGGCAACGAATTCGCAGCTCTTTCTGCTCGTAACATCCCAGGAGTTAAAGTTGCAACTGCAACAACTGCAAGCGTACTTGACATCGCAAATGCAGACAAACTTCTTGTAACTCAAGCAGCTATCTCTAAAATTGAGGAGGTTCTTGCATAATGAATTTGTATGATGTTATCAAAAAACCTGTCATCACAGAAAGCTCAATGGGCCAACTCGAAGCAGGCAAGTATGTATTTGAAGTTGACACTCGTGCACACAAACTCTTGATCAAGCAAGCTGTTGAAGCTGCATTCGAGGGTGTTAAAGTTGCAAATGTTAACACAATCAACGTGAAACCTAAAACAAAACGCGTAGGTCGTTATGTAGGTCGCACAAACAAAGTGAAAAAAGCAATCATCACATTGGCTGCTGATTCAAAAGCGATTGAATTGTTCGCTACAGCTGACGCTGAATAATCAAAGGAGGAATTAACGTGGGTATTAAAGTTTATAAACCAACGACAAATGGCCGTCGTAACATGACTTCTTTGGACTTCGCTGAAATCACAACAAGCACTCCAGAAAAAAGCTTGCTTGTTGCTTTGAAGAGCAAAGCTGGTCGTAACAACAACGGTCGCATCACTGTTCGTCACCAAGGTGGCGGTCACAAACGTTTCTACCGTTTGGTAGACTTCAAACGTAACAAAGATGGCGTTGAAGCAATCGTTAAAACGATCGAGTACGATCCAAACCGTTCAGCAAACATCGCTCTTGTACACTACACAGACGGTGTTAAAGCTTACATCATTGCTCCTAAAGGTCTTGAAGTTGGTCAACGCATCGTTTCAGGCCCAGAAGCAGATATCAAAGTTGGTAACGCACTTCCACTTGCAAACATCCCAGTCGGTACTGTTGTTCACAACATCGAGTTGAAACCAGGTCGCGGTGGTGAGTTGGTTCGTGCTGCTGGTGCATCTGCACAGGTTCTTGGTCAAGAAGGTAAATACGTTCTTGTTCGCCTTCAATCAGGTGAAGTTCGTATGATCCTTGGTACTTGCCGTGCTACTGTTGGTACTGTAGGTAACGAACAACATGGCCTTGTTAATCTTGGTAAAGCAGGTCGTAGCCGTTGGAAAGGTATCCGTCCAACAGTTCGCGGTTCTGTAATGAACCCTAACGATCACCCACACGGTGGTGGTGAAGGTAAAGCACCAGTTGGTCGTAAAGCACCATCTACACCATGGGGTAAACCAGCTCTTGGTTTGAAAACTCGTAACAAGAAAGCTAAATCTGACAAACTTATCGTTCGTCGTCGCAACCAAAAATAATCTATTCTTAGTTGCTTAGCATTCTATATCATCCGCCAACTCGGTAGGGTTTCTTATGGGCTGACTATTCCAGCACCTCAGTTTGATTGAAATGCCAGTTTGACGCAGTGGTTGATTGCAGTTTCTAGTAGCTTAGCTACATCGAAACTCCTAATCAACTGTGCGGGGGCAGGACAACGAACACGGTAACTGGGGTTCTGTCCGGCTCCCAAGCCGCTGTGGTACATATTTTAAAGGAGAAAACACTAAAATGGGACGTAGTCTTAAAAAAGGACCTTTCGTCGATGAGCATTTGATGAAAAAAGTTGAAGCTCAAGCAAATGACGAAAAGAAAAAAGTAATTAAAACTTGGTCACGTCGTTCAACGATCTTCCCAAGTTTCATCGGTTATACAATCGCAGTTTACGATGGACGTAAACACGTACCTGTATACATTCAAGAAGACATGGTAGGTCACAAACTTGGTGAATTTGCACCAACTCGTACTTACAAAGGTCATGCTGCTGACGACAAGAAAACTCGTCGTAAATAATTTAGGAGGAAAACACAATGGCAGAAATTACTTCAGCTAAAGCAACTGCTCGCACAGTACGTGTTTCACCTCGTAAATCACGTCTTGTCTTGGATAACATCCGTGGCAAAAGCGTAGCAGACGCAATCGCAATCTTGAAATTCACACCAAACAAAGCTGCAGGCATTATCGAGGGAGTTTTGAACTCAGCAATCGCTAACGCTGAAAACAACTTTGGTTTGGAAAAAGCTAACTTGGTAGTCAGCGAAGCATTCGCAAACGAAGGACCAACGTTGAAACGTTTCCGTCCACGTGCGAAAGGTTCTGCTTCACCAATCAACAAACGCACAGCTCACATCACTGTAGTTGTGGCAGAGAAATAAGGAGGTAAAAACGTGGGTCAAAAAGTACATCCAATTGGTATGCGTGTTGGCATCATCCGTGATTGGGATGCTAAATGGTATGCTGAAAAAGAATACGCGGATTACCTTCATGAAGATCTTGCAATCCGCAACTTTATCAAAAAAGAATTGGCTGATGCGTCAACATCAACAATCGAAATCGAACGTGCTGTAAACAAAGTTATCGTTTCTATCCACACTGCTAAACCAGGTATGGTTATCGGTAAAGCTGGTAGCAACGTTGATGCACTTCGTGCTCAATTGAACAAATTGACTGGTAAGCAAGTACACATCAACATCATCGAAATCAAACAACCTGATTTGGATGCACACCTTGTTGGTGAGTCAATCGCTCGTCAATTGGAGCAACGTGTGGCATTCCGCCGTGCTCAAAAACAAGCTATCCAACGTGCAATGCGCGCTGGTGCAAAAGGTATCAAAACACAAGTTTCTGGTCGTTTGAACGGTGCTGATATTGCCCGTGCAGAAGGCTACTCAGAAGGAACTGTTCCTCTTCATACACTTCGTGCGGATATCGACTACGCTTGGGAAGAAGCTTTGACAACTTACGGTAAACTTGGTATCAAAGTATGGATCTACCGTGGTGAAGTTCTTCCAGCTCGTAAAAACACTAAAGGAGGTAAATAACAAATGTTAGTACCTAAACGTGTAAAACACCGTCGTGAATTCCGTGGAAAAATGCGCGGTGAAGCTAAAGGTGGAAAACAAGTAGACTTTGGTCAATACGGTCTTCAAGCAACTACTAGCTCATGGATTACAAACCGCCAAATCGAAGCTGCCCGTATCGCTATGACGCGTTACATGAAACGTGGTGGTAAAGTTTGGATTAAGATCTTCCCACACAAATCATACACTGCTAAAGCTATCGGTGTACGTATGGGTTCTGGTAAAGGTGCTCCTGAAGGTTGGGTAGCTCCAGTTAAACGCGGTAAGGTTATGTTTGAAGTAGCTGGCGTTTCTGAAGAAATTGCACGTGAAGCATTCCGCCTTGCTGGTCACAAATTGCCAGTTAAAGTAAAATTCGTAAAACGTGAAGCAGAATAAGGAGAAGACATGAAACTTCAAGAAATTAAAGATTTTGTAAAAGAACTTCGTGGCCTTTCTCAAGAAGAACTTGCTAAGAAAGAAAACGAATTGAAGAAAGAACTCTTCGAACTTCGTTTCCAAGCTGCTGCTGGTCAACTTGAGCAAACTGCTCGTTTGAACGAAGTGAAGAAACAAATTGCACGTATCAAAACTGTGCAATCTGAAACTAAATAATAGATTGGGAAAGGAGAATTTCAATGGAACGCAATAATCGTAAAGTTCTTGTTGGACGCGTAGTATCTGACAAAATGGACAAAACAATCACAGTTGTAGTTGAAACTAAACGTAACCACCCAGTCTATGGTAAACGTATTAACTACTCTAAAAAGTACAAAGCTCATGATGAAAACAATGTTGCTAAAGAAGGCGATATCGTTCGTATCATGGAAACTCGCCCACTTTCAGCTACAAAACGTTTCCGTCTTGTAGAAGTTGTGGAAGAGGCAGTTATCATTTAATCAACCTGAAAGGAGAAAATTGACATGATTCAAACAGAAACTCGTTTGAAAGTTGCTGACAACAGTGGCGCACGTGAAATCTTGACAATCAAAGTTCTTGGTGGTTCAGGACGTAAATTCGCGAACATCGGCGACATCATCGTTGCTTCAGTAAAACAAGCTACTCCTGGTGGTGCGGTTAAAAAAGGTGACGTTGTTAAAGCCGTTATCGTTCGTACTAAGACAGGTGCTCGTCGTGCTGATGGTTCATACATCAAATTCGATGAGAATGCTGCAGTTATCATCCGTGAAGATAAAAACCCTCGCGGAACTCGTATCTTTGGCCCAGTGGCACGCGAATTGCGTGATGGCGGTTTCATGAAAATCGTTTCATTGGCACCAGAAGTACTTTAATCTAACAAACTAAGTCCCCTGGTTACATTACTAACCAGGGTGCCCATTAGGGCGTAAGAAATTATAGGAGAAATCAAATGTTTGTAAAAAAAGGCGATAAAGTTCGCGTAATCGCTGGTAAAGACAAAGGCGTTGAAGCTCTTGTTGTAACAGCACTTCCAAAAGTAAACAAAGTTATTGTTGAAGGTGTTAACATCGTTAAGAAACACCAAAAACCAAACAGCGAAAACCCTCAAGGCGCTATCGTTGAAAAAGAAGCTCCAATCCATGTGTCAAACGTTCAAGTTCTTGACAAAAATGGTGTTGCAGGACGCGTTGGTTACAAGTTTGTAGACGGCAAAAAAGTTCGCTACAACAAAAAATCAGGCGAAGTGCTTGATTAATCACGAAGGAAAGGAGAAGTATAATGGCAAATCGTTTAAAAGAAAAATATCTTAATGAAGTAGTTCCTGCTTTGACTGAACAATTTAACTATTCTTCAGTTATGGCTGTGCCAAAAGTTGATAAGATCGTTTTGAACATGGGTGTTGGTGACGCTGTTTCTAACGCTAAAAACCTTGAGAAAGCTGCTCAAGAATTGGCTTTGATCTCAGGTCAAAAACCACTTATCACTAAAGCTAAGAAATCAATCGCCGGCTTCCGTCTTCGTGAGGGTGTTGCAATCGGTGCGAAAGTAACTCTTCGTGGCGAACGTATGTATGAGTTCTTGGACAAATTGGTTACAGTTTCACTTCCACGTGTACGTGACTTCCACGGTGTACCAACTAAGTCATTTGACGGACGTGGTAACTACACACTTGGTGTGAAAGAGCAATTAATCTTCCCAGAAATCAACTTCGACGATGTTGATAAAACTCGCGGTATGGATATCGTTATCGTTACAACTGCTAACACTGACGAAGAATCACGTGCATTGCTTACTGGCCTTGGTATGCCGTTTGCAAAATAAGAGGGAGAGAATAAATGGCTAAAAAATCAATGATCGCTAAGAACAAACGCCCAGCTAAGTTCTCTACACAAGCTTACACACGCTGTGAAAAATGTGGACGTCCACACTCAGTTTACCGCAAATTCAAATTGTGCCGTGTATGCTTCCGCGACTTGGCTTACCTTGGACAAATTCCTGGCGTAACAAAAGCTTCTTGGTAATTTCAAGATGTGAGAGCGTTAAGCAACCAAGGCAAAGATAGGAGATTTGACTATGAAGTTTACTTCTAGGAAAATCTATCTTCTTTGCTAAGGTTGTAGCTCGAACTCAATTAAAACAACCCCGATACAAAGTTTGCTTGCCGATTTGAACACGGGCGAAAGCCTGTGTGAAAAAGACAAACTTTCCTAGAAACCAAAGTTTCTACGTCAAGTTTTCTATTTTCACTTTGGCTTTTTAGTGCACTTTGTATCATGAATTAACTAGCAAGTGATTCAATCAAACTGCTAGTAAGAGGAGAAACAACAAATGGTTATGACTGACCCAATTGCAGATTTTTTGACACGTATTCGTAACGCTAACCAAGCAAAACACGAAGTGCTTGAAGTACCTGCATCAAACATTAAAAAAGGTATTGCTACAATCCTTAAAAACGAAGGTTTTGTGAAAAACGTTGAATTCATCGAAGATGACAAACAAGGCATCATCCGTGTATTCTTGAAATACGGACCAAACGGTGAAAAAGTTATCACTAACTTGAAACGCGTTTCAAAACCAGGTCTTCGTGTTTACTCAAAACGTGAAGATATTCCAAAAGTTCTTAACGGACTTGGTATCGCAATCATCTCAACATCAGAAGGTCTTTTGACTGACAAACAAGCTCGTCAAAAGAACGTTGGTGGTGAGGTTATCGCATACGTTTGGTAATTTGATGATACTGAGAGCGTAGTGACCCAAGTGAAAATAGGAAATCAAACGAAGAATGCTTGCATTCAAGTTTGATTTATCTTTTTCACACAGGTCACAGCTCGGGTTCGAATCGAATGATTTGATTTGAAGGTATCATAAAACCATGCTCAATCGAACACGGGCTATTGTCCGTGTTTAAATGAGCCCCCGTGAAAACTGGTCGCTTGACGGCCTGATAATTTAACAGGAGAATTAAAAATATGTCACGTATTGGTAATAAAGTAATTACATTGCCTGCTGGCGTTGAGCTTGCTCAAAAGAACGGCGTGGTAACTGTAAAAGGACCTAAAGGGGAATTGACTCGTGAATTCCCAACTGCTATTGAAATCCGTGTGGAAGGTGCAGAAGTAACTCTTCACCGTCCAAATGATTCAAAAGAAATGAAGACTATTCACGGTACTAGCCGTGCTAACCTCAACAACATGGTTGTTGGTGTTTCTGAAGGCTTCAAAAAAGAACTTGAAATGCGTGGTGTCGGTTACCGTGCTCAATTGGCTGGTAACAAATTGACACTTGCTGTTGGTAAATCACACCCAGATGAAGTGGTTGCACCAGAAGGTATTACATTTGAAGTTCCAACACCAACACAAATCGTCGTGTCTGGTATCAACAAAGAAGTTGTTGGTCAAACAGCAGCTTACATCCGTAGCCTTCGCGCTCCTGAGCCATACAAAGGTAAAGGTATTCGCTACGTTGGTGAATTTGTTCGCCGTAAAGAAGGTAAAACAGGTAAATAATAGCTTGCTGAGGTGGCTTAGCCACCTGGCTGACTATTTCTCAAATTGTTTCGCAAGAAACAGAATCATACATTAAGAGGTGAATATTGTGATTTCAAAACCAGATAAAAACAAAATCCGCCAAAAACGCCACCGTCGCGTTCGCGGTAAAATCTCTGGAACTGCTGCTCGCCCACGTTTGAACATTTTCCGTTCTAATACAGGCATCTACGCTCAAGTGATTGATGACGTAGCGGGTGTAACGCTCGCAAGCGCTTCTACTCTTGATAAAGAAGTTTCAAAAGGTACTAAGACAGAACAAGCTGTTGTTGTAGGTAAACTCGTTGCTGAACGCGCGGTAGCTAAAGGTATTTCTGAAGTGGTCTTTGACCGCGGTGGATATCTCTATCACGGACGTGTGAAAGCTTTGGCTGAATCAGCTCGTGAAAACGGATTGAAATTCTAATAGGGAGGACACTAAGAAATGGCATTCAAAGATAACGCAGTTGAAATTGAAGAACGCGTAGTAGCCATCAACCGTGTTACAAAAGTTGTTAAAGGTGGACGTCGTCTTCGTTTTGCAGCTCTTGTGGTTGTTGGTGACCGTAACGGTCGCGTAGGTTTCGGTACTGGTAAAGCTCAAGAAGTACCAGAAGCTATCCGTAAAGCAGTTGAATCTGCTAAGAAAAACATGATTGAAGTACCAATGGTTGGTACAACAATTCCTCACGAAGTTCGCTCAGAATTTGGCGGCGCTCGTGTATTGTTGAAACCTGCTGCAGAAGGTTCTGGAGTTGCTGCCGGTGGTGCAACTCGTGCCGTAATCGAATTGGCAGGTATCGCAGATGTGACGTCTAAGTCACTTGGTTCAAACACACCAATCAACATCGTTCGCGCAACAGTTGAAGGTTTGAAACAATTGAAACGTGCTGAAGAAGTGGCTGCACTTCGTGGCATTTCAGTTTCTGATTTAGCATAAGAAAGGAGATACTCATGGCTCAAATTAAAATCACTTTGACTAAGTCTCCAATCGGTCGCAAACCAGAACAACGTAAAACAGTTGTTGCACTTGGACTTGGTAAATTGAACAGCTCAGTTGTTAAGGAAGATAACCCAGCTATCCTTGGTATGGTAAACGCTATCTCTCACTTGGTAACTGTCGAAGAAGTAAACTAAGTCTTTGTACTTGGTTCTGCCAAACCTAGTTTGTGCAACTTCTAAATAATTAAACAATTGACGAAGTCGCATAGAGAAATCTTTGCGACTTACTGTCAGTATAGTGGCGAGTTTGTGGAAGAAGACTCTTTGGTCTCCACAGGCGCTAGCATTGAAAAAAGAGGAGAAAAAATAATGAAACTTCATGAATTGCAACCTGCAACAGGTTCTCGTAAAGTCCGCAACCGTGTAGGTCGTGGTACATCATCAGGTAACGGTAAAACTTCTGGCCGTGGTCAAAAAGGTCAAAAAGCTCGTAGCGGTGGCGGTGTTCGCCCAGGTTTTGAAGGTGGACAAACTCCATTGTTCCGTCGTCTTCCAAAACGTGGTTTCACAAACATCAACGCTAAAGAGTACGCAATCGTTAACCTTGATCAATTGAACGCTTTTGAAGATGGTGCAGAAGTAACACCAGTTGTGCTTATCGAAGCTGGAATCGTTAAAGCTGAAAAATCAGGAATCAAGATTCTTGGTAACGGCGAATTGACGAAGAAATTGACAGTTAAAGCTGCTAAATTCTCTAAATCAGCTGAAGAAGCAATCACTTCTAAAGGTGGCTCAGTAGAAGTCATCTAAGAGGTGACAGCCTATGTTTTTTAAACTTTTAAAAGATGCCTTAAAGGTCAAAAACGTACGTAAAAAGATTCTTTTTACCTTGTTTATCCTTTTTGTCTTCCGAATCGGGACTCACATTACTGTTCCAGGTGTCAATGCAAAAAGCCTAGAGGCCCTCTCAAATGTACCGTTTTTGAACATGTTGAGTTTGGTCTCTGGTAACGCCATGCGAAACTTCTCTGTATTTGCACTTGGGGTGAGTCCATACATTACCGCATCCATCATTGTTCAGCTCCTACAAATGGATATTCTTCCAAAATTTGTAGAATGGGGCAGACAAGGAGAGGTCGGTCGGCGAAAACTAAATCAAGCTACTCGATACATTTCAGTTGTTCTGGCCTTTGTTCAATCAATCGGTATTACTGCCAGCTTCAACGCTCTATCTGGAGCGAAGTTGACATCCATGCCTTTGGATTGGAAAACCTATCTCATTATCGGATCTATTCTGACAACAGGATCGGTTATCGTTTCCTGGTTGGGTGAATTGATTTCTGATAAGGGCTATGGAAATGGTACATCAATGATTATCTTTGCTGGTATCATTTCATCATTGCCAGGAACCTTTTATGAAATCTATGAAGATCGCTTCATTAACATTGAGTCCAGTCGTTTAGTAGAGTCTGCGATTTATGTAGCGATTTTAGTAGTCTTGATCTTAGTGGTAATCTACTTTACAACCTTTGTTCAACAAGCTGAATACAAAATTCCAATTCAGTACACCAAACGCGCTCAAGGCGCACCGTCTAGTTCTTACTTGCCCTTGAAGCTGAACCCAGCTGGTGTTATCCCTGTTATCTTTGCAGGTTCCATCACTGCGATTCCAACTTCAATCATTCAATTCTTAGCAAGTCAAAACCGTAGTATTGGTTGGTTATTGAATGTTCAGGAATACTTTGATTATTCAACCGTTAAAGGTATGGTTGTTTATGCCTTACTAATCATTCTGTTTACTTTCTTCTATACTTTTGTTCAGGTTAACCCTGAGAAAACTGCGGAAAGTTTGCAAAAGAGTGCTGCATACATCCACGGTGTTCGTCCAGGAAATGGAACAGAGAAATATCTTTCAACCCTCTTGAAGCGATTGGCAGCGATTGGCTCACTCTTCTTGAGCTTCATTGCCCTTCTCCCAATCTTGGCCCAAAATCTATTTGGATTATCTTCAAACATCGCTTTCCTTGGTACCAGTCTGATCATCGTCATTATGACAAGTATCGAAGGTATCAAGCAATTGGAAGGCTACCTTCTTAAGAGAAAATATGTAGGTTTTATGGAAATTACAGACTAGCTTGCTGGTCACTTCCCTTTAAGGGAATTTTGAAATAGGAGCTGAAATGACGATGGTTTGTCGTCTAGCTCCTATTTTGTTTTTAGATAAGTTTGTCAAGAGTGGCAAATTTATGTGAAAACAAAATAAGGAGTTTGTCATGAATCTTTTAATCATGGGCTTACCAGGTGCAGGCAAGGGCACTCAAGCCGCAAAGATTGTTGAAAAATTTAAT
Organism: Streptococcus suis; assembly: GCF_017601095.1. GTDB lineage: Bacteria > Bacillota > Bacilli > Lactobacillales > Streptococcaceae > Streptococcus > Streptococcus suis_Z. Next base: position 4,774 of record NZ_JAGFUX010000013.1, on the reverse strand, counting down.
GTTGCTCATATTTCCACTGGAGATATGTTCCGTGCAGCAATGGCCAATCAAACTGAAATGGGACTTTTAGCTAAGTCATACATCGACAAGGGCGATTTAGTACCAGATGAAGTGACCAACGGTATTGTTAAAGAACGTTTGCTACAAGACGACATCAAAGAAAAAGGTTTCTTGTTGGATGGTTATCCACGCACGATTGAGCAAGCACATGCCTTGGATGCAAGTTTGGTAGATTTGGGCATTGAATTGCAAGGGGTGATTAACATTGAAATCGACCCTGCAAAATTGGTCGAGCGTCTAAGCGGTCGTATCATTCATAAGGAAACAGGTGAAACCTTCCATAAGATCTTCAACCCACCAGTTGGCGATTACAAAGAAGAAGATTTCTACCAACGTGAAGATGATAAACCGGAATCTGTACAACGCCGTTTAGAAGTCAATATTGCACAAGGTCAGCCAATCATTGACCATTACCGAAACAAAGGTTTGGTTCATGATATCGAAGGTGATCAAGATATCGAAGTGGTTTTTGGTGCGATTGATACAGTTTTAACAAATTTGAAATAATTAAAGGGATTAGGCTTGCGTTTTGTTGACAAACATGATAAAATAGCCTAGTCTGACTTATAATTGTTACCTCTGTGTTCAGAGGGCATCAAATCGAAATTTAGAGAGGGGATACTTTTGCATGGCAAAAGAAGATGTGATTGAAATTGAAGGTAAAGTAGTCGATACTATGCCTAATGCTATGTTCACTGTTGAGTTGGAAAATGGGCACCAAGTCCTTGCAACTGTTTCAGGAAAAATCCGTAAAAACTACATCCGTATTTTAGTCGGTGACCGTGTAACTGTTGAGCTTAGTCCTTACGACTTGACGCGTGGCCGTATCACATACCGCTTTAAATAGTCGAAATACTTGGAGGGATTAAACATGAAAGTAAGACCATCGGTCAAACCAATTTGCGAATACTGCAAAGTTATTCGTCGTAATGGTCGTGTTATGGTGATTTGCCCAGCAAACCCTAAACACAAGCAACGTCAAGGTTAAGAAATAGAAAGGAGAAAACATGGCTCGTATTGCTGGAGTTGACATTCCAAATGACAAACGTGTAGTTATTTCATTGACTTATGTTTACGGTATCGGTCTCGCAACTTCTAAAAAAATTCTTGCTGCTGCAGGTATTTCAGAAGATGTTCGCGTAAAAGACTTGACACCTGATCAAGAAGACGCTATCCGTCGTGAAGTTGATGCAATCAAAGTTGAAGGTGACCTCCGTCGTGAAGTTAACTTGAACATCAAACGTTTGATGGAAATCGGTTCATACCGTGGTATCCGTCACCGTCGTGGACTTCCTGTCCGTGGACAAAACACTAAGAACAATGCCCGCACTCGTAAAGGTAAAGCTGTTGCGATCGCAGGTAAGAAAAAATAAAATAGGAGGTAGAAAAATTGGCTAAACCAACACGTAAACGTCGTGTGAAAAAGAATATCGAATCTGGTATTGCTCATATTCACGCAACATTTAATAACACTATTGTTATGATTACTGATGTGCATGGTAACGCTCTTGCTTGGTCATCAGCTGGCGCTCTTGGTTTCAAAGGTTCTCGTAAATCTACACCATTTGCTGCTCAAATGGCTGCTGAAGCTGCGGCTAAATCTGCACAAGAACACGGTCTTAAAACAGTTGAAGTTACCGTTAAAGGCCCAGGTTCAGGTCGTGAGTCTGCTATCCGCGCTCTTGCTGCCGCTGGTCTTGAAGTAACAGCAATTCGTGATGTGACTCCTGTACCACACAATGGTGCTCGTCCTCCAAAACGTCGCCGTGTATAATCATACAAACCATACACAGCTTTTCGTTTAAGAGGGAGTAGGAAATGATTGAGTTTGAAAAACCAACTATAACAAAAATTGATGAAAATAAAGATTTTGGTAGATTTGTAATCGAACCACTTGAGCGTGGTTACGGCACAACTCTCGGAAATTCTCTTCGTCGCGTACTTTTGGCATCTCTTCCAGGAGCTGCTGTAACTTCAATTAAAATTGATGGAGTATTGCACGAATTCGATACCGTTCCAGGTGTTCGTGAAGATGTTATGCAAATCATTCTTAACATCAAAGGGATTTCTGTAAAATCTTATGTCGAAGACGAAAAGACGATTGAACTTGATGTGGTGGGTCCAGCAGATGTAACTGCAGGCGATATTCTAACAGACAGTGATATTGAAATTGTAAACCCTGATCATCATCTCTTCACCATTGCTGAGGGAGCAAGCTTCAAAGCAGTTCTTAAAGTAAATTCAGGTCGAGGCTATGTTCCAGCTGAAGGAAACAAAAAAGATGATGCACCAGTAGGTACACTTGCTGTGGATTCAATCTACACGCCAGTGAAAAAAGTTAATTACCAAGTTGAACCAGCTCGCGTTGGTAGCAATGATGGTTTTGACAAACTAACACTTGAAATCATGACCAATGGTACAATTGTGCCAGAAGATGCCCTTGGCCTATCTGCTCGTATCTTGATGGAACATTTGGGTCTCTTTACAGACTTGACTGAGGTTGCAAAATCTGCAGAAGTGATGAAAGAAACTGAAGTGGCTTCCGATGATAAGATGTTAGACCGCACAATTGAAGAATTGGATCTCTCAGTACGTTCTTACAACTGTTTGAAACGTGCAGGAATCAATACTGTATTTGATTTGACAGAGAAATCTGAGCCAGAAATGATGAAAGTACGCAATCTTGGCCGTAAGAGTCTTGAAGAAGTCAAAGTTAAATTGGCTGATCTCGGTCTTGGATTGAAGAAAGATAAATAATATAGGAGGAAATCATGGCATACCGTAAACTAGGACGCACTAGCTCACAACGTAAAGCAATGTTGCGCGATTTGACGACAGACCTTTTGATCAACGAATCAATCGTTACAACTGAAGCTCGTGCTAAAGAAATCCGTAAAACAGTTGAAAAAATGATCACACTTGGTAAACGTGGTGATTTGCACGCTCGTCGTCAGGCAGCTGCATTTGTACGTAACGAAATCGCATCTGAAAACTATGATGAAGCTACTGATAAGTACACTTCTACTACAGCACTTCAAAAATTGTTCTCAGAAATCGCACCTCGTTATGCAGAACGCAACGGTGGATACACTCGTATTCTTAAAACTGAACCACGTCGTGGCGATGCAGCCCCAATGGCTATCATTGAATTAGTTTAATAATCATCAATTTTGTTGAGTGTTATGATGATGGAATAGTTACTATTCTTAGTCTAGCTCTGGTCTACTGCTGGGCTTCTGCCCAGCGGTAACACTCATCAGAATAGACGTAACGCTTGTTTACGAAATCACTCTAAAATAGAATGATTTTGTAAGCAGGCGTTTTTAAGTAAGGAGAGGACCTTGTCTCTATCAAAACAATTATTATTTAAGCGCTATATTCAGCCAATTCCACAAGAAAATGAACTATACATCGGAGTAGAACTAGAGTTTCCCATCGTTTCAAAAGCTGGTAGAGGAACTAAGAGCCAAGACATGGTTTCCTTACTGAGAGGCTTGATGGCCCCTCTGCAAGCAATTGCGACTGCATGGGATGATACAGGAAATATTATCGGCATTCAGACGCCAGCAAAAGATATCCTTGTTTTTGAAGTCACTTATACCACGCTTGAAATTGCTTTCGAAAAAGCTAGTAATCTTCACCAAATCGCAGATCGATTTCAAAACTATCTCCCGATCATTCAAGGTATTCTAAGTGAAAAGGGCTATGAACTACAAGGCAAGGGGCTTCATCCTTATTGGAAGGAGAATGATTACAGTCCAATACCAATAGGCCGCTACAAACTTCTAATGGCTTATTTAGCCCTTGGAAAGTTTAGAAAGGATTGTCATGTCTTTCTAGACTATGCAGGCTTTATACATGGTAATCAAGTACAATTTGATGTAGATCGAACATCCGTCTTGCCGGTGTTGAATTTTTTTAACCTTTTGGAACCTGTAAAGGCCTATTTGTTTGCCAATTCAGGCCAAGATGAGATTGTTCAAGGGCTGACGATAGCACGTGACTTCTTGTGGGAGAAATCGATGCATGGGGTCATTTCGAAAAATGTTGGGCCATTTGATCGGGGGTTTAATCAGCTGGATGACTACCTCAATGTATTGGATCAGTCCGCCATGTTTTGCTGCAAACGAGACGGGGTTGATTACTACTTTCTTCCAATGACCGTCTCTGACTATTTTCAAGCAGAGAGCGTCCAAGCCACAAACCTTTTGGGTCAAACTAGCGTTCTTATTCCGCAAAACGAAGATATCCAATATCATCGAGCCTATCATTATCAGCTACTAACTACCCGCAGCACGGTCGAGCTAAGAAGTGTTTGCGCACAACCATTTGATCAGAGTTTTCTACCAACTGCCTTTCAATTAGGGCTGCTCTTCAATCGTCCGAAGGCAGAACAATTACTCTCTAACCATTCCCTATATAAAGAAAAAGAATTTGATATCCCACAAATGCGTCAGATATTTTCGAAAAAAAATCTTGATTCAACCACAAAGTCTCAGATGCATCAGTTATCAAAAGAACTAGTGTTCCTTGCAGAAGAAGGCTTACAAATGCGTGATTTTGGGGAAGAAATTTATCTACAATCTCTAAAAGAAAAACTAGACCAGTAATGGTTTAGTTTTTTTGAATTTTTTTTTTGTAATCGGACATTTATGTCCTGTTCAGGAGTTGATATAGGTAGTAGAATGAAAACAAAAGTAGGAAGAGGTAGACT
>NZ_JAGFUX010000012.1 GCF_017601095.1 Streptococcus suis | reverse complement strand
TAAGGTTGACCCACGACACGCCACTCTTTCTCAGCTCATATATTTCTAGTTTTTCTTCATAACTTAATTTCATAAGAAAAACACCCCAATCGTTAGATTTTGTGTCTAACTTTTGGGGTGCAGTTCAGATGGACCAGCTTATTTGTTTGGTATGTTTTGTTAGCCCTGAATATAGTCAACAAGTTCTTTTCCGGTTAGGCCGGCTTCTAGGGCGATCAGCAGCTTGATACGAGCTTTTTGGGCATTTAACTCTTTGACGAAGAGGATACCCTTGTTTTCCAAGTCCACTCCGCCTCCTTGATAGGAATACACAGGTTCTGCAATACCGTTAAAACAGCGGGAAACGAGGACAACTGGAATTCCCTTATCAAGCAAGTTGTCCAGCGCAGGTAGGACTGCTGGAGGCAGGTTGCCAGCTCCTAAGGCTTCAATCACAATACCGTCAATGTCTGTATGGGCCAGGGATTCTAGAAGAAGGGGGTCCATATCGGCATAGCTCTTGATGATTGGGACTAGACCAGCTACGCGGTTTAAGTCAAAACGAACGCGAGGCTCTGCTGTTTTGAAGAAGAGAATTTCCCTCTTGGTGACAAGACCTAATGGACCATGGGTCGGAGTTTGAAATGTGGAAACGTTGGTTGTATGAGTTTTAGTGACGTATTTTGCGGCATGGATTTCATCATTCATGACAACTAGAATGCCCTTGTCAGCGGACTTGTCATCTGCTGCGACACGAAGGGCAGTGAGGTAGTTATAAATTCCATCGCTGCCCAATTCGTTGGAAGACCGCATGGCTCCTGTCAAGACGATTGGCTTTTGAGGAATGGCCATTGTGTCGAGGAAATAGGCGGTTTCTTCAAGGGTATCGGTACCATGTGTAATGACGAAGCCATCAAATTGCTCGGCTTCCAGTTTGATTTTTTGGTAGAGGGCCATCATGGCTTCAAGAGTCATGTGTGGACTTGGAAGATTGAGAAAATCAACAGAAGTCACCTGGATCTTGTCCAGTGGTGAAGGCACTTGGGTCATGGGATTGACTTGGCTAGAGGATACTTGTCCCTTCTCATCAGCCTGCATGGAAATGGTACCTCCTGTATGGAGGACGAGGATATTTTTCATATTCTTTCAATTTCTTTCAAGATTGTGCTATACTAATTGTAACATAAATGTCAGGAAAGAAGGTGAGAAGGTTTGGAAATTCGGGCAGTTTTTTTTGATATCGACGGGACCTTATTGATGGATAATCGTTCGGTCAGTCCTTCCACCATTTTTGCCATCAACCAGCTTAAGAAAGCAGGCATTTTAGTCGGTCTTGCCACTGGACGCGATCCACGTTTTATCCTCCAATACATGGCGGCCCTTAGTTTAGACTTGGCAATTGCCTATAATGGTCAGTATATATTTTCACGGGAAAAAGTCCTCTATGCTGATCCCCTTCAGGTTGATGATGTCCGTTCTTTGATCCAATATGCCAGACAAGAAAACAAGGATCTGTCCTTTGGAACGGCTTCTGGGGTGGCAGGAAGTGGTATCATGTCATTTGGTGGTGGTCACCTTGCTTATCGAATTTCCCGCATGATTCCAGAATCGTGGGCAGGATTGGTGAATTTTATTTTTAACCGCCTGATTAGACGCCTTCGTCCTCAGAAGGAGGCAAATGTGGAAGAAATTTTACAGCAGCCCATTTACCAACTCTTGTTGCTGGCTACGGAGAAGGAAACGACGAAACTTCAAGGGCGGTATCCTGGTTTGGAATTTACACGGTCTAGTCCCTATGCAGCAGATATTATCAATAAAGGTGGCTCTAAATTACAAGGAATCCAGCGTCTTGCCAATCAATTTCAATTTGGCTTGGACCAGGTTATTGTATTTGGAGATTCCAATAATGATTTGGAAATGTTAGCGGGAGTTGAGCATTCTGTTGCGATGAAAAATGCGACACGGAAGGCTAAAAAGGCAGCATCTTTTGTGACAGACTCCAACAACAAAGATGGAATTTTCAAGGCTCTTGAGCGCTTTGGCTTGGTCAAGGAGAGGGACTAGGATGAAAGAACAATCTGCATTTGAATCGGTACAGGCTTTTCATTTGAAAATGGATGGTTCCCTACCAGGTCATCCAACAGAGTTGAGTTCAGACCAGTCTCTATTTCGTATGATATTCAAGCTAGAAGAGATGGTGGAGTACCTGCATGCCAGTTTTGACTCGGAAGAGGATTTTCAAACTGGACTAAAGGAATTACGAGCTAGTTTGTATCTTGCAGAGCAAAAAGTGATGAAAAAAGGACCGGTCAAAAGAGACTGGGTTGGTCAAATTGATGCTCTTGTTGATTTGCTCTATTTTACATACGGCACCTTTGCTTTGATGGGCTTAGATCCAGCACCTTTTTTCCAAATTGTCCACGAAGCCAATATGGGAAAATTTTTTCCAGATGGCAAGGCTCACTATGATCCTAAGACTCATAAAATTCTCAAACCAGCCAACTGGGAGAAGGATTTTGCACCAGAAGGCCGATTAAAAATGGTTTTGGAAGCACAATGTCAGACAAGTAAAAAGGACTAGTCAGCTAGTCCTTTTTAAAATGTTTTGGTGCTATCCCGAACGATTAAGAGGTCGACGCAGGCGTGCCGCATGATATACTCAGAGGAAGAACCGATGAGCAGCCTTTCAAAGGCGTTGAGACCGGTCGCTCCGAGTAAGATTAAATCGGCTTCGATTTGCTGTGGAATATCCGTTGCTAACATGGTCTTGGGATTTCCAAATTCGATGAGGATATCCACTTGTTCGAGTCCTTGTTCTTCAGCCGTTCGTTTATAAGTGATGAGTAGTTCTTTGGCCTCTCTTTCCAGTGATTCATAGACACTGGCATCGAAAGCCACAACATTGTGCAAGGCTCTTGTATCAATCACGTGAACGATGTAAAGACGCGCCTTGTTTCGCTTTGCAACATGGATGGCCTTATGTAGAGCTAGTTCAGCACCAGTGGAACCATCAACAGCAACCATAATGGTTTGATAGGATTGTGACATAGGGAACACTCCTTTCCTACCGAAAAATTGAAGTATATGCTACACTTTTATTGTAAGCCTTTTCTTGGAAAAAGTAAAGTTTTCTTGTGATTTTTTTCGTTTTAGGCTAAAATATTATCAATAGAAAGACGAGGTGGCAGATGAGAAATTTTGAAAAGTCCATGAAATTAGAGCATGTGGCTTACGATATTCGTGGCCCAGTTCTAGAAGAAGCAATGCGCATGCGTGCCAATGGTGAGCAAATCTTGCGCTTGAATACAGGAAACCCAGCTGAGTTTGGCTTTACAGCTCCTGACGAGGTGATTCGTGATTTAATCCACAACGCCCGTAAGTCAGAAGGCTATTCTGATAGCAAGGGGATCTTTTCTGCCCGTAAGGCTGTCATGCAATACTGTCAGGTTAAGAATTTCCCAAATGTAGACATTGAAGACATCTATATCGGAAATGGTGTGAGTGAATTGATTACCATGTCCATGCAAGGATTGTTGGATAATGGTGATGAGGTCTTGGTTCCCATGCCAGACTATCCGCTTTGGACAGCTGCTGTTAGCTTGGCAGGGGGAAATGCGGTTCACTATATTTGTGATGAAGAGGCAGACTGGTATCCGGATTTGGAGGATATGAAGTCCAAGATTTCTTCACGTACCAAGGCTATTGTTTTGATTAATCCTAACAACCCAACTGGTGCCCTCTATCCAAAAGAAGTCTTGGAAGGGATTGTTGAGTTGGCACGTCAGCATGAATTAATCATCTTCTCTGATGAAATCTATGACCGTATGGTCTTTGACGGTGCGGTTCATATTCCGATTGCAACTCTGGCACCTGACTTATTTGTCGTGACCATGAATGGGTTGTCAAAATCCCACCGTATCTGTGGTTTCCGTGTGGGCTGGATGGTGTTGTCAGGTCCTAAAAAGCATGTGAAGGGCTATATCGAGGGTCTCAACATGTTATCCAATATGCGTTTGTGTTCAAATGTTTTGGCCCAGCAAGTTGTCCAGACCTCTTTGGGTGGGGTTCAATCGGTTGATAAATTGCTTATGCCAGGCGGTCGTCTCTATGAGCAGCGTGAGTATATCACTAAGGCTATCAATGACATTCCAGGTTTATCGGCAGTCAAGCCTAAAGCTGGTCTTTATGTCTTTCCTAAGATTGACCGCGATATGTACCGAGTGGACGATGATGAACAGTTTGTCTTGGATTTCTTGAAGCAGGAGAAAGTCTTGCTGGTTCATGGGCGTGGTTTCAACTGGAAAGATCCGGATCATTTCCGAATAGTCTATCTGCCACGTGTGGATGAACTGGCTGAAATTCAGGAAAAAATGACCCGTTTCTTGCGTCAATACCGTAGATAAGATTGGAGCTGATGAGTATCAGCTCTTTTTCTTACTTAAAATTGTATGTACTGTTTCAAAAATAGTAAATTTTCTGATAATTGTTGAAATTTGGTGAACAATTCGGTATAATAAATATAATTACAGTGTAAAGAGGAAACTATGACAACATTATTAGAAAAAACTCGGGATATTACTTCGATTTTGAAGCGTTCAGAGGAGCAGTTGGCAGAAGAATTGCCCTACAATGCCATTGCGGAGCACTTGTCTGATATTATTGATTGCAATTCCTGCATTATCAATAGTGAAGGTGAAATTTTGGGTTATCATATGAACTATAAAACCAACAATGACAGGGTTGAAGAGTTCTATATTAACAAGCAATACCCAGAAGAGTACGTTAAGGCTGTTGCTCAAGTTTATGATACCCAGGTCAACTTGCCAGTTGAGAGTGAGTTGACAGCTATTCCTGTGGAATCTCGTTCGATCTACCCGAATGGTTTGACCACCATTGCTCCTATCCATGTGACGGGCATCCGTTTTGGCAGCTTGATTATCTGGCGCAATGAAGAGCAATTCCACGAAGAAGATTTGATTTTGGTTGAGATTGCGGCAACAGTAGTAGGTATCCAACTACTTAACTTCCAGCGAGAAGAGGATGAGAAAAATATTCGTCGTCGTGCAGCGGTGAATATGGCGGTTAATACCCTTTCCTATTCTGAAATGAAGGCTGTTGCGGCTATTTTGGGCGAATTGAATGGTAATGAAGGTCAATTGACGGCTTCTGTTATTGCAGACCGTATCGGCATTACTCGCTCTGTAATCGTCAATGCCCTGCGCAAGTTGGAGAGTGCAGGGATTATTGAAAGTCGTTCGCTTGGGATGAAAGGAACTTATTTGAAGGTCCTTATTCCTGCTATCTTTGATGAAATTAAGAAACGTGACTACTAAGATGACAAAAGCGCTGATTTCGATTGATTATACAGTTGATTTTGTGGCAGACCATGGAAAATTAACTGCGGGGAAACCTGCTCAGGCTATTGCTGAGCGGATTGTCCAGGTGACAAGGGAAGCCTTTGAAAATGGGGACTATATCGTTTTTGCCATTGATGGTCATGAAGTGGGGGATGACCTGCATCCTGAAAGCAAGCTCTTTCCGCCTCACAATATCATGGGAACAGAGGGGCGTGATTTGTTTGGACCACTTGCAGACTTTTATCAGGAAAACAAGGATCATGCGCGTGTTCGTTGGATGGACAAGCGGCATTACTCGGCCTTTTCTGGGACGGATTTGGATGTTCGTTTGAGAGAACGTCGGGTGGATACGGTGGTCTTGACAGGTGTTCTGTCTGATATCTGTGTCCTGCATACAGCTATTGATGCCTACAATAAAGGCTATCGGATTGAGGTCGTGGCTTCTGCAATTGCCGCATTGACGGAGGAGAGCCATCAGTTTGCTCTCAACCATCTGCGCCATGTGCTTGGTGCGACCATTATAGATTAGGGTTTAGGAACCAGTCGTTAGACTGGTTTTTTGCCGAAGAAAAGCTTCCATCGGAGGGAATATCTACCTTTGTGTGGAGCTGGAAATATGGTATAATGAGAAGATAGATTTCCATTAGGAGGAAAGTAAGAATGAAGATTTCTGAAGCTGAAGTCCGTCACGTTGCCAAGCTGTCCAAGCTGGAATTTTCGGACCAGGAAACAGCGGAATTTGCGACAAGTTTGAGCAAGATTGTCGATATGGTTGAATTGCTCAATGAAGTAGATACGACAGGTGTTGCGGTAACGACAACCATGGCTGACCGTAAGAATGTCTTGCGAGCAGATATTGCCCAAAAAGGTGAGAGCCGTGAGGAGCTCTTTAAAAATGTGCCTGAATCACAAGATAACTTTATCAAGGTACCAGCTATTCTAGACGGGGGAGGAGATGCCTAATGACGTTTAACAATAAAACCATTGATGAATTGCATGACCTCCTTGTCAAGAAGGAGATTTCTGCGGTTGAGTTGACCAAGGCAACTTTGGAAGACATCAAGAGTCGTGAGGGAGCAGTGGATGCTTTCTTGACTATCACAGAAGATGCGGCCTTGGCGCAAGCTGCTGCCCTTGATGAAAAGGGGATTGATGCGGACAATGTCATGGCTGGTATTCCCTTGGCAGTCAAGGACAATATCTCTACGAAGGGGATTTTGACCACGGCAGCTTCAAAAATGCTCTATAACTACGAGCCGATTTTCGATGCGACATCGGTTGCTCAGGCCTACGCAAAGGATATGATTGTTGTTGGTAAGACCAACATGGATGAGTTTGCCATGGGTGGTTCTAATGAGAACTCTGCCTTCAAACCGACTAAAAATGCTTGGGACCAGACAAAAGTTCCTGGTGGTTCTTCAGGTGGTTCGGCAGCTGCAGTTGCTGCTGGTCAGGTCCGTTTGTCACTCGGTTCTGATACAGGTGGCTCTATCCGACAACCAGCTGCCTTTAATGGTATCGTTGGGATGAAACCGACCTATGGAACGGTGTCACGTTTTGGTTTGATTGCCTTTGGTTCATCTCTTGACCAGATTGGTCCATTTTCACAGACAGTTAAGGAAAATGCCCAATTATTGAATGTTATTTCTGGTCACGATGTCAAAGACGCAACTTCTACTATCAATGAAATCGCAGACTTTACTAGCAAGATTGGTCAAGACATTAAAGGCATGAAAATCGCTCTTCCAAAAGAATACATGGGAGAAGGGATTGATCCGCAGGTCAAGGAAACCATTCTCAAAGCGGCTAAGCACTTGGAAAGCCTGGGGGCAATCATTGAAGAAGTTAGCCTGCCACATTCTAAGTATGGGGTTGCTGTTTACTACATCATTGCTTCATCAGAGGCTTCTTCTAACTTGCAACGTTTTGACGGAATCCGTTATGGTTTCCGTGCAGAAGATGCGACCAACTTGGAAGAGATCTATGTGAAAACCCGTAGCCAAGGTTTTGGTGAGGAAGTCAAACGCCGTATCATGTTGGGAACATTCAGTTTATCGTCTGGTTACTACGATGCCTACTTCAAGAAAGCTGGTCAGGTGCGGACTTTAATTATCCAAGATTTTGAAAAGGTCTTTGCGGACTATGACTTGATTTTGGGGCCAACTGCTCCGACGGTTGCCTTTGGTTTGGACACGCTCAACCATGACCCTGTGGCCATGTACTTGGCGGATCTCTTGACTATTCCTGTCAACTTGGCAGGTCTTCCAGGTATTTCGATTCCTGCTGGTTTTGTAGAAGGATTGCCAGTTGGTTTGCAGTTGATTGGTCCAAAATATTCAGAAGAGACCATTTACCAAGTGGCTGCTGCCTTTGAGGCGACAACAGACTATCACAAGCAACAACCAGTGATTTTTGGAGGTGCTAACTAATGAACTTTGAAACGATTATTGGTCTAGAAGTCCATGTGGAGTTGAATACCAACTCGAAAATTTTCTCACCTTCATCTGCTCATTTTGGTGAGGACCCAAATGCCAATACCAACGTGATTGACTGGTCCTTCCCAGGAGTTCTGCCTGTTCTTAACAAGGGCGTTGTGGATGCTGGTATCAAGGCTGCCTTGGCCTTGAACATGGCTATTCACAAGGACATGCACTTTGACCGTAAGAACTATTTCTATCCTGATAACCCCAAAGCCTATCAGATTTCCCAATTTGACGAGCCGATTGGCTACAATGGCTGGATTGAGATTGAGCTAGAAGATGGTTCAACCAAGAAAATCCGTATCGAGCGTGCGCATTTGGAAGAGGATGCTGGTAAGAATACCCACGGGACAGACGGCTACTCTTATGTGGACCTCAACCGTCAAGGAGTGCCATTGATTGAGATTGTGTCAGAAGCCGATATGCGCTCGCCTGAGGAGGCCTATGCCTACTTGACTGCTCTCAAGGAAATCATCCAATACACTGGTATTTCAGATGTCAAGATGGAAGAGGGGTCTATGCGCGTGGATGCTAACATTTCCCTTCGTCCCTATGGTCAGGAGAAGTTTGGTACCAAGACTGAGTTGAAAAACCTCAACTCCTTCAACTATGTTCGCAAGGGCTTGCAGTATGAAGTAGAACGTCAGTCCAAAATATTACGTTCAGGTGGTCAAATCCAGCAGGAAACACGTCGTTATGATGAATCTACTGGGGAAACCATTCTCATGCGTGTAAAAGAAGGATCAGCTGACTACCGTTACTTCCCAGAGCCAGACTTACCGCTCTATGAGATTGATGATAGTTGGATTGAGGAAGTGCGTGCAGAATTGCCAGTCTTTCCAAAGGCTCGCCGTGCTCACTATGTGGAGAACTTGGGCTTGACGGCCTATGATGCAGGTCAGTTGACCTCTACCAAGGCCCTGTCTGACTTCTTTGAAGCGGCAGTAGCAGCAGGTGGCGATGCTAAGCAGGTATCCAACTGGTTACAAGGGGACATTGCCCAGTTCCTCAATACAGATCAGAAGACCATTGAGCAAATCCTATTGACACCGGAAAGTCTGGTGGAAATGATTGGCTTGATTGCGGACGGAACCATCTCTTCTAAGATTGCCAAGCAAGTCGTTGTCCACTTGGCTAAAAACGGTGGCTCTGCTAAGGCTTACGTTGAGGAAGCTGGTCTGGTACAGATTTCAGATCCGGCGGTCTTGATTCCGATTATCCATCAAGTTTTTGAAGATAATGTAGCAGCAGTGGCTGACTTCAAGTCTGGCAAACGCAATGCGGACAAGGCCTTCACAGGTTACCTGATGAAAGCTACAAAAGGACAAGCCAACCCACAAGTTGCACAACAACTATTGGCGCAAGAATTGGCGAAGTTATTAGACTAATATAAACAGAAGCAAACCGAGAATTCATTATGAACTCTCGGTTTTACTAATGTACTTTAGTAAGAACTTTCCCGTATGACCAGCTGGGTGCCTAATTTGATTTTACGAGGATGAAGGGGAGTTGGACTCGTAATAACACGGTCTAGGAGCTGTATGGCTTCTTGTCCCATTTCCTCGGTGAAGACGCTGATGGAAGACAGGGCTGGATAGACCTGACGGGTGATGGCAGTATCGTTAAAGGTGATGAGTTGGACCCGTTCTGGCACGGCAATTTGGCGTTCCTGTAAGGCACGCAGGGCACCGACTGCCAGGGTATCATTGGCCATAAAGAAGGCAGGGGGCAACTGGTCGCCTAAGTCCTCGATAGCCTGGCTCATCAGCTCATAGCCAGACTGGGTGGAGAATCTCCCTTGATAGATATAGTTTTCTTGGAGCATACCCAAGGTGTTTAGGTAGTCACGAAAGGCAGTCAGGCGCGGGTCTGTTGGCAGTTGCTGACCGTCCGTAGTTTTCTCCTGTCCGACTAGGAGTCCAATGTCTGTCAGACCTTGTGCATGGAAGTGGTCGATAACGGTCTGAACAGAGTGCTCAAAGTCAGTCGTGATACAGGAAAATCCCTCGGTCAGTGTATCAGAATCTACAAAAATGAGCTTAGAAGACAGGCTAGACAGCTCTGCTATTTGCCCAAAAGAAAACTTACCAACCGCGATGATGCCGTCAACATCTTGGAGGAGGGGGTTGGTCAAGTCGTTGAAGGAGCGGATGATTTGGTAGCCGAGAAGACTGGCGGTTTGCTCGATGCTGGCCCGAATGGAGTAGTAGTAGAGATCGGCTAGCTCCTCGCTCTCAGTGTACCACTGGACGATGCCAATGGTACCTTTGGGTTGGGGGGCTTGCTTTTTGATGTGCTTGGTGTAGCCTAATTTCTGTGCCGTGTAGAAAATGCGATCTCGGGTTTCTTGGCTGACGGATAGGGTCAGGTCGCCCTTGAGAACGCGGGAAACGGTAGCAGGGGATAGGTCCGCTTGCTTGGCAATGTCTTTGATCGTAACCATAGTTTTCTCCTGTTTTCTTGCAACAATTATAGCATAAAAAATGTAATTAGTAAATATTTAGTAAAACTATTGACATTTATATTATTGAATTGTACAATAAAAGAAAACGATTACAAAACCAAGGAGGTTCCTATGAACACAGAACAACTCAAGCAAGCCTTTCTTGATGTATTTGGTCAAGAGGCGGATGCAACTTTCTTCTCACCTGGTCGGATTAACCTGATTGGTGAGCATACAGACTACAACGGTGGTCATGTCTTTCCAGCAGCCATAACCTTAGGGACTTACGGTGCTGCTCGCAAACGTGATGACCAGCTTCTCCGTTTTTATTCCGCAAACTTTGAAAAAGTTGGTGTGATTGAGGTAGATTTGAACAACTTGGTCTTTGATAAGGCGGACAACTGGACCAACTATGCCAAGGGAGTTCTCAAATTTTTGCAAGAAGCAGGGCATACCATTGATACAGGGATGGAAGTCTTTGTTTACGGCAACATTCCAAATGGTTCAGGTTTATCTTCATCAGCTTCCTTGGAACTCTTGATTGGCATTATCGCAGAAGAACTGTATGGACTTGAATTGACTCGTCTTGATTTGGTGAAAATTGGTAAGCAAACGGAAAATCACTTTATCGGTGTCAATTCTGGGATCATGGACCAGTTTGCGATTGGTATGGGAGCGGACCAACGTGCCATTTATCTAGATACTAATACGCTTGAATATGAATTGGTGCCATTGGACTTGGGTGACCATGTGATTGTCATCATGAATACCAATAAACGTCGTGAATTGGCGGATTCTAAGTACAACGAGCGCCGGGCAGAATGTGAAAAAGCTGTGGAAGAATTGAATGCAGTCTTGACTATTCAAACTCTGGGAGAGTTGGATGAGTGGACTTTTGATCAATATAGTTACTTAATCAAAGATGAAAACCGCATCAAGCGTGCCCGCCATGCTGTCTTGGAAAACCAACGGACCTTACAGGCTCGTAAGGCCTTGGAAGAAGGAGATTTGGCAACCTTTGGCCGCTTGGTCAATGCTTCCCATGTTTCCCTGGAGCATGATTATGAAGTGACAGGTTTGGAATTGGATACCTTGGCCCATACCGCCTGGGAGCAAGAAGGAGTTCTTGGGGCTCGGATGACAGGAGCTGGTTTCGGCGGTTGTGGTATTGCCATTGTCCATAAGGATAAGGTGGATGCCTTCACGGAAAATGTCGGCAAGACCTACACTGAAGTGGTTGGCTATGAGCCAAGCTTCTATGTTGCGGAGATTGCTGGAGGCTCTCGCGTTTTATCTCGAAAATAGATTGGAGAAATGATGGCTGGATTGGTGGATCGTTTTGTTGAGCAGGTTATTGCCAACAGTGATTTTGAAGGAATGGATGTCCTTTACCTGCGCAATCGGGTCTTGGCTCTGGTGGGAGACCAGGTTCTGGCTGTCCAAACAGAACTAACAGACTTGATTGAATTAAAAGATGAGCTATTGGTTCATGGTGTTGGAACTGGTTTTGTAGGAGAATTGCTGGAAGAGCAGGACATGGTTGGGGCTTGTTTGATGGACTTGATCACCCCAAGTCCTAGCCAGGTCAATCGTGATTTTTGGCAGACCTATCAAGACAGTCCAGAGCAGGCTGTGGCAGATTTTTATGCCTTGAGTAAGCGCAATGACTACATCAAGGTGGCTGCTGTTGCCAAAAATATCTATTATCAAACACCGACAGACTATGGCAACCTAGAAATTACCATCAATCTGTCCAAACCAGAGAAGGATCCCAAAGCCATTGCGGCAGCCCGTTTAGCGGAAGCTTCAAACTACCCTCAGTGCCTGCTTTGTATGGAAAATGAGGGCTACCAAGGCCGCATCAATCACCCAGCACGTGCCAACCACCGCATTATTCGCTTGGAGCTTGGACAGGAACAGTGGGGCTTCCAGTATTCGCCTTATGCTTACTACAATGAACATGCCATTTTCTTGAACCAAGAGCATGTGCCTATGGTGATTAGCCCCCAAACCTTTGAACAGCTGTTGGACTTGCTTGACATCTTTCCAAATTATTTTGTCGGTTCCAACTCTGACCTACCAATCTCGGGTGGCTCCATCTTGACCCACAATCACTATCAGGGTGGGCGGCACAGTTTTGCCATGGAGAAGGCGCCGATTGAGCGTCAGCTGGTCTTTGAGGGCTTTGAGTCCGTATCTGCCGGCCTTGTCAAGTGGCCTATGTCGGTGATTCGCTTGAGTTCAGCGGATAAGCCATCGCTTCTTGGTTTAGCGACTAAGATTTTGGAAAAATGGCGGAGCTACTCAGATGATAGTGTTCAGATTAAGGCTGAGACGGATGGGACTCCTCATCATACCATTACCCCGATTGCCCGGAAACGAGGAGATGTGTACGAGCTGGATTTGGTTCTCCGCGACAATCAGACCTCGGAAGAATTTCCAGACGGCATCTACCATCCACATCCAGATGTCCAACACATCAAGAAAGAAAATATCGGCTTGATTGAGGTTATGGGCTTGGCGATTTTGCCTCCACGTTTGAAGGCAGAATTGGCTGAAGTCAAGAAATACTTGCTAGGTCAAGACAGTCAGGTGGCAGCCTATCATCAGCCTTGGGCGGACAGATTAAAAGCAGAACATCCAGTTGTGACAGAAGAGACGGCTGAAGAGGTCATTCGAGATTCTGTTGGCCAAATTTTCGCTCGTGTCCTAGAAGATGCAGGTGTCTACAAACGCACTCCAGAAGGTCAGGCGGCCTTTATGCGCTTTGTGGAATTTGTCGGTTTAGCAACTTAATTGTAAGAAAGAGTGGGACCAAGTCCTACTCTTTTTGGTATAATGGGACTATTGACATGAGATGAAGGAGATAGGATGACAGAAAAACAAAAAGGTACCATGATTACCCTTATAGCGGGTATTGCTTGGGGGCTTTCAGGTGTGAGTGGCCAGTATTTGATGACAAGGGGGCTGGCAGTTGAGTTATTGACCTCTCTCAGACTCCTAGTAGCTGGAGTTTGTTTACTGACACTAGCCTGGTGGACGGCACGAAATGATCTTGTTCGCTTGCTCCGTCACAAGAAGGATTTATTCATGACCATGGTCTTTGCCTTACTGGGCTTGGTGCTCAATCAGATGGCCTATCTTCAAGCCATCGCCCATACCAATGCAGGGACTGCAACGGTGCTACAGTACCTTTGTCCAATTTTGGTGTTGGGCTTTTCCTGTATTCGGTTGAAGCAATTACCAAGTTGGGTAGAAGTTCTATCAATCTTCTTTGCCGTGTCAGGAACATTTTTGATTGCTACGCATGGCCACCTGGATCAACTGGCAGTTACACCGATTGGCTTGTTTTGGGGGATTTTTTCGGCCTTTACCTATTCGCTCTACATTATCCTCCCAGCCCGTCTGATTCGTCGTTACGGGAGTTTAGTGGTGATTGGTCTGGGTATGTTGCTGGGGGGAATGGTTCAAAGTATTGGGTTCCAAACCTGGCAGTATCAACTAGCAATGGATAGAGGGATTTTCTTGGGCTTAGTAGGGATTGTAGGGGTAGGAACGATTTTTGCCTATACTGCTTTTCTCAAAGGCGTCAGCATGGTAGGCCCGGTCAATGGTAGCTTGTTGGCTTCCATTGAGCCAATAGCTTCAGTCTTTTTTGCAGTTTGGTTGGTGAATGAGGTCTTCTATCCAATTGATTTCCTTGGGATGTTCTTAATTCTTATAGCAGTGCTCTTGATTTCAATCAAAGATATTCTTTTTACAAGGGGCAGTAAATAGACTGCTCTTTTTTGTGTGCTATGATATAATGGAAAGAAAAGGCTTTCAATAAAAGGAGGGTTTATGATTAAAGAATTTTGTGCAGAGAATCATGAACAGGTTGCATGTGCCCTGGCTTTAGGGAGTCAACGGATCGAACTCTGTGATAACCTGTCAGTCGGAGGAACCACACCGAGTTATGGTGTGATGGACTATGTCTGCCAATTGGCCCACCAACAAGAGGCGACGGTCATGACCATGATTCGTCCGAGGGGAGGAAATTTTCATTACAGCCCTGAGGAGGTGGCCATGATGCTGGTAGATTGCCACATCGCCAGACAAGTGGGCTCAGATGGATTAGTTTTTGGTGCGTTGACAGAGGAAAACTGGCTGGACGAGCCTGTCCTAGAACAACTGGTCGAGGCATCGGATGGCTGCGAACGGGTCTTTCACATGGCTTTTGACCAGATTCCTAGAAGTCGCCAGAAGGAGGCCATTGATTGGCTAGCTGACCATGGTTTTCAGCGAATCCTGACCAGAGGCCATATCAGTGGCTCTGCTTTGGAACATTGGCAATGGTTAAAGGAAATCATGGCCTATGCGCGTGGTAAGATTGAAATCCTAATAGGGGGAGGCTTGACCAAGGAAAATCTCCCACAATTAATGGACTTGCTAGAGCCAGATCAAGTCCATGGAACTCGCTTGTTCTGGTAATCTTGGTTTGGTGTTTCCCTTTGAACAGTTGGTAAAACTATCCAACTGTTTTAATTTTCTGACAAATCATGAAAGGGTTTACAAAAAGGCAGGAAATTGTTACAATGAAGTCAGTATTTATCGGGGAGGTTTTTATGACTAAGGAAACAGTTACGGATTACCAACTAGCAGAAGAGCTGGTATCAACTGGAATCCAGTTGCCAGAAGGATTTGCAGCTGCTTTGGCTGAGTACATTAGAGATGGAAAATCTGGGTTGGATTCAACTTTAGAAAAGTTGGGGGAACTTGGCTTGGAAGCCAATCGTTTCCAAGGAAACGAGGCAGACAAGTCTCGCTTGATTGCAGATATCGAAGTTGTGGATCAGGAGATTTTGGAAGAGTTGGCCCTGTATGCGACAGACTTGCTCAATCCGCTTCGTGAGGCCCTTGGAAGTGTGGCAGTAGAAGTGAGTAGCCTAGCCTTGGATTATGCCAAGAGTCTGGCAGCATCGATTGAGGCGGGGCTTTACAAGCATGACTACGATAGTCTGATTGAGATTGCCAAGCAAAAAGGAGTGGAACCACAGGGTAAGGATTGCATCGCCTTTTCGGAATATAGGGAAGGTGGTTACAGTCTCAATGATGCCAAGGAGCTGATTTACCAAGGATTGGTATGGCGTCTTTTTGATGATAGCCATGCAGACTATGGTCATGCTGCCATCTTACTTGGAATCGAACAGGAAGATTCGGGTGTTGAAGCGATTGGTTTTGCCTTTTCGAGACTCAGTCTCCATGTGGAATGGCTGCTGACACACATGATTTTCATTCCGAAAGATTGGGTGCTTAACCAGACCAACTAAGAATTGCAATCGTCCTTCTAGGACGATTTTTTTCTTTCCGGAGTAATCGGTCTTGCGGTCGCATTTTTACTAAATAAATGATATAATTATCTGATAACGCAAAGTGGAGAATCAAGTGACTTTAGAAAATTACATGCCAGATTTTGCCTTGGAAAAGGCCTATGATGTAACAGTTGATAGTTTAAAAAAATACGGAATCAAGGTGGTCTTTGTTGATTTAGACAATACCCTGATTGCTTGGAATAATCCCGATGGTACGCCAGAGATGCGCCAGTGGTTACAGGATCTGCAGGCCGCAGGCATTCCCGTTGTGGTGGTTTCCAACAACAAATATGAGCGGGTCAAGCGAGCAGTGGCCCCTTTTGGAATCGAGTTTGAAGCCTTCGCTCTCAAGCCTTTCACCTTTGGGATTAACCGTGCACTGAAACGCTTTGATGTCCAGCCACATGAAGTGGTTATGATTGGTGATCAGTTGATGACGGACATTCGGGCGGCAAAACGGGCAGGGCTCAAGTCTGTTTTGGTCAAGCCCTTGATTCAGTCAGACTCGATCAATACGCAGATTAACCGTTGGCGTGAGCGACGGACCATGAAGCAAATCATAGCCAAATATGGAGCAATAGACTACAAGAGGGAGATGTAAGTGGAAGAATTATTTTGTATCGGCTGTGGTGCCCAGATTCAGATGCTAGACAAGGCAGTCGCCGGTTTTACACCTCAATCAGCCCTAGAAAAAGGCTTGGAAACAGGGCAACTCTACTGCCAGCGTTGTTTCCGTTTGCGCCATTACAATGAAATTTCAGATGTCAATATCTCAGATGATGATTTCTTGAAACTCCTCCATAGCGTAGGAGAAAGTGATGCCTTGGTAGTGAATGTCATTGATATTTTTGATTTCAATGGTTCAGTCATTCCGGGTTTGCCTCGCTTTATTTCAGGCAATGATGTACTTTTGGTCGGCAACAAGCAGGACATTTTACCCAAGTCTGTCAAGACAGGCAAGGTCACCCAGTGGTTGACCGAGCGGGCGCATGAAATCGGCATGCGACCAGTTGATGTGGCCTTGACTTCTGCTCAAAATAAGCAGGCTATCAAGGACTTGATTGAAAAGATTGAACAACACCGCAAGGGGCGGGATGTCTATGTGGTCGGTGTGACCAACGTCGGCAAATCAACCTTGATCAATGCTATTATCCAAGAAATCACAGGGGACAAGGATGTCATTACGACTTCACGTTTCCCTGGAACGACGCTGGATAAGATTGAAATTCCTCTGGATGATGGTTCTTTCATTTACGATACGCCAGGTATTATTCACCGTCACCAGATGGCCCATTACCTGACGGCTAAAAACCTCAAGTACATCAGCCCTCGCAAGGAAATCAAGCCAAAGACCTACCAGCTCAATCCAGAACAAACCTTGTTCTTGGCTGGTCTGGGACGATTTGACTTTGTGGCTGGTGAACGCCAAGGCTTTACGGCTTTCTTTGACAATGAGCTCCAACTCCACCGCACCAAGTTGCAGGGAGCTAGTGAATTTTACCAGAAACATGCGGGCTCACTTTTAGTGCCACCAACCAGCAAGGAATTGAAAGAATTTCCAGAATTGGTCCGCCATGAATTTACCATCACCGAGAAGACGGATGTGGTCTTCTCAGGACTTGGTTGGATTCGGGTCAATGAAAAGGCCAAGATTGCTGCCTGGGCGCCTAAGGGTGTGGATGTGGTCATCCGCAAGGCGATTATTTAGATGTGCGTACTGGCTGCATTTGTTAGCCAATATAGTCTTTTAGTTTACTTTTAGTACTAGGCAACGAGCCGCAGGCATAACTGGAGTTAGGCAAGGTGAGTTAACGACGTAATAAAAGATAAACTAAATGACGATAAATATAGAAACATAGGAAAAATAGATGACATTAACTTCAAAACAACGTGCCTTTTTGAACAGTCAGGCACACAGTCTTAAACCCATTATTCAGATTGGGAAAAATGGTCTAAATGACCAGATTAAAACCAGTGTTCGTCAGGCCTTGGACGCGCGTGAATTGATCAAGGTGACCTTGCTACAAAATACGGATGAAAACATCCACGAAGTAGCAGAAATCTTGGAAGAAGAAATCGGTGTGGATACGGTCCAAAAAATCGGTCGCATCTTAATTTTATTCAAACAATCTAGCAAGAAAGAGAACCGTAAAATTTCCAAACAGGTCAAAGAAATCTAAGAAGGAGAGCCTATGGCTATTGAACTCTTAACACCCTTTACCAAGGTTGAATTAGAGATTGAAAAGAAAGAAACCAATCGCAAACAAGTGGGGATTTTGGGAGGGAATTTCAATCCTGTCCACAATGCTCACTTGATTGTGGCAGACCAGGTCCGTCAACAGTTGAAGCTGGATCAAGTCTTGCTCATGCCAGAATTCATTCCGCCTCATGTGGATAAAAAAGAAACCATTGACGAATACCATCGCTATTCCATGCTCAAGATGGCTATTGCAGGTATGGAGGGCTTGGGGATTGAAACCATTGAACTGGAACGCCGTGGTGTCAGCTATACCTACGACACAATGAAATTGCTGAAGGAAAAAAATCCTGATACGGATTATTATTTTATCATTGGTGCAGATATGGTAGACTACCTGCCAAAATGGCATAGGATTGATGAATTGGTCCAGTTGGTGCAGTTTGTTGGTGTCCAGCGTCCTCGTTACAAGGCAGGGACTTCCTATCCTGTTATCTGGGTAGATGTGCCTTTGATGGACATTTCCTCCAGCATGGTGCGGAGTTTTATCAAGCAAGGACGGGTACCGAATTTTATGGTGCCTCATGAAGTTCTGGACTATATCGAAGAAAAGGGACTTTACCAATGATTGCAGCAGATTTGACCTTTGACCGTCAGGCTCTTTTGGAAAAAATCCGTGTAGCCATGAATCCAGAGCGCTTCCAACATGTCTTGGGTGTGGAAGAAGCGGCGCTTGCCTTGGCAGAACAATACGGCTGTGATCCGAAAAAAGCTAGTCTGGCAGCACTCTTGCATGACTATGCCAAGGAAGTGGAAGACCAAGTCTTTCTGGACTTGATTGCCAAGTATGATTTGGATAGGGACCTGCTCAACTGGGATAATAACATCTGGCACGGTGTGGTTGGCGCCTATAAAATTGCAGAAGATTTTGGCTTGAAAGATGAGGAAATTTTCCAAGCCATTCAACGCCACACCATTGGTTCTGGGCAGATGACCTTGCTTGACAAGGTTCTCTATGTGGCGGACTACATCGAACCCAATCGGGATTTTCCCGGGGTGGACGAGGCGCGTCGTATCGCAAAAGAGTCCTTGGACAAGGCAGTAGCCTATGAAACTGCCCAAACCATTTCTTACTTAGTCAAGAAGGGGATTCCCATTTATCCACAAACCTTGGAAACCTATAATGGCTATGTCGCGTATTTGAAGGAGTAGGGATGATTGCATTAAAACCTGTGGATGAAAGCTCCTATCAAGCAGTCTTGGACTTGACAGTAGCCGATGAGGACAAGGGCTTCGTGGCTCCCAACGTGCGTTCCTTGGCAGATGCCTGGTTATATAGAGAGAACGGGGATGTTTTCCCTTTT
This sequence comes from Streptococcus suis, assembly GCF_017601095.1. Classification (GTDB taxonomy): domain Bacteria; phylum Bacillota; class Bacilli; order Lactobacillales; family Streptococcaceae; genus Streptococcus; species Streptococcus suis_Z. The sequence continues at coordinate 37,503 of NZ_JAGFUX010000012.1, read as the reverse complement.
TCCATCTGGGTAGATGAACAGGTTGTTGGTTTTGCCTTGATTGACATTGATGAAGACATCCAGCAGTATATGCTCTGGAGGTTTATGATTGGTCAAGAATTTCAGGGGAAGGGCTATGGTCAGGTGGCTTTGGAGGTCGTAATAGCAATGGCTCAATCACATCCAGTCTGCAATCATCTGATAGTCGCCTATGTCAAGGGCAACCAAAAGATGGCAAGACTCTTGGAGAAGAATGGTTTTGTCTTAGATCTTGAAGAAGAAAGGGAATTGGTCTTCCGTTTGGAAACGCCTGGTGTTAAGTTATGAATTCTGCACTGTTAGTCATTGACATTCAAAACCTTCTAGTGGAGGAAAAACCTTATGCCATTGAAGAGCGATTAGCCCTCTGGCAAGATAGCATCACAAAAGCCCGTCAAGCGGGGGTAGAAGTCATCCATGTCCGCCATCATGATCAGGAATTGGTCAAGGGGACTGCTGACTGGGAGATTCACTCAATTGTTGCACCCTTAGCTAGTGAGAAGATTTTCGATAAGACCTTTAACAGTGCCTTCAAGGAAACGGGGCTTCATGCTTATTTGCAGAAAAAGGGAATTGAGCAGCTCATCATCATGGGCATGGCGACCAATTTTTGCATTGATACGACGATTAAAGTAGCCTTTGAACTAGGCTACAAGGTAGCTGTGATCCAGGACGGAACGACGACAGGTTATTCAGGCAAATTGGATGCCAAAGACTTGATTGACCACTACCAAAACATCTGGTCATGGAATTTTGCCCAGGTGGATAAATTAGAAAATATAATTAGAGGATAAGATGAAAGAACTAGATTTAGTAAAAGTTGTGATTCAGGCTGCTGATGACAAGCGAGCTGAGGACCTTGTTGTAATTGATGTTCAAGGCGTGACCAGCCTGACAGACTACTTTGTGATTGCCAGCTCCATGAACAGTCGCCAGTTGGAGGCTATTGCGGAAAACATCCGTGAAAAGGTAGCGGAAGTTGGAATCAAGGGTAGCCGTGTAGAAGGTGATAGTAACGGTGGCTGGGTCCTATTGGACCTTGGAGGCGTAGTCGTTCATATCTTCTCAGAAGAAATGCGTGACCTCTACAACCTTGAAAAATTATGGCATGAAGGCAGTTTCTTGGAAGTCGCAGACTTTTTAGAAGAGGAATAGTGAAACAGTTTGGGGAACTGTTTCAGCTGGTCACCATAAAACTCGAAAGTGACCAAAGAGAGTTCACTATTATGTAATTAGAAGTGATGAACTTCTTGAACACAGTGTGAGTTAATGAAGCAGTCGATGGGCTGCTTTTTATGAAAGGAAAAATATGGCAACTTATGAAACCTTTGCGGCGGTTTATGATGAAATCATGGATGACAGCTTGTATGATAAATGGACAGATTTTAGCTTGCGGAACTTGCCGCAAGACACCAAGACAATTTTAGAATTAGCCTGTGGGACAGGGATTCAGGCTGTACGTTTTGCTCAAAAGGGTTATGAGGTGACTGGGCTTGACCTGTCCTATGAAATGTTGGAATTGGCACAGAAAAAAGCAGAAGCAGCTGGGGTCATGATGGACTTGGCCAAGGCGGATATGCTGGAACTGGAAGGTATCGGCGATTTCGATGCGGTGACCTGTTACTCGGACAGTCTGTGCTACATGTCGGACCAAGAAGCCGTTTTGCGGGTTTTTGAAGGGGTTCACTCTGTTCTCAATCAAGGTGGTACTTTCCTTTTTGACGTACACTCCATTTATCAAATGGAGGAAGTATTTGCAGGCTATAGCTACCATGAAAACTACGAGGATTTTGCCTTTGTCTGGGATACTTACGAAGGGGAGCATGAGCATTCCATCGTTCATGAATTGACCTTCTTTGTCAAAGATGAGGACAGTCAAGAGGAGCGGTTTATCCGTCGGGATGAAGTGCATGAAGAGCGGACCTATCCGATTGAAACCTATGTGGAATTATTGAAAGAAGCTGGTTTTGCATCTGTGGAAGTCTTTGCGGATTTTGAAAATCAAGCACCGACAGAAACTAGCCAGCGGTGGTTTTTCAAGGCGGTCAAGGCATGATTTCAGGCATCGTAGCAGAATACAATCCCTTCCATACAGGTCATAAATACCTGCTGGAGCAGGCTGAGGGGTTGAAAATCGTGGTCATGTCTGGTAATTTCATGCAACGGGGTGAGCCAGCTATTGTGGATAAGTGGACACGGTCTCAGATGGCTCTGGAACACGGGGCAGACTTGGTTGTCGAGATGCCCTTTTTAGTGTCCGTCCAGTCAGCTGATCACTTTGCCAAGGGAGCCATCAGCATTTTACACAGGCTAGGTGTGGAGAAGTTGGTCTTCGGTACGGAAGAAATGCTGGATTACCAGAAAATTGCGGATATCTATGTGGATAAGTCGGAAGAGATGGAAAATTTTGTGAAAAACTTGCCAGACAATTTCTCTTATCCACAGAAGACCCAGGCTATGTGGCAGGAATTTGCGGGTCTAACCTTCACAGGTGATACGCCCAACCATATTCTGGCTCTGGCTTATGCTAAGGCGGTGGCTGGAACAGGCATTCAGCTCAGCCCTGTTCAACGGCAGGGAGCTGGTTTTCATTCGGAAGAGGTGGAAACGACCTACGCCTCGGCGACGGCTATCCGAAAGGGTGCTGACCAGCTGGACTTGGTGCGTGACTTTTTACCGTCTGCTAGTCTCTTTGAAGAGTCGACCAAGGTGAGCTGGAAGGATTTTTTTCCCCTGCTCCGCTACCAGCTTGCGACCCACCCAGATCTCAGTCAGGTCTTTCAGGTCAACGAAGAACTAGCCAGTCGTATCCGCTCTGCTATTGGGAGCGTAGCGACCGTGGAGGAGTTAGTGGAGGCCGTTGCGACCAAGCGCTACACCAAGGCGCGGGTGCGGCGAGTGCTGACCTACATCCTGGTCAATGCGGTGGAAACTCCCTTACCAGAAGCGGTCCATGTATTGGGCTTTTCAGCTCGAGGCCAGGCCTATCTCAAGACCGTCAAGGAGCGGGTGGGATTAGTGACGCGGATCGGCAAAGAGCCCTGGGACAGCCTGACCCAGCAGGCGGATGCAGTCTATCAACTGGGCGCTAACGCAATAGCAGAGCAGACCTATGGGCGCGTGCCGGTGAGGGTGGAGTGAGATGTAAAAGTTTTTTGATAAAATTCTTGACTCTCACCTTACGTTATCCCTTATACTGGGCATAGAGAGGAGATTTCTATGAGCGAAAATTGGACAGTTAAGCAGGTCAGTCACTTGACAGGATTGACGGTGAGGACCTTGCACCACTATGACCAGATTGGTTTGCTCAAACCAGCATTTGTGGCTGAAAATGGTTATCGCTACTATAATCAGGAGAATTTGGCTCGTCTGCAAGAAATTCTCTTATTTCGTGAGTTGGATCTTCCTCTCAAAGACATTCAGCAGCTTCTGGACGTGACGGAAGTCAATCGTCAGCAAGTCTTGCGGGACCATATCACCCTTTTAGAGCTCAAAAGGGAACGGCTGGATCGCATCATCAATCACGCCAGATTGCTCACAGAAAAAGGAGGAGAAGTCATGGATTTTCACGCATTTGACAGCAGTCAACTAGAAGCCTACAAGGTGGAGGCTAAGGAGCGGTGGGGGAATACCTCAGCCTTTGCGGAATTTGAAGAGAAATACGATGCCAGTAAGGACCGGGTGTTTGCTCAAGAGATGCAGGCTATTTTTGAAGTTTTTGGAAAAATGCTGAGCTTAGAAGTCAGTCATCCAGATGTGCAGGCTCAGGTAGCCAACTTGCAGGCCTATATCACGGAAAATTTCTACACCTGCACCAAGGAAATCTTACAAAATCTAGGTCTTATGTATGTTGAAGACGAGCGATTTTCAGCCAACATTGACCGAGCAGGTGGACCAGGCACAGCAGCCTTTGTCAGCCAAGCTATTGCGATTTATTGCCAAGAATAAACGAAAGAAGTCTAGTGAGAACTAGGCTTTTTTGGGGTATATGGTATACTAGATGAAGCTAGAAAATAAGGAGACACCCCATGATTCAACCTATTATGAAAGACATTTTCTTCCTGCAACAAAAGTCTGAGCCTGCGACTCAGAAAGATGTGCCGATCGGTAAGGACTTGCAGGACACTTTAGCAGCCAATGCTCATGCTTGTGTGGGCATGGCGGCCAATATGATTGGCGTCAAAAAGCGGCTTATCATCGTCAACATGGGCTTCACCAACCTGGTCATGTATAATCCCGTCCTCATCAGCAAGGCCAAGCCCTATCAGACAGAAGAGGGCTGTCTGTCACTGGAAGGTATCCGCCCGACGACACGCTATCAGGAAATTGAAGTGGAGTTTTTTGATGCTTCATGGAAAAAGCAGAGTCTAAAGCTGACAGACTTCCAAGCCCAGATTGTTCAGCATGAGCTGGATCATTTGGAAGGAATTATCATCTAAATCTACCGTCAGGTAGATTTTTTTGTATAAAAGTAAAAAATGGTCAAACAAAACTATTGACTTTTGCTGACCAATGGTGTAGAATAAGATTCGTAAGGTAAAGGGCCTTACGAATTCTTTGAACAAAAGGTCAGTTAAAGTCAAACGAAAAAGTTTGACTGACAAATTGACTAAATGGTCAGTAAAAGACAAACTTCTGAGGAGGGTACTATGAAAGACAGGATTATACCCTATTAGCGTCATTTAGTTTATCTTTTATTACTGCGTTAACTCGCTTTGCCGTACTTCAGTACTGCCTTCAGCTCGTTGCCTAGTACTAAAAGCAAACTAAAAGACTAAATCAATTTTTTTAAAACAAAGGTCAGTAAAAGTCAAAAGCAAATAAAACTTAAACGAGGTAAAAACGATGAACAACAATTTCAATAACTTTAACAATATGGACGACATTTTCAATCAGCTCATGGGCAACATGGGAGGCTACAGCACAGAACGTCGCCGTTATTCTATCAATGGGCGTGAAGTAACACCAGAAGAATTTGCTATGTACCGTCAGACTGGTCGCCTGCCACAGACAGAAGAAGTGGCTCAAACACAGGTTAAAGGTCAGATAAAGTCAGATGGGATTTTAGCAAAATTAGGTCGCAATTTGACCCAAGATGCGCGTGAAGGTAAGTTGGATCCAGTCATTGGACGCAACAAGGAAATCCAAGAAACCTCTGAAATCCTAGCTCGTCGGACTAAGAACAATCCTGTTTTGGTCGGTGATGCGGGTGTCGGAAAGACAGCGGTAGTAGAAGGCTTGGCTCAAGCCATTGTCAACGGAGATGTCCCAGCTGCCATTAAGAACAAGGAAATCATCTCCATTGACATTTCTGGCTTGGAGGCAGGGACCCAGTACCGCGGAGCTTTTGAGGAAAATGTGCAAAATCTTGTGGATGAAGTCAAAAAAGCAGGAAATATCATTCTCTTCTTTGATGAAATTCATCAGATTTTGGGAGCTGGTAGCACTGGTGGGGACTCAGGTTCCAAGGGCTTAGCGGATATTCTCAAACCAGCTCTTTCCCGTGGAGAGTTAACTGTTATCGGTGCCACTACGCAGGACGAATACCGCAACACCATTCACAAGAACGCTGCTCTGGCTCGTCGTTTCAATGAAGTCAAGGTCAATGCTCCGTCCGCAGAGGACACCTACCAGATTTTGAAAGGGATTAAGCCGCTTTATGAAGCCCACCACAATATTGAACTCCCAGATGAGGTCTTGCGTGCGGCAGTGGATTATTCAGTTCAATACATTCCACAGCGCAGCTTGCCAGATAAGGCCATTGACTTAATCGATGTGACGGCGGCACACTTGGCTGCCCAACACCCTGTGACAGATATTCAGACCTTGGAAACAGAGATGGCTGAAGCCAAACGTATGCAGTTAGAAGCAGCAGAAAAAGAGGATTACGAAAGAGCCTTGAATGAAAAGGTCCGTATTGACCAATTGCAAGAGCAGATTGATAACCATACGGAAAGCCAAAAGGTTGTAGCAAGTGTCAATGATGTGGCTCAGGCAGTTGAACGCATGACAGGTATTCCAGTTTCTCAAATGGGAGCTTCTGATATCGAACGCCTCAAGGACTTGAAAAATCGCTTAGCCACAAATGTAATCGGTCAAGATGATGCAGTGGAAGCAGTATCCCGTGCCATTCGTCGTAATCGTGCAGGCTTTGATGATGGTAACCGTCCAATCGGCTCCTTCCTCTTTGTTGGTCCGACTGGTGTTGGTAAAACAGAGTTGGCTAAACAACTAGCTCTAGACTTGTTTGGTAATAAGGATGCCATTATTCGTCTGGATATGTCTGAATACAGCGACCGGACAGCAGTTTCCAAATTAATCGGTACCACAGCAGGATATGTCGGGTATGATGATAATTCTCATACGCTAACAGAGCGTGTACGTCGCAATCCGTACTCTATTGTTCTCTTAGATGAGATTGAAAAGGCAGATCCACAAGTGATTACCCTTCTCTTGCAAGTGCTAGATGATGGGCATTTGACAGATGGTCAGGGCAACCAAGTCAACTTTAAAAACACCATTATCATTGCTACTTCAAATGCGGGCTTTGGTTATGATGTGCCAGTGACTGATGAGAAAGTGGCTATTATGGACCGCATTTCTCCTTACTTCCGTCCAGAATTTCTCAACCGTTTCAATGGGGTTATTGAATTTAAACACTTAGATAAAGAAGATCTCAAAGCCATCGTAGAATTGATGCTGGCACAGGTCAACAAGACCTTGGCTAAGAAGGGAATTAGTCTAGAGGTGACGGATGCAGCCAAAGAATTCTTGATGGAAGCAGGCTATGACCAGGCAATGGGAGCTCGTCCTATGCGTCGCGTGATTGAAAATCAAATCCGTGATAAGGTGACAGACTTCTATTTGGATAATGTTGAAGTCAAACACCTAGAAGCAGATGTTGTTGATGGAACTATCCAAATAAAAGAGCAAACCTTTTCATAAAATTATAGAATAATATAGAAAATTCGAGAATTAAACTCGGATTTTCTTTGTTTTTTCTTTTTAGAGAAATGTAGGTATATGATATATTTTACGAGTTCTTGACAGCTTTTACGTAAAACTTTCAAAAAATATTGTATAAATCCTTGACAAGTGCAAACGTTTGCGTTAAACTATCATTGTAATCGAAAGAAAGGAAAACGTTTTTATGGCGAATCGTACCAGTGGAATTTTAATGCATATTACCTCACTTCCAGGTAAGTTTGGTATCGGTACTTTTGGAAAGCCTGCCTATGACTTTGTAGATTTCTTGGTCGAAACCAAGCAGACCTACTGGCAGCTCCTTCCTCTCACAACGACAAGTTACGGAGATTCACCTTATCAATCATTTTCTGCCATTGCAGGAAATACACATTTAATTGATTTTGACTTATTAGCAGATGAAGATTTATTAGCTAATTTTGATTACCAAGATGTGAACTTTGGAGATGATCCAGAAAAAGTGGACTACGCCTTGATATATGAGGCTCGTCGTCCAATTTTGGAAAGAGCTGTAAAAAACTTTTTGAGCGATGATAAACGCAAGATTGCTTTTCAAGAATTTGAAAAAGCTAATTCTTCATGGTTAAACGACTATGCAGAATTTATGGCAATCAAGGAACACTTCGGTAACAAGGCCTTACAAGAATGGGATGACAAGAAAGTTGTTGCTCGAAATGAAGAAGCTCTCGAAAAATATCGCTTAGAATTAGCTGATCAGATTGACTACTTCAAAGTGACACAGTATTTCTTCTTTAGCCAGTGGAAACAGTTGAAAGAGTATGCCAACAAGAACCATATCAAGATTATCGGAGATATGCCGATTTATGTTTCAGCTGATAGTGTTGAAGTATGGACCAAACCGCAACTTTTCAAACTAGATGGTGAGCGAAATCCACTTTATGTGGCAGGTGTGCCTGCTGACAACTTTTCGGCAGATGGTCAATTGTGGGGCAATCCTCTCTATGATTGGGAGCAACATGAAAAAACAGGCTATAGCTGGTGGATTTATCGGATTCATGAGAGCTTCAAACTCTACGATGTACTGAGAATTGACCATTTTAAAGGTTTCTCAGACTACTGGCAAGTAGCAGGTGATGCAGAAGTAGCCAAAGTCGGCACTTGGGAGCCAGGTCCAGGCTACAATCTTTTCAAGGCGGTTAAAGAAACTCTTGGGGATCTACCGATTATCGCAGAAGACCTTGGAAATATTGATGCAAAAGCTCGCAAATTGCTTGCAGACTGTGGCTACCCAGGCATGAAAATCCTAGAATTTGGCTTCTTCGATGTGACAGGACAAAGCATTGACATCCCACACCGTTGCGTACCAAATTCAGTCGCCTATACAGGTACTCATGACAATGAGGTTGTGAACGGTTGGTACAACAATCTTGAACCTGAACAACAGGAATTTGTAGATGCCTATACCAACAGAAAACCAATTGAACCTGTTACTCAAGCTATGCTTCGGACACTCTTTGCGACCGTGAGTGATACTGCCATCGCTACTATGCAAGATGTCTTAGACTTGGGAGAAGATAGCCGGATGAACATGCCTTCAACTGTTGGTGGCAACTGGGAATGGCGGATGAAAGCCGAAGATTTAACCCAAGAACGCAAAGACTTCTTAGTCAAAATGACAACATTATATCAACGAGGAAATGAAAACCATGATTAACTTTACAACATTTGCAGAAAGCAAAGCCAATAAGAAATTAGCCGACATGACCAACCAAGAAATCTATCTTCAGTTGCTCAACTATGTCAAACTATCAGCGGCAGATATGCCAAAAAACACAGGTAAACGCAAGGTTTACTACATCTCAGCAGAGTTCTTGATTGGTAAACTCTTGTCAAACAACTTGATCAACTTGGGTGTTTACAAGGACATTCAGGCAGAATTAGCTGCGGCTGGCAAGTCTTTGGCACAGGTTGAAGATGTTGAACCAGAACCATCACTTGGTAACGGTGGTCTTGGTCGTTTGGCATCATGTTTTGTAGATTCTATGTCAACTCTTGGCATTAACGGTGAAGGTGTTGGTCTTAACTACCACTGTGGTCTGTTTAAACAAGTCTTCAAGGACAACCAACAAGATGCAGAGCCAAACTTCTGGATTGAAAATGACTCTTGGTTGATTCCAACGACAATCAGCTACGATGTACCATTCAAAAACTTCACATTGACTTCTAAGTTGGACCGTTTGGACATCCTTGGTTACAAGAAAGATACTAAAAACTACCTCAACTTATTTGATATCCAGTCTGTCAACTATGGCTTGATTGAAAATGGTATTACGTTTAACAAGACGGCTATTCAAGAAAACTTGACCCTCTTCTTGTATCCAGATGATTCAGACAAGAACGGGGAATTGCTCCGCATTTACCAACAATATTTCATGGTGTCAAATGCTGCCCAGCTCTTGATTGACGAAGCGATTGAGCGTGGTTCAAATGTGCGTGACTTGGCAGACTATGCTTACGTTCAAATCAATGATACTCACCCTTCACTTGTTATTCCAGAATTGATCCGTCTTTTGACTGAAAAACACGGCTTGGAATTTGCAGAAGCAGTGGCTATCGTTAAGAACATGACCGGCTACACCAACCACACTATCTTGGCGGAAGCACTTGAAAAATGGCCGTTGGACTTCTTGGAAGAGGTAGTACCTCACTTAGTAGATATCATCAAGGAATTGGATGCCTTGGTTGCGAAAGAAGTATCCGATGTAGCCCTTCACATCATCGACGAGTCTGGTCGTGTGCACATGGCTCACATGGATATCCACTTCTCAAACTCTGTCAACGGGGTTGCGGCTCTCCACACAGAAATCTTGAAAAACTCTGAGTTGAAAGGCTTCTACGAGCTTTACCCAGAAAAATTCAACAATAAGACAAACGGTATCACCTTCCGTCGTTGGTTGGAATTTGCTAACCAAGATCTTGCAGACTACATCAAGGAATTGATTGGTGATGACTATTTGACAGATGCGACTAAGCTTGAAAAATTGCTAGCATTTGCTGATGACAAGGAAGTTCATGCTAAATTGGCTGAAATCAAACACAACAACAAGTTGGCTCTTAAACGTTACCTCAAAGACAACAAGGGCATTGAGTTGGACGAAAACTCTATTATCGATACACAGATCAAACGTTTCCACGAGTACAAACGCCAACAAATGAACGCCTTGTATGTCATCCATAAATATCTTGAAATCAAGAATGGTAACCTTCCAAAACGTAAAATCACTGTTATCTTCGGTGGTAAGGCAGCTCCAGCTTATATTATCGCTCAAGACATCATTCATTTGATTCTTTGCTTGTCTGAGTTGATTAACAATGACCCAGAAGTGAGCAAGTACCTCAACGTTCACTTGGTAGAAAACTACAACGTAACCGTTGCTGAAAAACTGATCCCTGCGACAGACATCTCTGAGCAAATCTCATTGGCTTCTAAAGAAGCGTCAGGTACTGGTAACATGAAATTTATGTTGAACGGTGCTTTGACACTTGGTACTATGGACGGTGCTAACGTTGAGATTGCAGAATTAGCAGGCATGGATAACATCTACACATTTGGTAAGGATTCAGATACCATTATCGACTTGTACGACAAGGCTGGTTACGTATCTGCGGATTACTACAATGGTGATGCTAATATCAAACGTGCGGTTGACTTTATCGTCAGCGACAAAATCCGTGCACTTGGAAATGATGAGCGTCTTGGTCGCCTGCACCATGAATTGATCTCGAAAGACTGGTTCATGACCTTGATTGACTTAGCAGAGTACATCGAAGTTAAAGAGCAAGTCTTTGCAGACTACGAAGATCAAGATTCATGGAACAAGAAAGTTGTTCACAATATTGCTAAAGCAGGATTCTTCTCATCTGACCGTACAATCGAGCAGTACAACGAAGACATCTGGCACAGTAACTAATCCAAAACAAAAGAATGTTTCCGAGTAGAAACATTCTTTTTTTTGTATGTTTAATTTTACCGTTTGGCCATAGATACAAAGGTGACCTTGTCTGGTCGGTAGGTAATGGTGCCGTACTGGAAAGGACGACCGTCTGCCAGATAGGTGGTGCTAGTGACGGAAACTACCATGTCGTAGTTAGCTAGATCAAGCAAGGACTTTTCTTCCTCCGTCGCAAAGCGGAAGGAAATTTCTCGGCGGGAATGGGAAATTTCTAAGCCAAGGTCGTTTTCCAAATATTGATAAATGGAGCTTTCAGCGATTTCCTTGCTGAGATAGGGAACGATCCTGCGGTCAAAGTAGGAAATCTCATGCTCTAATCGCTCACCGTCAATGGTCCGAACGCGGCTGACACGGTAGAGATCCGTTTTTTCATCCACTTCCAATTCCTTCATGACTTCTGGTTGACCTTGGACGATATAGAGATTGGTTAGTTGGGTCTGGACTTGATGGTGGGCAGAGCGGTTGAGTTCGCTAACGGTCTTCAATTCGGACACAAATGGTTTTCGAACAAGGTTATGGTACAAAATAATGGAATTTCTGCCTTGACGTTTTTGGATATAGCCATCCATCTCCAAGAGAGATAGGGCCTTGCGGATGGTGTCCTTGGAATAGGAGTAAATCTCCATCAGTTCATTTTCTGTAGGCATCTCTTGATTGGCCTGCCAGATATTTTGTTCAATTTTTTCCTTGATGTCAGCATAGACTTTTTTGTATTTACTCATTTGGGGTAACTTCCTAGCTTGCTATTTACCGTTAGTATATCATAAAAATTACCAAAGGTCAGTATTCTAAGTTCAAGTAACTTTTACGGAAAACTATTAAAATTGTTCCGTAAAACCATTGACACTTGAAAACGTTTACGTTATAATAAGGTTACAAGTTGAAAAGGTTTTACGAAGTAAATAGAAAGGAGCGACATGAAGTTACTAACAGTCAATGTTCATGCCTGGCTAGAAGATGACCAGCATGAGAAAATGGATATTCTGGCTCAGACCATTGCACAAAAGCAATATGATGTAATCGCTCTCCAGGAAGTCAATCAACTGATGACAAGTCCCTTGGTGACCAAAGACTTACGCCAAGACAATTATGGTTTGGTTTTGCTTGAAAAGCTGAAAGAGCTTGGAGTGACAGACTATTCTTATTTCTGGTCCAATTCTCATATCGGCTATGATAAGTATGATGAAGGGATTGCCTTTCTAACAAAATTACCGGTCTACGAAGTGGATGCCTTCTACTGCAGTCAGAACCAAGAACTGACATCAATCCTTTCTCGTAAGATTATTGGCTTGACGGTGGCATATGGGAATGAGTTGATTGACTTGTATTCCTGCCATATCAATCTTCCTGACAGTGAAGAAGAAAATCAGTTGGAGAATATTCGCTCAATTGTGGAACGGACAAGTTCGGGGCGCTTGAAAATTCTAATGGGAGATTTCAATACGGATGCCCTGTCAAATCCACAAGCCTATCAAGCTATCAAGGATTTAGGCTTATATGATAGTTATGATTTGGCCGAGGAAAGGGATAGTGGAATCACCGTTGAAAAAGCCATTGATGGGTGGGCAGGTCATAGTCAGGAAAAACGTCTGGACTATGTGTTCTTAAATCAGAAAAGACTGGTTCAATCCAGTCGTGTGATTTTCAATGGGGATAATCTTCCCATTATTTCAGACCACTTTGGTGTGGAAGTTAACATTAGTATTTAAAGGTCAACTGACCAAGAAAAAATTTAGGAGATACACATGAAAAAATTTTTTAGTTTTGAATTTTGGCAAAAATTCGGAAAATGTTTGATGGTCGTTATCGCAGTCATGCCTGCGGCGGGTCTGATGGTCAGCATCGGGAACTCAATCCCGCTGATTAGTCAGGACTCCGAACTCTTGGCCCGTATCGGAAATATCATTGCCCAGATTGGTTGGGGGATTATCGGTAACCTTCACTTGCTCTTTGCTTTGGCAATAGGTGGTAGCTGGGCTAAGGAAAAAGCTGGTGGTGCCTTCTCAGCAGGTCTTGCCTTCATTCTCATTAACTTGATTACTGGTCACTTCTTTGGCGTAAGTACAGCTATGTTGTCAGATGCAGAAGCGACAGTCAGCACAGTCTTTGGGACACAAATCCCAGTTTCAGGTTACTTCGTCAATATCTTGGGCCAACCTGCCCTTAACATGGGTGTCTTCGTTGGTATCATCGCTGGTTTTGTAGGGGCAACAACCTATAACAAATACTACAACTACCGCAAATTACCAGATGTTTTGACTTTCTTTAACGGCAAACGCTTCGTACCATTTGTGGTTATCTATCGCTCTGTACTTGTTGCCTTAGGTTTGGCGATCTTCTGGCCTCTTGTACAAACTGGTATTAACAGTTTTGGTAAATGGATTGCGACTTCGCAAGAAACAGCTCCAATCTTGGCACCATTTGTTTATGGTACCTTGGAACGCTTGCTTCTTCCATTCGGCCTTCACCACATGTTGACCATTCCAATGAACTATACGTCACTTGGTGGGACCTATGACATCTTGACAGGTGCTCAAGCTGGTACCCAGGTATTTGGTCAAGATCCGCTTTGGTTGGCTTGGATTACTGACTTGATCAACCTCAAGGATGCTGGGGACATGACCCAGTACAATGATCTTTTAGCGAATGTAACTCCAGCTCGCTTCAAAGTTGGACAAATGATTGGTTCCTCTGGTATTCTTATGGGCTTGTCCTATGCCATGTATCGCAATGTTGATCCAGATAAGAAGAAAAAATACAAAGGGATGTTCCTATCTTCTGCACTTGCTGTCTTCTTGACAGGTGTAACAGAACCAATTGAGTTTATGTTCATGTTTGCGGCAATGCCACTTTATGTTGTCTATGCTTTAGTACAGGGTGCTGCTTTTGCTATGGCAGATATTGTCAACTTGCGTATGCACTCATTTGGTAATATCGAATTCCTTACACGTACACCGATGGCGATTAAAGCTGGTATCGGCATGGACGTTGTCAACTTTATCTGGGTAACAGCCCTCTTTGCGGTTGCTATGTACTTCATTGCCAACTTCATGATTCAAAAATTCAACCTGGCAACAGCTGGTCGTAATGGCAACTATGATACAGAAACAACAGATGTGGTTTCGAACTCAAACGTAGATACTGCGGATGCCAATTCACAAGTGGTTCAAATCATCAACTTGCTTGGTGGTCGTGATAATATCGCAGATGTGGATGCTTGCATGACTCGTCTACGCGTTAGTGTCAAAGATGTGGCACAGGTTGGAGATGAAAATGCTTGGAAACAGGCTGGTGCTATGGGCTTGATTATCAAAGACTCTGGTGTTCAAGCAGTCTATGGTCCCAAAGCTGATGTTCTCAAATCTGACATTCAAGACTTACTGGAATCTGGCGTAGCCATCCCTCGTACGGAAATTGTTGCGACAGAAGAAGTTGCTACTGAGACTAAGTTCAAAGGTGTGACCGAGGCAGTTTACGCTGTTGCTGAAGGGCAAGCCATTGCCATCACAGAAGTGAAAGATCCGGTCTTCTCACAAAAAATGATGGGCGACGGTTATGCAGTTGAGCCTAGCTCTGGCAATGTTTACGCACCAGTTTCAGGTATCGTAACCAGTGTCTTCCCAACCAAACACGCTGTCGGGATTTTGTCTGACAAGGGTGTAGAAGTCTTGGTGCACGTCGGCCTAGATACAGTTGCGTTAAACGGTGCTCCTTTCTCAGCTAAGGTAACAGATGGCCAACGCGTTGAAGCAGGAGACTTGCTCCTTGTCGCAGATTTGGAAGCCATTCACTCAGCAGGACGTGAAACAACCATCGTCGTTGCCTTCACAAACACAGCTGAAATCAAATCTGTCAGCCTTGGAAATCTTGGGGAAGTAAGTAAAGATAGTCAAGTTGCGACAGTTGAGTTGTAAAAAGTAAAAAAAGATTGAAAAGATGATTGCAGTCAACTCTTTCAATCTTTTTCTTTTGGATAGTATGCCATCAGTATTTTTCTAATTTCTTCGCTTCTTTTTTACCTTTTTCAGCGATATGGAGGAAATAAATAGACCAAGCAAGGAAAAATAAGGGAATAATGCCACTTCTAAACAATGCGAATGGGGTTTCAAAGAGAAAACCAAACCAAAAACTGGTACCAGTTCGTTCCCATAGCCCTGGAGTTAGGTACCAGGATTTAGGATTCCAAAGTGTGTATCCATTTTGGAGTCCAACTTGGTAATGGATAAAAAATAAAGTCAGAAATAATCCGAAATAGGAGTAGGCATAATTTTGGTAGCGTGAATAGAATGATTTTTTCGATTCTGTATCAGAAAAAATTTCTGTGCTTGAAGCTTCGATTGTTTGTTGAAAATAATGGATGCCACATCTACGACTACCTTGTATAGGTTGCCAACCACAGTCTTCAAATAGAGAGAGGTAATTTGAATATTCTCCTTTTGCAATATGTTCATGAAAATCAAGGCGTACGGGATGAGGGGGGCGACTACATTTTTCAAAATGATAGGCTGCTGTCCACGGAATTACTTTGACAAGCTGATAACCTTCGGATTGAATCGAATTAATCCAATGTTCTTCCTCTTGTAAACTGGTGAATAATTTGTGTCTTATCATGGCTTCCTCCTTAAAAACCTAATTCTTTGGCAATATGATGTAGTTTTTGAATACGCTGTGTTTCCAGTTTAATAATCTCTTGGCCCGTTGCTGTTACTTGATAGACTTTTCTTCTTTTATCGGAACTTGGAACGGAACAAATCCATTTTAGTTTCAAAAGATTCTCAATCGCTCCATACATGGTTCCTGCAGCGATTTTCACATCACCATCACTCATATCCTCTACTTTTTGCATGATATGGTAGCCATGGGCAGGTTCCAAGAGAGCTAATAGAATATAGTAGGTTGTCTCCGTTAAGGGGAGGTGCTTGTTCCTTTTCATTTGGCTTCTCCTATGTAGTTCAAATGTACAGTTCTACTATATATTATATATTGGGAAACTATACATGTCAACTGTATAGTGAAGAAGATTTTAAAAATCTTCTCAATCCTTGCCATTTATGGTATAATAAAGCGATTTTATAAAATGTAGGAGGTTCCCCATGGGACGTAAATGGGCCAATATTGTAGCCAAGAAAACCGCAAAAGACGGTGCTAACTCAAAAGTTTACGCCAAATTTGGTGTTGAAATCTATGTAGCAGCGAAAAAGGGTGACCCAGATCCAGAAACAAACTCAGCGCTGAAATTTGTTATTGACCGTGCCAAGCAAGCGCAGGTTCCAAAACACATCATTGATAAGGCCATTGACAAGGCAAAAGGAAACACAGACGAAACTTTCGTAGAAGGTCGTTACGAAGGCTTTGGACCAAATGGTTCTATGATTATTGTTGATACCTTGACATCAAATGTAAATCGTACGGCAGCCAATGTTCGCTCTGCTTTTGGTAAAAACGGTGGTAACATGGGTGCATCTGGTTCTGTATCATTTATGTTTGATAAAAAAGGTGTGGTTGTCTTTGCTGGTGATGATGCAGATGCCATCTTCGAATTGCTCCTTGAAGCAGATGTCGAAGTGGATGACGTAGAAGCAGAAGAAGGCACAATCACTGTCTATACAGCCCCAACTGATTTGCACAAGGCAATCGTGGCACTTAAAGAATCAGGAATCCAAGAGTTCAACGTCACTGAACTTGAAATGATCCCACAATCAGAAGTGTCACTTGAAGGCGATGACCTCGCGACATTTGAAAAACTTTATGATGTCCTTGAAGACGACGAAGACGTCCAAAAAATCTACACGAATGTAGATGGCTTTTAATAAAAATGACTGTCCGGGGGACAGTCATTTTTATTAAAAGGTTGGAGATTGGAACTGCCGGCAGGCAGTTTTCTTTGTACTCAAAAGTCCGGGGGACAGTCATTTTTATTAAAAGGTTGGAGATTGGAACTGCCGGCAGGCAGTTTTCTTTGTACTCAAAAGTCCGGGGGACAGTCATTTTTATTAAAAGGTTGGGGATTGGAACTGACGGCAGGCAGTTTTCTTCATATTCAACTGTCCGGGGGAGTGGATTAAAACAGTCAGGGGAGTGACTGTTTTAACCCGAGCAAATAATTTAAAAGCGAGGCTTGTTTAGTGAACTGTTTCAGCCTGAACCGAAAAATAAGAGTGAGGGGTGGATTGGAAATAGAACCGATTCTTTTTCCTCAAAGCGTAAGTATTCAAACTTAAGCAGGCAAAAAAATCACCGCGAGTGGCGGTGATGGCTTAACTAAAGTGTCTAAAGAGTGAGTGGGTTGCTTGATGGATATGTCTAGCGGTCTCTGCCTTGTTCATGGTATAGAGGTGGACACCAGCGACATCATTCGTGACCAAATCGACAATTTGGTCAACGGCATAGGCAAGACCTGCTGCACGCAAGGATTCGGGTTGGTGTTCGTATTTTTCCAGAATGGCTTTGAACTTGCGTGGGAGACGGATATTCTCACAGGTTTTCAAGAGTCGAAGTGCCTGATTCCTGTTGATGATAGGCATGATGCCTGCGATAATCGGCACTTCGATATCAGCTAGATAGCATTTCTCTTGAAAATCATAGAAGACTTCGTTGTCGAAAAAGAGTTGGGTTACAAGACTAGAACAGCCAGCATCCACCTTCTTTTTCAAATTTTTAATATCCGAAACGGCATTTCCTGACTCTGGATGGCCTTCAGGGTAGCAGGCTCCGATAATGTCAAAATGCGGAGCTTCTTCCTTAATGAAGGAAATCAAATCAGTCGCATACCGAAAATCTTCCTTAGGGGGGAGACCTTGGATTATGTCACCACGCAGTGCCAAAATCCTTTGTACACCAATGCGGTCCAAGGACTGAAGAACAGAGCTAACTTTTTCTTTTGTCAGATAAGCTGCTGGTAGATGGGCAATGGTTGGTACGTGTAAGTCATTGCGAACAAAGTCCGATAGGCGAACGGTTGTTTCTTCGACGTTTACGTTATTATTGCTACAAGTGACGCTGATAAAATGAGGGGCCAAGCCTTGCATTTCTCTAAGTGCTTGGAGAATCTTTTCATTGCCTACTTCTGGTTTTGGAGGAAAAATTTCAAAAGAGAGACTTGGGGCTTGACCTGTCATAGATTAGAGTTCCTTTCTGGCTGCCTTGGCCGCTTGGGTCAAGTGGATAAGGCTAGCTTTGGTTTCTGATTCACCACGAGTTTTTAAACCGCAGTCTGGGTTAATCCAGACTTTTTCTTTTGGTACTTTTGCAAGGATGGCCTGAATAGTTTGTGCAATCTCCTCAACTGCAGGGACACGTGGAGAGTGGATGTCATAGACACCAGGTCCTACCTGGGTTTGGAAATTCTGAGCCTTGAGTTCATCGAGGATAATTAGATTTGAACGGCTAGCTTCGAAGGAGATAACGTCCGCATCCATGTTGTCGATGGCAGGAATGATGTCTGTAAATTCGCTATAGCACATGTGGGTATGAATCTGTGTGTCTGGCGCAACAGTTGAGTGAACCAAACGGAAGGCTGGAATTGCCCAGTCAAGATACTCGCTGTACCAGTCGCTACGGCGGAGTGGTAGTTTTTCACGAAGAGCAGCTTCGTCGATTTGAATAATCTTGATTCCAGCAGCTTCAAGGTCGAGAACTTCTTCCTTGATAGCAAGGGCGATTTGAAGGGTTGATTCTTTGATAGAGATATCTTCACGTGGGAAAGACCAGTTGAGGATGGTTACAGGACCAGTCAACATACCTTTGACTGGTTTGTTGGTACGACTTTGAGCATAGCTTGACCATTTGACAGTAATAGGGTTCAAACGAGTCACATCGCCCCAGATGATTGGTGGTTTTACTCCACGAAGACCATAAGATTGGACCCAACCGTTTTTGCTGAAGAGGTAGCCAGATAGGTTTTCACCGAAGTATTCAACCATGTCGTTGCGTTCAAATTCACCGTGAACCAGTACATCGAAGTCAACTTCTTCCTGCCACTTGATCCACTCATCCGTACGAGCTTCAACAAAGGCATCGTACTCGGCTTCAGTAATTTCGCCACGGCGGAAGGCTAAACGGGTGCTACGGACATCCTTGGTTTGAGGGAAAGACCCAATAGTAGTGGTTGGAAGTAGTGGAAGGTCCAATTTTTCACGTTGAATAGCTTCACGCTCTGCGAAGATAGGTAGGCGAGTGTAGTCTGCATCTGTCAATCCTGCCAAGCGGTTGGCAAGGGCTGCATCACGACCAACACGCTCAAGGGCAAAGAGTTCCTTGTTGGCTGTAAGAGCAACTTCGCCTTGACCATTACGAATAGCATCTAAGTCACGCAGCTCGCTCAATTTTTCAACAGCAAAGGCAAAGTGGTTGAGAATTGCTGGTTCAAATTCTTCATTAGCAGTTGTAAATGGTACATGAAGTAGAGAGCAAGAAGTTGTTAGAACGATATTTTCAGCTGGGATAGCGTCCAAGACAGCCAGGCTCTTTTCATAGTTGTTGCGCCAGATGTTTTTACCATTAACGATACCAGCGTAGAGCGTTTTATCAGCCGGGAAGCCTGTTGCTACAAGTGCAGCTGTTTTCTTGCCTTCTACAAAGTCAAGACCGATAGCATCAACTGGTAGGTTTGTCAATTCAGTATAAATATCTCGCACATCGCCGAAGTAGGTTTGGATAAGGACTTGCAGGCCTTTCTTGTCTGCCAAGAGTGTTTGGTAGATGTTTAGGAAAAGAGCTTTTTCTTCTGCAGTCAAATCCTTGACCAAGCTAGGTTCGTCCAACTGGATTTTTTCCGCACCAAGCTCTGCCAATTTTGCAAATACTTGTCCGTAGGCAGCAACCAAGCTATCTGCTACTTCTTCAGTTTTCACACCATCTTCAAAATCTGTCAATTGCAAGAGAGTGAAGGGACCAATCAAAACTGGACGAGTAGTGATACCCAAGTCTTTTGCTTCTTGGAATTCATCGAAAATCTTATGACCAGCTAGTTTGATTTCTGTGTCTTTTTCAATAGCTGGAACGATATAGTGGTAGTTGGTGTTGAACCATTTTTTCATGGGTCTAGCACGAACGTCACCTTTGTCTCCTTGGTAGCCACGCGCCAAAGCAAAGTATTTTTCAAGGTCGGTCAAATCAAGGTCCTGAACTGCTTTAGGTACGATGTTGAAGAGAACAGCTGCATCCAAAACATTGTCGTAGTGAGAGAAGTCGTTGCTTGGGATTTCAGTAATGCCTGCTTCTTTAACAATAGTCCAGTGCTTGGCACGCAGGTCTTTAGCTGCCGTCAAAAGTTCTTCCTGTGGAATTTCATTTCTAAAGTATTTTTCAGTGATAAATTTTAACTCACGGTATTCGCCAATACGGGGAAATCCAATAATAGTTGTTGTCATGTTCAATCCTCCAAAATATTCTACCCCTTTATCCTAACAAAAACATTCAGGTCTGTATAATTGAAAATAAATAAGTAAGTATATAGCCAGAAACTATATCAATTCTTCTGATATAGCGAGTCAATGTGTTCTTAGCTATAGCTTTACCCAAAGAACAGTTGGATATTTGAGTTTTTCTACTATTTTATTGTCGGATTTTTGAGTCATATTTTGAGGTTAAAAGATTGGAATCGAGTCAGGTTCTTATAAAAAATTTTTAAGAGGTCATAAACTTTATATATTGGTTCCATGTAAAAAATCCTATTACAATAGCCTCAGCTTACATTTAGGAGGAATTTATGAAAAAGAAGACATTCGTTCATTTGTTGACCCTTGCTTCGACACTATTATTAGCTGCATGTGCTAGTTCTGGGACAAGCGAGACTACTAGCAGTTCTAGTGCAGCGGATTCGGAAGAGACATTTACTTATGCGATTAGTGGGGATCCGAGTTCAACCAATCCAATCAATACCAGTGACCGCTGGGGCTTGACCTTGACAAATTTGATTTATTCGCCACTGATTCGAGTGGAGGCAGATGGGACTTATGTCAATGAATTGGCAGAGAGCTACGAGATTGCAGAAGATGGTCTCAGCATTACAGTCCAACTTCGACAGGATGTCAAGTGGTCGGATGGGGAAGCATTCACCGCAGATGATGTGCTGTTTACTTACGCTCAAAAGGTGAAGGAGGAAAACGGGAATGCGGATGGTTTGTGGATAAATGGCAAACCTGTGACCCTTGAAAAACTAGACGATTACACTGTTAAATTTGTTCTTCCTGCGGTTTCAGCCCCTGCTTTGGATAATATTGTGACAGAAACCTACATCATTCCAGAGCACATCTATCAAAATGAGCCTGATTTTTCTGCGAGTCAGCTTGAGGCAAGCCCGGTTGGGACTGGTCCTTATAAGCTGGTTGAGTACAAGCATGGAGAATATATACAGTTAGCAGCCAATGAACACTACTATAAGGGGGTGGCTGATATTGAAAATCTTGTCTTACGCATCATTACTAGTGCAGATACGACCAAGGTTGCCCTTCAAACGGGAGAAGTTGATGCAGCCTTTGTTTTGCCTTCGGACATTCAAGATTTTGACAGTCAATCCATTACCACCTATGCTTATACAGAGAACCGTATTGGGTATTTAGGATTAAATACTTCTACAGAAGAATTAAATAATGTTTCTGTTCGTCAGGCCTTGCTCTATGCCTTGAACAAGGATGAGATGAACCAGGCTGCTTATTTGGATGAACAATACTATGAAACACCGTATTCATTCCTACCAGTTGCCAATCCATATGTAACAGAGGATGTGGAAACCTACAGTCAAGATATAGAAAAAGCTAAAAAACTATTGTCAGATGCGGGTGTGAGCAATTTGACAGTCAATCTGGCTTACAGTTCATCAGATCCTGCTCAAACTTTGCAAGCGACTTTGATTCAACAACAATTGTCTGCCATTGGTGTAACGGTGGAACTAGCAGGTGGTGATTCAACTGCTATCTTTACGGAGTTGAAGAAGGAAGGTTCGACAACTTATGACCTTTTCTTGGGGGGCTATATCATGGGCAATGACCCTGACCAATATGCTCGCTTGTTTAAATCAGGTGGGGCATCCAACTACTTTAAACTCCAGTCCTCAGAAATTGATGACCTATTTGCTCAGGGTGCGGTTGAACTAGATCAGGAAAAACGAGATGTAATTTATGACAATTTACAGGCTAGTTTAGCAGAGCAGGCAGCGATTTACCCAATAGTTGATAATAAAAAAGTCCTTGCGGTCAACAACCGAGTACAGGGAGTAGAAGAGGCTGGTTTGGTTCCGATTTATACGTTTGAAGACCCATCTAAGTTGACGATTGATTAAGGCAGCTTTGTAGTAAAAGGCGAATTTGCCTTGCAGTGGTATCGAAAGAGGTATGGAAGAATCCAGCCTCTTTCACAGTTTTTGGAGAGTATATGTATCGCTATATCATAAAACGAATAGGACAGGCTTTGCCTCTCCTCTTATTGATTTCTTTTATTGTCTTTAGTTTGATTCAATTGGCACCATATGACGTTATTGATTCTTTAACGACACCTAACATGACCCAGGAGCAAGTTGATTTACTCAAGGCCAAGCATGGTTTGGATCAGCCGTTTTTAGTTCAGTATTCAACCTGGTTGGGCAATCTCCTTTCGGGTCAGTTTGGGTATTCGCTGCTCACCCAGCATAGTATTGCGGCGGATTTGGCAGAGAAAATTCCTAATACGATTTCCCTGGTTTTGCCTGCCTATGTGACGGCACTAGTCTTAGCAGTCTTTCTTGGTCTACTCGCAGCTTCCCAGGCTGGAAAATGGGTAGATAGGTTGATAGAAATTTTTGCTTCATTGGGGATTGCAGTCCCAACCTTTTGGTTTGCCATGTTGTTGATTTATCTGTTTGGCTATCAGTTAAAATGGTTTCCGTTTATTGGGATGCATAGTTTAGGTAAGGAGGGAGATGTTGTGGATTTTCTGTCTCACTTTATCCTTCCCTATCTCACCTTGGTGATGGCATTTATGCCAGAATTGATTCGCTATATTCGATCGGCCGCCATAATCGAAAGTGGCAAGGACTATGTGACGGTGCAGGAAGCTTTTCAAGCTAGCCGGTTTTCCATTTTTCGTAGGCATATTTTTCGGAATATCTTAATTCCGATTGTGACACAGATCGGGATGGCTCTCCCTATGTTGGTGACGGGCGCTTTGATTACAGAGACTATTTTTGCATGGCCGGGTGTGGGACCATATCTGACTTCAGCGACGAGGAGTTTGGACTATCCAGTTATCATGGCGGTTATGCTCTTGTCATCCAGTCTAGTGATTGTAGGAAATCTGCTATCAGATGTATTATATGCCTTGATTGACCCGCGGATCTGGAAGGGAGGGAACTAGCATGAATAAGTGGTTTAAGCAGTTGGTTGCCAATCCTGCCTATCTCTTTGCACTTGTCTTTTTACTGGTAATACTTCTGTTGTCGGTTTTTGCACCATTGATACCCATTGATCCCAACCAGACAGATGTCAGTCAGATGAACCAGGGACCTAGTCTCAACCATATCTTTGGAACGGATCAACTGGGGAGGGATTATTTGATCCGGGTTCTGTATGGGGGGAGAATTTCACTTCTGGTTGGTTTGGTTGCCATGGTGGTGACTGTGTCAATCGGGAGTTTGGTCGGTATTGTTTCTGGTTACTTTGGTGGGTTACTAGACAGTGTACTCATGCGCGTGGTTGATGTACTTTCTTCAATTCCATGGCTAGTCTTGGTTATTGTTGTAAGTGTGTTTCTAAAACCTGGGCTTTCGACTATTATCATTGTAATTGGTGGTTTTTCTTGGATGAGCATTGCTCGTTTGTTGCGGGCCGAAACCTTGTCCGCCAAGGTACAGGACTATGTCGTCTATGCTACCTTTATTCAGGTTAGCTCTATTCGCATCATTTGGCGGCACATTTTGCCCCGGATTTTACCAACAATGATTGTTGCGGCAACCACTAGTATTTCTTCGGCAATTATGACGGAATCAGCCCTGAGTTTTTTGGGCTTGGGAATCCAGCAACCCTTAGCTTCTTGGGGTTCTCTTTTACAAAATGCTCAGTCCACCTTGCAAAGTGCCCCTCACATGGCGCTCCTGCCTGGACTGTGTATTGCATTAACCATATATTCCTTCAATACGCTGGGGGACTATTTTAGACATGTTTTGGAGGAGGACTCGGTATGACAGATATTATTCATATTCAGAACCTGACCATTCATCAGTCTAGACGACCGCAAGACCCTTTGGTCAAGGGGCTTGATTTAGCCATTCCCAAAGGTCAAGTTCTAGGCATTATCGGAGAATCTGGCTCTGGTAAAAGTCTTAGCATGAAGGCGGTTATGGGCTTGATAGGCAAAGGTTTGTCAGTGTCTTTCGACCGATTTCTCTTTCAGGGGAAAACTATTGAGAATGGAAAAAACTTGCCGATTGCGATGATTTTTCAAGATCCCATGACATCACTGAATCCTTTGCGAAAGATTGGCTATCATTTGGAAGAAATTCTAGTTCGTTTTCAGCCAGAATTATCAGCAACAGAAAGAAAACAAGAGATGCTGGCTCTTTTAGACCGTGTTGGAATCAGTGAGGGAGAGAAACGCTTGAGGCAATATCCCTTTGAGTTTTCAGGTGGTATGCGGCAGCGAATTTTGATTGCCATGGCCTTATTGGCTAAGCCTGATGTTATCATTGCTGATGAGCCGACAACAGCCCTTGATGTGACGGTTCAGGCTCAAATCCTGTCCCTTATAAAAGAATTGCAGGAGGAGTTAGGATTGACAGTAGTAGTGGTCAGTCATGACTTTGGTGTGATTGCTGGAATCAGTGACCAGGTGATGGTCATGCGATCGGGTCAGTGCCTGGAAAGTGGAAAGGTTGATCAGGTCTTTAATAGTCCAGCCCACAACTATACTCAATCCTTGCTTAAGGCAGCGCAACTAGAAGATGGGGATTATTATATTTCTGTACAAGAGCGGATGGGAAAACTGGTCGAAATAGAGCCAGGGCATTATGTAAGGGAGGTTGAAAGCAGTGAGTGAGGTCCTAATCCAATTAGAAAACATTGAAAAAGAATATACTAGTAAGACGCTTTTTGGTAAAAAGACTCTGACAAAAGCTGTCGATCAGGTTTCCTTAAAGATTGTCAAAGGGGAGACCCTAGGTTTAGTTGGTGAGTCAGGGAGTGGCAAATCAACCCTGGCCAAGCTGATTTTAGGTTTGGAAAAACCGAGTCAGGGACAATTGAAGGTCCATTTAGAAAAAGATAAATCGGGATCACAGGGAATGCAGGTAGTATTTCAAGACCCCTATTCCTCGCTGAATCCCTATATGACAGCTTTGGAGTTGGTTCGGGAACCCTTGGACCATTTGGATCATAAGGAAGCGGACGGTATTGCAAGTAAAATCTTGGAAAGAGTGGGAATTGTAGTAGCGGACCAAGGGAAGAAACCAGCTGCCTTTAGTGGAGGTCAACGTCAGCGGATTGGGATTGCTAGAGCTATTGTCAGTCGACCGAGTTTTGTTGTCTGTGATGAGCCGACGTCAGCACTTGATGTGTCAACCCAAGCACGGATTATCCAACTTTTGACGGACCTGCAAGTGGAGTTGGGGTTGAGTTATCTTTTTATTTCCCATGATTTAAACCTAGTTAGGAAATTTGCGGACCGAATCGCAGTAATGTACCGTGGTAAAATCGTAGAAATAGGGCCTTCTAAGTCTGTTTTTGAAACTCCTGGACATCCCTATACCCGCTACCTACTTTCTGCCAATCTGAGTTTGGATCCTTCTCAAGCTCGTAAGCAATTGACTAGCCTTGGCCAGTCGAGACAGGAATTTCAAATAGAGGGGCGGTTGGAAGAGTGGAGACCGGGGCATTTTGTATTGGGTCTTAAACCAGGTGAAAATGCTGATAAAAATTCTTAATGTCCTGATAAAAGATCTCTATTTTACAAGAGTGGAGGGACATGGTAGAATGTTGTTCAAGTAAGTCGAAAGGTGGTGCCTGTATGGCAAAAGTTCTTGTGGGAATTACTGGAAATGAAAAGCAATTTCCTGGTCAGACAGGCATAACCTATGTTGCTGTTGCAAGCGAATTAGCCCAAGGCGTTAGTGATGCCGGAGGCTTGCCAATTGTTATCCCAATGGGAGAAGTTTCCCAAGCCAAAGATTATGTGGATATGATTGATAAGTTGATCCTGTCAGGTGGTCAGCATGTGGATCCACGTTTTTATGGAGAAGAGAAGTTAATTGAGAGTGACGATTATCTGCTAGCGCGTGATGAATTTGAATTGGCCCTGATTCGAGAGGCATTGAAACAGAATAAACCAATTTTTGCGGTGTGCCGAGGAATGCAACTTTTAAATGTTGCACTTGGTGGGAGTCTCCATCAGGCAATTGAGGACCATTGGCAGGATGGATATGCAGGAACTTCGCATAGTCTTCGTGTCAAACCCCATAGTCGTGTTAGCCAGTTGTTTGACCAAGGTAGCCAAATCAACTCTTTCCATCGTCAAAGTATCAAGGAATTGGCACCAGAATTGGTAGCAACTGCCCATGATCCAAGAGATGGAACGATTGAAGCTTTTGAAAATCGAAAAGGTACTTCGCTGCTTGGGATTCAATGGCACCCAGAATTTCTATGGCAAGAATGCGAACGCTCACGCCAACTCTTCCGTTACTTAGTTGAAAAATTATAAATGCACCGGTTCGGTGCTTTTTTGTTCATTTTTCATTTGGAATGCTTGGTCAATTACTGAGCTTTGGGGCTAGTCAGTCTGTAACTATATAAAAATGGCCCAAAACTAATAATCATCAATATGTTTGTTATAGTTTTTTCTTATATCTAAGCATAAAAAAAGTCTAATAGCCAGATTTCTTTCCCTGTGGTAAGATAGGGATAGTTCAAATTAAGGAGATATACATCATGAAATTAAAGAAAATTTTTGGTCTTGCAGCAACAGCTGCTCTCACGCTTGGTCTTTTGGCAGCTTGTAGCTCAAACTCTTCAACAACGACTGAGTCTTCTGCTGATACAACGACTCTTAAAGTTGGTATCATGACACGTAATGCCTATACAACAGAAGTATGGGACAAGGTTACTGAGTTGGCAGCAGCTGAGGGTGTTACAGTTGAATTGACAGAGTTCACAGATTACTCACAACCAAACAAGGCTTTGGCTGAAGGAGACGTAGATGTCAATGCCTTCCAACACATTTACTTCTTGAACAACTGGAACACTGAAAACGGTGGTGACTTGCAAGTGGCTGGTTACACATTGTACAGCCCAATCCGCTTCTACTCAGGTGTTGAAGGCAGCACAGACAAGTACGCTTCTATTGAAGATATTCCAGAAGGTGCAGAAATTGCCGTTCCAAACGATGCAACAAACGAAAGCCGTGCCCTCTTCTTGCTTGAGTCAGCAGGTTTGATCGAGTTGGATGTTGCAGATGGCGAATTAGCTACACTTTCTCACATCACTTCAAATCCAAAGAACATCACTATTACAGAATTGGATGCAAGCCAAACAGTTCGTTCACTTGAGTCAGTTGACGGTGCAGTTATCAACAACAACTATGCACAAGAAGCAGGTCTTGATACTTCTAAAGCCCTTTACATCGAGCAAAAAGGTGCAGACACTGAGGTTTGGTACAACGTTATTGCAGCGCAAAACGGATGGGAATCATCTGATAAGGCAGACGCTATCAAAGTCTTGATTGCATCTTACAACACTGATGAAGTTGCAGAAATCATTGAACGTGCTTCAAACCAAACAGATTTCGCTATCTGGGATGAAGTTTCAGCAGAATAATAGTTTATAGATAGGGAGTAGAGGAAGCTGATACGTGTGTTTCAGCTTCTATTCCTATTTTTAGAGAGGGAAGTCAACATGGCATTTTTGTCAGAGAAAGAACAAATTGAAAAATTTTGGCAGGATACCGTTGTCCAGGAGGATTTGAAGCATCTGAAGGCCTTGATTGGTAAAAAATCCATCTTTGCCCAACAGATTGGTCTGGAAGAGGTTGCTGACTACCTTCAAGAGATCTTTGAAGAGGCAGGAGCCAATGTCTTAGTTGATAAGTCTTTCGCTGCTCCCTTTGTCTTAGCGACATTTGCAGCAGACAATCCTGAAGCCAAAACCATTATTTTCTACAACCACTACGATACGGTTCCAGCCGATAGCGACCAAATCTGGCTCAAAGGCCAACCTTTTGAATTGACCCTGACTGAAGACAGTATGTACGGTCGCGGGGTGGATGATGACAAGGGACACATCGTGGCCCGTCTATCTGCAGTCAAAAAATATTTAGCCAAGCAGGGGGGTCTGCCAGTCAATATTATCTTCATCATGGAGGGGGCTGAAGAGTCGGCTTCTGTAGACCTGGATAAATATTTGGACAAATACAAGGAACAGCTCAGTCAAGCAGAACTTCTAGTTTGGGAGCAGGGCATTCGCAACAAGAAAAACCAGCTGGAGATTTCAGGTGGGAACAAGGGCATCGTGACCTTTGATGTCACTGTAAAGAGTGCTGATTTGGATATTCATTCTTCCTTTGGTGGTGTAATCGATTCAGCAGCCTGGTACTTGTTACAAGCTCTTTCTAGCCTGCGAGAACCAGACGGCCGCATCAAGGTTCCAGGAATTTATGATAAGGTCCAAGAACCGAATGAGCGTGAAATGGCCTTGGTAGAAGAATACGCCCTGGTCAATGCAGATAGTTTGAAAGAAATCTATGGTTTAAGTCTGCCGCTCTTGCGTCAGGAACGCAGAGAACTTTTGAAACGTTTGTATTTTGAACCATCTATTACCATTGAAGGTTTGTCCACAGGCTATCAGGGGCAGGGAGTCAAGACCATCATTCCTGCCAATGCTAGTGCTAAGATGGAGGTTCGTCTGGTTCCAGGTTTGACGCCTGAGGGCGTTTTAAGGGCTATTCGTACCTATCTGGCAGACAGAGGATTTTACCAAGTTGAGGTAACCTTTACCTTAGGGGAAGAATCCTACCGTTCGGATATGTCTGCGCCTGCTATTGTAAAGGTCATCGATTTGGCTAAGTCATTTTATCCCCAAGGGGTGTCGGTACTGCCGACCTCACCCGGAACAGGTCCCATGCATACGGTCTTCCATGCTCTAGGTGTTCCCATTGCTGGATTTGGACTGGGCCACGAAGGCAGTCGAGACCATGCAGGCGATGAAAATGTGAAGATTGCAGACTATATTGCCCATGTAGAATTAGTAGAGGAGTTGATTGCAAGCTATGAGTAAGGAAATCATTAAATTAGACAATATTGATGTGACCTTCCGTCAGAAAAAACGGGAGATTACAGCTGTCAAGGATGTCAGCATCCATATCAATCAGGGAGATATTTATGGGATTGTTGGCTATTCTGGAGCGGGTAAATCAACCCTGGTTCGTGTCATCAATCTCTTGCAGGTGCCTACAGGTGGCAAGATTACTATCGATGATGATGTGATTTTTGACCAAGGAAAAGTAACCTTGAGCCCTGCTCAATTACGGGAAAAACGCCGAGATATCGGTATGATTTTCCAGCATTTTAATCTGATGGCGCAAATGACAGCAGCAGAGAACGTTGCCTTTGCTCTTAAACACTCAGGTTTGAGCAAGGAAGAGAAAGCAGAAAAAGTCAACCGTCTCTTGGAATTGGTGGGATTGGCGGATAGAGCTGAAAATTTCCCTGCCCAATTGTCAGGTGGTCAGAAACAACGGGTAGCTATTGCGCGTGCCTTGGCAAATGATCCGAAAATTTTGATTTCAGATGAATCAACCTCTGCCTTGGACCCTCGTACAACTAAGCAAATTTTGGCTCTCTTACAGGAGTTGAATGAAAAACTTGGATTGACCATTGTCTTGATTACTCATGAAATGCAGATTGTCAAAGATATTGCCAATCGTGTGGCGGTTATGCAGGATGGTCGATTGATTGAAGAAGGCTCTGTCCTTGAAATCTTCTCGCATCCAAAAGAAGAATTGACCCAAGATTTCATCAAAACAGCAACAGGAATTGATGAGGCCTTGGTGAAGATTTACCAACAGGGAATTGTGCAAAACTTGCCAGAGAACAGCCTATTGGTACAACTCAAGTATTCAGGTGCCAGCACAGATACAGCTATCGTCAACGACCTCTATAAATTTTATCAGGTATCTTCCAATATTCTGTATGGAAATATTGAGATTTTGGATCACACGCCAGTTGGTGAAATGGTCTTGATTTTGTCAGGTGAGCCAGGAAATATCCACCGAGCACTTGAAGCTGTAACAGAAGCCCATGTTGAAGTAACGATTTTGAAAGGAGAACAATCATGTTAGAATGGATTGAAACCTATATGCCCAACGTATACAGAATGGGTTGGGATACGCAAACAGGTTGGTTGACAGCCATTAATGCGACTATCTACATGACAGGTTGGTCATTCTTATTTGGTGGACTACTGGGTTTAATTACAGGACTTTTGTTGGTCCTAACAGCTCCAAGAGGTGTTTTGGAAAACAAGTATGTCTTTTGGATTTTAGATAAGGTTGCATCCCTATTTCGTGCCATTCCCTTCATTATCCTTTTGGCCTTCTTGAACCCTGTCACCCGTGCCATCGTGGGTACAGGTATTGGTGCCAAGGCAGCCTTGGTTCCCTTGGCCTTATCTGTCTTCCCTTTCTATGCCCGCCAAATCCAGGTTGTCTTATCAGAACTGGATCGTGGTGTCATTGAGGCGGCACAGGCTTCTGGTGCAACTATTCCGGATATTATTGGGGTTTACTTGCGAGAAGGTCTTCCGGATATCATCCGTGTGACGACCTTGACCTTGATTTCTCTCGTTGGTTATACAGCCATGGCAGGAGCGATCGGTTCAGGGGGTCTCGGAAACGTAGCGATCTCCTATGGATACAATCGCTTCGCAGATGATGTAACCTTGGTGGCGACTATTCTTATTTTGGTGATGATTTTCGTCATTCAGTTTGTTGGTGATTTCCTCACTAAGAAAATTAATCATCGCTAGTACATACTGTTAGAAACAAAGACAAGTGGAAGTTTGACCGTGTCTTTGTTTTTTACTATACTAATCTAAAAAGGAGTTAGCGATTATGGAATTTGAAAAATTAGTACGTGGTGAGCCGGGTCAATATGTGGCTTCTCAAGGTTCCTTAAAGGAATTGTCGGCTCGGCTGGCCCTTTTTCAACAGCCTGTGATTGTGACGGGCCAAAAAGCCTACACTGCCTTTGTCAAGCATTTTGGCAAGGAGGCGGACTGGCCAGTGCTCTTTTATGACCGTACGGCTAGTCATGAGGACATGGACCGTTTGGCAGCACAGGCTGGTCAGCTGGGAGCCGATGTCATTGTCGGTATCGGTGGTGGCAAGGTCATGGATACGACCAAAGGAGTGGCAGATCGACTTAATGTTGAGGTCGTTCTAGTGCCGACCCTGGTTGCGACCTGTGCTTGCTCGACACCGCTCCTAGTGGCCTATCATCCCGACCACAGTTTCAAGTCCATTGATTATTGCCAGCGGTCTGGCTTTATGACGCTTGTAGATTATGATTTGCTGGTTGATGCTCCAAAGGAATATCTGATTAGTGGTATTTCGGATACTTTGGCCAAATGGTATGAGCTGGAAGCCATTCATCGAGGTAAGAAGCGGCAAGAATTACCAGCCATGGTACAATTGGCCTTGGCAACAGCTCAGGTCAGTCAGGACATTCTCTTGCATGATACGGAGGCAGTCCTTGAAGCAGCCGATAGAAAGCAGGTCACGCCAGCCTTTGAACGCATGGTGGATACAGTCTATGCGGTAGCTGCCAATGTCGGTTGTCAAACCAGTGACTATGTGTCTGGAGCACATGCCCTTCATAATGGGCTGACAGTCTTGCATGAAACCCACCAGATTGCCCATGGCTTAAAAGTTGCCTACGGAATCTTGGTCCAGCTCTGTCTGACAGGGGATGAGGCTGAAGTCCGTAAACTCTTGCCTTTCTATCAGAAAAACGGCTATATTTACCGTTGGGACCAGCTGGAAGTAAAAGAAGATTGTTTGACTGCCATGAAAAAAGTGGCGGAAAAAGCTACTGTTCCAACAGAGAGCTATGTCAATATCCGTTCAGACATCACAGCAGATGAAGTAGTAGCTGCCATACTCAGACTAGAAGAAATTGTAAAGGAAGTATATGGCTAGAAAAATTGGGATTATTGGCTTGGGTCATGTTGGAGCTACTCTCTTACATGACTTAATCGTAGGTCAGTTTTTTGATGATTATGTGGTGATTGACAAGGACGAGAAAAAGCTAGCAGCGGATGTGCTGGATATGCAGGACCGTGTGGCCAATACAGGTCAGTTTGCTAACTTCATCCTCAATGATTATGCGGCTCTGGTGGATGCGGACATTGTGGTGTCCAGTCTTGGCAAGATCAGCCTACAGGGCAATGCGGCCAAGAGCCGTTTTGCAGAGCTGCCCTTTACCAGTCAAGAGGTCAAGGAAGTATCAGAAAAGCTGGTTGCGTCAGATTTTTCAGGTATTCTCATCGTCATTACTAACCCAGTTGATGTCATCACCCAGCTCTATCAGACCTACACCGGTTTCCCAAAAGAGCGGGTGATTGGCACAGGGACCTTGCTTGATACGGCTCGGATGAAGCGTGCGGTGGGTCAGCGGTTTGGGCTTGCCCCGACCAGCATCTCAGGCTACAATCTGGGTGAGCATGGCAACTCCCAATTCACCGCTTGGAGCCAGGTGCGGAATGGTCAAACACCTATTCAGGCCTTGGTGCCAAAAGAGGAACTGGACCAGCTAGCCGAGGAGGCACGAGTGGGCGGTCACACGGTCTTCTTCGGCAAGGGTTACACCAACTTTGCCATTGCAGCGGCGGCCAAGACTTTGATTGAGGTGGTTTTGTCCAATAGCAGAGCAGTCTTGCCAGTTTCCCACTACCTAGCAGCCTACGGGACCTATCTGGGCTACCCAGCGACAGTCGGGCGGAGCGGGATTGAAGCTACGGTGGACCTAGACTTGACTCAGGAAGAATTGACCTTGCTAGACCAGTCTGCCACCATCATCCGCGAGCGTGTCGAGGTAGCTAAAAAGGGGGACTGGGAGAGTTTGATTTTGTAAGGCAAGAGTAGACAAACCATGTTTTTTCTGCTACAATACTAAGCATGAAAGAAGGTTATTTCAAATGCCTGTCTAGCGAGTTTGGGAGAGTGGGAGCCAGACCAGTCGTGGAATAATTGGCGCTTTCCTAGTCGTGACCATGTCCGACTTCATCAGAATCATACAAATGAAGTAATAAATTAGGGTGGAACCGCGTTCTCAACGCCCCTATGTCTGTTGACAGGGGAAGAGAATGTGGTTCTTTTTCTGTTTTGCCAGAGATGAAAGAGAGGATATGAAGAATTTTTATCTAGTGGATAGCCAAGAACAGCTGTTTAACTATCAGCAATTTGTCTCAAAATACGAGGCAAAATGGCATGACTATATCCATTTTATAAGGAAGGAGTATCAAGTTCGTGATTTGCCCCAAGCCCTTATCTGGGCAAATGAAGAAGCCGCAAGAAAATTACTTGGCCAAAGTCCCGTACCAGCCTACACTAATGATATCCGCATGGTCATGACATCAGACTTAGCAGTTTGGAAAAAGATTTACCAGCATCAACTAGATAGCTACGAGAACAGCCCAGACTTGCAGACATTGAGTGCTCACTACAAAGGTTTGTCGGAAAATCATCTGTTGCAAATTATCGGTCATGAGCTGGCGCATTGGTCAGACCTTTTTCTGGATGACTTTGCGGACTATGATGCAAACATCTGGTTTGAAGAGGGCATGGTCGAGTACATCAGCAGACAGTATTTTTTGACAGAAGAAGAGTTTGCTCAAGAGCGGTTCTGTAATCAGCTCTTGGTTGACCTCTTTCAAGAAAAACACGGCTGGCATTCCTTGGATGCTTTTGGAAAATCCACTTACGAAGGAGATTACGCGAGTATTTTTTACGAGTACTGGCGAAGTTTTCTCACCATTGACCAGTTAGTAGAGAAAGTAGGTTCGGTCCAAGCACTTTTTGAAACCTATTATAAATGGGCGCAGTCAGACCAAAGCATTTCGCTACTCAACTGGTTTGTGCAGGAAGAATTATTAGAAAAAGAAATTTAAAAAGAAACAGGAGTAACTTATGTCAAAGAAACTTACTTTCCAGGAAATTATCCTGACCTTACAACAATTTTGGAATGAGCAGGGTTGTTTGCTCATGCAGGCTTATGATACGGAAAAAGGTGCGGGTACTATGAGCCCATACACTTTCTTGCGTGCTATTGGTCCTGAGCCATGGAATGCGGCTTATGTGGAGCCTTCTCGTCGTCCTGCGGACGGTCGTTACGGGGAAAACCCAAACCGTCTCTATCAGCACCACCAGTTCCAAGTGGTTATGAAACCGTCGCCTTCTAACATTCAAGAACTCTACTTGGAGTCTTTGGAGCGTTTGGGCATCAATCCTTTGGAGCATGACATTCGTTTCGTTGAGGATAACTGGGAAAACCCTTCAACAGGCTCAGCTGGTCTGGGCTGGGAAGTTTGGTTGGACGGTATGGAAATCACACAGTTTACCTACTTCCAACAGGTCGGTGGCTTGGCAACAGGACCTGTCACAGCCGAAGTAACCTATGGTTTGGAGCGTCTGGCTTCTTACATTCAAGAAGTTGACTCCGTTTACGATATTGAGTGGGCAGACGGCGTTAAATATGGCGAAATCTTCATCCAGCCAGAGTATGAGCATTCAAAATATTCCTTTGAAGTATCCGACCAAGATATGCTCCTTGAAAACTTCACTAAGTTTGAGAAAGAAGCAGAGCGGGCTTTGGAAGAGGGCTTGGTGCACCCAGCCTTTGACTATGTGCTCAAATGTTCCCATACCTTTAACCTGTTGGATGCCCGCGGTGCTGTGTCTGTAACCGAACGTGCAGGCTACATTGCCCGTATCCGTAACCTAGCTCGTGTCGTTGCCAAGACCTTTGTGGCAGAGCGGAAAAAACTCGGTTTCCCACTTTTGGATGAAGCAACACGAGCAGAATTGTTGAAGGAGGACGCAGAATAATGACCAAAAATTTACTTGTTGAACTTGGTTTGGAAGAAATTCCTGCCTACATCGTAACTCCAGCCATGCACCAGTTGCGTGACCGCATGGCGACTTTTTTGACAGACAATCGCTTGGCTTTTGACAGCATTGATGTCTTTTCAACGCCACGCCGCTTGGCTATTCGTGTGCGTGGTTTGGCAGACCAGCAGACTGATCTTACAGAAGATTTCAAGGGTCCTGCTAAGAAGATTGCCTTGGATGCAGACGGAAACTTCACTAAAGCTGCAGAAGGCTTTGTCCGTGGCAAAGGCTTGACGACAGCTGACATTGAGTTCCGCGAGATCAAGGGCGAAGAGTATGTTTATGTGACCAAACACGAAGCAGGCCAGCCAGCTAAGGCAGTCTTGGCGGGTATTCCAGAGGTCTTGAAGGCTATGACCTTCCCTGTCAGCATGAACTGGGCGTCCAACAAATTCGCCTACATCCGTCCTGTCCACACCTTGACCGTTCTCTTGGACGATGAGGCATTGGATATGGATTTCTTGGACATTAGATCAGCTCGCATCAGCCGTGGTCATCGTTTCCTTGGAAATGAAACTGAGATTGCAAGTGCAGATTCTTACGAGGCAGACTTGCGTGCACAGTTTGTCATTACAGACCCCGCAGAGCGTCAAAATATGATTATCGAGCAAATCAAGGCTATCGAGGACAAACACAAGGTGACAGTTGAGATAGATGAGGATCTGCTCAATGAAGTTCTCAACCTGGTCGAGTACCCAACTGCCTTCATGGGTTCTTTTGACACCAAATACTTGGAAGTGCCAGAAGAAGTCTTGGTAACTTCCATGAAAAACCACCAGCGCTACTTCGTGGTGCGTGATAAGGCTGGCAAACTCTTGCCAAACTTCATCTCCGTCCGAAACGGTAATGACCAGTACCTTGACAATGTCATTAAAGGAAACGAAAAAGTCTTGGTGGCCCGTTTGGAAGATGGTGAGTTCTTCTGGCGTGAGGACCAAAAACTCAAGATTGCTGACTTGGTAGAGCGACTCAAAGTCGTGACCTTCCATGAGAAAATCGGCTCCCTTTACGAGCACATGGAACGTACCAAAGTTATCGCAGAAAAACTGGCTGACTTGGCAGGCTTGTCTGCGGATGAAAAGGCAGATGTGGCACGTGCAGCGGACATCTACAAGTTTGACCTCTTGACAGGTATGGTCGGCGAGTTTGACGAATTGCAAGGGATCATGGGTGAGAAGTATGCCCTGCTTGCAGGGGAAAAACCTGCGGTGGCAGCAGCTATCCGTGAGCACTATCTTCCTAACTCTGCAGAAGGCGAATTGCCTGAGAGCAAGGTCGGCGCGGTCTTGGCACTGGCTGACAAATTCGACACCCTTCTATCCTTCTTCTCTGTAGGCTTGATTCCTTCTGGCTCAAACGACCCTTACGCTCTTCGTCGTGCGACACAGGGTATCGTGCGGATTTTGGAAGCGTTTGGTTGGGAAATTCCATTGGATCAGTTGATTGCGGAGCTCTACAGCTTGAACTTTGCCAGCTTGACCTATGACAACCAGCCAGCTGTGATGGACTTTATCCGTGCTCGTGTAGAGAAGATGATGGATAAGGCGATTCCGAAAGACATCCGTGAGGCTGTACTTGCCAGCTCAACCTTTGTGGTCAGACTACAACTGGCAGCCAGCTCTGCTATTTTCCAAAAATCAAAAGAGACTGACTACAAGGAAGCCGTGGAAAACTTGTCACGTGTTTTCAACTTGGCTGAAAAGGCGGAGGCGACAGCGATTGACGAGGCACTCTTCGAAAACGACCAGGAAAAAGCCCTTGCTGCTGCAGTGGCAGGCTTGGAGTTGACAGAAGACATGGCGGGCAACTTGGACAAGCTCTTTGCTCTCAGCCCAGTCATCGCGGCCTTCTTCGACAATACCATGGTCATGGCGGACGACGCAGCGGTCAAAGCCAACCGTTTGGCCCTCTTGAAAGCCTTGGCGGATAAGGCTTCCGCAGTGGCCGTCTTCAATCTCTTGAATAGTAAGTAGGAGGCAAGCATGGAACAAGCAAAAATCGATCGCATCAATGAATTGGCCCGCAAGAAAAAGGCGGGAGGTTTGACAGAGGAGGAGTTGCAGGAACAGGCAGCTCTTCGTGAGGAGTATATCGAGGGTTACCGCCGTAGCGTGCGTACCCATGTCGAAGGCATCAAGATTGTTGATGAGGATGGCAACGACGTGACGCCAGAGAAACTCCGTCAAGTCCAACGTGAAAAGGGCTTGCATGGCCGTAGTTTGGATGATCCCAATTCCTAAATCTACATTGCTAAAAAAAACAAGTAAAAGACTAGGTTTTTGAACTGCACCCCAAAAGTTAGACACAAAATCTAACGATTGGGGTGTTTTTCTTATGAAATTAAGTTATGAAGAAAAACTAGAAATATATGAGCTGAGAAAGAGTGGCGTGTCGTGGGTCAACCTTA
>NZ_JAGFUX010000011.1:51044-58966 GCF_017601095.1 Streptococcus suis | reverse complement strand
AGCACAACTCTTCAAAAGGGAACAACTATTAAAATTGAAAAGGCGACTTCCAAAACGGAAATCGCCTTTTTGATATTCTCATAAATACAATATGTTGTTGGTGGTGTAAACTGGTATATAGTTCCCATAAATCATTTTCTTGAGGAATAAGTAATTCTTCGGTTTAGTTTTTAAATGTACCATATATCTCGAGAAGAGATAGTGCCCATGAGCATAAGAAATTATTACTGGACTCATTTGGGATTTTTAACAATGAAAGATTTGTTATTCAGTCTTGCCAGATGCTCATTTGTTTTGTATAATATAGTTACTTTATAAAGAAACTCAATGAGGTGAAGGATGTTTTCAGGGGAGCGTTTGCGGGCGATTCGTTTGGTCAATGAGATGACGCAGGAAAATCTAGGGAAGCTGGTTGGTGTTGGGAAGGTGACGATTTCTAAGTGGGAATCGGAGACGACGGTTCCCAATGCCAAGCATCTGCGGACTTTGGAGGAGACATTTTTGGTGGCTAAAGGTTACTTTGAGTCGGATTTTGAGCTCTTGTCAGTCTACCATAAGCTGACTAGTGCTCATCAAGGAAAGGTGATGCGTTACTCACAGCGTTTGTTGGAGGAGCAGTACCAGTCTCTACAGTTTGTGGCCTATCAGGTTCGGACCAATATTTTGCTGTCGGCAGGGCCTGGTGAGGCTTTTGAGGATGAGTTTGAGACGGAAACAGTCTATTTTGATAAAGAGATGGACCATGATGTAGCGACTTGGATAAAGGGAAATTCCATGGAGCCCATGTTCCAATCAGGAGAGGTGGCACTTATCAAGGAGACTGGTTTTGATTATGACGGTGGTATCTATGCCATTGTCTGGTTTGGTCATACCTATATCAAGCGTGTCTATCGGGAGAAGGAAGGTTTCCGTCTCGTGTCCATCAATCCAGACCATCCGGATAAGTTTGCCTTTTATGAAGACCAGCCTAAGATAGTAGGAAAGGTTGTTGGCCACTTCATGCCGTTGGTAGTTTAGGAGGGAATATGGGGCTGATTGATTATGCAAAGGAACCGGTGTCAGATATTGCCTTTGTTGATATGAAATCCTTTTATGCTTCGATAGAATGTGTCGAGCGAGGTTTGAACCCTTTGACGACTTCCTTATGTGTCCTTAGTCGCGATGATCATTCAAATGGGCTGATTCTGGCAAGCTCTCCTATCTTTAAGCAGGTATTTGGTCGTGATAATGTCGGCAGGACACATGAGCTACCTTTTGACATTCGGACCAGGAAATTTTCCTATCAAAACGCCAAAAGGAATGGTTTACCCATGACTCTTGACTATATCCGTTATGTTGAGTATTGGGCCAAGCGATCCTATATTGTGCCGCCTAGGATGGAATTGTATATTGAAAAAAATATCGAGATTCAAAAGATATTTGAAAATTTTGCTAGTCGGGATGAGATATTTCCTTACTCTATCGATGAAGGTTTTCTTGATTTGACGACTTCCTTGGACTACTTTGTGAAGGATCCTGCTTTATCGCGTATGGTAAAGCTAGATTTGGTTGCAGAAAGGATTCAACATGCGATTTGGTCACAAACAGGAGTCTATGCTACTGTTGGGATGAGCAATGCCAATCCTTTGCTGGCTAAACTAGCCTTGGATAATGAAGCTAAGTCAACCAAAAACATGCGGGCAAATTGGTCCTATCAGGATGTGGAAAGCAAGGTCTGGCAGATTCCTAAATTAACAGATTTTTGGGGAATTGGCCGTCGAACGGAGAAACGCCTACAGCAGTTGGGGATTCATTCGGTGAAAGAGTTGGCCTTGGCCAACCCTGATTATCTCAAAAAGGAGTTTGGAGTGATGGGGACTCAATTGTGGTTTCATGCCCATGGAGTAGATGAGTCCAATCTCAAGAATCCCTATTCTCCGAAAAGTAAGGGGATTGGTAATAGTCAGACCCTGGATAGAGATTATACAAACAAACAGGATTTAGAGATTTTATTGAGAGGTTTTACGAGCCAGGTCGCAAGGCGGTTACGGAAAAGGAAGAAAAAAACAAAGCGGGTTGGCTTGACGCTAGTTTTTTCAAGTCGAGAGAAACGAATGCCCATTCTGGTGCAACGAACCATTGAACCTACAAGTGACTATAAGCGTTTAGCAACCATTGTCATTGATTTGTTTCGGGAGAAATACAAAGATGGTGCTATTCGTCGAATAGGTATTCGCTTTGATCAATTGGTTGATGAATCAGTGATGGTCTTTGGCTTGTTTGATGATATTGGGCAGCTGGAGCGTGATGAGCGATTGCAGAAGGTTATAGACAGCATTCAAAACAAGTATGGTTTTACATCATTGGTCACAGCAGATGTATTGGATCCTGCCTCTAGGGTCTTCGAACGTAGCAGACTGGTGGGTGGACATTCCGCTGGTGGATTGGAGGGATTGGAATGATTGATCGCAGTTATTTACCTTTCGATTCGGTTAAACTCTATCAGGATAGGGGGATGGGCAAATGGATGGGATTTTTCATTTCAGAGCACACGACTGCCTTGCAGGAGTCTTCGGTCGATGTGGAGGAAATGGAGCAATTGCCCCTATCTCAAAAACTCTTCCTTCTCAATCAGTTGTTTACCCAACAATTGTTGGGTACATTTTTGGTACAAGAAGGAGGAGAACGATTGTATCGTATCGGCATTATTACAGATTTGTCCAGGGAACACCTTGTTGTCAAAGGGAAGGAAGGACATGTGAGGATTCCGATGGCGAAACTATTAGCATTAGATATAGAGGATGGAGTAGGATGAAAAAAATAGCTCGTCACAATGAATGGCAGTTTGATTATTTTTCGGAAAATTACTATCGGTTTGAAGAGGATTTTTATAAATATTCGGCCTTGGATACTCCTTTGACCTTCTTGGCGGATGATATTCTACTGACCATGGCCAGTTCTGGTAAGTCCTATTTTCGTCTCAATAAGGAGGTGGCCAAGGATGGTCGGGATCATTATTTTTTGTTTCGGATAAAAATGGCCGATCCAAAGGTACTCAATAGGACCTTTGTCTACCTTGGTACGAGAGTACAGTTAAAGAGTGATTTTGTAGGTCCTAATAGCTAGGAAAATATTCAGCAGTTTTTTTGTAGGTTGGCCTTAACTTTCCTAATGGAATTTGCTATAATTTAGGTAGAATGTAAGTCTAGGAGGCTACTTATGGAAGTCAAAGATGTCATGGAGATTTTGGAAGGAATGAAGCTGGGAATTTTTGCGACGGTTGATAATGCTGGCAACCCCCATGCACGTCCGATTCATATCACAGCAGCCAATGAAGATGGTATTTTCTTTATGACTGGTTCGGAAACACATTTCTATCAGCAATTGATGGGGGATGAGCGCGTGGCAGTAACCGCCCTATCAGAAGAAGACTACTTGATTCAAGTCATTCGTATCGAGGGCAAAGCTCGTCCGGCTAGTCAAGAACTATTGGAGAAGGTTTTTGCGGACAATCCCTATGTCCAACATGTTTACAAGGACGAAGAAAGTCGCAAGACCATGCAGATTTTCCAAGTCTATGAGGGAGATGGCTTCTATCATAGTTTGACGCAGGGGCATAAGTACGTCTTTAAAATCAATAGTGAAGTCAGTCTAGCGCGGACAATCTAAGTCTTCCATTCCAGGACGCCTATACTAGTTATAGGAAATGGAAAGAAATAACAAATAGGAAGAAAAAGTAAATAATCTTCCAAATGATCTAGAGAAAGAGGTACTGAGTGAGAGTATATATAACCAATTTAAATGGACATGCGGCATCATCTACTGCCCAAATCGGACAAAATATGGTGACAGATCTTGCCATTGAGCTGGGATATCGGGAAATGGGAATTTACTCTTACAATATGGCAACTGATAGCCCATCAGAGTTAAGTAAAAGACTAGATGGAATTGTTGCAGGCTTGAGTCATGGAGATGTGGTTATTTTTCAAACACCCACCTGGAATTCGACAGAATTTGATGAACGATTGATGGCAAAACTAAAGGTTTATCAAATTAAGCTTGTTATTTTTATTCATGATGTAGTCCCTCTCATGTTTGAAAGTAACTATTATCTGATGAAGCGAATTATTTCCTATTACAACATGGCGGATGTCCTTATCGCCCCTAGTCAACGAATGATTGACCTTCTCCGTAAAGAAGGTCTCACCGTGAAAAAAACATTGGTTCAAGGAATGTGGGATCATCCGACCAAAACCCCTCAATTGCCAGCGACATTTCAACCCTTGATTCATTTTCCAGGTTCGCCAGCGCGATTTGGATTTATCAAACAATGGAACTATTCCATCAAACTAACTGTCTACTCCAATGAGGAAGGAGAATACCCTGAACAAGTAACTAGAGTTCCATATCGACCAGATGAACAACTACTGCTGGAAATGTCAAGAGGAGGATTTGGTTTGGTCTGGATGGACGATCATGACAAGGGTTACCAAGAACTCTATTGCCCATATAAACTAGGGGCCTTTCTCGCTGCAGGAATCCCTGTGATTGTCCAAAGGGGAATCGCCAATCAGGAAATTATTGAGGCAAATGGTCTTGGTTTGGTTGTGGATAGCTTGGATGAAGCGGTTGAAAAAATTCAAACCATGACACCAGCTGACTATCAGGAATTTGTTACTAGAGTGAGGTCCTTTAATCCGCTGTTACGTCAGGGTTATTTTACAAAAAAACTGTTGGTAGACGCTGTCTTTAATGCGCTTTGTCAAAGTGAATGAAGTTGAGCGGAAAAAATTGACTAAAATAAAAGATGTCCGAGACAGTACTCGGGCATTTTTTGTATTGTAAAGGAATTAAAATCTAAAAGACACTATTATAATGAAGAAAAATTAAAAGATAGCAAAAATACAGCGAAAATGCAAAAATATACATGAAAACAATTACAAAACGAACATCGGAAAATTACATTATATTAATATTGTAAATATAATTGAATATATTTACGGAAATTTCAAAAAAGTGTGCATATTTCTTGACATTTTCAAGAAATGACGGTAAGATGACTATAGATTTTTTAGGACTTGGGGGTCCGGGGGTCTAGATTAAAATAATAGGGAGAACATAAGTGAATAAAAAAGTAAATAAAAACTTTACAGAAGTTTCACGAAATAGCCGTGTCAAGATGCACAAATCAGGTAAGCATTGGGTTCGCACGGTCATGTCCAGCATCGGTTTGTTCCGAGTAGCAGGTGGTTCTGCAGCTGAGACTGTAAAAGTAGATGGCTCAATGGTTTCATCTAAAGTAGGTGTGGCTCGCGGTTTCGCTGCAGCAGGAGCTTTGTTAGGAACTTCAGTCGTTCTAGATCAAGTTCAGCCAGAACTAGTGTACGCATCGGAAGTTGCGACAACATCTACATTGGCAAGTGCTGATACAGTAACCTTGTCAGGTACAAGTTCTGAGTCAGCTAGTGAGTCTGTTTCAACTACAGAAGCAGCAAGCGAGTCTGTTTCAACTACAGAATCTGTAACAGAATCAGCTTCAGCAACAGAATCAGATACAACATCTGCATCTCTATCAACTTCTGAGTCTGTTTCAACCTCTGAATCAGTATCAACTTCAGAATCAACATCAACTTCAGAATCAGTATCAACATCTGAGTCAGTATTGTTGAGTGAAGCAGTATCAGAAGCTGCAGCAGTAGCAAGTTCAGAAACAGCGTCAGCAACTGAAACAACTACAAGTTCAGAAACTGCAACAACTGAAACTCCAACTCAAGTATTGGAACAGGTAACATCAGAAGCTGAAATCTTGGTTGACCTTGGTCAAAAAGAGTTGGTAGAAGTTGAAGATGCAAGCCTTGCAGCAGCAGTTGCAGCAGCACAGGTTGAAATCACAGCAGCAAAAGTAGTCTTGGCAGATCCAACAGCGACGATTGAGCAAGTAGAAGCACAAATCGTAGCAGTGAAAGCAGCCAACGATGCCTTGGCAGCAGAACTCTTGAAACGTGATGAAGATGGTGTCCTTACGGCAATGTTGGCAGATATCAATGCTTCAGCAGTCAATGATGGTAGTGGTACCTTTAATCCAGGTGGTGTGGCACTCATCGAGCCAAACCCAGACATGCAAGATCCTCACAAGGCAGAGGCTCAATCAGCAACTCAAGGTACAATGGTTGCGACAACAACTGCTGGCTACTTGACTTTCAAGTACTACGCATTCTCAGCTTGGTATGATGGTACAGTTGGTTCTGGTGCCGGTTATGGCTTGTCATCATCAAACGGTGCCTACATCCGTGCCTCTGTAGCAGAGGATCTTTCAGGAACAGTATTACTTGAGTTGGTTGATAAGTCAAATAACATCCTAGAAACTAAGACAGTTGCTCCAGGTGAGAAAACTGAGTTTACAACCTTCCAAGACTCTGCAGGTGGTCGTCCAGTTGTTGCTGAGTACGATGCAACAACGGCATCAGCTGATTCATCAGGTACCTTGAAAGTTCTTTATGATGAGAATACCATTCAACCAAACGTTCAGGTTCCGGGTGTAGTTGCCAACACAACAACTTACGTGACGGAAGCTGGTGAAGTTCTAGGTACATACACGATTGCAACTATTCCTGGCTTGACAAACATCCCATCAGATGTCCGTGAC
Organism: Streptococcus suis; assembly: GCF_017601095.1. Taxonomy (GTDB): domain Bacteria; phylum Bacillota; class Bacilli; order Lactobacillales; family Streptococcaceae; genus Streptococcus; species Streptococcus suis_Z. The sequence goes on along the minus strand of NZ_JAGFUX010000011.1, from coordinate 52,341 downwards.
TTCCCAGGATTCGACTATGTTCGTTCTGAAAAAACAACAGTAGATGTAACACCTCAGTCTGCTATTCCTTATGTTATCCGTGTACGTCAAGGTTACCCAACCAACGATACTCAAGGTGGTAAATACATCCAGTACAAAACGATCGCAACTCCGATTGCTGGAACACATAGTTACACAGAAGCAATCTATCTTGCGGATCCAAACTACACAGGTACGCATGACTTCCGCTCAACAACGACAGAAGGCTTCATCAAGGTATTTGAATCGTCGGTACTTTCAAAAGGTGTAACAAACACTAATAACATGTTGCCAGCGTCATTCTTGGATACTTATACAGTAACTAAGTTGACAACAGATCCAAATGGTTCTCCATACCAAGTCGAGTCAGCGCCAATTACGGATCCGGCTGAGCTTGATTTGAACTCGCTTAAAGCTGGTGAATGGTTCAAGATGGACTTGAAAGATTACGAAGATACAGTTTACCTTTCTCGTTTCCAAATCGGGCCAGCAACGACAGGAGCAGTCAATCGTCTTTCATTACACTTTGGACGTGACTACAACCCAGGTAATGTTACAACTCCAGGTGAAACCATTGATCCAGTAACGGGTAAAAAAGTGTCAGGTCTTGACTTGATTGGTATCACGCTTCCATACACCTTCTCTTACGCAGGTGTTGAGATGACTGAAACCACTCACATCTATAAGAAAAATGAAGATGAGTACAACTCAGTGTCAGATTCATTGTCAGAGTCAGGTTCTGAATCAACATCAGCATCTGAATCTGTAGTGGAATCAGAATCAGAGTCAGCATCAGCATCGGAATCTGAAGTAGCGTCAGCATCTGAGTCAGCATCAGCATCTGAGTCAGAAGTAGCTTCGGCATCTGAGTCAGCATCAGCGTCTGAGTCAGCATCAGCGTCTGAGTCAGCTTCAACTTCAGCATCTGAATCAGCATCAGCGTCTGAGTCAGCATCAGCATCTGAATCAGCAAGCACATCAGCATCTGAGTCAGCATCAACAAGTGCATCTGAATCAGCAAGCACATCAGCATCTGAGTCAGCATCGACATCAGCGTCTGAATCAGCATCAACAAGTGCATCTGAATCAGCAAGCACATCAGCATCTGAATCAGCAAGCACATCAGCATCTGAATCAGCATCGACATCAGCGTCTGAATCAGCAAGCACATCAGCATCTGAATCAGCATCAACAAGTGCATCTGAATCAGCAAGCACATCAGCATCTGAATCAGCATCAACAAGTGCATCTGAATCAGCAAGCACATCAGCATCTGAAT
>NZ_JAGFUX010000011.1:0-51034 GCF_017601095.1 Streptococcus suis | reverse complement strand
AACAAGTGCATCTGAATCAGCAAGCACATCAGCATCTGAATCAGCATCAACAAGTGCATCTGAATCAGCAAGCACATCAGCATCTGAATCAGCATCAACAAGTGCATCTGAATCAGCAAGCACATCAGCATCTGAATCAGCATCAACATCAGCATCTGAATCAGCAAGCACATCAGCATCTGAATCAGCATCGACATCAGCGTCTGAATCAGCTTCAACATCAGCATCTGAGTCAGCATCGACAAGTGCATCTGAATCAGCAAGCACATCAGCATCTGAGTCAGCATCAACAAGTGCATCTGAATCAGCATCGACATCAGCGTCTGAATCAGCAAGCACATCAGCATCAACATCAGCGTCTGAGTCAGCATCAACAAGTGCATCTGAATCAGCAAGCACATCAGCATCTGAGTCAGCATCAACAAGTGCATCTGAATCAGCATCGACATCAGCGTCTGAATCAGCAAGCACATCAGCGTCTGAATCAGCAAGCACATCAGCGTCTGAATCAGCTTCTGAACAAGCTAAGACAGGTTCAGTTATCGTAAACTATGTAGATACAGAAGGTAACGTTCTTAAAGATCCAATTACAGATACGCCAATTTCTCCAGTAGGTACAAGCTACGATACAACTGATAACAAGCCAAATGAGATTGTTACAGCAGATGGTACGAAATATGTGCTTGTTCCATCTAAGACTATCGGTACAGAAAATGGTTCTGTAGTTGAAGGCGAAACATCAATCACTTACGTTTACCAAAAAGTAGCGAAGTGGATTCCATTGATTCCAGGTGTTCCAGCTGACGAACGTCCAACAACTGACTATCCATTTGATCCAACTAATCCGGATGCAGAGATTCCAGTAATCCCTACAAACCCAGAAACTGAGCAGCCAGTTGTACCACATGTACCAGGCTTCACACCAGTTGATCCAAATACGAACCAGCCACTTCAACCAGTTGATCCAGAGGATCCAACGAAAGGTTACATCCCACCAACACCAGGTAACCCAGGTATTGATACACTCATTCCTTATGTACCAGTTGAAACAGCTAAGACAGGTTCAGTAGTTGTAAACTATGTAGATACAGAAGGTAACGTTCTTAAAGATCCGATTACAGATACGCCAATTTCTCCAGTAGGTACAAGCTACGATACAACTGATAACAAGCCAAATGAGATTGTTACAGCAGACGGTACGAAATATGTGCTTGTTCCATCTAAGACTATCGGTACAGAAAATGGTTCTGTAGTTGAAGGCGAAACATCAATCACTTACGTTTACCAAAAAGTAGCGAAGTGGATTCCATTGATTCCAGGTGTTCCAGCTGACGAACGTCCAACAACTGACTATCCATTTGATCCAACTAATCCGGATGCAGAGATTCCAGTAATCCCTACAAACCCAGAAACTGAGCAGCCAGTTGTACCACATGTACCAGGCTTCACACCAGTTGATCCAAATACGAACCAGCCACTTCAACCAGTTGATCCAGAGGATCCAACGAAAGGTTACATCCCACCAACACCAGGTAACCCAGGTATTGATACACTCATTCCTTATGTACCAGTTGAAACAGCTAAGACAGGTTCAGTAGTTGTAAACTATGTAGATACAGAAGGTAACGTAATTAAAGTACCAGTAACAGATACGCCAGTATCTCCAGTAGGTACAAATTACGATACAACTGATAACAAGCCGAAAGAGATTGTAACAGCTGACGGTACGCGTTATGTACTCGTTCCATCTAAGACTATCGGTACAGAAAACGGTACAGTTGTCGAAGGTGAAACTTCAGTAACTTATGTTTACCAAAAAGTAGCGAACTGGATTCCACAAATCCCAGGTGTTCCATCAACCGAATACCCAGTGATTCCATATCCATTCGATCCAAACAATCCAGATGTACCAGTGACACCAACTCCTGATACGGTAATCCCTTATGTACCAGGTTATGTGCCAGTGGATCCAAATACGAATCAGCCACTTCAACCAGTTGATCCAGAAGATCCATCTAAAGGTTACATCCCACCAACACCATCTACACCAGGAGTAAATACGCTTATTCCGTATATCCCAACTCCAACCCCTACCCCAACACCAACTCCTAACCCAGGGGCACCTAAGCCAAACGGTTCAACTGAAGTTGTTCCAAATCCAGAAAAACCAGCTGCACCGAAATCAGTAGCGAAAGCAACACTTCCAAGCACTGGTGAAAATACTTCAGCACTTACAAGCTTGCTTGGTGCGGGTCTACTCTTCGGAGCGTTCGTTTCTCGTCGCAAGAAGAAAGGTGAATAATCATCGTTAGATGGTTGATCAAAAAAGAAGGTCTATGACCTTCTTTTTTTGTATTTAATATCAATGAAAGTATTAGTCTACCAATCATTATTGCTCTATTAAACCTCAAAAAAATATTTTAGTATTAAATGTTGAGTAAAAAAGAAAAACATGATAGTATAATATAAAAAGGTAAAGGAGAAAATATGTATATTGTAGAACAGTTAATCTTTCCAATCTTAACTAATATAATATCACCGCTAATATTATTTTTAATTGCAAGTATTATTATGAGGAACAATACAATGTCGATATTTATTTCAAAGATATATAAATCAGTTAAACAAGGATTAGAGATAAATACTGAAGATATTGTTGAAGCTAATGAAATAACTGCTTCATCAAAAATATTAAATGATAGTATAGACAAAATATCGGAAGAGAGTGATGATAAAGAATCAGATGTATTAAGAAAATTAAGTAAAAACTATGGTCCGGATAATGAGTCTGGTTGGGAAGTAAGAACATACTATACATTTACAAAGCAACAATTAATAGATAACCAATATATAAATTTTAAAGTACGGGATAATAAGTTTGATATTTATCTAAAGACTGCTGATTTAATAAAATACTTTGGTTTAGATAATAGTTGTGAACAGGTTAGTGATGGTGCTGGTAGGATAAGGGTTTACATTTTCCAGAAAACAAATTCTAACAATGAAAAAGAGAATTATTTTGTTAGATTTGGTAAAAAAGCGCTGGAAAATCCAATTAAGATAGAACACATTAAATAATGCTCTGGTGATAGTATTTATTTGAGATTGAAAATACAACTCTGACATTTTTCTATTTCAAAGTTTAAAAAACAGTAAATAGTACTGGTATGATAGTCAAAAATAAAATACTCTATGGAGTTAGAATATCACCCCAAAAGTTAGAAAATTGTTTCTAACTTTTTTTGCTTTGAATAATACTGATAAGTCTTTCAAAGACTGTGTATTTGTAAACAAAGAGTTTTACATTTTTGTAAGATAAAGTGTTTGCTATCTCTTTAATTTTCGAAATATGAAAGAAACTTTTTTTGATTATTTCTGATAAAAAATGAAAGCGAATTTGTTGTAAAAATTGCATATAATTTGTTGAAAAATCGTCCAATTATGTTAATATGTAGATTGGATAAGTGTTGACTTTGTCAAACAAATCTAAATAACATAAAAGGAGAAACATGAAGTGAGAAAACAAGTAAATAAGCATTTTACGGAAGTTTCACGAAATAGCCGTGTCAAGATGCACAAATCGGGGAAGCATTGGGTGCGGACAGTCATGTCAAGCATTGGCTTATTCCGTCATGCAGGTAGCGATTCTGGAAAATCCGTTAAAATTGATGGTTCAAAATTAGTACCAAATTCCTCTGGTCTTGTACGAGGTTTGGTGGCAGCAAGTGCACTACTCGGGACACAGATGGCTGCTGAGCAAATTTTTGCAGAAGAAGTTGCAGTTGAAAAAGTACTCACTGGTGAAACATTGGTCACTAATGAAACAGTTGTCTTGGAAGGGACGACAACAGAAGTTGTATCTGAATCAGAAAGTCAATCAGAGACTACTACTGAGTCTGCATCTCTTTCAGTATCTGAATCAATTTCGATTTCAGAATCAGTTTCAAGCTCAGAGTCTGATTCTTCCTCCCTGTCTGAATCACTTTCAACATCTGAGTCTGTTCTCTTGAGTGAAGCTGTTTCAGAAGCGGTAGTTGTTGCAGGTTCTGAAACTGCTATTGAAAATGTAGTGCCTGCAGAATCAGAAGAAGTTGTCACAGAAACGCCAGCTCAAGTTTTGGAACAAGTAACATCAGAAGCTGAAATCTTGGTTGACCTTGGTCAAAAAGAGTTGGTAAAAGTTGAAGATGCAAGTCTTGCATCAGCAGTTGCAGCTGCACAGGTTGAAATTTCGACAGCCAAACTTGTTTTAGCTAACCCAGCAGCGACTATCGAACAAGTAGAAGCACAAATCCTAGCCGTAAAAGTTGCGAACGAAGCCTTGGCAACGGAACTCTTGAAACGTGATGAAGACGGAGTTTTGACGGCGATGTTGGCTATTACTGCTTCATCAACTATCGGTTCTGGTACAGGTGTCCTGGTTGATGCAACAACTGCTGCACCATCAATGGGAGATGCTAACGGTGCGTCAGTAGCATCTATCACAAAAGATACCATGACTGCTACAACAGTTGCAGGCTACTATACATTCCACTATGCTCCACTTTCTACGTGGTATGATGGTGTACGGCCAGGATATTATATCCTAAATGAAGGAGATGGCGACAGTGACGGTTCCTATTTCCGTGCTTCTATTTCATCAGACCCAGCACTTTCAGCAATTCTTGTTGAGTTGGTAGATAAAACTGGGAATGTCCTTGAAGTGGACTATCTAAATGTAGGAGATAGTTCGGACTTTACAACATTCCAAGCAACGTCTGGTGTGAAAAAGCCAATCGTTGTAAATTTTGTTGGGGAATCGCTTACTGAGACTACAGCGGGAACACTCAGTTTTTCATTTGATAACAACACAGTTGTGGCTAATACTTTGGTGCCACGTCTAATTGAAGTTCCAACTTACTACAAAGTAGAAGGTACTGATACAGTCCTGGCACGATATGACCTTGTTTCTGTACCAGGTTTAGAAGTTACGCCATCTGGAGTACGTACATTCCCTGGATATATCTATACCACCTCTACTACAACAGTTGAATCTTATCCTAAATATGCTGCAATAAGATATGTTGATCAAACACGAGAACCATATGGTAGTCCAGTTGCATCTAAAATTATCGCAAATCCAGTTGGTACGGATGGCACTGTAACGAAAGACCTTTATATCGATGATCGCGCATCTGGATTGACCAAAGATTTCCTAACAACAAATACTGATGGCTTTGTTAAACTTTTGACTACCAGTGAAATGGCACCTGGGACAACAAATACCAATACATTATTGAATCCAGAATTGTTGACCAAGTTCACTGTTACGACACCAGGGGGTGCTAATATTAATGAGGGACAAATTGGTACTGGAACACCGATTACAGATCCTGCAGAATTTGATTTGAAGAAAAGCGCTTTTGATATTGTGGTAAACCCTGCTGCAGGACCTGGTGAACTATATGCAATTCGTGTTTCGTTACGGAATCCCAATGGTTCTCAAATCCAAACTCAGTGGATTAGAAGAGGGTATGACGATGAATACTATAAGATTCCTGCCGAACCTGAGAAAATTGATTGGAATTTAATTTATACTGCAGACCAAAACAAGCCAGATGAGATGGCACGAGCTACGCCGTGGATTGATGCAAAAGGAAAAACTCAATATCCAATTTTGGATGCAGATGGTAATTTACAGCCTCGAAAAATTAACTACCATGGAACATTCCAACCGTTTACTTTTAACAATACTCCAGCAACGATTACTGGTACGGTCACAACTCATTGGTATAAAGTTAATACTTCTGAGTCTGAATCTATTTCAACATCAGAATCCGCTTCAACTTCAGTATCAGAATCAGCCAGCAAAGCTATCTCAGAATCTGAGTCAACTTCAACCTCAGTATCTGAATCAGCAAGTAAAGCTATTTCAGAATCTGAGTCAACCTCAACCTCGGTATCTGAATCAGCAAGTAAAGCCATTTCCGAGTCAGAGTCAGCTTCCCAATCAGAGTCACTCTCAATATCTGAGTCTAAATCAGTATCTGAGTCAATTTCAGCATCTGAGTCAGCTTCGGTTTCTGAGTCTAAGTCGATTTCAGAATCTATTTCAGCGTCTGAGTCAACTTCAGTATCAGAATCCGCTAGCAAAGCCATTTCCGAGTCAGAGTCAACTAGTAAATCTGTCTCAGAATCAGCAAGTAAGGCAATTTCTGAATCAGAGTCAACCTCAACCTCAGTATCTGAATCCGCAAGTAAAGCTATTTCAGAGTCAGAGTCAGCTTCCCAATCAGAGTCACTCTCAATATCTGAGTCTAAATCAATATCTGAGTCAATTTCAGTATCTGAGTCAACTTCGGTTTCTGAGTCTAAGTCGATTTCAGAATCTATTTCAGCGTCAGAGTCAACTTCAGTATCAGAATCTGTAAGCAAGGTGATTTCTGAATCAGAGTCAACTTCAACATCAGTGTCAGAATCTGCAAGTAAGGCAATTTCAGAGTCAGAGTCAGCTTCCCAATCAGAGTCACTCTCAATATCTGAGTCTAAATCAGTATCTGAGTCAATTTCAGCATCTGAGTCAGCTTCGGTTTCTGAGTCTAAGTCGATTTCAGAATCTATTTCAGCGTCTGAGTCAACTTCAGTATCAGAATCCGCTAGCAAAGCCATTTCCGAGTCAGAGTCAACTAGTAAATCTGTCTCAGAATCAGCAAGTAAGGCAATTTCTGAATCAGAGTCAACCTCAACCTCAGTATCTGAATCCGCAAGTAAAGCTATTTCAGAGTCAGAGTCAGCTTCCCAATCAGAGTCACTCTCAATATCTGAGTCTAAATCAATATCTGAGTCAATTTCAGTATCTGAGTCAGCTTCGGTCTCTGAGTCTAAGTCGATTTCAGAATCTATTTCAGCGTCAGAGTCAGCTTCAGTGTCAGAATCTGTAAGTAAGGTAATTTCTGAGTCAGCATCGACTTCAACCTCAGTGTCAGAATCTGCAAGTAAGGTAATTTCTGAATCAGAGTCAACCTCAACCTCAGTTTCAGAATCCCTAAGTAAGGTGATTTCAGAGTCAGAGTCAGCTTCCCAATCAGAGTCACTCTCAATATCTGAGTCTAAATCAATATCTGAGTCAATTTCAGTATCTGAGTCAACTTCGGTTTCTGAGTCTAAGTCGATTTCAGAATCTATTTCAGCGTCAGAGTCAACTTCAGTGTCAGAATCTGCAAGTAAGGCAATTTCTGAATCAGAGTCAACGTCAACCTCGGTATCTGAATCCGCAAGTAAAGCTATTTCAGAGTCAGAGTCAGCTTCCCAATCAGAGTCACTCTCAATATCTGAGTCTAAATCAATATCTGAGTCAATTTCAGTATCTGAGTCAGCTTCGGTCTCTGAGTCTAAGTCGATTTCAGAATCTATTTCAGCGTCAGAGTCAGCTTCAGTGTCAGAATCTGTAAGTAAGGTAATTTCTGAGTCAGCATCGACTTCAACCTCAGTGTCAGAATCTGCAAGTAAGGTAATTTCTGAATCAGAGTCAACCTCAACCTCAGTGTCAGAATCTGTAAGTAAGGTGATTTCTGAATCAGAGTCAACTTCAACGTCAGTGTCAGAATCCCTAAGTAAGGTGATTTCAGAGTCAGAGTCAACTTCAACGTCAGTGTCAGAATCTGCAAGTAAGGCTATCTCTGAATCAGAGTCAACGTCAACCTCGGTATCTGAATCCGCAAGTAAAGCTATTTCAGAGTCAGAGTCAGCTTCCCAATCAGAGTCACTCTCAATATCTGAGTCTAAATCAATATCTGAGTCAATTTCAGTATCTGAGTCAGCTTCGGTTTCTGAGTCTAAGTCGATTTCAGAATCTATTTCAGCGTCAGAGTCAGCTTCAGTTTCTGAGTCAACGTCAACCTCAGTTTCAGAATCCCTAAGTAAGGCAATTTCTGAATCAGAGTCAACTTCAACCTCAGTGTCAGAATCAGCAAGTAAGGCAATTTCTGAATCAGAGTCAACTTCAACATCAGTGTCAGAATCAGCAAGTAAGGCAATTTCTGAATCAGAGTCAACCTCAACCTCAGTATCTGAATCCGCAAGTAAAGCTATTTCCGAATCAGAATCTGCATCAAAATCAGCATCTGAATCAGTTTCTGAGTCTGTAAGTAAAGTAATTTCTCAATCAGAATCAACTAGTAGATCTGTCTCAGAATCTGCAAGCATTGTGATTTCTCAATCAGAATCAACCAGCAGGTCTATCTCAGAATCTGCAAGCATTGTGATTTCTCAATCAGAATCAACCAGCAAGTCTATTTCAGAAAGCGCATCTGTCTCAGAATCAGCATCAACCTCAGCATCTGAACTCGCAAATATTGGTTCTGTTATCGTAAACTATGTTGATACAGAAGGTAATGTGATCAAACTTCCTGTGACAGATACAGCCAATGCTACAGTAGGTACAAGCTACGATACAACCGATAACAAGCCGAATGAGATTGTGACAGCTGACGGTACGAAATATGTACTTGTTCCATCTAAGACAGTAGGTAGTGAAACAGGTGAAGTCGTTGCAGGTGAAACTTCCGTAACCTATGTTTACCAAAAAGTTGCCAACTGGATTCCACAAATCCCAGGTGTTCCAGCAACAGAATACCCAGAGATTCCATACCCATTCGATCCACACAATCCAGATGTACCGGTAACACCAACGCCTGATACAGTTATCCCTTATGTACCAGGTTACGTGCCAGTAGATCCAAATACGAATCAGCCACTTCAACCAGTTGATCCAGAGGATCCATCTAAGGGCTATATCCCACCAACAGTGGATAATCCAGGTGTAGATACAAAAATTCCTTATGTTCAAACTGGTTCAGTAGTTGTTAATTACACGGATACAGAAGGTAATGTGATCAAACTTCCTGTGACAGATACAGCCGATGCGACAGTAGGTACAAGCTACGATACAACCGATAACAAGCCGAATGAGATTGTAACAGCTGATGGCACTCGTTATGTACTTGTTCCATCTAAGACAGTCGGTAGTGAAACAGGTGAAGTCGTTGCAGGTGAAACTTCAGTAACTTACGTTTACCAGAAAGTTGCCAACTGGATTCCACAGATCCCAGGTGTTCCAACAACCGAATACCCAGTGATTCCATATCCATTCGATCCATACAATCCAGATGTACCGGTAACACCAACGCCTGATACAGTTATCCCTTATGTACCAGGTTACGTGCCAGTGAACCCAGCGGATAACACACCATTGAAACCAGTTGATCCAGAGGATCCATCTAAGGGCTATATCCCACCAACAGTGGATAATCCAGGTGTAGATACAAAAATTCCTTATGTTCAAACTGGTTCAGTAGTTGTTAATTACACGGATACAGAAGGTAATGTGATCAAACTTCCTGTGACAGATACAGCCGATGCGACAGTAGGTACAAGCTACGATACAACCGATAACAAACCAGCAGAGATTGTGACAGCTGACGGTAGTCGTTATGTACTTGTTCCATCTAAGACAGTCGGTAGTGAAACAGGTGAAGTCGTTGCAGGTGAAACTTCAGTAACTTACGTTTACCAGAAAGTTGCCAACTGGATTCCACAAATCCCAGGTGTTCCATCAACAGAATACCCAGTGATTCCATATCCATTCGATCCAAACAATCCAGATGTACCGGTAACACCAACGCCTGATACAGTTATCCCTTATGTACCAGGTTACGTGCCAGTAGATCCAAATACGAATCAGCCACTTCAACCAGTTGATCCAGAGGATCCATCTAAGGGCTACATCCCACCAACACCGTCTACACCAGGAGTAAATACGCTTATTCCGTATATCCCAACACCAAATCCTAACCCAGGGGCACCTAAGCCAAACGGTTCAACTGAAGTTGTTCCAAATCCAGAAAAACCAGCAGTCAAAACGACTGCAAAAGATAAACTTCCAAATACAGGCGAGTCAACTTCGGTTCTCACAAGTGTATTAGGAACAGGATTGCTTCTTGGGACAGCGATTTCGGCTAGAAGAAGAAAAGGTGAGAAGTAATCATCTCGCCTCAGTTAAAAACGAAGTCATCGAAAGATGGCTTCGTTTTCATAATGGGTGAGAAGTGCGAATAACTGCGGTTTGTGATAAAATAGAAATAAAAACTATTGAGGTTTCATGAGAAAAATGTTACGTTCTAGTCTGATGCAACGCATACTTTGGACTATATTAATTCTATTTATTTATATGCTGGGTAAGTATACGCCCATCTCCACTTACCCACACCAATTAAGCCAAAATCAGACTGCCTTGGCAATGACCTTGAATAGCTTTGCTATGGTAACTGGTGGTGAGTTTTCCAAACTGAATCTTTTTTCACTGGGCTTGAGTCCTTGGATGACCAGTATGATTTTATGGCGGTTTGTTGGATTCTTAAAACTAAACGCTGCCTTTACTCAGTTGCAAAACCATTTGAGTCAAACCTTTATCATGTTGATCGTGGGACTTATTCAAGCCTTTGGCTACTTAGCGATTATGCCGGCAGCATCGGTCTCTACCTATGAGCGTTTGGGAACCATCGTCATCTTATTAGCTGGAACTTTTGTACTCATGTGGTTAGGGAATCTGAATACGGAAAAAGGCTTGGGAGGTTCTTCAACCATCATTGCTGCGAGCATGATTTTAAGTTTTATCATGAGCGTTTCTGCCATGACGGATAGTCGTCTCGCTAACCCAATCGTCATTGTTCTTTTTGTATTGGCGGCTCTTGTTCTTGTCTGGATTGCAGTTCTTGTCTATAAGGCAGAGTATCGGATTCCTACCAGACGGATCATGCTCAATACCAATCTGTTAAAATCATCCTATATTCCGATTCGGGTGACTCCAGCAGGTGGTATGCCCTTTATGTATGCAATGACCTTGATGACCTTGCCAGTATTGCTGTTACAAGGCTTGATAGCCGTGGTACCGCAGTTAGCAGGGTTGCGAGGAATGGAAGGCAGTCTCTCAGTGAGTGAACTACCAGGTATCTTGCTGTATACTGGCGTCCTCTTTATCCTCTCATATGGCTTTGCATACTTTAATATGGATCCGTCAGAGGTTGCAGAAAATATGCAAAAGAGTGGGGATTACATTGAAAATATCCGTCCAGGAAAGGCAACACAGGCCTATTTGACTCGTTATCTAAACCGGATGGCCTTTGTGGGTGCTGTTTATACCTGTATGATGGGAAGTTTGCCACTCTTTCTGGTGTGGTATTTTAATGGTGAAACTGGTCTTGGTATGATGGTTAACAATATCTACATTGTGACGACTTTGATGCTCACCATTGTGGAGCAGGTTGATATTATTCAATCGTGGAAGCAGTACGAAGACATAATTTAAAGGAGAAGAGATGTATTATTTTGTACCGTCTTGGTATGGGGAACAGAATAAATGGGTTGCCGATTCACTAGTCTGGTACCGGACGATTGAACAAGTGAGTTTCGATGATACCATTAATCAGGTGAAAATGTTTGAAACGGTTGATGAGTCAGCCAGTCTGATTTTATTGGGCTATCAACCACAATTGCGCTATTTTTTCCATAAACAAGGCTTGCACAAGGTCAGCTATTGGTCTTTTTTTGATGATATTCAAAATGTGCACCGTAGCCAGCAATCTGCTATCCACTTCAAGGAGTTGGACTGGCCTAGGGGTACAGAATTTATCTATTCACCTTTTGCTGTTATTGCGCAACGAGAAGGGAAGCTACTGGCTGAGATTCATTTTGCAGAAGATGGAAATTTGCTCTATATTCATTTTGGACCATCGGAAAAAGAAGAGCAACGGTATATTTTTGATGACCGGGGCTTTCTGTCAAGTTTAATTATTTACGAAGATGGTCACCCTGCTTACCAAGATTTTCTCAATTCAAATGGAGTTTGGCAGGTGAGGGAATGGTTTGGAGCAGAGGACCATCGATTGGAAATCAATCCCTTGGCTGATAAGAACATGGAGAAATCCTTCTACTCTTCCTGGGAGGAGTTGATTTTGGAGCGCTTGCGGGTTTTCAAAGGTCAAGTGGTTGAGGAGGATGATATTTTTGTCATCACTGCCAATAAACAGCATACAAATCTATTTTTACAGACTTTTCCGCAACACCATAAAATGTTTTCATTTTTTGGTCAACGCTTTGATTGGAGTGATAAGATCCTCTTGTCAGCTATTTTGCGCCAATCGCAGCATGTTTTGGTAGATACGGATTCAAACGAAGAAAGACTCCTGCAGTTTTGTCAGTTCGAGGGTCTAAATGAAGTAGAAATCCATCGGATGACTCCTTTTGATACCCGCTTGAGGCTGGGGCAAAGTCAAAATATCCGCGAGATGATTTTCTACTGTTTGGTGGATCACCTAGAAGGTGTTGACAGCGTGGTTGATTCGCTCTTGCAACTGCTTGCTGGGAATCCGCTCTTTCAGGTTTGCTTCGTGACCTATAATCGCTCTTATCCATTACAGAATTTAGAGCACCGTGTGATTGAAAAAATTCACCAAAACTTTGATCCGAATCAATTTTTCAATGCCGCGGAAGGGCCAGGTGAAAACCAAGTGGATGAATCAGATTCGTTTGAATTAAAGTCAATTCGTTTCGAATTACTTTCAAATGAGAACCAGATTATTCAGGAGTTAGATAGTGCTCGTCTGGTGATTGATTTGTCAACGCAGCCAGATTTGTATACGCAGATTGCAGCCTTGAGTGCTGGTATTCCACAAATCACAGCAGTAAAAACAGACTATGTTGAGCATAAGGAAAATGGTTGGGTTTTGAATCATCCACGAGATTTGGAACAAGCAGTTCAGTATTTCTGTCAGGGATTGGCCAATTGGAACCGTTCTTTGGTGAAATCGGTCGAAATGATGAGCGATTATACCAGCGGAAATATGGTAGAACAATGGAAGGGATTTTTCGAGAGTTAAATGGGAAAATTAAGAATTGTACAAATTGGAGAGTCAGATTGGTCCCAATCTCTTGAATTACCTCAAGAGATCGAATGGTTCTATGCAAGGGAATCTTCCATTTCAGATTTATTGGATATTTGGCGTGAGGCAGGCTTGATTTGGGATGATGAATCCGTAGCAGGTCCGGTTATGCGCCGACCATTTCAGCTCGCCGGTTTAGTAGTGACCTCGCCAGTCAAAGAAGAAAGTTTACAGGTCTTTCAAGACTATTTAGACCCCTATGCCACTTTTTTGGATGAAGAGGGAGTGATACTAGAGCAGACGCAAGATGGCTATGTTCGTGCCATGCGTCCACAAAACTTGCCATTACTCAGTTCACGAATGGAAAAACTTCAATTTTTAGCAAAAAACCTTTTTTCAGGACAGTATGGGGCGAAGCTAAAAGTGTCAGACATCGATATCCATCCTCAATTTTCTGGGTCTGTTCAATATGATGGTCATGTTGGGGTCGAGTTTTCAGGTCATTTTGGAGAGGACTATTCTCCTTTGTTTACTTTCCGTTATAATTTGGTGGCGGAAGAGGCACGGCTTGAAATTTGGCCAGAATATATCAAAACGGGTTCTCTCTCCTTGCGGTTTGAAATTGTCTCTATTCGATTGGGAAGTGTTTCAGATGTGATGGATCGTTACTACCTGTACGAAGAGGATTTTACAGAACCTGTACAGTTGCCAGAATTGGAAGGGATTGGATACTATTCTATCTCGGTCTCTGCCAAGGGTGAGGGAAGTCTTAAAATGGGGCCTTGTCACTGGCGTCGGTCTCGAAATGGATTGGGTCGGTTTATTTTAGGCGGTCAGCGTATGGTTGATTCTAAAAGGCAAGAAATTTTCTCTTACTTCCATCCAGGCGATCTCACGCCGCCACTTAATGTGTATTTTTCGGGTTATCGTCCTGCAGAAGGTTTTGAAGGTTTCTTTATGATGAAGAGTTTAGGAACTCCTTTCCTGCTCTTATCGGATCCCCGTCTGGAGGGTGGTTGTTTCTACTCGGGAACGGAGGAGCTAGAGAGTCAGATTGTCGCTGTGATTCAGGAGAGTCTTGACTACCTAGGCTTTACCAAACAGGAGTTGGTCCTTTCAGGATTGTCGATGGGAGCTTTTGGTGGTCTTTATTATTCCGCTATGTTAGAACCCCATGCGGTTATTGTAGGGAAACCCTTTACCAATTTAGGTGATGTAGTTACTAACTTGAAATTAAAGCGACCAGATGAGTTTGAGACCAGTGCAGATATGATTCGAAATGTCGTAGGCTCATCTGCAGATGATCAGATTAAGGCCTTTAATTTGCGTTTTTGGGAAAAATTTTCTCAAGCAAATTTGGAAAATACTAAATTTGCGATTGCCTATATGGAGCAGGATGACTATGATCCTTTGGCGACCATACGTCTCATTGACTTTTTGGCGGAAGAGGATGTGCATATTTTTGCAAAAGGCTATGAAGGTCGACATAATGATAATAGCATTTCGATTAACAAGTGGTTCATGACCCAATATCAGCGGGTTTTATCGCATGATTTTGGAAGGAGTTAATAGTGGAAAAAAAGCTAATTGATCGCATTTACTGGGGTGATGTTGCCAGTCACTCAAATTATCTTTACGGATCCAGTATCCGTTTTGTCGATCGAAGCGTATATTTTGAAAATCCTTATTTTGCGGCGGGAAAGGCTATCAAGACATGGCAATCCAAAACCAACTACCAAGCCCATCGTGTGTCGCCTTCTCTACCCATTTTGGTACCAGGGGAAAGTTATACAGTATTGAAGGAGTTTTCTTCTGTGCCAGAGGGGACTTGTTATCTGCAACTGCGGTACTTTAATCGGCAGGATGAACAGATTGGAACCCAAATATTGAGGGATGAAGATGATTGTTTTGTCTTTCCTGAACAAGCCTATTCCTACTCGATTAGTTTGATGGGGGCAGGTTGTGACCATTTGGTGTTTCATTCCTTGTCCTTGTACGGTCACACAGGTGCAGGTGAACTGCAACTGGAGGATGTTCCGAGTCGAAAATACTGGGAGAAGATTCTTCCCGATTCGCTATACCTGGTAAAAAGTCTCATTCAAGTTGCAAATGATGAAGGAGTGTAATGAATAAATTATCAAGTTCAGCAATTCTTAATAGTATGCGTCTGGCCGGTATTCGTCGTTATGCACGAAAGGTCAACAAGTTACGGACCTATTATTCTGAAATGACAGATGAAGAACTACAAGAACAAACCATTTTATTTAAAAAACGGCTTTTGGAAGGCGAAGGTTTGGACGACTTGATGGTGGAAGCCTTTGCTGTGTGTAGGGAGGCCTGTTACCGCATTTTAGGGAAGTTTCCCTACGATGTACAGGTGATGGGGGCAATCGCCTTGCATCAGGGCAATATCGCTGAGATGAAGACCGGTGAAGGTAAGACATTGACTGCCACCATGCCTCTCTATTTAAATGGCTTATCTGGTAAAGGTGCGATTCTGGTTACAACCAATGACTACTTGGCCAAACGGGATGCTGAGGAAATGGGAGAAGTTTATCGTTTCTTGGGACTCACTGTTGGGGTTGGAGTCTTTGAAGAGGGTTACGATCCAGATGTTGAGGAAAAACGAGCTGTATACGCTGCCGATATTACCTATACAACAGGTACAGCCTTGGGCTTTGACTACCTCATGGAAAATTTGGCATCTTCTATCGATAATAAATTTATGCGTGAATTTCATTTTGTTATCGTTGACGAAGCGGATGCCGTCCTTTTGGATATTGCGCAGACGCCCTTGATTATCTCTGGAAGTCCTCGGGTGCAATCCAATCTCTTTGATAGCTGTAATCAGTTCGTATTGACCTTGAAAGAGGAAGTGGATTTCTATTTCAATTTTGATAAACGAGAAGTTTACTTGACAGAACAAGGGATGGTAGCAGCTGAAAAATATTTTGCTATTGAAGATCTCTACGATGAAACGGCTTGGGAATTGAACCGGCAAATTAATTTGGCCTTGAGAGCTCATTATATATACCGTCGTGATTATGACTATATTGTTCATGATGATGAGGTAAAATTGTTGGACAACCGTTCTGGGCGTATCCTAGAAGGAACGCGGCTTCAATCGGGTATCCACCAGGCCATTGAATCCAAAGAAGGGGTGACCAAAACTCAGGAAAACCGTGCCATGGGTTCGGTTACCTATCAAAGTTTGTTCAATATGTTTCCAACTTTGTCTGGTATGACAGGTACGGGTCGAGAAGCAGAAGACGAACTCATCCGTACTTATAAAGTTCCAGTCATTGCTATTCCGACCAACCTTCCGATTCAACGGATTGATTATCCTGATAAAGTGTATGCCACCCTGCCCGAAAAAATCATGGCAACAATGGAAATGGTTAAGGAATTGCATGAACAAGGCCGGCCAATCCTCTTGATTTCTGGTTCTGTTGATGTAACCAAAATTTATTCACAATTGCTCTTGCAAGAAGGGATTGCCCATAACACGTTGACTGCAAATAATGTTGCAAAAGAAGCCTTGATCATTCAAGAGGCTGGACAATATGGTATGGTAACCTGTGCAACAGTGATGGCAGGCCGAGGGACAGACATTAAGCTTGGTCCTGGTGTAGCAGAGCTAGGTGGGTTAGCCGTTATTGGAACTGAGAGGATGGCAAATAGCCGTATGGATGGCCAATTGCGAGGGCGAGCTGGTCGTCAGGGAGAGCCAGGGATGTCACAATTCTTTGTTTCCCTAGAGGATGAGCTATTGGTAAATTTTGGACCTGAGTGGGCCAAACGCTACCTAAGAAGATACAATCAAACTGAGCAAAAACGGTTTGGACAAGCACTGAAGGGGAGACGATTTCGTTCTATTATCAAGACCGCCCAAATTCGTTCAGAAGATATGGCTATCCAATCTCGGCATTCAACTGTTCAATTCGATGAAAGTATGCGAGTGCAACGGAATAAGATTTACGATTTACGCAATCGGCTGATGCAGGATGGAGGCGGTTATGAGGAGAAGATTCAACTCATCTTTGAAAAAACCATCCAGGAATTTCTGGATGCCAACCCCCAGCCAAGTCGCCATCAGGTCAGACGGTATATTTTGGACAATATCACTTACTCCTTTAAGGCATTTCCGAAAGGATTTTCGACCGCCAATCAACAAGAGGTGGCAGCATATTTGCAGAAATTAATCCAAAAAGAACTGAACTTTAAAAAGACTCATTTTCAGTCGGAAGAAGAATTGTCAGAGTTTTATAGGGTATCCATCTTGAAAGCCATAGATGAGTGCTGGGTTGAGGAAGTGGACAGCTTGCAACAATTAAAAGGAGTAGTGAATACGCGTGTTTTGGCTCAACGGAATAACATGTATGAGTACTATAAAGAAGCCTTGCATTCCTATGGAAACATGGCTCAAGAAGTACATCAAAAGATTGCAAGGAATATCCTATTGAGTACGATTGAAACCCTGCCAAATGGGAAGCAGTCTGTTTATTATGTATAAAAAGGATGAAGAATGACAATATATAATATAAACAAAGGAATTGGTTGGGCAAGTAGTGGCGTGGAGTATGCCCAAGCTTATCGAGCAAGTATCTTTCGAAAACTAGGTCTTGAAACGAAATTTATTTTTACGGATATGTTTCAAAATGAAAATATTGCTCACTTTACCAAGAATATCGGTTTTGAAGATGAGGAAATCATTTGGTTGTACAGCTTTTTCACGGATTTGAAAATTGCGCCAACAACCTACCGATTAGAGGATTTTCAAGCTAGTTTACATACAGCGGTGGAAGTGGAAACTCATACTGCAACAGCGATTCGTTACCGTTATACAGGACAGGACGCCCATGTCATCGCCTTTTTCAAAAAAGATGATCCAACTGTTGTCCAGCGTGTCGAGTACCTGAGCAGGGGGAAATTAATCCGCAAGGACTATTATAGCTATACGCGCATGTTTTCGGAGTATTACGCACCGGATCAAAACACACCAAAACTCTATCGGAGAGTCTTTTATAATGAAAATGGTAGTGTTGCTTATGAGGAGAATTGCTCGGATAAAAAGAGTCTCTACCGTTTTCCAGATGCCTTGCTCTATTCGAAAGAAGAGTTGATCGAACGCATGTTGCAGCAGTTGCATCTTGGGAGCCAGGATATCCTCTTGGTGGATCGTTCGACCGAGATTGGTCAAGCTGTCTTACGGAATAAAGGAGATGCCAAGGTAGCGGTTGTCGTACACGCGGAGCATTATAGTGATGGGCATGTGACAGAAGATACGATTTTATGGAATAATTTCTATGAATATCAATTTACCAATGCTGGGGCAATTGATGCCTTCATCACATCGACGGATGCCCAAACGCAGACTTTGGCTGAACAATTCCGCCATTATCAAGGACAGGCGCCAAAGGTGATTACCATTCCCGTAGGAAGTTTGGACCAATTAGCTTATCCTGAGCAAAGTCGCAGACCATTTTCAACCCTAACCTGTTCTCGTTTAGCGACGGAGAAACATATTGATTGGTTGGTGAAGGGAGTGGTGTTGGCTCGTGAAAGTTTGCCAGATTTGGTTTTTGATATCTATGGAGAAGGTGGCCAACGCGGTCATCTCCAACAGTTGATAGAAGAGCACCAGGCTCAAGATTATATCCGCTTGAAAGGCCATCAAGATTTGAAGTCTATTTACCAGAATTATGAGGTGTATTTATCAGCCTCTACGAGTGAAGGTTTTGGATTGACCTTGATGGAGGCAATTGGCTCTGGTCTAGCCATGATTGGACTGGATGTGCCCTATGGCAATCAGACTTTCATTGAGAATGAGAAAAATGGGTATTTGATTCCTCGTTTACGTCCGGATGCTGCGGATGCCTATGCGAAAGCCTTTGCGGAGAAGTTGATTGCCTTCTATCAGCAAGCTGAGCAAACAGAATCCTTCCACCAGGCTTCCTATCGACGAGCAGAGGACTTTTTGACAAGAAAATTAGAAGAGAAGTGGATGGCATTCATCCAGGAGGTTGCCAAGTGATAACTATCTTAGATCAATTCAATAGGGAAGCAAAAGATTTACATCATTCATTGCAAGTTTCTGGTTTTACCGGCCCAGTCATTGTTGTACAGGATGATGGATTTCTTCCTGATGGAGTGCTTTCTGCCTATTCGTATTTCTGTGGCTTTGGAGATGGCGTTGGGAAGCCCTTGTACTTTAACCAAGTCCCTGTTCAAAATTTTTGGGAAATTACAGGAACCAGTCGTGATGGTGAGATTTGGGACTATGATGTTTTGCGGGGTAAAATTTTCTTTGCTGAGCCAAGTTATAGACGATTGGTTAAGGCGGTTGATTGGATGGATCGAGCAGGCAAAGTTCGGTATACGGATCACTACAATCGCTTTGGAAAATTATTTGCTCGGACCAGTTTTAATGAGCAGCAAGTAGCCAATACCAAAAGCTATTATGACAGCCAAGGAGTGGAAGTCATTGTGGAAAACTACTTGACAGCAGACATTATCTTGAACTGGCAAGGGCAAACCAGACTGTTTCCGGATAAGGCTTCATTCTTCCGTTATTTTTTGGAAGTACTGGGTCTAGAGACAAATCGTGTATTGTATAATTCGCTCTCTTATCCATTTTTCATCACCTATGCTTTACAAGGACCTGGGGAAGATATCTTGTTTTGGCAGGAAGGTTTGAATGGAGCAATTCCAGGAAATATGCAGTTGAAACTAGCTAAGACAAGTCGAAATCAACGCATTTTGGTACAAGATAAGGCAACTTATCAGCAAATGCTAGACCTACTGCCAGAAGAACAAAGAAGTCGTATTTCACACTTAGGAATGATTTATCCAGACAGACGTGTGAATGGGGGAAGTAAGAATATCCTAATTGTGACCAATTCGGACCAAATCCAGCATTTTGATTTCTTACTAGACTCCTTGCCAGATTATCATTTTCATGTTGCTGCCTTGACCGAGATGTCAAGTCGCCTGATGCAATATGGGACTAGAAATCAAGTGACTCTCTATCCAAATGTTCGCCAGGATGCCTTGACCAATTTATTGGAAACCTGTGATATATATTTGGATGTTAACCATGGAAGTGAAGTAGAAGGAGTTGTGCGCCGCGCCTTTGAATACAATCAGGCAATTTTTGCATTTGAAAATACGGCACATAATCGTCATTTAACTTTGCCAGAAAACATTGTGCTATTTAGTCAAGCCAATAAAATGATTGAGGGAATCAAGCGCTTTGTAGACTCTCCTAGTGACTTTATCGTAAAACAACGTACTGGACTTGGACAAGAGACTCAGGTAGCCTATCAAAAGGCCTTGGGTGAAGAGGTAGAGGTTAATGGCTAAAGAAAATCCTTTATTGAAAAAAGACATCGAGTCACGCATTCAAAATGCTCGCTATGTTGAACCTAAAAAAGAGAAAAAACGGAAACCATTGGTCTACATTATCTTGATTATTATCATGACGCTTGCTGTTTTGTTCTCCTTGTTGGGGCAGTTACAGTCCCTTTTTCAATAAGCAGTTAAAGATTGAGATAGACTATAGGAGGGAAAATGCGAGACGATATACTCTTGAACGACCGAGCAGCTGCTCTATCGGATCAGTTGGTCAAAATTCTTGAAACCATTTATGATCCAGAAATTGAGTTAGATATTTACAATCTAGGTTTGGTTTATGAGATAAATGTGGATGACGCTGGTTTTTGTAAGGTCACCATGACCTTTACGGATGCAGGCTGTTCCTGTGCCGATACCATGCCTGGGGAATTGGTTACGGCCTTGAAAACCATTGAGGGAATTGAGGATGCCCAGGTCGAAATCGTCTGGTCACCAGCTTGGAAAATGACCCGTATCAGCCGTCTTGGACGGATTACACTAGGTATTAGTCCTAAATAAAATGAGTTGCCTGCCGCAACTCATTTTTTATAGGTCTCATCGTACTGTCTGTCCAGCTCTTCCATGGTTTCATAAATTGGCTTCGGAATCATGATGACCTGAGGGTCAAGGTCTACCATGCCGTAGCTGGAATCAATGCATTCTTCCCAATATTCTAAATGTTTTTTATCGATGTAGGACTCAGAATCTTCTACCTCAACCCCACTTTCTGCTTGAACGGAGTACCAGTAGAGGTATTCGCGGCCATCCAATACCTCGCGGAAGATGGTTTCGACATACATTTTCTCTCCTTCAAGAGTGAGAAGGGTGTCTTCCATGTGCTCGTTGAGAAAGGCCATCCACTGGTCAACGACAGCTGACTTCCCCTCTTTGACACGGAAACGGGATAGTTCGACATGTAGTTTCATTTGATTTTCTCCTTGTGAAAACCCTGTCGCAGTGACAGGGTTTTGTAATGTTATGATTGTTTTCCACTGCGTTCAGGTCTCCAGAAGTCGGTAACTGCTCCTTTAGAGGCAGAGGATACGGTGTGGGCGTATTTGCCGAGAACACCACGAGAGTAGAGTGGTGGAATGACCGTCGTTTTCTTGCGTTCTTCGATTTCTTGGTCAGAAACGTGCATGGTGATTTCCTTGGTATCCTGGTCCACCGTCACCAAATCTCCTGTGCGGAGGTAGGCGATCGGGCCACCATCCTGGGCTTCAGGAGCGATGTGGCCAACAACCAGACCATAGGTACCACCAGAGAAGCGGCCATCAGTCAGAAGGGCTACCTTGTCGCCTTGGCCTTTTCCGACAATCATAGATGAAAGCGACAGCATTTCCGGCATACCAGGCCCACCTTTTGGCCCAACATAGCGGACAACGACTACATCGCCATCGACGATTTCGTCAGTCAAGACAGCTTCAATCGCCTCTTCTTCTGAATCAAAGACCTTAGCAGGACCAGTATGGTTACGGACTTTCACACCGGAAACCTTGGCAACGGCACCTTCAGGAGCAAGGTTACCTTTGAGGATGATGAGTGGGCCATCTGCACGTTTTGGATTTTCAAGTGGCATGATGACATCTTGACCTGGTGTTAAATCTGCAAAGTTTTCCAAGTTTTCAGCAACGGTTTTACCTGTACAGGTGATGCGGTCACCATGGAGGAAGCCGTTTTTGAGCAAGTATTTCATAACCGCAGGGACACCGCCGATATTGTAGAGATCTTGGAAGACGTATTTTCCTGATGGTTTTAAGTCTGCCAAGTGGGGCACGCGTTCTTGGAAATCATTGAAATCTTCCAAGGTCAAGTCAACGTTGGCAGCGTGGGCAATGGCTAGTAAGTGCAGAGTAGCATTGGTTGAACCACCGAGTGCCATGGTGACTGTAATGGCATCTTCAAAGGCTTCGCGAGTCATAATGTCAGATGGTTTAATACCAAGTTCTAGCATGCGTACAACGGCACGACCAGCTTCTTCAATATCAGCCTTCTTCTCAGGAGATTCAGCAGGGTGAGAAGAAGAGCCAGGAATAGACATGCCCATTACCTCAATGGCAGTAGCCATGGTATTGGCAGTGTACATACCACCGCAACCACCAGGGCCAGGGCAAGCGTTACACTCGATTTGACGAACCTCTTCAGCAGTTAAGTCGCCATTGTTCCATTTTCCGATTCCTTCAAAAACGGATACCAAGTCGATGTCTTTACCATTGAGATTACCTGGCGCAATGGTTCCGCCGTAGGCAAAAACAGCTGGAATGTCCATGTTGGCGATGGCAATCATGGAGCCTGGCATATTCTTGTCACAGCCACCGATTGCGACAAAGGCATCCACGTTGTGCCCTCCCATAGCTGCCTCAATAGAATCTGCAATGATATCACGTGAAGTCAAGGAGAACCGCATACCAGGAGTTCCCATAGCAATCCCGTCTGCAACGGTGATGGTACCGAATTGAACTGGCCAAGCGCCAGCATCTTTGACCCCTTCTTTGGCTAATTTTCCGAAGTCGTGAAGGTGGATATTACAGGGTGTATTTTCTGCCCAGGTTGAAATAACTCCAACAATCGGTTTTTCAAAGCTATCATCCGTCATGCCTGTGGCACGCAACATGGCACGGTTGGGTGATTTGACCATTGAATCGTAGACTGAGCTACGGTGACGAAGGGTTTTAAGTGTATCTTTATCTGTCATTTCTCTGCTTCCTATCTTTCTGGTGATTGGTTTTCTTATTATACCATAGTTATGAGGGATATGAAAAAGGATTTGACAAATAATGGGAAATTTCTGAATTTTTTGAAAACAAAAGGAAACAGCTCCCACATATTAGTGGGGAACTGCTTCACTTTATTGAAATTATACTGTTGGAGCAGCTGTTTTGGTCTGCTTGATGAAGAGGCTAATCACAGCTAGAATCAGGAAGCCAGCACCGACATACCAGTAAGGTTGATCCAGGGTTGTAGACCGTCCGGACAGGTTGATAATGCCACGGAGGAGAAAACCTGCGGTGATAACCGCTACGCCAGAATTCCAGAGATTATAGGTCAGGCGAGAGAGTGTGCGATGGATTGCCATCAAGCCAAGTAGAAGACTTCCCCCAATCAGGGTTACGCAGAACAGATAGTGCATATGGAAAGCTGTTTCTCCATAACTGAGGCTTTCATAGACCCGACTGAAGATGAAGAGGAAGGATGTTAGTGCTAAATAAGTGATAAATGTGCGAATAGTACGTTTGTTTTCTGTATTAGTAACCGATGTAGACAATGTCGCTCACCGCCCTTTCTGAAATAGTATTTCCGTTTGTTGTTGGGTTGTTAATCACTTGACCGTTGAAGTAGAGGGTTGATGAACCGCCGCCGTCCAAGTTGTAGGCAGTTGTTGCTCCGTATTGTTTCATAACTTCTGCCAGTTGATAGAGGGATAGACCTTCACTTTCAGAAGTACGGCCGTCTGCCACAACGATGATATAGTGGTTTTCATCGATGATACCAATGGCTGAACGAGGGTTGGAAGACATGGCCCGTCCAACTTCTGTTGAAGTATCCACCACGATTTCACCGTTTTCTACCAAGGTTGGTCCGAAGGCGAGCAAGTTGACAACTCCTTTGTCAATTAACTCTTGAGCTGTTATTTCATTTTCATAGATAATTTCAAATGAGCCGTCAGCATAAATAGCCAAGTCACCATAAGAAGCATTGTCACGGACAGTATCACGGTAGAGGACACCGTTCTTGATGACGTAACCTGTTGAGTTGGCACCGTAGTAGTCGCCATTGACCGCCAAGATGGCATTGTTGGCCGCAGCGGTTTCAGAAGTTTTGGCAGTTACATTGGTACCATAGGTATTTTGAGCCAAGGCTGTTTTCAAGTACTCAGGTGAGCTGACTTGGATATCCGCTACATAGACAGTCGTGTTGTTGGTTGTAATGGTTTCGAGTGTGATTTGGATATTGTCATCAGCGTAAGAGGTATCAGTTGTTGTCACATTGGTTGCGGTTGTTGCAGCGGTGCTACTTGCTACTGTACTGGAATTTGTCGTCGCTGCAGCGGTTGTCGTTGTGGATTCTACTGTTGTAATAGCTTCTGAGAGGACAAAGGTTTTGAGCATGGAGTAGGTGAAACCACTAGTGAGTAATGTGCCGAATAGTGATGCGTATATAAAGGGTTTTTTAAGCAATTTCATGGGAAAATGTATTCCTTTCTTTGAAAATCAATTTTTTCTGAACGATCCATGATACGAAGAAGAGTAGGATGCCGACCACAATTTTTACCAAGTAGAGATTGATACCAAGTACTTGATGGAAGAGGTAAAGTAAGGCGGTGTCACAGAAGAAGAGGACAAAGACAAGGGCAAAGTAGCTGCTACCTGTTTTTGCCAGGCTATCCTGATTGTTGAAAACCAATTTTTTGTTCAAAGAGTAATTGCAGATTGAACTAGTCACTCTGGCTAGGGCATTGGCGAAAAAGAGCCGAATGGCAGTCGGTGTTGCCGCAAGAAAGAGAAGAGAAAGGGCATAGACTGCATAATCGATTAAAAATCCACTAAAAGATGCTAGGGCAAATTTGAAGAGATTTTTGTAAATCATAAGCCCATCACGAATGGGACGGAAGTGGGAACTAGCATTGTCATCGATATAGATGGTATCAATAGGGACTTCTGTAATCTTGAATTTCTTACTTGCCTGAGTTAGCATGTTCATCTCGTATTCGTAACGATTACCTTCAACTGTTAGCATAAATGGTAGCAAGTTGGAGTGGAAAGCACGCAATCCAGTTTGGGTATCACTAACTTTAACACCCGTCTGCATATGGAAGAGTAGTCGGGTTAATTTATTACCGAAGCGACTCCGAAGAGGGATATCATTGGTAAATTGTCGGACACCGAGAATGAGCCGGTTGGGTAGTTGAGTCGCTGCTTGGGCGACACGGTCGATGTCATGGACAGCATGTTGTCCATCTGCATCCGCTGTGACGATCACAGCATTCTTTTGTAGCCCTTGGATATAGCGAAAAGCTGTTCGAAGGGCCTGTCCTTTTCCTTGATTGACAGAATGATGGAGGACTGTTGCATATGCTTTGGCTTCCTGGATAACCTGCTCCGCACCTCCTGTACTGCCATCATCTACGACAATGCCTTGACAGGAAAGACGATTTTGCATGAGTTCCAGTAGTTGTATCAGTTTTTGATCGGGTTGATAAGCGGGAATTACAACATAATACATAATCATAACCTCTTTTGTTTTTCTATGGTATCACTATACTGGACTTTTCTAAAAGGAACCTAAAACTAAGCTGGGAAAGGGATTTGCTTAAGTTTGACTTAAGATTTGGTTTAGGAATTTTTAAGAAATCGAACAAATGTAGAAATTTTCTGAAAATTGTTTGACTTTATTTTACTTTGTGCTATTATAGAAGATAACTACAAATTGCTAGTATAATCTAAACTGAAATGTTATTATAGTAGAAACAAATTTATAGAAGGGGGAAACCTTGTTGGAAGAGTTTCGATTAGACCGTGAACGATCGGGTTCTTATCTGATCTTAGATACTTTGAACCAACTGGGGATTGATACGATTTTCGGTTACCCAGGTGGAGCTGTTTTACCGCTATACGATGAAATTTATCGTTTTGAAGGTATTCAGCACATTTTGGCACGGCATGAGCAAGGAGCAGTACATGCAGCTGAGGGCTATGCCAAGTCAACTGGTAAATTAGGTGTTGCCTTGGTGACGTCAGGTCCAGGAGCGACCAATGCCATTACAGGGATTGCTGATGCTATGGGGGATAGCGTACCCTTACTGGTTTTCACCGGCCAGGTTGCGACAAGAGGGATCGGTAAGGATGCCTTTCAGGAAGCAGATATTATTGGGATAACAACTCCAATTACAAAATACAATTACCAGATTCGTGATACAGCAGATATTCCGCGCGTGATTACAGAAGCCGTGCATATCGCTACAACTGGTCGTCCAGGCCCAGTCGTCATTGATGTTCCTAAAGACATTCAGGAGACCCTGGTTAGTAGCTACCATGACCCAAGTATTCACCTGCCAAGCTACCAACCGACCGTTGAGCCAAATGGCCTGCAAGTCAAAAAAATCCTCAAGCACTTGAGTCTTGCCAAACAACCGGTTATCCTTGCTGGTGGTGGGGTCAACTACGCAGATGCCAATCAGGAACTGATTGCATTCGCAGATCGTTACAAGATTCCCGTTGTTTCAACCTTGCTAGGTTTAGGCGCAATGCCAATCGAGCATGAACTATCACTTGGGATGGGAGGAATGCACGGTTCCTACGCAGCAAATATGGCCATGAACGATGCGGATTACATTATCAATATTGGTGCCCGTTTTGACGACCGCTTGACAGGCAATCCTCTGACCTATGCACCGAACGCTACTGTTGCCCATATTGACATTGACCCAGCAGAGATTGGTAAGGTTAAAAAGACAGCCATTCCAGTCGTAGGCGATGCCAAGGCGACTCTCCAAGCACTTCTCAAGCTGGAACTAGTAGAAACGGACTATGCAGACTGGACAGCCCAAGTCTTGGAAAACAAACGTCGGGCGCCATTCTGGTATGAACAGGATGGAGAATGTATCAAACCACAAAAAGTGATTGAACTAATTGGTCAGTTGACAAATGGGGACGCCATTGTTATCACAGATGTTGGCCAACACCAGATGTGGGCGGCTCAATTCTATCCTTACAAACATGCCCGCCAGTTGGTGACATCAGGTGGCATGGGAACCATGGGCTTTGGGATTCCAGCAGCTATTGGAGCAAAATTAGCCAACCCTGATAGGGAAGTTGTTCTATTTGTTGGCGATGGTGGTTTCCAGATGACCAACCAGGAATTGGCCATTCTCAACGGCTATGGTGTACCGATTAAGGTCGTTTTAATTAACAATCATTCGCTTGGTATGGTCCGTCAGTGGCAGGAATCCTTCTATGACAAACGCCGTAGCCAGTCTGTTTTTGATGCGGAGCCAAATTTCCAGCTGCTAGCTGAAGCTTACGGTATTGCCCATTACAGTTTTGACAATCCAGAGACCCTGACAGAAGATATGAAGGTCATTTTGGAAGACAAGCCTATGTTGATTGAAGTGCATATTTCCAAAGCAGAACACGTTCAACCAATGGTTCCAGCAGGCAAGAGCAATGCAGAGATGTTGGGGGTGAAGTTTAATGCGTAGAATGTTAACAGCAAAATTACGAAATTCATCAGGTGTCCTCAACCGTTTTACAGGTGTCCTATCTCGCCGGCAAATCAATATTGAGTCCATATCGGTCGGTCCGACTGAAGTGGATGACATCTCTCGAGTTACCGTCATTGTCGATGTGGCCAATATGGACGAAGTGGAACAGATTATCAAGCAACTCAATCGCTTGATTGATGTGGTCCGTGTCCGCGATTTGACAGATATTCCCCATTTGGAACGGGAAGTAATTCTGGTTAAAATCGTTGCTCCGCCAGCTAAGCGGGCAGAAATTTTAGCCATTATCCAGCCCTTCCGTGCCAGCGTTGTCGATGTGGCACCTCATTCCATTACCATTCAGATGACTGGTGACGGAGACAAGATTGACGCCCTCCTGCGTGTGATTCAGCCTTATGGCATTAAGAATATCGCAAGGACGGGAGCAACTGGTTTCAGTAGAGATTAATGCTCTTCGAAAATAAACACAATACTGCGTTGACCTGGCTTGATGAACTTTAGTTCTATCCTCGCCTTCCTCGCCCAGTCTAGTGTTCAGTTTCTTTGAGCATTCAACCTTAAACATAAAAAACAGAAAAGAGAAAAAATTATGGCAGTAGCAATGCAATATGAAAAAGATGTAACAGTAGCAGCACTTGATGGCAAGCGTATCGCCGTTATCGGTTATGGTTCACAAGGCCATGCCCATGCCCAAAACTTGCGTGATACAGGGCACGATGTTATCATCGGTGTGCGTGCAGGTAAGTCATTTGACAAGGCAAAAGAAGACGGTTTTGAAACCTTTGAAGTAGCCGAAGCAGCAAAACAAGCCGATGTTATCATGATTTTGGCTCCAGACGAAATCCAAGCAGACCTTTACAATGAAGAAATCGCTCCAAACTTGGAAGCGGGAAATGCCCTTGGTTTTGCCCACGGTTTCAACGTTCACTTTGAATTTATCAAGGTACCAGCAGATGTGGATGTCTTCATGTGTGCACCAAAAGGTCCAGGTCACTTGGTTCGCCGTACCTTTGAAGAAGGCTTCGGTGTGCCAGCTCTTTACGCAGTGTACCAAGATGCAACTGGCAATGCCAAGCATATCGCTATGGACTGGGCAAAAGGCGTTGGTTCGGCTCGTGTAGGTCTTTTGGAAACAACCTTCAAGGAAGAAACGGAAGAAGACTTGTTTGGTGAGCAAGCAGTTCTCTGCGGTGGTTTGACAGCCCTTATGCAGGCAGGTTTTGAAGTCTTGACAGAAGCGGGTTATGCACCAGAATTAGCTTACTTCGAAGTTCTCCACGAAATGAAACTTATCGTTGACCTTGTCTACGAAGGTGGCTTCAAGAAAATGCGTCAATCTATCTCAAACACTGCTGAATTCGGTGACTATGTTTCAGGTCCACGCGTAATTACAGACCAAGTTAAAGAAAACATGAAAGCAGTACTTGCAGATATCCAGTCAGGTAAATTCGCCAACGACTTCGTCAACGACTACAAGGCAGGTCGTCCACGTATGGAAGCATACCGCAAAGAAGCAGAAGGACTTGAAATCGAAAAAGTCGGAGCAGAACTCCGCAAGGCAATGCCATTCGTCAGCCGTAACGACGACGATTCGTTTAAGATTTATAATTAAAATAGTCCGGGGGACTATTTTAACCCTCGCCTAAAAACGAGAAAGCGAGGAAAGTCCAGTGGACTGTTTTAGCCCTCGCCTAAAAACGAGAAAGCGAGGAAAGTCCGAGGGACTGTTTTAGCCCGAGCTTGACAACAAGAGAGCGAGGTAAGTCTATGGATAGGCTAGGAGACACTTGCTATCGCAAGTTTCATCTCCAACCTCTGACAGTTCCCCAAACTGTCAGAGCCCTCGCCTGAAAGCGAGAAAGCGAGGCAGGTCTACGGATAGGCTATTCTAGCCCTTGCCCAGAAATACGAAAGCAAGGCAGTTGAAGTGGAGTGAAAGAGTCTGGGGATAGACTCTTTCAGCTGGTCGCCTAGCAATGTGAGAGCGACCATACGCCCTCGCCTGACAACGAGAAAGCGAGGCATCCTAGGGATAGGCTATTCTATCCTGAGCTTAGAAATGAAGTGTTCTTATCAACAGAAGTTGTTAAGAGTGAAAGTTTAGGTGAGTTACTAAGTTTAACGAGTACTTGCTTTGATAATAAATAAAGGCTGAAAAGAGTTGGATTTCCAACTCTTTTCAGCCACTCTATGATAAAAATGCAATGAAATAGACGGAAGTGCGCATAATTTCTATAAATTTCTTTGCATATTTGCTATAATGAACCAGAAGAGGAGAAAACCATTGACCTTACAAGCAAAACATGTTCAACAAGCACATGAAACCTTGCAAAAGGTAGTTGTTCGCACATCATTGGATTATGATCGTTACTTATCTGAGAAGTATGGTGCCCAAATTTACATCAAGCGGGAAAATGAGCAACCTGTTCGTTCCTTTAAGATTCGCGGGGCCTACTATGCCATTTCTGAATTAAGTCAGAATCAAAAAGCTCAGGGTGTTGTGTGTGCTTCGGCTGGAAATCATGCCCAAGGTGTGGCGTATACCTGTAAAGAAATGGGAATTCCAGCAACTATCTTCATGCCAGTGACCACTCCCCAGCAAAAGATTGGACAGGTCCGATTCTTTGGTGGGAATCAGGTAGATATCCAGTTGGTAGGTGATACCTTTGATGAGTCTGCCAAGGCAGCGCAAGCTTATACACAAGAAACTGGTAAGATTTTTATCGATCCCTTTGATGACCAAAATGTACAAGCTGGCCAAGGAACGGTTGCAGTTGAAATGTTGGAGCAAGCGAGGGAGATAGCTATTTCCTTCGATACCATATTAGTACCTGTTGGTGGTGGTGGTCTAATTGCTGGTGTCTCTGCATATATCAAAGACCAGGCTCCTGACACCAAAATTATAGGTGTTGAAGCGAGCGGTGCTCGCTCAATGAAGGCAGCTTTTGACAAAGGCAGACCGGTTAAACTGGAAACTATTGATAAGTTTGCAGATGGGATTGCTGTTCAAAAAGTTGGAAAAACTACCTATGAAGTAGCCCGTAAGCATGTTGATCAACTAGTTGGAGTTGATGAAGGCTGGATTTCAGAAACCATTATTGATCTCTATTCCAAGCAAGGGATCGTTGCAGAGCCAGCCGGTGCCGCAACGATTGCAGCCCTTGATGTTGTCAAAGATCAAATCAAAGGCAAGGTTGTTTGTTGTATTATTTCGGGAGGGAATAATGACATCAACCGTATGCCGGAAATGGAAGAGCGGGCATTGATTTACGAAGGAATCAAGCATTACTTTGTGGTTAACTTTCCGCAACGACCTGGAGCATTGCGCGAATTTGTAAACCACATCCTGGGACCAAATGACGACATTACTCGTTTTGAGTACATCAAGCGGGCCAACAAGGGGACAGGACCAGTTCTTATCGGTATTGCACTGGGGAATAAAAATGACTATTCGTCTTTCGTCCAACGACTAGAAGAGTTTGATCCGCAATACATCAATCTCCATGAGAATGATTCCCTTTATAAAATGCTGGTCTAAGATTTCTGTTTCTCTTATGCAGAATAAGCTGCTAGATTTGCAATGGAAAGGAGGCTGATTGCTCCAAGTTATCGCCATCACATAAGTTTTCAAGGCGAGTATTAAACAATTATTTCCTTGTAAAACTTGTAGAAAACGAACAATTCTCTTGACAAATCTTGGTCATTTGTATTATACTAAACTGCACGAATAAAATGGAAAGGGGTCTTTTATGACAAGTTACGAAAAAGTAGCCGCTGTTGTCGGCTGGGTCCGTGATAAAAAAATCACTGGTTACCGTATCTCTAAAGAAACCAATGCACGCGAAATGTCAGTTATTGCTCTTGCACAAGGTCGTGCAAAAATCGACAATATCTCATTTGCAACTGCTTTGGGTTTGATTGATTTTTACGATAAAAACCATAAAAAATTTGAAGGCTAATCTGATTTAGCTATATAAAAATAGACAGTTTGCTTTGCAGACTGTCTATTTTTATATGAGAATAAGGATGGGGAATACCCATCCTTATTTGCTTGTCTAACCGAGGAAACGTTGTAAGAAGATCTTGGTTCGTTCTTCCTGGGGATTTTCAAATATTTGCTGTGGGCTGCCTTCTTCAGCGATAACTCCCTTATCCATAAAGATGACGCGGTCAGAAACATCGCGGGCAAATTCCATTTCGTGCGTAACGATAATCATTGTCAAGCCAGATTTTG
The DNA here is from genome assembly GCF_017601095.1 of Streptococcus suis. GTDB lineage: Bacteria > Bacillota > Bacilli > Lactobacillales > Streptococcaceae > Streptococcus > Streptococcus suis_Z. The sequence continues at coordinate 19,272 of NZ_JAGFUX010000011.1, read as the reverse complement.
CTAAATCCTGCATGGTCTTAAGCACCTCGCCGACCATCTCTGGATCTAGGGCAGAAGTTGGCTCGTCAAAGAGGATGACTTCTGGATCCACAGACAAGGCACGGGCAATTGCAACCCGTTGTTTTTGTCCACCAGACAGTTGGTTTGGTTTGGCCTGCCAGTACTGCTCAGTCATACCGACCTTATTGAGATTTTCTTTGGCAATTTTCTCAGCTTCTGCACGATCGCGTTTCAATACAGTTGTCTGTGCTACGACCGCATTTTCCAAGACATTGAGGTTGTTGAAGAGGTTGAAAGACTGGAATACCATGCCTAGTTTTTCACGATAGGTGGTCAAATCATAGCCCTTGGCCAAGACATCTTGACCGTGGTAGAGGATTTGTCCTTCGGTGGGTGTTTCCAAGAGGTTGATGGAACGGAGGAAGGTTGATTTTCCAGACCCCGAAGAACCGATAATGGAAATGACTTCTCCTTTTTCCACTGTCACAGAAATGTCCTTGAGGACCTGGTTTTGTCCGTAGGATTTCTTTAGATTTTTAATTTCAAGAATGATGTTCTTAGTCATGAGGCACCTCGATTTGCATTTGGTTGGCACCGGTTGTATAGGTGTCTGTGTCAAAGCGTTTTTCAACTGTCCGCAAGATACGGGTCACAGTAAAGGTCAAGATAAAGTAAATGATGGCAATGACGGTAAAGGTTTGGAAGTACTGGTAGGTTTGTGTCGCCACGGTATTTCCTGAGAAGTACAATTCAACAACAGAGATAACATTCAGTACAGAAGTATCCTTGATGTTGATGACGAACTCATTTCCAGTAGCTGGTAGGATATTGCGGATAACCTGTGGCAAAACAATCTTGCGCATGGTCTGGTTGTGGGTAAATCCAAGAGCCGTTGCGGCTTCGAATTGCCCCTTGTCAACTGCGAAAATACCACCGCGGACAATTTCACTCATGTAAGCACCGGTATTGATGGATACGATGAAAATAGCAGCTAGGGTGCGGTCAAGGTTGAGACCGAATGCTTGAGCGGTGCCGTAGTAGATAACCATCGATTGTACAATCATCGGTGTACCACGGAAAACTTCGATGTAGATATTGATAAACCAACCGAGAATTCTTTGACCAATTGCAAGAGCCTTGTTAGCTGCTTTTGGCGCTGTACGGAAAACTCCAATCAATAGACCAATGGCTGTACCGATAATGGTACCCAAGATGGAAATGAGCAAGGTCATTCCAGTGCCACGAAGCAACTGTTGCCAGTTGTTGACAATGATGTTCCACACTTGAGCAAAGAAGCTAGGAGTTTCACCTTCGCTGGCTTCTTCGACAGGCTGGTTTTCAATCATATTGTCCATGAGGGCAATTTGGTCTTCTTCAGAAAAGCCTGCAAGAACTTCGTTAACCTGACTGATACGGCTATCGTCCTTGCGCATACCAACTGCGATGGTCACATCTTCAGTATTGGTTGTAAATCCGTCCGTCAATTCGACCATTTTAAAAACAGAGTTTGCAGCTTCAGCTGTACGGGCTTCTGGACGCTCAGAAACATAGGCATCAATAACACCAGCTTCCAGTGCTTGACGGATTTGGGAGAAATCTCCCATGGCAGTTTGTTTGTCTGCTCCTTGGATTTGGTCAATCAAATCGTAGAGGTAGACACCCTGCTGGGCAGTAATTTTCGCGCCGGAAAATTCAGCTAGGCTGCTTGCATTAGCGTACTCACTATCTGAACGAACTACAAGGGTCGGAATAGAAGTGTAGTAGCTATCTGAGAAGGCAATCTCTTTTTTTCGCTCTTCGGTCGGGCTCATACCAGCGATAATCATATCAATCTTTCCAGAAGTAAGAGCTGGAACAAGACCTTCCCACTTGGTTTTAACCACCAAGAGTTCCTTGTCCAAGGATTCGGCAATTTTTTTTGCGATTTGGACATCGTAGCCATTGGCATACTGGTTGGTTCCTTCGATAGGAACGGCTCCGTTACTGTTGTCCTCTTGCGTCCAGTTAAAGGGGGCATAGGCAGCCTCCATACCAACCCGCAAATACTCATCTGCTTGCACACTTGTTGTCACCGTAAAGAGACTGAACAAGGTCAGCAGGAACACAATCCACTTTGTTTTCATAAGAACTCCTTTTTAAGTATTTGTCTATTTTACAAAAAATTCTGACAAATTTCAATCCTATTGTTTTTTTTATTCACATACAAGTCGAATATGGTATAATATGAAAAAAGAAAGGGGTTTGACATGTTGATTGAAATTATAAAAGCGATTTTCTTTGGAATTGTAGAAGGGATTACAGAATGGTTGCCCATCTCTTCGACAGGCCATTTGATTTTAGTGCAAGAATTTGTCAAGTTTTCAAAGGTCAGTGATGATTTCACTTCGATGTTTAATGTTGTGATTCAGTTGGGAGCTATTTTGGCTGTGATGGTTCTGTATTTTGATAAGCTGAATCCATTTCAGGCTGGTAAATCAGCTAAGGAGATCCGTTTGACCTGGCAGCTTTGGGCAAAGGTAGTCATTGCAGCCCTGCCAGCAGCGGTTTTGGGTTTTCTGTTTGATGATTGGCTGGACTTGCATCTCTACAACTTTGTAGTCGTTGCCTTGATGTTGATTGCTTATGGGATTGCCTTTATCTATGTTGAAAAATGGAACCAATCGCGTGAACCTCAAGTTACTTCCTTGGCACGCCTACCTTATAAAACGGCCCTCTATATTGGATTATTCCAAGTTCTTGCTCTAATTCCAGGAACCAGCCGTTCAGGAGCTACTATTTTAGGTGGGATTTTACTAGGGACTAGCCGTCAGGTTGCGACAGAATTCACCTTTTTCTTGGGAATTCCAATTATGTTCGGAGCCAGCTTGCTCAAAATAGTCAAATTGTTGGCTAAGGGGATTTCTGTGACAGGAAGTCAATGGTTCTTGCTATTTATTTCTATGGTGACAGCTTTTGGAGTTTCTCTTTTAGCCATCCGCTTTTTGACGGATTATGTCAAACGCCATGACTTCACTATTTTTGGCAAGTACCGTATCGGATTGGGGACGCTCTTGCTCATTTATTATCTCTTTACATTGATTTTGTAAAAGGCAGATACGTCTGCTTTTTTTTTGTAAAATACAGTTCTTTCTTGTATAATGAAGGAAGTAACCCTGTATGAGTGTAGCCCTAGGCTTATTTTTTTCGAGCAAGGGCAATGAAAGTAAGAGGTATGTGATGAAAGTCAAGCAAATTAGTGATTCGACCTTAAAAATCACCATTTTATTAGACGATTTAGAAGAAAGAGGGATGGAAATTGCTGATTTTCTCATTCCTCAAGAAAAAACAGAAGACTTTTTCTATACTGTCTTGGATGAATTGGATTTGCCAAATCATTTCAAGGAAAGTGGGATGCTTAGTTTTCGTGTAACGCCAAAACCTGATCGTGTGGATATTTTTGTCACCAAGTCAGAAATTGACCAGCAGTTAGATTTTGAAGACTTGGCAGATTTGTCCAACTTGGATGATGTGTCTAAGCTTTCTCCAGAGCAGCTATTTAAGACTTTTGAGGATTCAATGCGTAGTAAGAGTGCAGCGGACAGTGCAGCAGTGAATTTTTTGGAAGAAGTGGAAGCCTTGGATGCTGAAGAAGAGGAAGGAGATCGACAGTATATCTATTACATCCTTGAGTTTGATGATTTTCAACAACTGCATCAATTCAGTCAAACAGTTGATTTTGATATCGAGGAGTCTGAGCTCTACAAGATGGATGGTCGTTACTACATGACAGTTTTGATTCATGTGGAGCATAAGGTTAGAAACTACCCAGAGTACGTCTTGGCGCGAATGCTGGAACATAGTAAGGATTCCAACTTGACCCGTGCAGTTCTTCAAGAGCATGGACATCTCTTGTTGCCTCAAGCGGCCTTGGCCACTGTGAGGAAGGTCTAAGATGATGGTTCCATTCGCTCTTAAGTACATTTTGGTACTGATTGGAACGCTGGTGGGATCACTGATTTTGACGCCCTTGGTACGCTTGCTCTCCTTTAAAATTGGGGCGGTCGATCAGCCAAACGCAAGGAGGATCAATAAAGTTCCCATGCCTTCTGCCGGAGGTTTAGCAGTCTTTTTATCATTTGCGATTGCTTGTTATTTCTTCTTGCCTCAGATTGTCTACCCCCTACCTTATTTGGGGCATTTCAGAGATTACATTACTCCTCTACTTTTGGCGGGGAGCTTGGTAGTGGTACTTGGCTTGATCGATGATATTTTTGAGCTGGCACCTTTGCCAAAGCTGTTGGGAATCATCGTAGCTGCATCGTCCATTTGGTTTTTTACCGATTTTCATTTTGACCAATTCAAGATTCCTTTTGGAGGTCCAGTCCTTTATTTTGAACCGTGGCTATCCTTCTGTTTGACAGTTTTGTGGATCATTGCCATTACCAATGCTGTTAACTTGCTGGATGGCTTGGATGGCTTGGTGTCAGGAGTGTCGATTATTTCCCTATCCACCATGGGAATTGTATCTTATTTCTTTCTTTATGATAGCAATATCTTTTTGACCGTCACTGTCTTTGTTTTGGTAGCGGCTATTGCAGGTTTTTTGCCTTATAACTATAATCCAGCTGTAATTTATCTGGGTGATACAGGGGCCTTGTTCATTGGATTTATGAACGGTGTTCTATCGCTTCAAGGCTTGAAAAACTCGACAGCAGTTGCAGTTGTGACCCCTATGATTATTTTAGGAGTTCCAATTACAGACACAGTTGTCGCCATTATCCGTCGTAAATTATCTGGTCAAAAGATTTATGAAGCTGATCGAATGCACTTGCACCATAGACTCTTATCGCTAGGTCTTAGTCACCGAGGGACCGTTTTGGTGATTTATGCTATTTCCTTTGTCTTCGCCCTTATTTCACTCTTACTCAATGTTTCAAGCCGACTAGGTGGCACTTTGCTAATGATTGCGCTTTTGTTGGGTGTGTTGATTTTATGCGAATTAATCGGGATTTTTGGGGAAAATCGGACACCGCTCTTGAATCTTCTTCGATTATTGGGAAATAAAGATTACCGTCAAGAACGTATAGCAGATTGTAAGGAAAAGCGCTGTCTTCGTAAGCAGCAAGCTAAGAAAAGAAAATAAGAATCTTTCTAAACAAGATAAGAGCCGTCAGGCTCTTTTTTTGATATAATGAGAAAGATAATAAATAAAGGAGCATACCATGTCAGTATTAGAAATCAAAGACCTTCATGTGGAAATTGAAGGCAAGGAAATCCTCAAGGGTGTCAATTTGACCCTCAAAACAGGTGAAATTGCAGCCATCATGGGACCAAACGGTACCGGTAAATCAACCCTTTCAGCAGCCATCATGGGCAATCCAAGTTATGAAGTGACCCAAGGGGAAGTGCTCTTAGACGGTGTTAACATTTTGGAGTTAGAAGTCGATGAACGTGCCCGTATGGGACTCTTCTTGGCTATGCAATATCCGTCAGAAATTCCGGGGATAACCAACGCAGAATTTCTCCGTGCAGCTATGAACGCTGGCAAGGAAGATGAAGACAAGATTTCTGTCCGCGACTTCATCACTAAGCTGGATGAAAAAATGGAACTCCTCAACATGAAAGAGGAAATGGCAGAGCGTTACCTCAACGAAGGCTTCTCAGGTGGTGAGAAAAAACGTAATGAAATTCTGCAGTTGCTCATGTTAGAGCCAACTTTCGCTCTTCTTGACGAGATTGACTCAGGTTTGGATATTGATGCCCTTAAAGTTGTATCAAAAGGTATCAATGCCATGCGTGGTGAAGGCTTCGGTGCCATGATTATCACTCACTACCAACGCTTGCTCAACTACATCACTCCTGATGTTGTCCATGTCATGATGGAAGGTCGTGTCGTGCTTTCAGGCGGACCAGAATTGGCGCAACGCTTGGAAAAAGAAGGCTATGTCCAAGTCGCAGCAGAGCTTGGCATCGACTACAAAGAAGATGACATTTAAGTCTTTGGAGGAAGTTATGACCAAAGAAAAGATTCAAGAATTTTCAGCCTTGCAGGCAGAACCAACTTGGTTGACAGACCTGCGTCTTAAGGCTTTTGACAAAATAGCAGAGCTGGACTTGCCGGTTATCGAGCGGGTCAAGTTTCACCGTTGGAATCTAGGTGACGGAAGCCTAGCTACAAATGATGAAATCGGAGCTGTGCCAGATTTTACAGCTATCGGTGACAATCCTATGCTGGTCCAGGTTGGCAGTCAAACGGTTTTAGAACAGTTGCCAGCTGATCTAGTCGAAAAAGGGGTAGTCTTTACGGACTTTACTTCAGCTATGGATGTCATTCCAGATGTCATCGAGAAGTATCTGGGAGCAGCTGTCTCCTATGACGAGCACAAATTAGCCGCCTATAACACAGCATATTTCAACGCAACCGCGGTTCTCTATGTTCCTGACAACGTTGAAATTGACCAGCCAGTTGAGGCACTTTTCTACCAAGATAGCACTAGCCCGATTGCCTTTAACAAACGTGTTCTCATCATCGCTGGCAAAAATGCCAAGTTTAATTACCTAGAACGTTTTGAAAGTCTGGGTGACGGAGCAGTAGCGAATTCAGCCAATATTATGGTGGAAGTGATTGCCCTTGCTGGTAGCCAAATCAAGTTTGCAGCCATTGATCGCCTTGGCAAGCACTTGGATACCTACCTCAACCGCCGTGGCTATCTTGGAAACGATGCAACGATTGATTGGGCGATTGGTCTGCTCAACGAGGGGAATGTCATTGCGGACTTAGACAGCGAACTAAAAGGAAATGGTAGCCATGCCAACCTCAAGGTTGTTGGTCTTTCATCAGGCCGTCAGGTCCAAGGTGTGGATACACGCGTGACTAACTACGGTCATAATTCAGTCGGTCACATCCTGCAACATGGGGTTATCCTTGAAAGTGGAACCCTGACCTTTAACGGTATCGGTCATATTGTCCGCGGTGCCAAGGGTGCAGATGCCCAGCAGGAAAGCCGTGTTCTCATGCTATCCGATAAGGCACGCTCAGATGCCAATCCAATCCTCCTCATCGATGAGAACGAAGTTACAGCTGGTCACGCGGCCTCTATCGGACAGGTTGACCCAGAGGATATGTACTATCTCATGAGTCGCGGTTTGGACCGTGCAACAGCTGAACGCTTGGTCATTCGTGGTTTCCTAGGATCTGTTATCACAGAAATCCCTGTCAAGGAAGTCCGTGACGAGTTGATTGCCGTCATTGAAGAAAAACTAACAAAGAGATAAGATGATTGATTTTGAACGCATTCGCAAGGATTTTCCAATCCTAGACCAAGTGGTCAATGATGAGCCGCTGGTCTATTTGGATAATGCGGCGACCACTCAAAAACCGCAACAGGTACTGGATGTGCTGGTGGATTATTATCAAAAAGATAATGCCAATGTCCACCGTGGTGTCCACACCCTTTCGGAACGGGCAACGGCTCGCTATGAAGACGCTCGGCAGAAGGTGGCTGATTTTATCCAGGCCAAGTCTAGCAAGGAAATCCTCTTCACCAGAGGAACGACCACCGGTCTTAACTGGGTGGCTCAGTTTGCCAGAGAAATTCTCCAGCCAGACCAGGAAGTGATTATCTCGGTCCAAGAGCACCACTCCAATATCATCCCTTGGCAGCAAGCCTGTCAGAAAACAGGTGCCAAGCTCCGCTATGTACCCCTAAAAGACGGCGAGTTGGATGTGGATTGCCTCAAGTCCATGCTCTCCGAAAAGACCAAGTTTGTCTCCCTGGCCCACGTGTCCAATGTCTTGGGTAGCGTGGCTCCTATTGGGGAAATAGCAGAGCTGGTCCATCAAGTCGGTGCCTACTTGGTGGTGGACGGAGCCCAGTCAGTTCCCCACATGGCTGTCAACGTACAAGAATTAGATGTGGACTTCTTTGCCTTTTCAGGTCATAAGATGTTAGGACCGACAGGAATCGGCGTTATCTACGGCAAGGAAGAGTTGCTCAATCTTATGTCGCCTGTTGAATTCGGCGGTGAGATGATTGACTTTGTCTATGAGCAGTCAGCCACTTGGAAAGAATTGCCCTGGAAGTTTGAAGCTGGAACGCCAAATATTGCCGGTGCGATTGGGCTGGGAGCGGCCGTTGATTATCTGACCGAAATTGGTATGGACGCTATCCAGGCCCACGAGGCAGAACTGGTTGACTACGTCTTTCCTAAATTACAGGCTATTCCAGGCTTGACCATTTATGGCAGTCAGGACCTGTCCAAGCGGACGGGGGTTATCGCCTTTAACTTGGACGACTTGCATCCACATGATGTGGCAACTGCTCTGGACTATGAAGGTGTTGCTGTGCGGGCTGGTCACCATTGTGCCCAACCGCTTCTCAGATACTTGCAGGTGCCTGCTACTGTACGAGCAAGTTTTTACATCTACAATACCAAGTCTGACTGTGACAAGTTGGTTGAAGCAATTATCAAGACAAAGGAGTTTTTCAATGGCCCTATCTAGACTAGACTCTCTTTATATGGCAGTTGTGTCAGAACACTCCAAGTCGCCTCGCCATCGCGGGAGTTTAGAAGGTGTGGAAACGTTGGAACTCCACAACCCAACCTGTGGCGATGTGATTGAACTATCAGTCAAGATTGAAAAAAATGTGATTACCGATATTGCTTTTGACGGAGTTGGCTGTACCATTTCAACCGCATCAGCTTCTATGATGACTGAAGCAGTGCTTGGCAAAGAAATCAGTCAGATTCAAGAACTAGCAGAAATTTTCTCACAAATGGTCCAAGGCCAAGAAGGTGAACGCCAGAAGGAACTTGGAGACGCCTCGCTCCTTGCAGGTGTCGCCAAATTCCCCCAACGAATTAAATGTGCCACACTTCCATGGAATGCCCTGAAGAAAGCACTGGAACGAAGTGAGAGTGCTGAATGAAGGGCAACTGCGACATGAGCGATTTTGGTCGATATTACCAAAATCAGCGAATTAGCTCCAAAGGTTTGGGAAACCTTTGGAGGTTGGAAATGAAGCGAACGAAGTTCGTGTCATTGGTAGAAATTGATTTCGTTTTGCAAAATACGAATATCAAGTTCCAACCAAGTTTAGTGTCTTGAAGAAAGCAATCGAACGAAGTGAAGGTGCTTGCTGAGCATCAACAAACAAATAAATAAAAAATGAAAATCATACAGAAAGGATTGTTCAGTTTCTGATTGGAATTGAACAGGCCCTTAAGCTTTTGAAAAAAGATAAATCTCCTCGTGTGTTTGCACACGAAGTCGATTTCCTGTTTTTCATTTGCTTTCTTAAGGGGCTTAGTATCTTATTATTATGTCAGAAGAAAGAATTGAACCAACCCCAATTGATCTTGGGGAATACAAATTCGGTTTCCATGATGAAAACGTGGAACTGGTGGCTTCGACAGGTAAGGGCTTGAGCGAAGATGTCATTCGTGAAATGTCCCGAATCAAAGGCGAGCCTGAATGGATGTTGGAATTCCGGTTGAAATCCTACGAAACCTTCAAGAAAATGCCGATGCAGACCTGGGGAGCTGACCTGTCTGAACTGGATTTTGATGATATTGTTTACTATCAAAAACCGTCGGATAAGCCAGCACGCAGCTGGGACGATGTGCCAGACAAAATCAAAGAAACCTTTGAACGCATCGGTATTCCAGAAGCCGAGCGTGCCTACCTAGCAGGAGCCTCTGCCCAGTACGAATCAGAAGTGGTTTACCACAACATGAAGGAAGAGTACGATAAGCACGGCATTATCTTTACAGATACTGACACGGCACTCAAAGAACATCCAGAACTCTTCAAAAAATACTTTGGAAAACTCGTTCCGCCGTCAGACAATAAACTAGCTGCCCTCAACTCAGCGGTTTGGTCAGGTGGAACCTTCATCTACGTACCAAAAGGTGTTAAGCTGGATATTCCACTCCAAACCTATTTCCGTATCAACAACGAAGGAACAGGTCAGTTTGAACGCACCCTCATCATCGTGGATGAAGGAGCGAGTGTTCACTATGTAGAAGGCTGTACCGCTCCGACTTACTCGACGGCTAGCCTCCACGCTGCCATTGTGGAAATCATTGCCCACGAAGGTGCCTATATGCGTTATACCACCATTCAGAACTGGTCTGATAACGTCTATAACTTGGTAACCAAGCGTGCCCGTGCCGAGAAAAATGCAACAGTCGAGTGGATTGACGGAAACCTTGGTGCTAAGACGACCATGAAATACCCTGCGGTTTATTTGGAAGGCGAAGGAGCCCGTGGAACCATGTTGTCAATTGCCTTTGCCAACAAAGGTCAGGTCCAAGATACCGGTGCCAAGATGATTCACAATGCACCACGGACATCATCTTCAATCGTATCCAAATCTATTGCCCGTGGTGGTGGAGAAGTCAACTACCGTGGTCAAGTAACCTTTGCCAAAAACTCAGCCAAGTCAATCAGCCACATCGAGTGTGACACTATTATCATGGATGATATTTCCAAATCAGATACCATTCCATTTAATGAGATCCACAACTCACAAGTGGCCCTCGAACACGAAGCTAAAGTATCAAAAATCTCAGAAGAACAGCTCTACTACCTCATGAGCCGTGGCCTATCAGAATCCGAAGCCACAGAGATGATTGTCATGGGCTTTGTAGAACCATTCACCAAAGAACTCCCAATGGAATACGCAGTCGAACTCAACAGACTGATTGCCTATGAGATGGAGGGGAGCGTGGGTTAAGGTAACAATTCGGGGAATTGTTACCTTCCACGCTCGTCATTTTCTGTAAGAAAATGATATGTAGTGAGGAGTTCCACAGGAACTCTCACCAACCGACGTTGGAAATAGGGAGCGACGGCAGTCGCTCTTCTTTATAATCTTATAAAAATCCTATGCCTTCCACGCTCGTCATTTTCTGTAAGAAAATGATATGTAGTGAGGAGTTCCGCAGGAACTCTCTCCAATCCGAGGTTGGAGATAAGGAGCGATGGCAATCGCTCTTCTTTGTAATCTTATAAAAATCCTATTCCTTCCACGCTCGTCGTTTTCTGTAAGAAAACGATATGTAGCTAGGAGTTCCGCAGGAACTCTCTCCAACTCAATCTCCAACCGAGGTGGGAGATGAGAAGTAGGGAATACTACAAATGCCAACGCTCATTGGAAATAGAGAGCGACGGTAGTCGCCTCTTCTTTATAGTTACAGAAACGGAAGTCTAGGAAACTAGATTGCCCTACAAACGTCGCTTTCCATAAGAAGATAATAGAAAGAAGTTCCCCAGGCATTCCTATCAAATTACTCTAAAGCAATCCAATATAAAAGAACACAGAGGTATGAAGGAATCTGTGTTCTTTTTCTTCTATATAAAAAGCTAATTTACAAATTTTCGTTTACATAGCGGACAAAATGGTTCCACCAGGAAATGGGCCAGTTGGCTTCTTCAGCGGTTGATTTTGCTACCATAGTGATGGAGGGCTGCTCACCAATATAGCCGTTGCCAATGAAGTCAGTATCTGTCAGTTGTAATTGGCCGACAGCGCTGCCTTTTTCAAGCGGAGCATCAAGGACAGAAGCAGAAGGTGTGAAAGAAGCAGTCACCGGTTCGGTATTTTTGAGGCGTAGGACATAGTGTAGATTGGAAGCTGCGATTGCTCCGATGCGGTCTTTCTGTCCATTAAAAATAGCAACAGAACTAGACTGATAAGCCTGGCCTTGAGCTACAAGTGTTTTTAAAGTAAAGTACTGAAACACATAGTTCATTAGGTCATTGCTTGCGACAAAACGATTATCAGGATTCTCGACACCATCTGTTGCGTTTAGCAGTACGGTGACAATGCGCATATCATTTTCCTTAGTAGTGGCAACGAAACTTGCTCCAGCTGTATCTGACATACCGGTTTTTAGTCCATCTACACCAGCACGAGCATAGGTCCCTCCTTCAAGCATGGCATTGGTTGAAGCATAGTAATATCCACCAAAGAGGTAGCTTGCTCGTGAACTAATATCTAAAACTTGGGGATAGTCCAAAAGCAAGCGTCGAGCGATATAGGCAACGGTTGTCGCAGATAACATATTTTCATCATCTGTGCTAGAACCTGGATAAATGTTATCACCTAGAAACGAGTTGCTCAGACCAGTTGCATTGACTAAGGTATAATCGTTAAATCCCCACTCATTAAGCTGTGCCTTCATTAAGTCCACAAAGGCTGGTTCGCTTCCAGCAATGGCCTCGGCTAGGGCAATAGTAGCGCTGTTGGCTGAGGAAATAATCACAGCATGCAAGAGATCCTGAACACTATACTGACGCGCGTCTAAATTAACATTGCTGACGGCACTATCAACTGTTAGTGAGTATGGATAGTCTGAGATGGTCACTTGGGTATCCATGGACAAAGTCCCATTTTCAATAGCCTGATAAAACAAATAAATAGACAGCAGTTTGCTAACAGAAGCAACCTTTGTTTTGGTGTCAGGATCTTTAGAATAGAGGATTTTTCCTGTTGAAACCTCAAAAGCAAGGGCGTGATCAGCAGCAACTTGGTATTCTTCAGCATAAACTGCAGAAGGTAGGACAGCAACAAAAAAAAGACAGATATACATGAGATGGCGTAAAAATTTAATCATACCGACATTATACCATAAAAGGGACTGGAAAATATAAATAGAATAATTTTAAGGATATACTCAATTTCTGACATTGCTTGATAGATAATTTGAAAAAATAAAATGAAAAAAACTGACAAAACAGCGAAAAATCATTGGAAATAATGGGAAGGATTTGAAAATGAGAGTTTTTACAAAATTTTCTGACAAAAGGGTTTTCTTTAAGAAAACTTTATGGTAGAATAATCTTTACAAACAGTTAATATACTGTTAAAAATGAAAATGAAAAAAGAGGTGTTTTATGAAAAAGTCAAGTAAACTTCTTGCCTTAGCTGGTGTCTCAATTTTATCAGCTTCAGTCCTTGCGGCATGTGGCTCAAGCTCAAGTTCAGGTTCTAGCACTGCTGCTCAAAATACAACGTTCCCTACTGAAGTATCTAACGAAGGTACAGCTATCAAAGGCGGTCAGTTGAACTATGCGATTGTTGCTGCATCTCCATCTACTGGTTTGTTGATTGATGAGTTGACGGATAACAATGTAGACTCTACTTTCGGTGGCATGGTTGATGTACCGATCTTCGGCTATGATGGAAACCGTAAATTGGACGATTCAGGTCTTGCAAAACCAGAATTTGACACTGAGAACAAAACTGTAACGGTAACCTTGACTGGTAAAGACTACAAGTGGTCAGATGGCGAAGCCTTCACTATCGATGACTACATCTTCACTATCAAGGCATTAGCAGACAAAGGCTATACTGGTGTACGTTTTGATGATACATATACAAACATCGTTGGTATGGATGAGTATCGTGAAGGTACTGCAACTGACATCTCTGGTATCAAAAAAGTTGATGACTACACTGTTGTCTTGACAATGAAGAAAATGACGCCTTCTATGATGTATGCAGGTGGCGCTGTGCCAGCTCACATTGCACCTGAACACATCTATAAAGATATTCCAGTTGCAGATTGGGAAAAGAGCGAGTACTCTCGTACAGCTAAGCACGTAGGTATGGGTCCATTCACGATCAAAGAAATGGTAAGTGGTGAGTCCGTAACCTTTGCAGCAAACCCTAACTACTACAAAGGTCAACCAAAAGTTGACACTGTGAAGATGGATATCGTTTCTCCAGATACAATCGTATCCGAAATGAAAGCCGGTAACTACGATATCGCTGAGATGCCAAATGATCAATTGGATACTTACAAAGACTTCTCAAACATCACCTTGACAGGTGCTATTGGTTCTAACTACGAGTACATCGGTTTCAACCTTGGTAAATACGATACTGAAGCTGAAACAAACGTTATGAACGAAAATGCCAAGATGAACGATGTGAAATTGCGTCAAGCTATGGGTTACGCTCTAGACACGAAGACTGCAGGTGAGAGTCTTTACAATGGTCTTTACAAACCAGCGAAGTCATTGATCATCTCATTCTTCGGTGATATCCATGATTCAGAATTGGCAGGCTACACTTACGATCCAGAAAAAGCAAATCAATTGCTTGATGAAGCTGGTTATAAAGACGTAGATGGTGACGGAATCCGTGAAGGCAAAGATGGTAAAGAATTCAAGATTACATTTGCTGCTCGTAAACGTACAGAAGCAAACGAAACCTTGGTACAACAATACCTTGCTTGGTGGAAAGAAGTTGGCTTGAATGTAGAATTGTACACAGGTCGTACAATTGAGTCGAACTCATTCTACGATATGCTTCAAGCTAGCGACCAAAACATCGATGTATACGCTGGTGGATGGTCAACTGGTTACGATCCAAACCCAACTGGTTTGTATGGTGCAGATGCAATGTTCAACTTCAGCCACTTCGTATCAGATGAAAACACTAAATTATTGGAAGCAATCTCTTCAGAAGCATCATTTGATGAGGCGACTAACCTTAAAAACTATAAAGCATGGCAGACATATGCTTTCGAGCAAGCGTTTGTTATTCCTACATTTGAATCAGAAGTATTGACTGCGGTTAACAAGCGTGTGAAATACTATGACCGTCTCTACGGATCAGCTTCAAAAGCAGGATGGGAGCAAATTGAATTAGTTGCTGATAAAGGTGTCGTTGCAGAATAATATTTTGCCACTAACTCTGAGAAAAAGCCAACGAGAGTTGGCTTTTTTCGAGTTGGTGTTGGGTAATGCTAGACAAAGATTGAACAGTTGGTCAAAAAAACCTGGTATTCAAACGGTTTGTTTTTATTAAAATAGCTAGCGCAAACCTAAGAATTGTGATAGACTAATAGCAATATTCTATTTTAATAAGAATAGAAATTTGAATCCTGAGCAGGGCGTTTTGCGTACTAGCTGACGATAAAAGGAGGAAAAGCGTGAGTAAGGAAAAACCGCTTTTAGAAATTAAAGATTTGCACGTCGGATTCCGTATTGGCGACGAGTTTTTTGATGCTGTCGACGGCGTATCGATGGAATTGCAAAAAAATGAAATTTTGGCCATCGTAGGTGAATCTGGGTGTGGTAAATCAACCTTGGCAACGACCATTATGGGCTTGCACAATCCCTTAAATACAAAAATTGATGGTAGTATCCAATATGATAACAAAGAATTGGTTGGATTGACAGAAGAAAAATACAACACCATCCGCGGAAATGATATTGGCATGATTTTCCAAGATCCATTGGCGTCTCTTAATCCCTTGATGACCATTGGTGCACAAATTGATGAAGCTTTGGTCTATCATACAAACTTGACAGCTGGTGAGCGTACAGAACGTGTTTTGGAATTGCTGGCACAAGTAGGTATCCCAAATCCAAAACGTACCTTCAAGCAATACCCACATGAATTGTCAGGTGGTATGCGTCAGCGGATCATCATCGCCATCGCCCTCTCATGTAAACCACCGATTATCATCGCTGATGAACCAACAACGGCCTTGGACGTAACCATTCAAGCGCAGATTTTGGACCTCTTGAACGATATTCAAGCAGAAACCAACTCTGGAATTATCCTGATCACGCATGACCTTGGGGTCGTGGCAGAAACAGCTGATCGTGTGGCAGTTATGTATGGTGGACAATTTGTAGAGGTTGCACCTGTTGAGGAGCTCTTTACCAATCCAAAACATCCCTACACACGTTCATTATTGAAATCAAACCCACAATCTGAAGGGGAAGGTGGTGACCTTCACGTTATTGAAGGAATTGTTCCACCTATTACCAAGATGATTCGGAATGGTTGCCGCTTTGCCCCACGTATTCCTTGGATTGAAGCATCCGCTCATGAAGACAATCCAAGCATGCACGAGGTTGCACCAAACCATTTCGTACGTTGTACCTGTCACGAGACATTCTACTTTGAAGAGGAGGCTTAAGAATGGGATTTATTGAAGTTAAAGATTTAAAAGTTCATTACCCAATTCGTAGTGGCTTCTTTAACCGTGTCACAGACCATGTTTATGCTGTTGATGGTGTCAATATTGAATTTGAAGAAGGTAAAACTTATGGTCTTGTTGGTGAATCAGGTTCTGGAAAATCAACCATTGGTAAAGCTATCATTGGTTTGGAACGTGCCACATCAGGTCAAATCTTTTACGAAGGTCAAAATGTGACTAACAAATCACGCAACAAAAAAGGAAACTTTAACCGTGATGTACAAATGATCTTCCAAGATTCATTGTCAAGTTTTAATCCTAAAAAGCGTATTTTGGACATTATTGCTGAGCCGATCCGCAACTTTGATCGCATGTCTCCGGATGAGGAGAAGAAGCGTGTGCTTGAACTGCTCGACATTATTGGTTTGAATGAAGAAGCTTTGATTAAGTATCCGCATGAATTCTCAGGTGGTCAGCGTCAACGTATCGGAGTTGCTCGTGCACTTGCAAGTAACCCACGTTTAATCATCGCTGACGAACCAGTTTCTGCCTTAGACTTATCCGTTCAGGCGCAAGTGTTGAACTACATGAAACGCATTCAGGAAGAATACAAGTTGAGCTACCTCTTTATTTCGCATGACCTTGGTGTTGTTCAACACATGTGTGATGAGTTGTTCATTATGTACCGTGGTCGTTTTGTGGAAAGCGGGAACAAGAAAGATATCTATACCAATCCACAGCACATCTATACCAAGCGTCTGCTATCTGCGATTCCAGTAATTGACCCTGTTAACCGGTTGAAGAACAAAGAGAAGCGTTTGGCTGCGGAAAAAGAGTACCAGGACAAACAAGCGTTCTACTATGACGAAAATGGTCGTGTCTTTGATTTGCAGGCAATCTCGCCATCACATAGCGTAGCCTTGCCAAAGGAAGGAGGTAACTAAGTATGTGGAAAACTATTTTACGTCGTCTGCTGCTGATGATTCCTCAAATTATCATTCTTAGTATTGTCGCCTTTGCTTTTGCTAAGTTGATGCCAGGGGATCCCTTCACTGGTATGATTGACCCATCTATTGACCCAGCTATTATCGAACAAAAACGTATTGCAGCAGGTTACTATGATCCCATCCATATCCAATACTTCCGTTGGATTGGTAATCTCTTGCAAGGGGACTTCGGTCAAAGTTTTGTCTTTAAGCAGCCTGTTTTGAACATTATCATGGAACGGATGAACAACACAATTTGGTTGTCTCTGTTAACCATGGTTATGACCTATGCAATTGCCCTTCCGTTGGGTATGATTGCAGGACGCTATCAAAACTCTCTAGCTGATCGGATCATCGTTATTTATAACTTCTTGACCTTCTCAACACCGATCTTCATCTTTGCCATACTCTTG
This sequence comes from Streptococcus suis, assembly GCF_017601095.1. Lineage (GTDB taxonomy): Bacteria > Bacillota > Bacilli > Lactobacillales > Streptococcaceae > Streptococcus > Streptococcus suis_Z. The sequence goes on along the minus strand of NZ_JAGFUX010000011.1, from coordinate 1,949 downwards.
CTCTGGATGTTTGGTTTTGGTTTGGGTTGGTTCCCAACTCGTGGTTCCGTTGGATCTGGTGTTGAAGGCATTGCACTGATTTTCAGCCGCTTGCACCATATGATTCTTCCGGCCTTAACCATGGCCATCTTGTCAACTACCGGTACTATTCAGTACCTTCGTACGGGAGTGATTGATGCTAAGGGTCAAGATTATGTTCGTACTGCTCGTGCAAAAGGTGTTCCAGGAAAAGTGGTTTACAACCGCCATATTTTCCGTAACTCTATCTTACCGATCGCCTCATTCTTGGGCTATGAATTGACAGGTTTGATTAGTGGTGCAGTCTTTGTAGAATCAATTTATACCTATCCAGGAATGGGACAACTCTTTATCACATCACTTTCTAGTCGTGATTACAGTGTTATCTTGGCCTTGATTTTGATTTTTGGTTTTGCAACACTCTTGGGTACGCTTCTCTCAGATATAATTATGAGTATTGTTGACCCACGGATCCGTGTGAAGTAAGGAGGAGTCAAGTGAGTAAAAATACAAACAAACAAACAAACACGGCTTCAACTCCTCCAGGAGGATTCCGTGTCATTTCAAGAGAATTCTTAAAAGATAAGGTTGCCTTGGGATCGTTGATTATACTGGTAACAGTCTTGTTAACAGTTTTCATCGGAGCGTTTTTCTTGAATCAAGAAGAAGTGATGAAAGTAAACCTGATGGGACGATACTTGCCACCAGGTGTGGATGGTCATATTTTAGGGACGGATGAAGGTGGTAAAGACATCTTTGGTCAATTAATCATTGGTGCTCGAAATTCTATCATTATCGGTTTCTCTATTACCATTATCACAAGTATTGTTGGTGTGTCCTTAGGGGTTGTTTCCGGTTATTACGGTGGCCGCTTGGATGGTTTCTTGATGCGTGTCGTTGACTTTATCATGATTCTGCCAACCTTGATGATGATTATTGTATTTGTAACAGTTGTTAAGAACTACACAATCTTCCATTTCGTGGCAATCATGAGTGTGTTCTACTGGACCTTTAAGGCACGTTTGTTCCGGACAAGGACTCTATCTGAATCACGGTTAGATTATGTAAGTGCATCGAAAACACTTGGAACGAGCGATTTCATGATTATGTTTAGAGAGATTCTGCCAAACCTAAGTTCGTTGATAATTGTAAACTTAACATTGAACTTTGCTGGAAACATCGGTATTGAGACCTCATTGACTTATCTTGGTTTCGGTCTTCCGTCCACTGTTCCAAGTTTGGGGACCTTGATTTCAAATGCACGAAATGCAGATGTCTTGGAAAACAAAACTTGGATTTGGTTGCCGGCAGCAATCTTTATCCTTGTCATGATGTTGTGTATTAACTACATTGGTCAAGCTTTCCAAAGAGCTGCAGATGCCAAACAACGTCTTGGATAATCAAAAGAACAACTCCAATTGGAGTTGTTCTTTTGATTAAGATAAAAAAGTTTAAAAAAACTCTTGACAACAACAATCACAGGTGATAGAATAAGTGAGTTGTCTCTTGAGGGCGTTAATAGAAAAGAAACGAAAAAAAGTTTCAAAAAAGTGTTGACAAGCTTCGCAAGAAATGATAAACTAAGATAGTTGTCGCGAGAGAGTGATAACGAACAAGACCTTTGAAAATTAAAGAAGACGAACCAAACGTGCAGGGTGATTTATCTAAGGATAAATCATCAATGACAAAACAAAAACAATAAAACGGAAAGCTAGCAATAGCTTGAGTTTGAATCAAAACTTTTAATGAGAGTTTGATCCTGGCTCAGGACGAACGCTGGCGGCGTGCCTAATACATGCAAGTGGAACGCATGATTGATACCGGAGCTTGCTCCACCATTAATCATGAGTCGCGAACGGGTGAGTAACGCGTAGGTAACCTGCCTCATAGCGGGGGATAACTATTGGAAACGATAGCTAATACCGCATAAC
>NZ_JAGFUX010000010.1 GCF_017601095.1 Streptococcus suis | reverse complement strand
CTTGTTCGCCTGGTTCGCCCTTAGGTCCTTGTTCGCCTGGTTCGCCCTTAGGTCCTTGTTCACCTGGTTCGCCCTTAGGTCCTTGTTCACCTGGTTCGCCCTTAGGTCCTTGTTCACCTGGTTCGCCTTGTGGACCTTGAGGGCCGCGAGGTCCTACGAGACCTTGATCACCTTTGGCACCATCTGCTCCCGGATCACCCTTGTCACCTTTTGGACCCTCTGGACCAATTTCGCCTCGCTCACCTGGGTCACCTTTTTCGCCCTTGAGCCATGTTTGAACATCGACATCATCGACATCATCATCACTATCTTGGTCTCCAATTGTTTCCACGAACCATTCGTAGAAACCACCAGGTTTCACTTCGCCATGAACTGTTGTATAAACAATTGCATAATTGCTAAAGTGAGTAGCTTCAAATGTTACAAAGCTACGGTCTGTATCTTCTTCAAATACTTGTTCAAATTCAAGTGTTTCAGGATCACGACCTTCTGGCAAGAAGACAACACGTGAAACAGTTTTACTTGAATCAACAGGTAATTTCACAATTGCTCGGAATGGATCATCGATATGATTGCCTTCTCCATCGACAAGTTCAAGATCATAGACAACCGCATCTTTACCAGCTACTGCATCTGGCAACTCAACAACTGGAGTTACTTCGAGTCGAACTGCTGCTTCTGCACCAGAATTTACAGTTACTGTGATGTCTGTCGGACTATCTGTGAAGATACGATCAGGATTTTGAACTTCCTCGCCGCCTGAAGCGTCGCCGCCTGAAGCGTCACCGCCTGAAGCGTCGCCGCCTGAAGCGTCACCGCCTGAAGCGTCGCCACCTGAAGCATCGCCACCTGAAACATCGCCACCTGAAGCATCGCTACCTGAAGCGTCACCGCCTGAAGCGTCGCCACCTGAAGCGTCACCGCCTGAAGCGTCGCCACCTGAAACATCGCCACCTGAAGCGTCACCGCCTGAAGCATCGCCACCTGAAGCATCGCCACCTGAAGCATCGCCGCCTGAAGCGTCATCGCCTGAAGCATCGCTACCTGAAGCGTCACCGCCTGAAGCGTCACCGCCTGAAGCATCGCCACCTGAAGCGTCACTGCCTGAAGCATCGCCACCTGAAGCATCACCGCCTGAAGCATCGCCGCCTGAAGCGTCGCCACCTGAAGCATCGCCACCTGAAGCGTCTCCACCTGAAGCATCGCTACCTGAAGCGTCACCGCCTGAAGCGTCGCCACCTGAAGCGTCGCCACCTGAAGCGTCACCGCCTGAAGCGTCACCGCCTGAAGCATCACCACCTGAAGCATCGCCACCTGAAGCGTCGCCACCTGAAGCATCGCCACCTGAAGCGTCGCCGCCTGAAGCGTCACCGCCTGAAGCATCACCACCTGAAGCATCGCCACCTGAAGCGTCGCCACCTGAAGCATCACCACCTGAAGCATCGCCACCTGAAGCATCGCCACCTGAAGTGTCTCCACCTGAAGCATCGCCACCTGAAGCATCGCCGCCTGAAGCATCGCTACCTGAAGCGTCACCGCCTGAAGCATCGCTACCTGAAGCGTCTCCGCCTGAAGCATCGCCACCTGAAGCATCGCCACCTGAAGCGTCACCGCCTGAAGCGTCACCACCTGAAGCATCGCCACCTGAAGCGTCACTGCCTGAAGCATCACTGCCTGAAGCATCGCCACCTGAAGCATCGCCACCTGAAGCGTCTCCACCTGAAGCATCGCTACCTGAAGCGTCACCGCCTGAAGCGTCGCCACCTGAAGCGTCACCGCCTGAAGCGTCACCGCCTGAAGCATCGCCACCTGAAACATCGCCACCTGAAGCGTCGCCACCTGAAGCATCACCGCCTGAAGCATCGCCGCCCTCACTTGGGGAGGCAGGATCTACCGGAAGCTCATTAGATTCGTCAGGATTCTCTGAAATTGGTTTTTCTAAAGGAGAGGCCTGATAAAACTTCACTTCACGAACTGTTAGGAATTGATCTGTTCTATTCCCAGCATTATCGAGAGCTGCTATAAACGTTAACTCAACACTATCAACCTGACTACCATTCAATTCTAAATTACTTAATGTAGCTGAACGATGAATTGATGAAACAATTTTTTCTTGTACAACTTGACCTTGGAATTTCGTTACAACCTTATACTCTGCAACGGATCCTTGACGATCTGGACGAGTGTAAACCGTAATTCCGCTTAAAGCCTTGGGTTCCGTTAAAGTAAAGGTCACTTTTTGTCCCAATCGTTTTTGATGCGAACCTGGACCCCATTTCAATTCAGTTCCGTTTGAATAGCTTCCATCAATCAATCTCTCAACACCGTAGCCAGACTGGAAAGCTGTTGGATCTTCTGCTTGTACTTGAATGTGAGAACGTTCAACTTGAGTTCCACGAATACCTGAATCTTTCTTGAAGAAACTTATACCTTTTACAGTCAAGTCGCCCGGTGTCACTTGACCACTTGCATTGACTGCTTGTTTAAAGGTTACTGTAACTTTTTTAATACCACTAAAGCTTCCTAAAGAATAGGTTGCAGTTGGAGTTTCTTTCGCAACTGTAACATCTTGCTCTTCTCCAATTACCTGGTCATTCTCACCGTATACAGTAACTGAAAATTGGGTCAAAGTACCGTTATTATTGAGACGTTTGTAAATTTCCAGTTTTTCAAGATCTTGAAGTTCTGTAAACGTAAAATGAACGGATTGAGGCATCCGTTTACTGCCTCCCCAGAGCATTTCTGTCAAAACCGTATTTTCTACACCAGATGATCCATCCCCAATATCACCATTGGTTAGATTTTGAACTCCACGTGGCCAATCAGTCGTATTTTGCCAAGCCGTTGCGTCACCTGCCGTAACTTGAATATATTCTTTCGATAATTCAATAAAGGCATGCTCACCTAATACATATAATGGATCCTCAACGTTTTGTGAATCTGAATTAGGAGCACCAGTGTCTGATGTCGGTGAACTTTGACCACTGCCGTCGCCACTTGAAGCATCACCACCTGAAGCGTCACCACCTGAAGCGTCACTACCTGAAGCATCGCCACCTGAAGCGTCACCACCTGAAGCGTCACCACCTGAAGCGTCACTACCTGAAGCATCGCCACCTGAAGCATCGCCACCTGAAGCGTCGCCGCCTGAAGCATCGCCGCCTGAAGCGTCACCACTTGAAGCATCGCCGCCTGAAGCATCGCTACCTGAAGTATCACCGCCTGAAGCATCGCCGCCTGAAGCATCGCTACCTGAAGTATCACCGCCTGAAGCATCGCCGCCTGAAGCATCACCACTTGAAGCATCGCCGCCTGAAGCATCGCTACCTGAAGTATCACCGCCTGAAGCATCGCCGCCTGAAGCATCACCACTTGAAGCGTCGCCGCCTGAAGCATCGCCGCCTGAAGCATCGCCGCCTGAAGCATCGCTACTTGAAGCGTCACCGCCTGAAGCGTCGCCGCCTGAAGCGTCGCCACCTGAAGCATCACCACCTGAAGCATCGCCGCCTGAAGCATCGCCACTTGAAGCGTCACCGCCTGAAGCGTCACCACCTGTAGCGTCGCCACCTGTAGCGTCGCCACCTGTAGCATCCCCCTCACTCGGATTTTCCACTGGATCAACCGGAACTTCACCATTTGCTCTGATAATTCTACGAGGCTGACTTTCAACTCGTTCAATTACTGGTTCTAGAGATGCGATTCTCTCTTCCAATGGTTGTCCATTTCGAGTTAGATGTTTCGTTTTTGTTGTTACAGTCCCGGCTACTCCATCCTCAATTACGTCTTCAACTGAACCTCGAGGGATATCGTTATTGAGTACAATCTCTTCCTCAATTGGCAAATACTCTACTGAAGATTTTTCAACAATCTTGTAAGCATTGACTTTAAAGTCAGAAGCAGCAACTATCTTACCTCTATTTTGAGTCTCATGATGGTGAGTTTCGACAGCTCCAAGACGAATTTTTTTAGCAATGATAGGGTCAAATTGGATAAATTTGCGTGAAACACCAACTCCTAGAGTGAATACTTTCTGGGTGTCACTACCATAAACATTAATCCGCTTCCAGTCTTCTGTCTCGCTATCCGTTTCTTTATATTCAATAAATCCTCTTCTGATATTACCAGTAGAAGTTCCTCCAGATACTCTTGGAAGGTACTCTGCGTGACTGACATAAGCTGCTTCAGAAAGCGTGAGTTCCAAATATTGTGGATTAGTGAGATTGTTTTGACTTGGATTACTTGCCCAGTATGTGGCATCGCTATTATCAGTTGCAGCTGTTGCCGGTCTGCTGCTTCCACCATCATTTGGGTCATGGCTTGTAGCCGAGACTGCTGAAACAGATACCAAATCTAAAGATGACTTCTCTGCTGTACCTCTTGGAAGGAACTCAGCAGCTGTGACTCTTTTATTCTTTTCTTCATCACGCCAGTGTTCCGTCTCAATTGCTTCTAATCGGAAATACCGAGCAGTCACTGGATTGATACGAATTATTTTCGTCATAGTACGATGAGCCGTTGTAAATGTGATACTTTGATCGTCATTTACCGTTCCTCTACCGTTCAGAACCTCGGTTGGAGTAATCAAGTCCCATCTTTCACCATCTTGACTAGAATATAATTTTAACTTGGTGATGTTACCAGTAATCTGTGTAGCATTAAATTGGCGTGGCGTATAATCAATTTGGTTAACTAATGCAGACTCTTTTAACTTAGTGGTAAAATACTGTCGTGTTTCCGGTGTATTATCTACATTAGGGTTTGAAGTCCAGTATGTACTATGATCGTCATCGTAGGCATTACTCGCAACATTTGGTTGTTCAGTTGATGTTGCCCCATCATAAAACAGATCAATAGGAACATTAACCCTAACTGGTTCTACAAGAGGGGCTGGGCTTGGTACTTCCTCCGCTGTACGAGTCGTTCCAGGCACTGAAGCTTGTTCTTCTTCACCAAGGTCGATTTCAGTTTCATGACCAGCCGCTTCATTGTTCGGTGCTGGAGTTGTTTCTTCCAGTGTTGTCGTTGGCTGTGGAGTTGGTGGCGCTGCCTCAAGCGGTTGTTCTTCTCCGTCTATAACAATTCCATCTGATTCATTTGGTTGGACTTGGACAGTGTTTGGTTCAACAGAAGTTGTTTCTGTACTTGCCAAAACAGTTGGTGCTTGTAACATACCTGCCAAGAATACCCCAACAACGACTGAACCAACACCCCAGTTTCGCTTACGTATCGAATAGTGATACAACTTTTGATAATTTTTATCTTGTCTATTCATATTTTCCTCCATTTTTTATTTCAAAGATAAAAGTGATTACCAATTCGTCTCGTTTATACCTCCCTTGTATTTTTCGATATATAGATATATAATTTACCAATAATATATTAACATAGAATGAAATCGCTTGCAAGTGGTATATATAATCTAATAAAAAATTTTTCACTTTCGTTTACAAGTCTGTAGTTTTAAGGTATAATCTAAGAAACGGATAAGTAATATCAGGCGTTTTTCAGAAAGTCTGCGGTCGCTGCGAGCAGATAGATAAATGATACGAAATTCTACCGTTGGCTAAAAATGACATACTTAAAGTGCACAGAATGTGAAGCTGGATGGAACCGCGGTAACTATCGCTCCAGCATTTCTCATTCTGTGTTTTTTATACAAAAGGAGACAACTATGCTAGATATCAAACGTATTCGTACAGATTTTGACGGAGTGGCTACCAAATTAGCTACTCGTGGTGTGGCTGCCGAAACCTTGGCAAACATCAAGGAATTGGATGCAAAGCGCCGTGAAATCTTGGTTACTGTTGAAGAGTTAAAAGCAGAGCGCAACACCGTTTCTGCGGAGATTGCCCAAGCAAAACGCAACAAGGAAAACGCTGACGACAAGATTGCGGCTATGCAAAAATTGTCTGCGGACGTGAAAAATTTGGACGCTCAACTCTTGGAAATCGACGAACAATTGAACGCTATCCTTACTGTGCTTCCAAATACGCCACATGACTCAGTTCCTGTTGGGGCAGATGAAGAAGAAAACGTAGAGGTTCGCCGTTGGGGAACTCCTCGTGAATTTACCTTCGAGCCAAAAGCACACTGGGACTTGGGTGAAGACTTAGACATTCTGGACTGGGAACGTGGAGCAAAAGTAACCGGAGCCCGCTTCCTCTTCTACAAGAACTTGGGTGCCCGCTTAGAACGCGCTCTCTACAATTTCATGTTGGACGAACATATCGCAGAAGGCTACCAGGAAATCATCACGCCTTACATGGTCAACCATGACTCTATGTTCGGTACTGGTCAATATCCTAAGTTCAAGGAAGATACTTTCGAGTTGGCAGACACTAACTTCGTCCTCATCCCAACTGCGGAAGTGCCATTGACCAACTTCTACCGCAACGAGATTTTGGAAGAAAAAGACCTGCCAATCTACTTCACAGCCATGAGCCCATCTTTCCGTTCTGAAGCTGGTTCTGCTGGTCGTGACACCCGTGGTCTTATCCGCCTCCACCAATTCCACAAGGTTGAAATGGTCAAATTTGCCACACCAGAACAGTCTTATGATGAATTGGAAAAAATGACGGCAAATGCAGAAAATATCCTTCAAAAATTAGGTTTGCCATACCGCGTGTTAGCCCTCTGTACAGGCGATATGGGCTTCTCAGCTGCTAAGACCTACGACTTGGAAGTCTGGATTCCAGCCCAAAATGCCTACCGTGAAATCTCCAGCTGTTCCAACACAGAAGATTTCCAAGCCCGTCGCGCCCAAATCCGCTACCGCGACGCTGCTGACGGCAAGGTTAAATTGCTCCACACCCTCAATGGGTCTGGTTTAGCAGTTGGTCGTACCGTGGCTGCCATCCTTGAAAACTACCAAAATGAGGATGGCTCTGTTACTATTCCCGAAGTACTCCGTCCATACATGGGTGGTGTAGAAGTGATTAAACCATAGCATCTGGAGATCAACAGTATGAAAAAGAAATTGTACAAAGATAAAAGCCGCAAGGAACTTGCTGGTGTCATCGCTGGCCTTTACGATTACTTTGACCTTTATGGAAATTATGGTTGGAAGCTGGAAAATGTTCGATGGGTTGTTGTTATCTTAGCAATTGTGACCAATTTACCCTTTTTAACCACCTACATTATCTTGGCCCTACTCTTACCTGATAAATCCGAACTCAGTTAATGCATACAAAAAGCGACTCCTTCTAGGAGTCGCTTTTTTATAGATAATAAAAAATAGTTGCGATTAGATTGTTTACCAAGTGCACTGCAATCGGATAAATCAGATAGCCTGTTTTATGATAGAGAGTTGACAAAATGATACCACTCCCCGCATAAATCAACCATGAACCGATGTCCGTTGGTCCATGAAGCAATCCAAAAAGAAGGCTTGAGGCAATAATACCAAACAAAACATAGGAACCAAATAATTTTTTGAAAAAATATCCCCGCAAGATGACTTCTTCTCCAACTGCCGGTAATAAAGCGGTGGTCAGGGTTGCTAGCCAAAACGGGACTCCTTTCAAGGATTCCATAATCAAGGCCTCGTTGACAGTTGTTTCTGCCCCTTGTAGCTCCAATAAAAACAAGCCAAACATATCCATCAACTGCATAACCGCAAAGGTTAAGATGACGAGAGCAATTCCATCCCAAGAAAGAATCTTGGAATCCCAGACGGGAAGGCTATTTTTTTCAGCCCGCCACCAGAAAAAGACCACAATTGCTACTGTCGCAACCCCTGTAATCAGCAGAAAAATCTGCGATTTGGACTGCTCCAGAATCAAATCTGGGATGACAAAAATCAATAAAAAACCAAAAGCTCTCAAGATGACCCAAATCTTTCTGCCTATCCATTCCATACCTTGACTTATTTTTTTCACATTTTTCTCCTATTCTTTTTCATATGGTTTAAGCCCCGTCCTCTCCTTCAGGCTTTTTTGCTTTTCTTTATAACCAAACTTACCTAATCTCCTACCTATTTCGAGCACCACTTTGCTCTGTTTATTCTGTCTAAAAATAGTAAAATGCCACCACCGCCCAAGCATTATTGATAAAATGGACTGCAATGGGATAGATGAGGTAATCTGACTTATAGTACAAGTAAGCTAAGATAAAACCTGGACTGGCATAAATGATCCAAGAGCCCAAATCTGTTGGTCCATGCAGGAAAGCAAATACCAATCCAGATACCACAATTCCCAAAATCTTGTACTTTTCAAAAAACTTTTTGAACAGATAACCTCTGACAATGATCTCCTCTGTAATAGCTGCCTGACAGGCTATTCTTACAAAGGCTAAGCAAAAAGGAATCGTTTGTAACAGCTTGTCAATGTCAATCTGATTAGCCGTATCTTCAATCCCTTGAAGGTCCATAATAGTATGCCCTAAGATAGAAGAAAGGCTGGTAAATAGTAAGGTTAGGGCGACCAGTCCAAGTCCCTTCCAAGTAAGGAATTTTCTATCCCAAATGGCAAGCCCTTTCCTTTCTGCCAACCAACACATAAAGACCATAATTCCAATAGAAGATAGGCCGGCAGTCCATTGAGCGACTGGCGAGGTGGATTTTTGCAATATGAAAGTTGGAATGAGTTCAAGAAGCAATAATAGAAAGGCCTGCAATAAAATCCAGTTTTTCCTACAAATCCATTCCAATCGTTGACTGAATGTTTCTAGCATTTCTAACCTCCTCCTAGCCACTTCTCCATATAGACCATATCCGTACCCTCCTGCTCAGGCTCGGTTCTGATAGCCTTATAGTCGAGTTTTTCGTAGAAAGCGACCAATCTAGGCTCCTGCAAGACTGTACAGAGTACCCACCGCTTGACTATAGGATAAAGGCTTTCTAATTCTAACATAGCCTTGTGATCATAGCCTTTTCCTCTGTGGACTGGATTAATGCCGATCAGACCTAGCCAGCCCTGGTCTGTATCTTCAGCGACTGTTGTTTGTACTAATCCGACTGTATGCTCTTCCTCGATAATCTTGTAGTAGGTGCAATTTGGTCGTGCAAAGCGTGATTGGAAGTAGTCCATGGTTTCAATGGCAGGGTTGTACTGGTCATGATAGGTTTCATACAAGGCTGCAAAGGCTCGGTACTGAATAGGTAGCAATTCTTCTGCGTTTGATAGATCTGCTTTTACTAACATGGAAAACCTCCTGAAAGTCATTTTATCCATTGTATCAAATGTCACAAAAAAATACTAGGTCTTCCTAGTATTTTCTAAAGCGTTGATAGCGGTTTTCGAGTAGTTGATCAAGTGGCAAGGCTTGTAGTTGAGCCAACTGGCTGACCAGGTTTTCCTTGATGTCAGCCAAGACTTCCTTGGTCGCTCTGCCATTTTCCAAAACAACCCGATCGACCACTTGGAGTTTCTCCAACTCGTATGACGTGATCTTCATGAGTTCTGCCGCTTCCATGGCCCGACTGCCGTCTTTCCAGAGGATAGAGGCGAAACCTTCGGGGCTGAGGACGGCGTACATGGAGTTTTCCAGCATCCAGACCTGGTCTGCAACTGCCAGAGCAAGGGCTCCACCAGAGCCTCCCTCGCCGATGATGATGGCGATAATAGGTACCTTGAGGTCGCTCATCTCCATGAGGTTGCGGGCAATGGCCTCACCCTGTCCACGCTCCTCGGCACCGACACCGGGATAGGCTCCAGCAGTATTGATGAAGGTGACAACGGGACGGCCGAACTTCTCCGCCTGTTTCATGAGGCGAAGGGCCTTGCGGTAGCCTTCTGGGTGGGGCTGACCAAAGTTACGTTTTAGGTTATCTTGAAGGTTCTTGCCCTTTTGGATACCAATAACTGTCACAGGCTGACCTGCTAAAAAGCCAATCCCACCGACAATTGCTCCATCATCACGGAAATTGCGATCGCCGTGCAATTCGATAAAGTCATCAAAGAGCTGTGTGGCATAGTCCAAGGTGGTCAGGCGAGCCTGGTCACGTGCCAAACGGATCATACGTGCTACATCACTGGTCATCTGACACCTCCATGCATTCTCAGCAAGCGACTGATGGTCGCTGGCAAGTCCTGGCGTTTGACAATAGCATCGACAAAGCCGTGCTCTTGTAAAAATTCAGCCTTCTGGAAATCATCTGGCAGATTTTCACGCACAGTTGACTCTATAACCCGTCGTCCTGCAAAACCAACCAAGGTCTGCGGTTCTGCTAGGATAATATCGCCTTCCATAGCAAAACTAGCCGTCACACCTCCTGTTGTGGGGTCTGTCAAGACCGTCAGGTAAAAGAGGCCAGCATTGGAATGGCGTTTCACGGCTGCAGAAATCTTGGCCATTTGCATCAGGCTCATGATTCCTTCCTGCATGCGAGCACCACCAGATGCGGTAAAGAGGACAACTGGCAAACGCTCTTCAATCGCCAACTCAAAGAGGCGGGTGATTTTTTCACCGACCACCGTGCCCATAGAAGCCATGATAAAGTGCGAATCCATGATGCCAAGGGCAAGTGGCTGACCGCCGATGGTCGCCTTGCCTGTCAAAACAGCCTCGTCCAAACCTGTCTTTTGACGGGTGGCTGCTAATTTTTCTAAATAATTGGGGAAGTCCAGCGGATTTGTGGTTTCAATCCCTGTAAACAATTCCTCAAACGAACCGTCATCGACTGTCAAAGCCAGGCGTTCCTGGGCTGTAATCCGAAAATTATAGGAACAGTGTTGACAGGTTTTCTCTAATCCCAAATCCTTCTTGTAGAGGATGACCTTACAAGCTGGACATTTGGAAAAGAGTTCATCTGGCACCTCTGGCTTTGCTTGAGGTGCTGACTCTATCCGCGAACGATTGGGATTGATGCGGATATATTTGTCCTTTTTGCGAAACAAAGCCATAGCATTCTCCTAGTTTACTTTTTTAATTCTTCCTGATAGCGAGGTAAAAATTCTTCCATGAGATAGGCAGTATCGTAGTCACCTGCCACCACTCGCTTGTCGGAAATCAAGTCCAGCTGGAAGTCGGTATTGGTCTCCACTCCGTCAATTTCCAATTCGTAGAGGGCTCGCTGCATCTTCATCAGGGCTTCAAAACGATTTTCTCCATGCACGATGACCTTGGCAATCATAGAGTCATAGTAAGGTGGAATGGTGTAGCCTGGATAAACTGCTGAATCCACACGCAGACCGACTCCTCCGCTTGGCAAGTAGAGATTGGAAATCTTACCTGGACTTGGAGCAAAGTTAAAGGCTGGATTTTCAGCATTGATGCGGCATTCAATAGCATGACCTGTAATCTTCACATCTTCTTGGCAGACACTGAGTTCCTGCCCAGCCGCGATCTTGATTTGCTCCTTGACAATATCCACACCGGTGACAAATTCGGTAACAGGATGTTCTACCTGCACCCGTGTATTCATTTCCATGAAGTAAAATTCACCCTTGACTTCATCCAAGAGAAACTCAATGGTTCCTGCATTTTCATAGCCAACTGATTGGGCTGCACGAACTGCAGCTTGACCGATACGGTCCCGCATGGTCTGACCAATGGCGATGGATGGTGCCTCTTCTAAGACCTTCTGGTTGTTGCGTTGAAGGGAACAATCCCGTTCTCCCAGATGAATAACATGGCCGTGTTGGTCCGCTAAAATCTGCACCTCGATATGCCGGGCTGGATAGACAACACGCTCCATATACATAGCTCCGTTGCCAAAAGCTGCCTTGGCTTCGCTGGAAGCTGATTCGAAGGCTGGTACTAAGTCTTCGGCTTTTTCAACCTTACGAATCCCCTTGCCACCACCACCTGCCGATGCCTTGAGCATGACAGGGTAGCCAATCTTCTCAGCGATCTCAAGAGCTTCTTGGCTGGTCAAAACTTCTCCGTCTGACCCAGGAATGACAGGTACTTGGGCCTTAATCATCTCTGCCCGTGCATTGATTTTATCGCCCATGGTATCCATAACTGTCCCAGAAGGGCCGATAAATTTGATACCAACCTCTTCACATAGGGTGGCGAATTTAGAGTTTTCACTCAAAAATCCAAAGCCAGGATGAATGGCCTGGGCACCTGTCACAACAGCCGCCGAGATGACCGCCTGCATATTGAGATAGGAGTCTGTCGAACGGGCCGGGCCGATACAGACAGCCTCATCTGCCAACATGGTATGGAGAGCTTCCTTGTCCGCTTCTGAATAGACAGCCACCGTCACAATTCCTAGCTCTCTGGCCGCACGAATGATCCGCACCGCAATCTCACCACGATTGGCAATCAAAATCTTCTCAAACATGATGAATCCTATCTCCTTTAGATACTATTTCCCAATGGCAAAGGTTAATACCCCCGACGCAGCCAGTTTTCCGTCCACCTCTGCCTTTGCTTCAACAACCGCAATGGTTCCACGGCGTTTGACAAATTTAGCTGTCATAATCAACTGGTCACCAGGTACAACTTGCTTCTTAAATTTAACCTTATCCATGCCGGCATAAAAGACCAGCTTGCCCTTGTTTTCTTCCTTGGACAATTCCAAGACACCTGCGGTTTGTGCCAAAGCCTCCATGATGAGAACACCTGGCATGACAGGATAGTCTGGGAAATGCCCGTTGAAGAAGGGCTCGTTAATGGTCACATTTTTGAGGGCGACAATCTCATCTTCCGAAACTTCAAGGACACGATCGACCAAGAGCATAGGATAGCGATGAGGAAGAGCCTCTTTAATTTTTACAATATCAATCATTTGATGCGTACCAGTCCTTGTCCAAATTCTACAACATCTTGGTTGGCCACTAAAATCTCTGTGACTATACCATCACGATCAGCAGGCACTTCATTCATGACCTTCATGGCTTCGATAATCATGAGGGTCTGCCCCTTTTTGACCGTATCACCAACTGCTACAAAGGCTGGCTTGTCAGGAGCTGGTGACAAATAGGCCACACCAACCAGTGGACTTTCCACTACCGCACCCTCCGCTACAGAGCTTGAGCTAACTTCTACTGGAGCTGGCTCACTGGTTTCAACTGCTGGCACAGGGGCTGGGCTTGCAGGAGCTACTGGAGCAAGCGGAGCTTCTACGATTGGACTTGGAGCCACTGTCGCCTGCTGGTTTTTACTGAAATGCAAGGTTTCCCCAGCATTGCTATATGAAAATTCTCGCAAACTTGACTGGTCAAACTGACTCATCAGGTCCTTAATTTCTGTAATATTCACTTAGGCCTCCCAACGTTTGAAAGCAATGACTGAATTATGCCCACCAAAGCCAAATGTATTTGAAATGGCATGACGGATTTCCATGTCACGACCTTGACCATAGATAACATCCGCTTCGATGTAGTCAGACAATTCTGCCGTACCTGCTGTCTTAGGTGCATGAGAATGACGCATCGCCTCAATAACAGCTGCTGCTTCAACGGCACCTGCCGCACCTAACAAATGCCCTGTGAAGGACTTGGTGGAAGAAACTGGCGTGTTCTTGCCGAAGACGGATACGATAGCTTGGCTTTCCCCTTTTTCATTAGCCGGTGTCGAAGTCCCATGGGCATTGATGTAGTCAATGTCAGCCGGCTCCAAACCTGCTTCTGAAATGGCCAACTTCATAGCCTTAATAGCACCCAGACCTTCTGGATGTGGAGAGGTCATGTGGTGGGCATCGCAGGTATTTCCATAGCCGACGATTTCAGCCAAGATGGTTGCCCCACGCGCTTCTGCATGCTCCAAACTTTCCAAGACCAAGACCGCAGCCCCTTCTCCCATGACAAAACCATTGCGATCCTTGTCAAAGGGAATAGACGCACGTTCTGGGTCCTCAGTTGTCGACATGGCCGTCAGAGCTTGGAAACCACCGATTGCAAAAGGTGTTATAGCCGCTTCTGAACCACCTGCCAGCATAACATCTTGGAAGCCAAACTTGATTTCACGGAAGGCTTCACCCAAGGCATCGTTAGACGAAGCGCAGGCTGTGATGACACACTTGCAGACACCATTGGCACCGACCTGCATGGCAATATTTCCGGCCGCCATGTTTGGCAAAGCCTTCGGAAGTGCCATCGGACGAATCCGTTTTGGTCCTTTTTCGTTCATGCGAGCAACCTGCTCTTCAATTTCCAAAATACCACCGATCCCTGTTGACAAGATAACACCGAAACGATCGCTGTCAACTGCTTCAGTATCAAGATTGGCATTGGCTACTGCCTCTTGAGCCGCATAAAGAGCATAGAGGGAGTAGTTGTCGTAGCGGTTAGTATCTTTTTTAACGAAGTATTTGTCGAAAGGAAAATCCTTGATTTCTGCCGCATTATGGACAGTGTATTGGCTAGTGTCAAACTTGGTAATCTTTCCGATACCAATTTTGCCATTGACCAAGCTATCCCAGAATTCTTCTGGCGTATTTCCAATTGGAGATGTCAGACCGTAGCCTGTCACTACTACACGATTTAGTTTTGTCATTTTCAAACCTCTCTTATTGCATGGTCAAACCGCCATCAATGGCAATGACTTGTCCAGTTAAATATTCTTGTTTAGCCAAGAAGACAGCGACATCCGCTACTTCTTCCGTTAAACCGAAACGTTTCATAGGAATTTGCCCCAACATGGCATCCTTGATTTTATCAGACAAGACATCTGTCATATCTGACTGGATAAAGCCTGGTGCGATGGCATTGACACGGACATTTCGACCAGCGACTTCACGAGCAATGGATTTTGTAAAGCCGATAACACCTGCCTTAGAAGCGGCATAGTTTGCCTGACCAGCATTCCCTGTCAAACCGACCACACTAGAAAGGTTGATAATAGCCCCTTCACGTGCCTTGGTCATGGGCTTCAAAACAGCCTGGGTCATGTTGAAGGTCCCTGTTAGATTGATACTCAAAACGCTCTCGAAATCTTCTTCCGTCATTCGCAAGGTCATACCATCCTTGGTAATTCCTGCATTATTGACCAAGATATCGACGCTACCGAGTGCCTCAACTGCCTCAGCCACCATCCGTTTGGCATCTACCGAGCTGGAAATATCACCTGAAATCGCCACCACTTTGACACCGTAACTTGAAAAGCTATCCAGCAAGTCCTGCCCCAACTGACCACGACCATTCAGCACCACATTGGCACCAAGACTGGCAAACTTATGGGCAATGGCCAAGCCGATTCCACGACTTGAACCTGTCACAAACACATTTTTATTGGTAAGTTCCATGATTTCTCCTTATTGGCTAGTCAACAAGCCTTCTAGACTTGCCACATCTTCTACTGTCACCACCTCGGCTGTCTTATCAATTTTCTTGATAAAGCCTGCTAAGACCTTACCTGGACCAATTTCGATAAACTTGGTCACACCAGCCGCCTGCATGGTTGCAATGGACTCGTAAAAACGGACAGGCTCCATAACCTGACGGGTCAAGAGGGACTTGATGTCCTCTTTTCTCATGACCTTGGCTTCCGTATTCCCAACCAAGTCTACTTGGAAATCTGAAAACTCCACCTCTTCCAGAGCCTGAGCTAATTTCTCCGACGCTGGACGCAAGAGAGCTGTATGGAAAGGCCCCGACACGTTGAGGGGAATCATGCGTTTGACACCCGCCGCCTTCAAGGCTTCCACCGCCTCATCCACAGCTGCCACCTCGCCACCGATAACGATTTGGGCTGGTGTATTGTAGTTGGCTGGGGAAATAATCCCAGAGGTAACTGATGAACAGACCTCTTCGATCAAGCTGACATCTGCATTGAGGACTGCGACCATCTTACCAGTTCCTGCTGGTGCAGCAGTCTCCATAAACTCACCCCGTTTGGCAATCAAGGAAATGGCATCTTCAAAGGCCAGAGCACCTGAGGCAACCAAGGCAGCGTATTCTCCCAAGGACAAACCAGCCACCATGTCGGGTTTAATTCCTTTTTCAGCCAATAAACGATAGATCGCAAGGGAGGTTGTCAAAATCGCAGGCTGGGTATAGCGGGTCTGGTTGAGCTTATCTTCCTGATGGTCAATCAAGTCCCGCACATCATATCCCAGAATCTGACTAGCCTGGTCGTAAGTTTTCTTGACAATGGGATAGGTGTCATAGAGGTCACGGGCCATACCGAGTGTCTGGGCCCCCTGACCTGCAAATAGAAAGGCTGTTTTTGTCATCTTATTCTCCAACGGAAGCCCAGCGACTCGCTTGTTCCTGAATCACCTTAGCAGCTCCAAAATATAAATCTTTCAAAATCTCTTCACAGGTTTCTTCCTTGGTCACCAAGCCAGCAATCTGACCTGCCATGACCGAACCATTGACCACATCGCCTTCCACAACGGCATTGCGAAGGGCACCTGCACCCAGTTCTTCAATGGATTCTGCAGAAATTTTCCCAGCAAGGAAGTCTTTTTCCGCAGCCGCATAGGCTGTCGAAAGCTTGTTCTTAATCGCACGCACCGAGTGACCTACAACGGATGCCGATACTGTTGTGTCAATATCCTTAGCCTTGAGGACTTTTTCCTTGTAAGCTGGGTGGGCGTTGGATTCTTTTGCTACAACAAAACGTGTTCCCACCTGAATTGCTTCTGCTCCCAACATGAAGGCAGCAGCAGCACCTGCACCATCTGCAATACCACCTGCTGCGATAACAGGAATGGATACGGCATCCACAACCTGACGAACCAAGGTCATAGTTGTCAATTTACCGATATGACCACCTGCTTCCATACCTTCAGCGATGACGGCATCAACCCCTAATTTTTCCATGCGTTTAGCAAGAGCCACACTCGGTACTACTGGAATAACCGTAATTCCAGCTGCGTGCAAGCGTTCCATGTATTTTCCAGGGTTGCCCGCACCTGTGGTCACTACTTTAACACCTTCTTCAATGACCAAGTCAACAATGTCATCTGCAAAAGGCGACAAAAGCATGATATTGACGCCGAAAGGCTTGTCTGTGATGGACTTGACTTTATCAATGTTTGCCTTAACAACTTCTTTGGGAGCATTACCTCCACCGATGATGCCTAAACCACCAGCATTTGAAACCGCACCAGCCAAGTCACCATCAGCCACCCAAGCCATACCACCTTGGAAAATCGGATAATCAATGTTTAATAATTCTGTAATCTTTGTTTTCATACTTCCCTCAATCTATATTTGCTTAGCTAATCATTTGAATATCAAACAATTAGCTAAACAAGCGAGGGCAACGCCCTCACTTAATAATTAGTTTGATGTTTCAATGTTTTGAATATCAAACTATTAACCTAAAGAAAAATGCTCACTAGCACTTTTCTCTTGAAATCTTATTTAGTTTTTTCTTCAACGTAAGCAACCAA
Organism: Streptococcus suis; assembly: GCF_017601095.1. Taxonomy (GTDB): domain Bacteria; phylum Bacillota; class Bacilli; order Lactobacillales; family Streptococcaceae; genus Streptococcus; species Streptococcus suis_Z. The sequence goes on along the minus strand of NZ_JAGFUX010000010.1, from coordinate 62,724 downwards.
TTCACCTACAGTTGTCAATCCTTCTTCTGTATCGATTTGGATGTCGAATGCATCTTCGATTTCAGAGATAACTTGGAAAAGATCCAATGAATCTGCATCCAAATCTTCAAAAGTTGTTGTAAGGGTTACTTCTTCAGCATCCTTACCCAATTCTTCAACGATGATTTCTTGTACTTTTTCAAATACTGCCATGATAGTGCTCCTTTTTATAAAAAAATATTTTAATCTTGCCAGAGGCAAGGAATTAACTAAAGTTTCAGTAGTAGCGTACCCCAAGTCAGCCCGCCACCAAAACCTGCCAGAACGACTGTCTGACCACTGTCCAACCGCAGACTACCTGCCTCCACACACTCTGATAGGAGAATAGGAATGCTAGCTGCACTGGTATTGCCATAGTGCATCATATTGGCTGGAAATTTCTCAATACCAAGGCCCAGCTTGCGTGCCATCTTGTCTAAGATTCGACTGTTGGCCTGATGAAGCAAGAAATAGTCAACCTCAACACCAGTCAAACCTTGACTGTTTAGTAGCTCTGCAATGGTCTTGGTCACATCGCGAACAGCAAACTCGAAAATCGCTCTACCGTCCATCTGCAAATAGGGCTGGTTGCCTCCCTCTTTCGAGAAGGGGGAATGCAGACCCGACTGGCCAGAGGTTAGACTAAGGCCACGACTGCCGTCGGTTCGGTTGATTTCCGCTAGAAAATGTTGCTCCGAACTAGCCTCTAGCAAAACACCACCAGCTCCATCTCCAAACAAAACTGCCGTCCCGCGATCCGTCCAATCAACTGTCTTGGACAAGACCTCCGCTCCGATCACAATTCCCTTTTGGTAAATACCAGAGGAAATCAGTTTGTCAGCGGTGGACAGGGCAAAAACGAAGCCCGAACATGCTGCGACTAGGTCATAGGCAAATGCCTTCTTCGCACCAATTGTCGCCTGGACCCGAGCTGCCGTTGATGGCATAGCTGAGTCCGGTGTAATAGTTGCGACGATGATAAAGTCAATTTCATCAGCAGTTACACCTGACTTGTCGAGCAGGTCTTGGGCAACCCGACTGGCCAAGTCACTGGTGTCCTCATCCAGAGAGATGCGTCTTTGACCAATACCTGTCCGTGAGGAAATCCAATCATCACTGGTGTCCATAATCTGTGCTAAATCATCATTGCTCACGATTTGTTTCGGAACATAGTGGGCAACCTGGCTGATTTTAGTGAAGGTTCTCATTTCAGATCCTCCAGGAAATTATAGAGTTTGTAGAGCCCTTTTTTCATCACTTGATATTCTGCCTCGTCCATCCCGTCTGTAATTTGCTTGACCATTTCATTATGAAACCGTTGGTGCAAGCGATAGACCAGCCGACCTTTCTTGGTCAGATAGAGATGAACAACTCGTCTATCCTTAGTAGAGCGGACACGTTCGATATAGCCCTTGCGCTCCAAGTTGTTGAGACTGGTTGTCACCGTTCCAAGCGTGACCATCAAAGCCCGAGCGATATCGCTCGGTGTCGCTCCCTTTTTATCACCAATCTCATCGATGGTGTGCATTTCCTTAATGGAAATGTCGTTGAAACGACTTTTGCGGAGGCTGTTTTCCTGAATGACCAGGACATTGTTAAAAATTGCCGTTAGATATTCATTGATTTTTGGATCTTCCAAAACTAGCCTCCTTTACTTTGATAATCAAAGTATACTCCAGAATAATTTGATTGTCAAACATTTTTTCAGAAAATGCTCATTATTTTCCTGTGAAAACGGGTCTTCTCCGCTCTGCATGGGCACGTACACCTTCTTTGAAATCTTCTTTGAAGGCCAGATATTCTTGTTTTTGCAACTCCAATCGACGATAGGATTCCCAATCTTTAAACTGGCTCTCCCAAACCAATTGTTTGATCGCCACGTAGGAATTGATAGAGCCACGCATGAGTTTTTTGATAACCTGTTGTACAGTCTTTTCCAACTTTTCTGGCTCAACCAGTTTGTATACAATGCCGTATTCCAAGGCTTTCTCAGCCGTCAATCCTTCTCCTGTCATGGCCAAGTGACTGGCACGATTGGCTCCAATGGCACGACTGAGCAGGAAAATCCCTCCAGCGTCTGGGGCCAAACCAACACCCACGAAAGCTTGGATAAATTTGGTCTTAGTTGATGCGATGACAAAATCCGCTGCCACTGCCATATTGGCCGCCGCACCAGCTACTGCCCCATCGGTGACCATAATAACCACTTTTGGCAGTTGCTTGAGGGCGAAGGAGATGTCATTAACCAACTCTGCGATTCGGACCAAGGAAGGAATATCATCCTCATCCACCGCCCGCTTCATCTCCACCAAATCTCCACCAACAGAGAAAATCGGACCTGCTGCTTCAATCTTTAGAAACTGCACTTGTTCATTTTTAGCCGTCTCTTCAATAGCAGCCAACATCTCTTCACACATGAGAATATTAAAGCCATTTGCTACATCTGGACGGTTGAGTGTCAAGGTCGCTAAACCTTCTGTCACCTGAAAGTGTATCGTTGAGTAGGACATAAGTTTCTCCTTTATTAGCCATTCAAAAACTTTGAACATCAAACTATAAAAGTAAATTTATCCTATTCTACCATACTTTTGACAAGTGTCTGGTTTTCAAATAAGAAAAACTGTCACGTCCGAAAAAAGAGCCTAAGCCCTTATTATGTATTCCTTCAATTGAGTTAGGCTCACAATCCTTCGATCAGCCTGGCTTTGAACCAAGCCGATGTGCTTGTCCTCAATCGCCCAAACCTCTAATCCAGCTGCCTTTCCTGCTTGTATGCCCTTGGGGCTATCTTCAACAACCAAGAGTTCTTCTTTTGAGAACCCAAGTGCTGCCGCAGCTTTTTCATAGACTTCTGGTTCAGGTTTACCTGCCTTGCAATCCATCCCTGAAAATACAGCCGAAAAGTAGGGTGCTAGACCACTTTCTGACAGAGCCCTATCAATATCCTGTAGATCCGTGTTTGAAGCAAGCGCTAGTTTGAATCCCTTTTCTGTCAACCATTTCAAAACTGCATGAGCATCGGAGAACACCAGACGACCATAGGGAACGGGGTGTTGGTCTTTGTACTCCCTGTATTCCTTCTCCAGTTCGCCCACATCCCACTGATCAAATTGGTCTCCCAAAATGAGTTGCCAAACTTGATGGACTCGACCTCCGACAAAAATAGCTGGCTCCAAGTGGGAAACAGATAAGCCCTTGGTCGCTAAAAAGTCTGCCCAACGTTGGTAATAGTAAGGTTCTGTATCAAACAGTACACCGTCCATATCAAAAATAATACCCTTCATGCCTTCCTCCATTCCAGACTACATTGTACCATATTTTTGTCCATAAACTGGCAAGGCTAAGTTTTTCAAAAAGGATTACTGACAAGCCACCCTCTTTTTGCTATAATAAAAAAAATACAATTGAGGAGTAGAGATGAAAGTTACAAAATTTGGGGGAAGCTCCCTCGCTTCTGCAGGCCAACTTGAAAAAGTATTTAAAATTGTCCAGTCGGATCCTGAACGACGCTTTGTTGTCGTATCAGCACCGGGCAAACGGGATGCCGCTGATACAAAAGTAACAGATGCCCTGATTCAATACTATAAACATTACATCAAGGGAGAAGATGTTACTGCGAGTCAGGACTGGATTATCGATCGATACCAAGCAATGGTGGATGAGTTGGGCTTTACAGCTAAGAGCATGAAAAAAATCGCTCAAAGTATCAAGGACCTGGCAACTCTCCCAATTGAAAACAATGATTTCCTCTATGACAGTTTTTTAGCTGCTGGTGAAGACAATAATGCCAAATTAATCGCTGAATATTTCACCTACCGTGGCTTGCCAGCCCGTTATGTCCATCCTAAAAAAGCTGGTATTATCGTTACTTCAGAGCCTGGAAATGCCCGTATCTTGCCTTCTAGCTATGACAAGATTGAAGAATTGCGAGAAGCAGATGAAGTCTTGGTAATCCCTGGTTTCTTTGGTGTGACCATCGACAATCAAATCTGTACTTTTTCCCGTGGCGGTTCTGACATTACTGGTTCGATCGTAGCTGCTGGTGTTAAGGCTGATCTCTATGAGAACTTCACAGATGTTGACGGAATTTTTGCTGCCCATCCTGGCATCATTAAGAACCCACATTCAATCAAGGAATTGACCTATCGTGAAATGCGGGAATTGGCTTACGCTGGTTTCTCTGTACTCCACGACGAAGCCTTGCTACCAGCCTATCGTGGTCGCATTCCTTTGGTTATTAAAAATACCAACAACCCAGACCATCCAGGTACACAGATTGTCATGGAACACAGCAGCGGAACCCTGCCAGTAGTCGGAATAGCTGCAGATGATGATTTCGTAAGCATCAACATATCCAAGTATTTGATGAACCGAGAAGTAGGTTTTGGCCGCAAGGTTTTACAAATTTTGGAAGACTTGAATATCCGCTTCGAACATATGCCAACCGGTATCGATGATTTGTCCATCGTACTCCGTGAGCGTGAATTGACACCGATTAAGGAAGAAGAAATCCTCCGTCAATTGAAGACAAAATTGGAAGTGGATAAGGCTGAAATTGAGCACGGTCTGTCCATTATCATGATTGTCGGTGAGAACATGAAGAGCCATGTAGGGGTAACAGCTACTGCAACCGCTGCACTATCTCAACAAAACGTTAACTTGGCCATGATTTCACAGGGTGCCAGCGAGGTTTCTGTCATGTTCGTGATCAAAACAGAAGAAAAAGAAAAGGCCCTCAAGGCCCTTTACCAAGCATTCTTTGCAGAATAAAAAGTTTGAGGAAAACTCCTCAAACTTTTTTTATTTCACTTCCACTTTTTCTGTCCAAGGACGAGCAGTTGTCGCTAGAACTTCATTGAGTTCTTCGACATTACGGCGACCTTGGTCAGCCAACCAAGCTTTAGCCGCTTCTTCGCCTTCACTTGCAAAGATGGCTACTGCATCCTTCCAAGTGGCGCGTCCACAAAGAACACCGTTAAAGCTTGAACCTGCTTCTTTGGCAAAGACAAGGGTTTCTTGGAAGAGTTTAGCTGATACACCCGCACTCAAATAGATAAATGGCAAGTGGGTGCTGTCTGTTTGCTCCTTGAAGAAGGCTTTGGCTTCTTCAACTGTATAGACTGGCTCTTCATCTGTGTAGCCTTCTACAAAGTTCATGTTAACCGGTACCTCTACCTTAAGCACATCTGCATTGTAGCGTGGCTTGCTGAATTCACGCATAGCACCATTGACCTTGTGTGGTTTGAGGGCTGCGTATTCACGAGAGGTTACATCCATGTCGCTGGCATCGTAGGTCAAGATTTCCACGAAGTAAGGAATATCTTCAGCAATACACTCGCTACCAATGCGTTCTACCCAAGCGTGCTTGATATCGTTGATCTCTGGCTTGTCATCTACATCATAGTAAAGCAAGATTTTCACGGCATCTGCTCCCAATTCTTTGATGCGTTTTGCGGACCAGTTTGGTAAAAGGTCTGGCAAACGACCTGGTGTGGAGGCATCGTAACCAGTTTTTTCATAGGCAGCGATAAAGCCACAGTCTGCATGGCGCAATTCAGAAGCTGGAACACCATATTCAGCGTCCAAAAGGATGGAGCTTGCATAAGGTGTCAAATCGCTTGAGATTACTTTTTTGAAATCAATCAAAATATCGTCTCCAAATTCGCCACCACCTGCTGCCGCAGCCAAGAGGCGTTTCAATGCTCCACGTTGGTCAATAGCCAAGGCTGCAATGACTTGGTCGCTGTTTGACAAGCGCGTCATATGGTCAAATTTAGCCTGAGAAAGTTGTAATTTTGTCATTCTTTTCCTCCTAAGGATTTTATTAACCGAATCGTTTGACTCCATCGAGGTAGGTAGCTTGCAAATGTCCTGCATCATCTACGACGATAAAGTCTGCTGCCCGTCCTTCTGCAATCTGACCACAAACATGGTCGATGTTGACAGAACGAGCTGGTGCCAAAGATGCCATTCGAAGGGCATCAGGCAGGGAAACCAAGCCCCATTCAACCACATGTTGAACAGCTTGAATCAATTCGAGGATAGATCCTGCCAAGCTGCCATTGTGCTTGAGGCGGGCTGTGCCGTCTTTTACAACGACTTCAAATTCTCCAAGTCGAGAATCACCTTCACCCATGCCTCCTGCTCGCATACAGTCCGTAATCAATACAGTTTCTTCTGCGCCACGCGCCTTGACAACAATTTCTGCTGCCGCTGGATGAACATGGTGACCATCACAAATCATTTCTGCATAAACATTTTTTAAGTTCATGGCTGCACCAACCATTCCTGGCTCACGATGATGTAGCCCACTCATACCATTGTAAACATGGACAAAAATATTTGCACCAGCCTTTACAGCCGCTTCTGCTTGCGCATAGGTTGCGTCGCTATGGGCTAGAGCTGTATGAATGGCCTTGCTGTTGGCAAATTCGATAAATTCTGTCACCCCTTCTCTTTCTGGTGCAATGGCGATTTTATTGACCAGACCCTTGGAAAGCTGGTGCCATTTATCCAATTTGTCAATTGATGGATCGCTCATATACTTGGGATTTTGAGCTCCCTTGTATTTTTCTGTAAAGAAGGGACCTTCTAAGAAAATGCCCTGAATCTTAGCACCTGTTTCCTGACCTGCATAGGTTCCAATGGTTTCACAGACTGCATCTAGATTTTCAGTAGAATCAGTTAAGGTCGTTGGCAACCAAGAAGTTACCCCACAAGATAAGAGGCCTTCTGAAATGACCTTGATGCCTTCAAAATCATTGTCCATGACATCGTGGGATGCATAGCCATGAATGTGGGTGTCCACCAAGCCTGGTGCCAGATGATAGTCGGAATAATCAATAATATCCCCTTCTGGTTTTTCTGTCAGAATCTGACCAAAAGTACCTGCTTCTGTTAGTTCTAAATAAGCATTTTCTACTTCTGAATCTGACAAGATGACTGATTTTGCATGAATGTACTGCGCCATGCCATCCCTCCTTTTTATCAATATATTATATTAAACAACTGGTTATATCCACCTGTTTCTATTGTAATCCCATTGCTGGATTCTGTCAAGCTATTTCCTTATAAGATTTGAAATCCCTAGACAAGAGCTAAGGATTTCACTTTTTCTATCTTTTTTACTAATCCCTTTTCTTTCTCATCCAGCTAGCCATGCCCAGACTTGCTAGCCCCATAAATAGAAGGGTACTAGCTTCTTGGCCAGTTTTTGGAAGAACGGAATCAACAGGTTTTGTATTTGCCTGTTTGATTGGCTGCATAGACTGGTCTTTGTCTTGACGCTTAGTAAGCGTCAAGACATAGTCTCCACCGTAAGCACTAGTCAACCACATGCCTTCTTTCTCCATTTGGAAGAGCAACTCACGTGGTCCTTCAGCTGTCAGCAACTGAATTCTTGCTACATCAGCTACAACTGGTATGAACAACTGTACTGGTCCATATGGTTGTACTTCTTGACCCGCTTGATCGAGGAAGATAAGTTTATAATAAAGCGAATGCTCAACAGTCTCTATACGTACGAGAATATTCTCAATTCCGTATAAATACAAGGCTGGTCCTTCTACCTTAACTCCAGACTCCCGATCCATCAAGGTCACCCGAGCTCCCCAGTCATAAGCCGGTACTCGATGGCTGGCGGGAGCGACAAATTGACCTTCAGTAACTACCGGATCTTCCGAATCACTCGGATCAGTAGTAGGTAGTGTTGGAACAACCGGAACGTTCGGCTCATCAACCGGAGGAGTTGGTACTTCCGGTGTGATTGGCGCATCAACTGGCGGAGTTGGTACTTCTGGTGTGCTTGGCGCGTCAACCGGAGGAGTTGGTACTTCCGGTGTGATTGGCGCGTCAACCGGAGGAGTTGGTACTTCCGGTGTGATTGGCTCATCAACTGGCGGAGTTGGTACTTCTGGCATGATTGGCGCATCAACCGGAGGAGTTGGTACTTCTGGTGTGATTGGCGCGTCAACCGGAGGAGTTGGTACTTCTGGTGTGCTTGGCTCATCAACCGGCGGAGTTGGTACTTCCGGTGTGATTGGCGCGTCAACTGGCGGAGTTGGTACGCCCGGTGTGCTTGGCGCGTCAACTGGCGGAGTTGGTACTTCTGGTATGATTGGCTCATCATCTGATGGGTTTGATACGACTGGTGTACTTGGTTCAGCTGGTTCGTCTGGCTTATCAGCTAAAGTCGAAACCAGTGCGAGCATTTGTCGGACCGTATTGGCAGAGGCATATTTATTATGTAGGACAGTGTGGATGGTCAACCAATCTTGGTTGTCGTAATCCACTAATTTTTCTGCAAACTGTCTCGCAAGCTCTGCTTTGTCCGCCAGATCCAAATCCTGATAAACCCGAAGCTCTCTCACGGCAATTTCATTTTTTCCAGCCTGACGCTTTAGACTTTCAAATTTGACATAGCGAGCCTTAGTTGGTTGAATGGCGATAGCTAACTTGGCCTGTGTATTGCCACTGCTGGTATGAATGGTACGAAATTCCTCCAAATCATCTGAAACAAGGATCTTAAAATCCGTAGCCAGGCGGTTCGCATCAAATAGAACCTCAATTGATGACATATCCTGCGAACTGCCTAGATCGACGATAAAGAAATCCGTATCCCTATCACTCGAATTCCAGCGGCCTTCACTGGCTTCTGTATCTCCATCTGTGATATTTCCCTTATGGTATGGACGGATATTCTGATTCCAGAAATTGGAATGGTTACGATAGTCGTAAACAGGCTTGTGCAGGGCAATGTTGACCTTGCCCAAACCTTCTGTCATCACCTCTTCGGCACTACTGGTTCGATTATAAACCTTGATATCTTTTATGTAACCCTTGAATCCTTTGGCAATTTCCTTGAACGGAAGGTTAAAACTGGTTCGGAAATTCTTGTCTGTGCCAGTCGGAGCATTTTCATCATGCGAAAGGGTGACAATTTTTTGACCATCTAAGTACAGGGTCAATACCTGACGGGTTCCAGCCAGAGTTAGTTTATAATCACGCCCCGCTTCCAGTTGAGGATGAAGGAACTGACTATAAAAATATCGGTTGAGCATCAGGCCGCTCGCTACGGTGCCATCCTGTTTTCGACCTGTCCCATTGAGATAAATCGCTCCATCTTCACTGAAGAGCAGACTTCCCTGGTCAATCGCTGTCGGTCTAAAGGTCATCTCAATCGTGTATGGAAGAGAAATGGTCTCAATGTCCGTCAAGAGATGGTTGTCACCTGTAAACTTGAACCATTTTTCCCCATCTAACTCTTCCACAGTTAGGTCCCCAACAGACTGAATCTTGCGGTTGTTGTTGCTCAAATCCACGACGGAGCCATCAAGGACATGGTTTGCATCAATGTGCACCAATACTTCCGATTTGCTCTCAAGCGGCATGTAATTTTTGCGTAACTTGGTCGCTTCCATAGACATCTGATAGTCCAAGTAGGAACGGTTGGTCTGGTCATTCCAAGTTTTAAATCCAATCATAGCCAAGGATTTTTCCAAACGGTAGTAGAGATCACTCTCTTCAATCCCTTCTGCATGTTCATCTCCCCACATGGCTCCCTTAGCCCCCAACAGATTTGGTTCACCTACTAAGGCATTGGCATAATCAAAGTTGAAAATGGTTGGATTCCAATGTTCAAAAACGTACTGCTCATTGATGATGTCTTTGTGATTACGTCCTGGTGTCACATAGGTAAAGGGCTGTGGAACATTGACAACCTTAAAGCCTTCATTGATTCGATCAACAGAAACCGACTCGTACTGGGCCCACTCATCAAAGATGATGTCCTTATCTACTGGTGTAGTACCGTTGAATTTTGAAAGGGCTCCCCAAGTTCGCAAGGTTTTTCCTTTGGACTTAGCAAGGGCATTGAGCTCGTTTAGATAGGTACGGAAACTCTCTACGTTACCTTCTTTTTGCCAATATTCATCAACCCCCAGATGAATATGACCATAATCAAAAATTTCTTCATCCAAATATCCTGTAATCAGATCAGTGATAAAGCGTTTGGCACGTGCCGTCCGTTCTGGCAAGACTTCTTCGTTAATAGCCAAAGCTTCTAAGTCCCTAGGGTGATGGATTGGCTGTCCCAGATAGTCAATATTATCAGGATTGTCAAGAGCATAAATACTATAAACAGACGAATGCCCTGGGCTGTCAATTTCAGCTAGAATCTGGATACCAGCCGCCTTGTTTTCTGCCTGGAAGGCTCGAAATTCTTCCAAACTATAGGATGGATTGCCATAGGTCGTTCGGTAAAAATCATATTCTCCTTCATAGCGATCATGCTTGAAATCACCTTGATTCAAGGATGGGAATGTTGGAGACTCCAAGCGATGGGCTTTCTCCGTTTTTCTCCAGGCTTCAACATCCGCCCGATTGCCACTTGCCGGCCATTGGGTGTCATTTAGATGGAGATGCAGTTCATTTAGTTTGTACCAGCGGAACAGACGAGAAACTTCCTTCAGGAAGTCCATCCGCATAGGAATCCGAGCCACATCTAGCAACATACCTCGAATGGCATAGTTTGGATAATCTCGATAGACACCCTGGGTCAGGTGCCCATCTTTTTGCAACATTTGAGCCAGGGTCACTGCTGCATAGTTGATGGCCTTTTCACTACCTGCAAAGATTTCTATTTTTTCTCCAACTCGCAAAAGGTAGCCTTCATCTTTCAGGTTATACTGATCGGACAATTGGAAGACAATGGTCGCTTCTTCTCGACTAGTCTGACTGAGAGAGAAGCCCAGAATATCTGATAAGTCCTGGTTAAAGAGGTCAAACTGCTTCTTGAAGGCTGGATCGATATAGACCTTGTCCGACTCGCTTAACTGACGAATGCCTTGTCCAGCTAAAAATTCTTGAATCTCCAAAGCTAGACTTGGCTTTTGATTACTTCCAGAGACCTCTTCCTGATGGTTAGCAGCGATACGTATGGTCTTATTGGTCTTGCTGGCTGGCAAAATGGACTGGTCGTTTTTCCGTCGTGCTGCAACCAGCATAACCACATCTTGGTCATTAAGAATGTAGGATGAAATACGGCCATCGTTTTCAACGACATACTCCTTGGCTGATCCAATGATGTCATAGATGTATTCATCATCTTCTTGGATATTGGTCAAGACAACCCGTCCATCTGCCACAGCTAGACTGGCATTGGCTAGCTTGGCAATAGGATCGACTGGTGTTCTAACCTCTTCTGTCAACATCCCCTTGATACGTATATCGGTCACAGAAACAGCCTTGCCTCCCGCAAAACGATTGACCTTGTCAAACCGAAAACGTACAAAGCGTTTAGCTTCAAGCGGACTCTCAAATTGTATACGGTCACTTTGATTTTCAAGTGTCTGACTGTCCTGCAACTCATTACGACGGACTAAACTAGTCCACTGACTGTCATTTTCTTCATCTGCTGTTAGAATTTCATAATCAGTCGCATACACCTTTCTAAAGAAATCAATTTCGATCGAGCTGATGCGCGATGCTGCGCCAAGGTCGACCTGTAACCATTGGGGTGTTTGGTTATAATCAGCCGCTACCTGTCCATTTGGTTTCATATCTTGAGCAGCATAGCGACTGGCTGGATCGGCATCAAAAGCAAACTCTGGTCTAGTCCCTGTTCCAGCTTCCACACCTGAAGAAGTGGCTGGGCGATTGCGTGAGATCAAACTTTCTACAAATGGCTGATTCTGTCCAGCAGTAGGAGCGGCTTCCTCTCCCAACATGCGTCCCATGACCCTTATTTCTTTGATGGAAACTGAGTTGCCATGCGCATAAGGATTGACCTGGTTAAAAGTAAAACGTAGATACCGCTCAACTACCTTTGCTGTCTCGAATCGGATCAAATCAGTCGGATTAACCGTGGTAGGACTGGCTTCCAAACGTCTAGTAGCAACTTCCTGCCAACTTTCCCGATCAGCAGATGTCGCAACCTGGTAGTTACTGGCATAGACCTTTTGGAAGAAATCAATCGCAATCGAGTCCACACTTGCCTGGTTCCCCAAATCAATTTCCAACCATTGGCTTGTTTGAGGAGCAGCCGGATCGACAGGCCCATTTGCCTTCATACGCGCTCCTGAAAAGCGCGTTGCTAAGTCTTGATCCACCACGTGGCTAGCTAGAAAACCGGTACCTTCTTCAATGCCTGAAGAAGTCACTTCTTTTCCAGCTACAAGGTTGCTTGACATAGTCTCTGAGGCGGCTCCTGCCTCAGCTAGAGCTACCTCCCCTGCAGGGTGAAGGTTCACCTCAACAGGAGGCAGTTCAGATGGAGCTTCTACCTCTTCGCTTAAGGTGCTCTCCTCTTCAATCAGTGTTTCTAATGAATGAACTGGTACTTCTTCCGCCAAAACCAGTGTCGATTTTGCCCCCATTAAAAAAAAACCGACGACAGCGATCCCTACTCCAAGAGTAGATTTCCGAATCGCATAACGATAGCGACGTTCGAGATGAGTATGATCTGTCCGCCTCATCACTTGCCCTCCTTTGTAAGCGTTTACATTTTAGTAGAAAAATATCGTTGTTTATATATTAACATAGTTTATATATTCTTTCAAGTCAGATCTTAACAAACAAAAAAAGTCCTTTCGGACTTTTTTAATCGATTTTTCGAGGCAATCTATCGGATAACATACAAGTGATTTCATAGTTAATCGTCCCCAGATAGTCTGCCCAATCCTGTACTGTGATGATTGCATCTTGGTCTTGGCCAATCAAGGTCACTCGGGTTCCTAATGGATAGATTTTCGGTAGTTTAATGGTAATTTGATCCATTGAGACACGCCCCACAATCGGGCAAATCTGTCCATCTACCAGAACATGAAAACCTTGCAGCGAACGGCGCAATCCATCCGCATAACCGATTGGAACAGTGGCGATAATCTCTTCTACCTGACTTGTATAGGTGTGGCCATAGCCAACCGTTGCGCCAGCTTCAAGGCGTTTAACATGGACGATTTCTGAATAGAGACTGAGTGCTGGACGAACTGAGAAGGGCAATTCCAAGGTTCGTCCACTTGGGTTCAAACCATAGAGGACATCTCCTAGACGGACCATAGTGAAGAGCGCCTGGTCCTGCCAGAGACTTGCTGCAGAATTGCTAGCATGTACAAGTGCTGGCAAGGATTCCAGCTGGGCCAAAAATTCTTGGAATCGAGCCAATTGACCATGGAACCTACGGTCATCTTGCTCATCTGCACTCGCAAAATGGGTATAGATTCCTTCAAAATACGCACCAGCTTGGTCCAAAATCTCCAAAGCCTCCAACATCTCTGCAGGTTGTCTAAAGCCCAATCGACCCATACCTGAATCTATCTTGATGTGAACAGCCACTTGATCAAAGCTCACCTGCCCAGCAAGAGCCAACTGCAACCATTCCAAGCTGGTCACAGTAATGGAGATGCTTAACTGCCCAGCTTGCTCTACCTGTTCAATCGGAATGACCCCCAGTACCAAAATACGGGACTCAATTCCTGCCTGTCTCAGCTCCAAGGCTTCGTCAAATGTAGCAACACAAAATCCGTTTACCTGACTAGCTAGTTGCTTGGCAACCGCTAAGGCACCATGCCCGTAAGCGTCTGCCTTTACGACCGCAAAAACTTGTTGACGAACAGGTAAGTGAGACTTCATTTGCTCCAGGTTATAGGAAATATTTTCTAAATCAATTTGGGCCCAACTTGGCCTACTACTGCTTGCCTTCATGATCTTCCTCCAAAATGACACTAGCCTGGGCAAAATTTCCAGAATGACTAATGGAAACCCAAACCCTCCCTTCAAACGGGGAGCGGCTGACAAAAGGTGCCCCTCGTCGATCGGACAAAATCTCAATGTCCAGAAAACCTAGGGTCCCGATCCCAGTGCCCATGGCCTTGGAAAATGCCTCCTTGGCAGCCCAACGCCCCGCTAAATAGGCCATCCGCCGTTTTGTTGGCAACTCCCTGTACCGAGCCATCTCCTCTTCTGTCAGAATCCGCTGGGGAAAGTTAGAGTGCTTGTCGACCGCAGCTTGAACAGCTGAAATCTCCTGCAAATCAATGCCATGTCCAATAATCATCTTGCTTCCAAAAAAGGTCTGGAATGGTATCCAAGACCTCTTTTTATCCTTTGTTTCTTATTTGCGACCGTGACAGTTTTTAAACTTCTTACCAGACTGGCAAGGACATGGGTCATTACGATGAACGCCCTCAAATGCCACTTCCGCCACTTGTTCAGACTGGCCTGGAATAATGTTTTTAACTGCTGTCGTATGCGCCTCTTGAGCTGCACGTTCACGTTCAATGTTATCGTGAATTTGCGCTTTCATCATCAAGCGTGTCACATCAAACTCAATAGCCCCAATCATGTCATTAAACATAGTGAAAGCTTCTGATTGGTACTCCACAATCGGGTTATTTTGTGCATAACCACGCAAGCTAACTGCATTACGCAATTGATCCATAGAGTCAATGTGATCCGTCCACTTGTTATCTACCACACGCAAGATCAAGACTTTTTGGAATTCTTGAATACGTTCTTCATCCTTCAACTTGTCAACCTGACTTTGGTAAACCTCCATCGATCGATTGTAGAGTTCTTCTACAATCTCCTCTTCTGAAAGATTCTCCAAATCTTCAAATTGAATGGAATATTCATCAACCAGGTTCATCTGTGCAAATTTCAAGATACCTTGAACAGCCTCCTCCTGCTCAGATTGATGGTGGGCAGCAACCTGACGCTCGATGGTCCGCTTGATCATACTCTTGATTTCTGGAGCAAGATCTCGATCGGCTGTGATGACATCATAGCGTTGGCTATAGATAATCTCACGTTGTTCTCGCATGACATCATCGTATTGAAGAACTTGCTTACGAGAATCATAGTTATTTCCTTCAACACGTTTCTGAGCCGCTTCAACTTGGCGTGTTAACATACCTGATTTGATGACTGACTCTTCTTCTGTCAGGTTCATTCGATCCATAAAGGCCTTAATGCGTTCTGAACCAAAGCGTTTCATCAAGTCATCTTCCAAAGAAAGGTAGAATTGAGACTCACCTGGGTCACCTTGACGACCAGAACGACCACGAAGCTGGTTATCAATACGACGGCTCTCATGGCGCTCTGTACCAATAACACAGAGACCTCCAAGCTCTCGAACACCAGGGCCCAACTTGATATCTGTACCGCGACCCGCCATGTTGGTAGCGATTGTCACAGCACCACGTTGACCTGCATTCATGATGATTTGCGCTTCACGGTAGTGGTTTTTCGCATTCAATACTTCGTGAGGAATACCCGCCGCCACTAAGCGTTGTGAAAGATAGTCAGATGTTTCAACTGCGACAGTACCAACCAGAACTGGCTGCCCTTTTTCATAACGCGCTTTAACATCGGCCACAACGGCATTGAACTTGTATTCCAAACTTGGATACAACAAGTCTTCATGGTCAATACGTGCAATCGGACGGTTGGTTGGAATCGGAACAATGCGAATGTTGTAGATTTCACGGAACTCTTCTTCCTCTGTCTTACCAGTACCAGTCATACCAGAAAGTTTTTTATACATACGGAAGAGGTTTTGGTAGGTAATCGAAGCACTTGTCTTGGATTCGTTTTGAACTGGAACCCCTTCCTTGGCTTCAATGGCTTGGTGAAGACCGTCCGAGTAACGACGACCTTCCATAGTACGTCCTGTAAATGGATCGATAATCATGACTTCTTGTTCATCATTGACCAGGTAATCCACATCATAGGTCATAATGTAGTTGGCACGAAGAGCATTGTCCAAGAAGTGAGTAATCGCTACGTTTTCAATATCATACAAGTTGTCTAACTTAAAGAATTTCTCTGCCTTGTCAATTCCTGAGTCTGCCAAACCAATTGTCTTAGATGGCACATCGATGATGTAATCATCCGGATCTAGTGATTTGACCAATTTGTCTGCCAAAAAATAGAGTTGATTGGTTTCTGAACCTTGCTGACCTGATACAATCAATGGCGTCCGTGCTTCGTCAATCAAGATAGAGTCAACCTCATCGACCAAGGCATAGTTCAAGGGACGTTGTACCATCTCTTCTGCACGAACCACCATGTTATCACGAAGATAGTCAAAGCCAATCTCGGAGTTGGTTGAATAGGTAATGTCACAGTTATAGGCTTCGCGTTTTTCAAATGGTGATTTGGCTGCCAAGTTAATACCGACAGACAAGCCCAACCAAGAATACAATTCACCCATCTCAGTTGCATCACGTGTTGATAGGTATTCATTGACCGTTACTACGTGAACGCCTTTGCCAGATAGAGCGTTGAGGTACACAGGCATGGTCGCAGTCAAGGTTTTACCTTCACCTGTGCGCATCTCTGGCACGTCACCGTTGTGAAGGACAATCCCACCCATGACCTGTACCTTATAAGGATACAAACCCAATACACGTCTAGAAGCTTCACGAACGACCGCAAATGCCTCGAAAAGTAAATCATCTAAGGACTCACCGTTATTGTGACGGTTCTTAAATTCGACAGTTTTTGCCTTTAATTCTTCATCTGAGAGGGCTTCCATCTGTTCCGCATAAGAAAAGACCTTATCAGCCATTTTCTCCAATTTTCGTAATTCGCCCTTCTCGTTTTCGATGAGGGAGCGAAGCATATTTCTTACCATAAATTTTATACCTACTTTTGTTTCAGTTCAATTAGTAATTGTATCATAATTATAGCTTGATTTCAAGGTGTAGTTCAGACCAAACCCAATTCAATATATACAATTTTTTAGGGATGACTAACGATTAAGTCAAGTTGTCCATCAAATTTCCAGGATGCTACTGTACTCGGTAAAATAAAGTGTTGTCCTTTATGCAATGGATAGGTTTGCGCTCCAACAGTCAACTGTCCTTGGCCTTCAAGCACGCTTACCAAGTAATAATCTGCTACTCGTTTCATCTCTACTGGACCAGATACTTGCCATTGGTAGACCGTAAAGAAGGGATTGCTGACAAAGGTCGTTGTTGCCAAATTTCCGACAATTTGTCGGTCGGGATGGCTGTTTGCTGGCTGACCAATCGAAGTCACATCAATCGATTGCTGAATATGTAATTCACGCAGTTTCCCTTGATCATCTCGTCGATCAAAGTCATATACACGATAGGTCGTGTCGCTGGACTGTTGGGTTTCTAAAATCAAAATGCCCTTACCAATCGCATGCATGGTACCACTTGGCACGAAGAAAAAGTCTCCTGCCTTCACCGGCACCCGAGTCAACAAGTCTTCCCAATTGCCAGCTTGGATCTGTGCCGCCAAATCTTCTTTGGACTGGGCTTCATGACCATAGATAATCTCCGCCCCCTCATCAGCCGCAATCACATACCAACATTCTGTTTTTCCTAATTCCCCTTCATTGGCTAGACCGTAGGTATCATCAGGATGCACTTGTACACTCAGCCAATCATTAGCATCTAAAATCTTGGTCAGCAAAGGAAAAACTGGACTTTGGCTATTTCCAAACAATTCCCTATGCTGGCTATAGAGTTGATCCAAGCCCCAACCAGCAAAAGCTCCGTTGACAACGGTGGATACACCATTAGGGTGGGCTGAGATTGCCCAGCACTCTCCAGTCGTCTCGCTAGGGATAACATAATTAAATTCTTTCCTAAGTCGACTTCCTCCCCAAATTTTTTCCTGCATTACTGGATGTAAAAACAATGGTTCCATGTTTACTACCTCATTCATTCTATGTTCCCATCATACCAAATTTTACATGAAAATTCCAAGTAAAGATGAAAACTGTTCAAAAGTATGCAAAAACAGCCCCAAAGGGCTGTTCCTTACTTCGAAATCTTTTTAGCTAAGGCAAAGTTTCCAAGTGTCGCAGAACCATTTTCTGCAACAGCTGGTGTCACGATGTAGTCTTTCACATCTGGTGTTGGTAGGTAGTCATTCATGAGGCCAACAAACTTCTCACGCACACGGTTAAGCATGTGCTCTTGAGCCATTACACCACCGCCAAATACAATGACTTGTGGACGGTAGAGCAGGGTTGCCTGAACCGCTGCTTGAGCAATGTAGTAAGCCTGAACATCCCAAACATCGGAATTAAGTTCAATCAATTCACCACGGATACCAGTACGACCCTCAAGAGATGGACCAGCTGCCAAGCCTTCCAAACAGCCATTGTGGAATGGACAAACTCCATTAAACTCATGCTTGACATCATAAGGGTGCAAGGCAACATAAGTATGACCTGCTT
This sequence comes from Streptococcus suis, assembly GCF_017601095.1. Lineage (GTDB taxonomy): Bacteria > Bacillota > Bacilli > Lactobacillales > Streptococcaceae > Streptococcus > Streptococcus suis_Z. Next base: position 44,492 of record NZ_JAGFUX010000010.1, on the reverse strand, counting down.
CCGTATGACCCAAGCCACCAATGAACTCACCATTTTGAATAGCACCAGCACCGATACCTGTACCGATTGTGTAATAAACAAGGCTTTTCACTCCCTTGCGAACCAAGGTTTCACCATAGGCAGATGAATTAACATCTGTTGTAAAGTAGAATGGAATGTTAAATTCTTTAGCAATCAAACCAAGCAAGTCAATGTTTGACCAGTGTGGTTTTGGCGTTGAGGTAATGTAGCCATAAGTCTGTGAGTTCTGGTCAATATCGATCGGCCCAAAAGAACCAATGGCAATACCCGCCAAACGATCTTCGTAGCGTTTGAAAAATTCTACTGTACGCTCAATGGTTTCGTAAGGTGTTGTCGTTGGAAATTGTGTTTTTTCAATTACTTGGAAATTCTCATCACCAACGGCACAAACAAACTTTGTACCACCAGCTTCCAAGCTACCATATAATTTCGTCATCTTTTTTCTCCAATGTTTTATCTTATCTATTATACCATAGATAGAAACAGAAGAAAAAGGCTAGCGCCTTTTTCTTGGTATTTCCTAAGTAGTGACTTAACTTTCATAAAGATGAAGGGAGGTACTTGGCAAGTCATATTTGACTGTGTTGACCAAGCAGGTTATGAAAGCCTTGCAAGCCTTAGAATTATTTAGCAACTTTAAGGAAGTCCGCACCATGTGCGATTGTTCCCTCAGCAAGTGGTGAAACTTCTGTGAAGTCTGCTGTGTTTGTCACGATGATCATAGTTGTATCATCAAGACCTGCTTCAGCAATCTTAGCTGCATCGAATTTGGCAAGTGGCGTACCAGCTTTCACCTTGTCGCCAGCTGCAACCAATTTCTCAAATCCGTTACCGTTCATTGATACTGTATCAATACCGATGTGGATCAAGATTTCTGCACCTGAAGCTGTTTTCAAACCATATGCATGACCTGTTTCAAAAGCGATTGTTACTTCTGCATCTGCTGGTGCGTAAACAACACCTTCAGTTGGTTTAACTGCCAAACCTTTACCCATAGCTCCAGAAGAGAAGACTGGGTCATTAACATTTTCAAGGGCAACTACGTCACCTGAAAGTGGAGATACAAGCGTTTCTTCAGCTACAAGGCCTGTCTCTGCTTCTTCAAGCGTTTTTGCTGTTTCTTGTGCTGAAGCATTAGGCTTTTTTACGTCTTTCTCCTCATCCTCATAACCGAAGAAGTAAGTCAAAGCAAAACCTGCTGCAAATGAGATTGCTACCATGAGCAAGTATTGTGGCAATTGACCATCAACGTAAAGAAGTGTACCTGGAATGATCGTGATACCAAAACCGTTACCTGCAAGACCAAGAAGTGATGCTACCATACCGCCAAGAGCACCTGCTGCCAATGACAAGAAGAATGGCTTACGGAAACGCAAGTTAACACCAAAGATAGCTGGCTCAGTAATACCCAGGAAGGCTGCAAGAGCTGCTGGGAAAGCAAGAGCTTTCAATTTAGGGTTCTTCGTTTTCACACCAACCGCTACTGTAGCAGCACCTTGTGCTGTCATCGCTGCAGTGATGATTGCGTTGAATGGGTTAGCACCAGTATTTGCTACCAATTGTGACTCAAGCAAGTTGAAGATATGGTGAACACCTGATACAACGATGATTTGGTGAACACCACCGATAAGGAGACCACCAAGACCCATTGGCAAGCCCAAGATTGCTTGTGTACCTAGCAAGATGTAGTTCTCAACTACGTGGAAAACTGGACCAATTACGAAGAGACCAAGGATTGACATCACCAAGAGGGTAATGAACGGAGTTACCAAGAGATCAAGTACTTCTGGAACAACCTTGCGAACTGCTTTTTCAAATTGAGCACCAACGATACCGATGATGAAGGCTGGCAAGACCGAACCTTGCAAACCAACAACTGGAATGAAGCCAAAGAAAATTTGTGGAGTCACATCGCCGCCTGAAGCAACTGCCCAAGCGTTTGGCAATGAACCTGAAATCAACATCATACCGAGCACAAGACCGATTGTTTGGTTACCACCGAATACACGGAAGGTTGACCACACCACCAAGGCTGGCAAGATGATGAAGGCTGTATCTGTTAAGATTTGAGTATACGTAATGAAGTCAGCGTTCCATTCTGTTACACCGAGAGCTCCCATGATTGCTTCTTGTGTCAAAAGACCACGAAGACCCATGAAAAGACCAGTTGCTACGATAGCAGGAATGATTGGAACGAATACGTCACCGAAGGTACGGATAGCACGTTGGAAAGCATTACCTTGTTTAGCAGCTTCTGCTTTCTGCTCACCAGTAGTCGCTGTTGGCAAACCGAGGGCAACGACTTCATCGTAGATTTTGTTAACTGTACCAGTACCAAAGATAATTTGGTATTGACCTGAGTTAAAGAAAGCACCTTGTACTTTTTCAATGTCTTCGACTGTATCCTTGTCGATTTTGCTCTCATCAACAACCATTACACGGAGGCGAGTCGCACAGTGGGCAACACTACGTACGTTCTCACGTCCGCCAAGGGCGTCAATGACCTTTTTTGCAATTTCTGTATTGTTCATCTTGCAAAAATCTCCTTATTTATTTTTATGTTTTTGAAAGTGTTTTCAAACTTTCTATGGTCCTATTATAACACTTTTAATGAATATGTCAAACGTTTATCACATTTTTTTACTAATTCACTTAAAAAACTAGTAAAAACTTGATTTTTTGAAAGAAAACGTTTACTATATTAAATGAACAATTAGAAGATTTGGAGTAAACAAATGGCTTTTACAACTGAAGAGCGTTACCGAGCTTATGCTGACTGGACGCCAGAATATATTGAAAAAATCAAAAAAAACACAGAGAGTTCCCCTTGGAGAACCAACTTCCACATTGAAACTCCACATGGTCTTTTGAATGACCCGAATGGCTTTTCCTATTTTAATGGAAAATGGACCTTGTTCTACCAGTACTTCCCATTTGGTGCTGCACATGGCTTAAAATCATGGGTTCATACTGAGTCAACAGATTTGGTCCACTTTGAAGAAACAGGCACGGTTATGTATCCAGATACCCCACTTGATAGCCACGGTGCCTACTCTGGTTCTGCTATGGAATTCGGTGACAAACTCTTCCTCTTCTATACAGGAAATGTCCGCGATGAAAATTGGGTCCGCCATCCATACCAAATCGGTGCCTTGATGGACAAGGACGGCAAGATTGAAAAGATTGATAAAATCTTGATCGACCAACCAGAAGATACAACTGACCACTTCCGCGATCCGCAAATCTTTAACTACAAGGGGCAGTATTACGCCATTGTCGGCGGACAAAATCTGGATAAAAAAGGGATTGTCAAACTCTATAAAGCCGAAAACAACGACTACCTAAACTGGACCTTGGTCGGTGACCTGGATTTCGCCAATGACATGACCGCCTACATGATGGAGTGTCCAAACATTGCCTTTGTCGGTGAGCAACCTATCCTCCTCTACTGTCCACAAGGGTTGGACAAAGAAGTGTTGGACTACGGCAACATCTATCCAAATATGTACAAGATTGGCCAGAGCTTTGACCCTGAAACTGCGACTATTGTTGATCCGGGTGAGTTGATTAATCTTGACTATGGTTTTGAATGCTACGCAACCCAGGCTTTCAATGCTCCGGATGGCCGTGCCCTATCTGTCAGCTGGTTGGCCCTTCCAGATGTTGAATACCCAACCGATGCTTTCGATTACCAAGGTTGCTTGTCCTTGGTCAAAGAGCTGACAATCAAGGACGGCAAACTCTACCAGTACCCTGTCGAAGCCATCACCAGCCTGCGTCAAGAAGCTCAGCCATTTTCAAATCAAAAAGAAACCAACAATATTTATGAACTAGACTTGACCATTCCTGCCAACAGCAAGACTGAGCTAGTCCTCTTTGCTAACAAGGAAAACAAAGGGCTAACTTTGACCCTAGATACTGAAAATGGTATAATAACCGTGGACCGCAAGGACTGCGGACAAGCTTTCGCTCTGGATTTTGGAACCAGACGTTCCTGCACCATTGACAAGGCTGAAACCAGTGCATCTATCTTCATTGACAAATCAGTCTTTGAAATTTTCATCAATAAAGGAGAAAAAGTGTTCTCTGGACGGGTCTTCCCAGATGCTGATCAGACTGGCATTGCCATAACAGCCGGAAACCCAACTGGAACCTATTACCACTTAGACTATGGTCGCAAAACTAACTGATGTTGCCCAGCTAGCAGGAGTCAGCCCGACAACGGTTTCTCGTGTTATCAACAAAAAGGGCTATCTTTCTGAAAAAACTGTCAAAAAAGTCCAGGAGGCAATGAAAGAATTGGGCTACAAACCCAACAACCTGGCTCGGAGTTTACAAGGCAAGTCGGCAAAATTAGTCGGCTTGATTTTCCCAAATATCAGCAATGTCTTCTACGCAGAATTAATCAGCCACCTAGAAAGTGAACTCTTCAACCGCGGTTATAAAACCATCATCTGCAATAGCCAACATGAGTCAGAAAAGGAAAGAGAATACTTAGAAATGCTAGCCGCCAACCAGGTTGACGGCATTATCTCTGGCAGTCATAACCTTGGTATCAAGGACTATGACCGGGTTTCTGCCCCGATTATTTCCTTTGACCGAAATCTATCACCATCAATCCCGGTTGTTTCATCCGACAACAGAGGAGGAGGAGTCTTGGCTGCTCAGATGCTCCAAAAGGCTGGCTGCAAGCGACCGATTATGATTACAGGAAACGACGATTCAAATTCACCAACAGGTTTGCGTCAAGTCGGATTCTCCTCCATCTTTCCATCTGCGACTATCCATCATATCTCAAGTGATTTTTCTCCGATTCGAAAGGAGATGGAAATCAAATCGATCCTCCAGTCCGACAAGCCAGACGGGGTCTTTGTCTCTGGTGACCTAACAGCTATGCTGGTATGGAATATTGCCCAACAGCTAGGGCTCTCTATTCCACAGGATTTAAAATTGATTGGCTACGATGGAACTTTTTTTGTAGAAACCCATTACCCCCAATTGACTACCATCCGACAACCGCTCAAGGAAATCGCTGGTTTACTGGTCGATCTCCTGCTTCAAAAAATCGATGGCAATGAACTCAAACAGACTGATTACTCACTTCCAATTAGTTTATTGGCAGGCAAGAGCCTATAAGTTCTCATTCTAGACTACCAAGGTTAGTAATCCTACTAGCCTTGGTTTTTCAATTTTTTGCAGACAAAAAGACTTGGAATTTATTAACCAAGTCTTATTCTTTTAGTTACCAATCTGAAGTTAAGCTTCTTCTTTGATGAAGGGACTGAGGATACCGTTGATAAATTTTGCAGATGCTTGATCTGAAAATTGCTTTGCAAATTCAACTGCTTCATTGACCGCAACCTTTGCTGGAGTTTCTTCAAAGTATAGGATTTCAAACAAGCCCAAACGTAGGATGCTTTTATCAATCAAGGTCAAACGATCCAAGGTCCAACCTGCTTTCAAGCGAGTAGATAATTCCTTGTCCAACTCTTCCTGATGGCTGGCAACACCTGTTACCAAATTGAGCAAGAAGAGAGGAATTTCGATCCCTTCTGCCTCTTCTTCCTTGTCATAAACGTAAGAAAATTGAGCCGCCTGAACAGGCTCCTGCCCAAATTCCACTGAAACAATGGCCTGTAAGGCACACTGGCGTAGGTAATGTCTTGAATTATTCTTCATCCAAAAAATCCTCTCCAAACAAGTCTTTCAAGGCTGGCTTGGGAGTCTTGTCGGGAACAATCCCATCAACGTGAATATTAACCGCTGCTACTGTTACTTCTGCATAGTTACGGATAGCTGTTTTGACTGCACGTTGAATATCCATTGAAACAGCTGGAACATTTACTCCATATTCAAGATAAACGTAAATATCTGCTGTCAAGATGCCCTCATCATCTGATTGAAGATAAACACCTCTGTTTAAAGCGGATTTTGAGAGGTTATCTGCCACGCGTTTGTTATGCAGAGAGTGAACCCCTTCCACCTTAGCCGCAGCGATTCCTGTAATAACTTCTAACACGCGCGGTGCAATAATGATTTCGCCTTGATGTTCTTTTGACATGGGCTCTCCTTTCTAGTCGCTATTAAGCACGAGAAACGTAAGTTCCTTCTGCAGTGTTAATCACTAATTTTTGTCCAGCTTCGATAAAGTCTGGTACGTTAACAACCAAACCAGTTTCCATTGTAGCTGGCTTCCCTGAACCTGTTACAGTCGCACCTTTGATAGATGGCTGGGTTTCTGCAACCACCAACTCAACAGTAGTCGGTACAGTAACACCAATCACTTCCGTTCCGTAGAATTGGATTTTCACGTCAGAGTTTTCCAAGATGTAGAGCAATTCTTCTTGAATAGTTGCTACTGGAATTTCATACTGGTCGTAAGTCTCAGTATTCATGAAATAGGCAGTGTCATCCATTTGGTAAAGGTATTGAGCTGGGACGGTTTCGATAATGGCTTGCTCAAACTTCTCATCTGGACGGTAGGTCGTGTCAAAAGTTGAACCTGTACGCACATCACGCAATTTCATACGCATGATGGTATTGCCCTTACCTGGCTTGTGGTGGCTCGCATCCAAAACCTTAATCAACTTACCTTCTGCTTCGAAGGTCATACCTGCTCTAAGTTTACTTGCTTCAATCATCGTATTGAATACCTCTTCAAATTTTATTTATTCGGTTTATTTTACCACAAACTGACAGATTTCTCAAATGACAATCAATTCTTTGGGTGCCAAAGTCAACACCTTACAACCCGTGTCCGTAATCAGTAGGTCATCTTCGATACGGACACCGTATTTGCCCTCAAGATAAATGCCCGGCTCATCAGTCAATACCATACCTGCCTGAATGGGATCCGTAGCTGTTCGGCTAAAGTAGGGATACTCGTGAACATCCAAGCCCATTCCGTGCCCGATACCGTGGGTAAAGTAAGGACCATAACCAGCCTGCTCGATGACACGACGTGGGACACCGTCAAACTCCTTGTATTCCATACCCGCCTTAGCCGTCGCAATCAAGGCTTGATTCGCCGCCAGAACGGTTTCATAAATCTCTCGCTCTTCATCACTGACCGAACCGACATAGACCGTCCGCGTCATATCGCTGACATAGTGGTCATACAAGCAGCCAAAGTCCAGCGTCAAAGCCTCGCCAGCCTCAATCACCTTATTGGACGCACGTCCGTGGGGCATAGCAGAGCGGTAACCCGATGCAGCAATGGTATCAAAAGATACCCCTTCTGCCCCCATTTCCCGCATACGAAAGTCCAAGAAATTGGCAATTTCAATCTCTGTTTTACCTGGTTTGATAAAGTCTAAAGCGTCAATAAATGCCTGGTCTGAAATCTGACAAGCTCGCTGAATGGTGGCAAGCTCTGCCGCATCCTTAATCATCCGCAGGTCTGCAATCAGATTGGTAGTCGGTCTAAGAGTCGTTCCAGCAAAGACAGCTTCCATGGACTTGAAATAGGCTACTGAAATCTCATCCTCAAAGGCCACTTCTTTGATACCCATATCCTTAACCAAGCCAGCTGTCGTTCCCAATTCATCTCGATTGGAGAGAACTTCAAAGTCTGTGACAACCGATTGGGCATAGGTGATATAGCGGTCATCTGTAATCAAAACCTGGCGGCTAGGCGTAATCAGCACCACTCCTGCCGACCCCCAGAAACCTGTCAGATAATAAACATTTTTCAAATTGGTCACATAGAGAGCCTCTATCGACTGCTCAGCCATTTTTCCACGAAGTTTTTCAAGTCGATTTTGCATAATCTACCTCCAAAGATATTGTAACTATTATAGCAGAAATGCACAGAATTACCAATAAACTTCCAGTAAATAAGAAAAAGCCGCGTGGCGACTTTTTACTTCAACTTGGTTTTCAAATACTGGCCTGTAAAGCTGGCTGGGTTAGCTGCTACTTCTTCTGGTGTTCCTGTCGCAACAACGGTACCACCGCCGACACCGCCTTCTGGTCCCATGTCGATAATGTGGTCGGCTGTCTTGATGACATCCAGATTGTGCTCAATGACAAGGACGGTGTTACCGTCATCGACAAAGCGAGCCAAGACCTTGAGCAACTGGGCAATGTCCTCTGTATGCAAGCCTGTCGTTGGCTCATCCAAGATATACAAGGATTTACCAGTTGACCGCTTGTGGAGTTCAGAGGCCAACTTCATCCGCTGGGCTTCCCCACCTGATAGGGTCGTTGCTGGCTGACCTAGAGTAACATAGCCCAAGCCCACATCTTGAATGGTGCGAAGTTTCCGCTCAATCTTCGGAATATGCTTGAAGAACTCGACCGCGTCATTGACAGTCATATCAAGGACCTGAGCGATATTTTTCTCCTTGTAATGTACTTCCAAGGTTTCAGAATTGTAACGGTGTCCATGACAGACTTCACAAGGTACAAAGACATCTGGCAGGAAGTGCATTTCAATCTTGATAATCCCGTCACCAGAACAAGCCTCACAACGACCACCTTTGACGTTAAAGGAGAACCGTCCCTTCTTGTAGCCACGGATTTTGGCTTCATTGGTCTGGGCAAAGAGGTCCCGAATATCGTCAAATACACCTGTGTAGGTAGCTGGGTTGGAACGCGGTGTCCGTCCAATCGGACTTTGATCAATATCAATCAAGCGATCCAAGTGTTCGATTCCTGAAATGGACTTGAACTTACCTGGCTTGTCCGAATTGCGATTGAGTTTCTGGGCGATAGCTTTTTTCAAAATGGAATTGACCAGGGTTGATTTCCCTGAACCAGACACCCCTGTCACCGCTACAAATTTCCCAAGTGGGAACCGAACAGTCACATCTTGCAGGTTGTTTTCTTTGGCACCGGTCACCTCCAGGAATCGACCATTGCCAACACGACGTTCCAAAGGAACTGGAATTTCACGTTTGCCAGACAGGTACTGGCCTGTAATGGATTTTTTATTTTTAGCTACTTGGGCTGGTGTGCCAGAGGCCACGATTTCTCCGCCAAAGACACCCGCACCTGGACCGATATCAATCAACCAGTCCGCCTCCCGCATGGTGTCCTCGTCATGCTCCACCACAATCAAGGTATTGCCCAAATCACGCATTTTCTTAAGACTGGCAATCAGGCGGTCGTTGTCCCGTTGGTGCAGACCGATCGACGGCTCATCCAGAATATAGAGGACACCTGACAGGTTGGACCCAATCTGGGTCGCCAAACGAATCCGCTGGCTCTCACCACCCGAAAGCGTACCTGCTGCTCGTGAAAGAGTCAGGTAATTCAAACCTACGTTATTAAGGAAGGACAGGCGATCCTTGATTTCCTTGACAATGGGCGTCGCAATGGTGGCTTCATTTTCAGACAAGGTCAGATTTTCAATGACTTGCAAATGATCCGCCACGGACAAATCAGACAACTGTCCTATATGAAGTCCCTGCTCGCCACCAACTTTAACAGACAGGGCTTGGTCATTGAGGCGATAGCCGTGGCAGGTTCCACAGGTCAGCTCATTCATGTAAGCCTTCATAACCGTCCGCGTATAGTCACTGTTGGTTTCACGGTAGCGGCGATTGATATTGGTAATCAAGCCCTCAAAGGGAATATCGATATCACGCACCCCACCGAACTCATTTTCATAATGGAAATGGAATTCTTTACCATCCGATCCATTGAAAATCAGGTTCTTCTCCTCTTCCGTCAATTCCTCGAAAGGCTTGTCCATGTCCACACCAAAGTGATTCATGGCCTGCTCCAACATCTGAGGATAGTAGTTGGATGAGATTGGATTCCACGGAGCCAAGGCACCGTCACGCAAGGTCTTGCTGGCATCTGGGACAATCAAATCCGCATCCACTTCCAGCTTCATGCCCAAACCGTCACAGTCGCTACAAGACCCAAAAGGAGCATTGAATGAGAATAGACGAGGCTCCAACTCTGGTACTGTAAAGCCACAAACTGGGCAGGCATAGTACTCAGAGAAAAGCATTTCCTTCTCATCCATGGTATCGATGATGACATAGCCGTCCGCAATCCGCAAGGCCGCCTCAATCGAGTCAAAGAGCCGCGAACGAATGCCCTCTTTGATGACAATCCGATCGACCACGACCTCAATGTTGTGAGCCTTACTCTTAGACAATTCTGGCACTTCCGACACATCATAGACATCACCATTGACCCGCACCCGAACATAGCCGTCCTTCTGGATTTTCTCAAAAATGGTCTTGTGTTGCCCCTTTTTCTTTCGCACAATTGGCGCCAAAATCTGCAAACGTTGGCGTTCTGGCAATTCCAAAACCTCATCGACAATCTGCTCCACCGAAGAAGCCGCAATGGCCCCATGTCCATTGATACAGTAAGGCATCCCTACCCGAGCATAAAGCAAGCGGAGATAGTCATTGATTTCTGTTGCCGTTCCAACCGTCGAACGCGGATTCCGCGAGGTTGTTTTTTGGTCAATAGAAATAGCAGGGCTAAGACCCTCTATGGAATCCACATCAGGCTTGTCCATGTTGCCCAAGAACTGACGAGCATAGGCAGACAAAGACTCCACATAGCGACGTTGGCCTTCGGCATACAAGGTATCAAAAGCCAAACTCGACTTACCAGAGCCTGACAAACCAGTCACCACCACCAACTTCTCACGCGGAATTGTCACATCAATATTTTTTAAGTTATGGGCACGAGCCCCATGAATCACAATATTTTCTTGCATAATTTAAGATACAGAGCCCGTAAAACGCACGGTGAAAATAGGAAATTTGACGAAGAGCGTTAACGCTCTAGGAGAATTTGTCTTTTTCACACAGCGTTTAGGGCGTGTTCAATTCCTTTCTAGATATAAGTGCGTTCACAAGATAACTGGTGACGGTCAACTAGCTCCGCGTCACCAGATGAAACTGCCTATGGGCAATTTCTATATCTTATATTAGCTCGATTTTCAAAAAATATCGTTTTGAAAATCTCACGTCAAGAAACCGTATAAAACTCGACGCTTTTAGCACGCATTCAAATCCTTTCAATACGAAGGTTATGGGGCATCTCCCCCTCCCTCAAATACTCCATATTATAACACAAATTTGCAGAAAACCTTTCCGCAACGGCATATTTTTTGGTATAATAGAGGTTGCGTTAACGAAACAATTGCAAAAGGAGGGCGTCATATGAAACAGATTTTTCTATCAACCATGACTGATTTAGAAGAAATCCAAACCTTTGAACCTGGGGCTTGGATTAATTTGGTTAACCCCTCCCAGAGCGAGTCTATGGAAGTGGCTGAGCATTATAAGATTGACATCGCTGACCTACGTGCACCGCTCGATGCGGAAGAGTCATCTCGTATCACCGTCGAAGATGATTACACACTGATACTGGTCGACGTCCCTATTCTTGAAGAGCGAAACAACAAAACTTATTACATTACAATTCCTTTGGGAATCATCTTGACCGCAGATGCCATCATCACCACTTGCTTGGAACCGCTGCCTCTCTTTGATCAATTTATCCATCGGAGATTGCGCAATTTCTATACCTTTATGCGGTCTCGATTTGTTTTCCAAATTTTGTATCGCAACGCCCAACTCTATCTGTCTGCCCTAAGGACCATTGACAGAAAAAGTGAAGAAATTGAGAAACAGCTTCACGAAGCCACTCGAAACGAAGAACTAATCGTCCTCATGGAATTAGAAAAAACCATCGTCTACTTCAAGGCTTCCCTCAAAACCAACGAACGATTAGTCAAGAAACTGGCATCTTCTTCTCGTCTCCTTCGTAAATACGAAGAGGACGAAGATTTGCTGGAAGACACCTTGGTCGAAACACAACAGGCAATCGAGATGGCAGACATCTATGGTTCCATCCTGAATTCCATGACCCATGCATTTGCATCCATCATTTCCAACAACCAGAATACTATCATGAAAACCCTGGCCTTGGTAACCATTGTCCTATCAATCCCAACCATGGTCTTCTCCGCCTATGGTATGAACTTCAAGGACAATGTCATTCCTTTCAATGACATTCCATATGCCTTCTGGTGGATAATCTTATTTGCCTTTGCTATCAGCTTATCACTTACCTTCTACTTCATTCGCAAGAGATGGTTCTAATTAGGAGATTATTATGACACTTTCAAACCTACCTTCACTAACGAAGAAAAACCAAGAGTTCATCCATATTGCCACCAATCAATTGATCAAGGATGGAAAATCCGACCAAGAAATTAAGGCACTCTTGGAAGAAATTTTACCAACAATTATCGAACATCAAAAATCTGGCACTACTGCCCGCAACTTATTTGGCCCCCCAAGTGAATGGGCTGCCAGCAAAACCAAACAAGCTCAAGAAGAAGCTGAAACAGTAGTCTATAACGAAAACCCTTGGTTAATGTGGTTAGATTCTAGCCTTTTGATGCTGGCATTGATTGGTGCAATCAACGGCATCATGAACCTATTGGGCCAAGGAAGCCAATACGGCCTCATCACTCTCTTGGTTATCGGTTTTGGTATCGGTGCAGGAATGTACATGATGTACCATTTTGTCTATCGTGAACAAATCAAAACTGGACAACGACCAAAACTTCTCAAAGCTATCTTGTATCTAGGTTTGGCTACTCTTGCCTGGTCGGTTGTCTTCATCTTGGCTTCACTCATCCCAAGCAGTATCAATCCCGCTCTACCACCACTTGCAACCTTGCTTCTTGCTGCTGCTGCTTTCGGTCTCCGATACTGGCTCAAGCGAAAATACAATATCCGCAATGCCATGCAGCCTGTGCAAGTGCAATAATCCAAAACATTCAAAAAGGACTGGTTCATACAGTCCCTTTTTCTTTTTCTAGATTATAGTCACTGTAGGAAATCGTCTTCAGCTCAATTCATGAACACAGAAAATTGCTCCACTGGACCATTGCACTTTTCATATTTCTAGAGTGCAAGAAAAAATCGCCACACAGGGCGATTGCGCATGTCCAGTTTCTAGGGCGCAAGCTAAAAAGACCCGTTAGAGTCTCAATTCGCCTTCTAAATTCCGAGCTCATGAAAAAACAGTCCATTCAAGGACCTTAATTCGCTTTCGTATTTTCATGCTCATGAAAAAATGACCCGTTGGGGTCATTACTCGCTTTCATATTTTCATACTCGTGAAAAAACAGTCCATTCAAGGACTGTTTTTTTAATCTTCGTTTACGAATGGTAGAAGTGCCATAACGCGAGCACGTTTGATAGCTGTTGTTACTTTACGTTGGTTTTTAGCTGAAGTTCCTGTTACACGGCGTGGAAGGATTTTTCCACGTTCTGAGATGAAACGGCTAAGAAGCTCAGTATCTTTGTAATCAACATATTCAATTTTGTTAGCTGCGATATAGTCAACTTTTTTACGGCGTTTGAAACCGCCACGACGTTGTTGAGCCATGTGTTAATTCTCCTTTATAGTTTATTCGTCGACCTAAAATGGTAGGTCATCATCTGAAATATCCATTGGACTGCTTGAACCAAATGGACTTTCTTCACGCGCAAAGTTCGGCGTCGATTGTGCAGGCGCTTGGTAGGATGAACCAAAATCATTTCCACCAGCAAACGAGTTGCCTGGGTTTGATTGATAAGCTCCACCTTGTCCTTCACGGGCAGTACGGCTTTCCAAGAGTTGGAAACTTTCTGCAACCACCTCAGTCACATAGACACGTTGCCCTTGTTGGTTATCATAGCTACGGGTCTGAATTCGACCTGTAACCCCAATCAGAGCACCTTTTTTAGCCCAATTTGCTAAGTTTTCAGCTTGTTGGCGCCAAATGACTACGTTGATAAAATCCGCTTCACGCTCACCGCTTTGATTTTTAAAATTACGGTTAACCGCAAGTGTAAAAGTCGCAACAGCCTGGTTTGACGGAGTGTAACGAAGTTCTGCATCACGGGTCATGCGACCGACCAATACTACATTATTTATCATAAGGTACCTTCTTACGCGTCAAGTTTGACAATCATGTGACGAAGAATGTCGCCGTTGATTTTTGACAAACGGTCAAACTCTTTAAGAGCTTCGTCGTTGCTTGCTTCAACGTTAACGATGTGGTACAAACCTTCGCGGAAATCTTTGATTTCGTACGCAAGGCGACGTTTTTCCCATGCTTTTGATTCAACGATTGTTGCACCGTTGTCTGTCAAGATAGAGTCAAAGCGTGCTACCAAAGCGTTTTTAGCTTCTTCTTCAATGTTTGGACGAATAATGTAAAGAATTTCGTATTTAGCCATTGATATGTTCCTCCTTTTGGTCTAATGACTCATGGTCTAGCCACGAGTAAGTGAGGGTTTCTCACAAGATACTATTATAGCACATTCTTGATTTTTTGCAAGAGATTTCTCTCTTTTTATCCCAATCGTTTACGGCACTCTACGAGGCTTCCCAAAACACCAATTCCTGCTAGCGTCCATACTAAGCCTAAATCCGCACCCGTATTTGGAAGTGTCTTGGCTTTTTCTCGAACTACTGGTTTACTTGCTGCTAGTTGAGAAACCTGTTTTTCCTCTACTACTTGCAGTAGGGACGGATCAAGGATTGGTAAGTGATGGCTGACAGAATCTGCTGGCACCAAACCACCATCAAATGCTGGCAAGGCATGAGTCAGATTTTCATTAAGGCTAATGCCGCCATCAAAGGCCGGTAACTCATGTAGTAGATTCTCATTGAGGCTCATGCCACCATCAAACACTGGTAGTTCATGGGTCACAGATGCTCCTTTAGCAGTCACGATTTCTTCAGAAACCTCTGAAGAGTTTATCGGATCCGCTTCACCGATTACTTCAGGACGTGATTCTGGTCTTGAAAGAGGGTAGACTAGTGCCACCTGACCCAATTGCTCAGTCAACACTAAAATTCTCTCCGTTTGCTGACCAGCAATCGTAACTGGTGATTCTGTCAAGTCGAGTTCGGTTACTTCATTATTTTCTCGTAAAAACAGGGCTTGCAATGGTAGCTTGTCTCCTGCTTTCGGCAACAACAACAAGGCTGGCGCAGTCAGAGTGACGGCTTCATTGGAAGCAGACAGAAGCTGGATAGAATACACCTTGTGCTCCTTGCCTGTTAGGCTCGAATGGCTACTGCTGATTTCTTGCACTGTTAAACGGTAGTCAGCAGGCACTTCCTCTTCTAGCTGCAACAATACGCCAGTTGTCGTATCGTGGAACTCCCTTCGCATTTCTACCTGCGGTTTTTCTTCAGGAATATCCACCATTTCAAACAACTGGACCTCTCTCACTGTCCACATCCGATTGTCCTTAGTAGTCGCATTGGTATGGGCTTCGAGGGGAATAAATTCTACACGGTCAGCCTGAACACCCTGGTTAAAGCGGAAGGCAATTTCAGCAGTCTCAAATTCAACCGACTGTTCTCCACTATCAAACTGCATCTGCTCTCCCAAGAAGGCTTTAACCCGATATTTGGTCATGGTACCATTGCCTGGGGTTCGCTTAGTAATCACCATCGAATGCAAAAGCTTTTCTTCCGGTAGGGTTAGGTTTATGGTCTGCGGCAGACTAACAGATGGTTGGCCTGTCACCAGCCATTTCAATTCGGTCAAGCTTCCCTTGTTTCCGTCCATCAGATTGGCCAAACCATTGCCTCGTGCCTCCTCAAAGACATCCTCGCCCGTGATGCGGACCTTTTTACCGTTCACTTTTTGGATTAACTTGGTCGGATGGGCTTCTAGAAAGGCAAGAACATTGACAGGGAGTTTGGATACATTGACCAGTTCACCACTAGACAGTCCGACAATCACTTCCGACTTATCCGCTGGATCCAAACGATAGAGGAGCTTGTTGGCTTCCAACTGTGACACAAATTCCAGCTGGTGGCCATTTGAAAGCAGGAGATTTGGACGATTGGCCGCTAAGACCGTATTGTTAAATGTTAGAGTGACATAGCCATCCTGATAGTGTTCAACAGCTGTCACACGACTTTCTGGCAAGCCGTAATCTTTCTGCATCAAGTAGTTCCAGTTAAAGGTTTTATAATAGAGACTATACCAGTTTTGATCACCCGTTTTGTGCTCGTACAAGAGACCAAACTCATCGTTGCCCAAGCCTTGGATTGAGTTGTAGGCAAATTCTCCGTCTTGGATAATTTGATGTTTGAGCCAGGTCAAACTGCCGTCCGCACCGACCTCTGCCACACGGATATGACCATCCATCCGCTGTGTCCCAGGACCATTTGCATTGGACAACAAGACATATTCTTTTCCATCACGCACAATTCGAATGGCAGAAAGTTGAACATAGGGATCCGGTACTTCATCCAAGATCTCTAAATCGCTCTGCCAGGTCAACCCGCCATCTTTACTGGTTGCCACACGAATCTTTTTCGCCTGTCCACGCATGAACATCTTGATGTCTCCATTTGACAATTGAACGACGGTGGCTTCTGTTCCAATCTCTCCCCAGTTGTTCATGGTTTCCGAATGGATAACAGTTCCATTCGCTAAGGTTCGGTTATCATTAAAGGTTTGACCAGATGACCATGTTGCTCCATTGTCATCCGAATACAAGACCAGGGCTGATTGTGAATTAAGAGCCGCTGTGTAGTTGATGCCATAGGCGGGTATGATCAAGCGACCCTTGTGCGGACCAGTATGCAGTACAATGCCTGTACCAGGTCCAATTCCTAGGAACATCATGTATTCCTTCTTCACCGTTGCTGTTAGGTCTACGGGACTCGACCAAGTAACACCATCATCGTCACTATAAGACATCCAGATATAGTTGTCCATAGTCCCCTTGAATGGAATATTGGTTTCCGTTTGATAATAAATATTCCCAATCGGTGTCGGATTATCTCCTTCGTATAAGTCACCAAGATTGGCATAGCCCGGACTCTTGTCATTGACATTGACACGATAATTGGTTGCTTGGCCTTCTGGCGAGTAAACAACACCATTTTCTCGGACAGTATAAGGAGCCGTCTCTGTGGCACTATACAGATTGAGATAGTATTTGCCATCAATCAAGCTATGCTCTGCTTTTCTACCAGTGAGCTTAGATCGATCCATGACCGCCTTGCCTTCTGGAAACATATCATACAAGGCAAAGATGCGCTTGGTTGTTGGGTCCTGAATCAAGGCCGTATCAATGGTCATCGGAGCACCGAAATTTCGATCTCGAGCCTGGGGATTGTCCTTTAGGTCAACAATAGTTATGGTTTCACTCCAGGTTTGACCATTATCTTGACTGCGCTTCACCACTTGGGCAATATTTCCATAGTCCAAATGGTGGTCATGGCGCTGGTCAGTTGCTGCAATCAAGGTTCCCTTATCTGTCTTCAGCAAGGCTGGTATCCGGAAACTCGCCACACCATTGGCAGGGTTTTTCTGATTGTTTCGCCCACCTTCAAAAACTGTAATCTTCTCAGACACACGTGATTCTTCATTAAGAACATACGGATGTTCTCGACGGAAAAACAAGGCAGAGCGTCGCTGAATCTCTTCTTCCGTGAAAGCTCGGTCGTAGTGCGTAAAATTACGGATATCTAGACTAGTCGCTGCCCATACAGATCGATTGGCACGCTTGACTTCACCCAGCTGGGCCATATTCAACTGACTAGCCGCACGGAAAAGGGCATGCGTAGTTACGCCAGTTTGCGACACCTTACCGTTGACATAGATTTTCACATCCACGGCATCACTATCCGCCTTCTTTTGATAGGTCAAGGCTACGGCATTCCATTCACCATTTAGAGCACGTTGGCTTCCCGTATTAATATTAATCGAGTTCTGTCCATTTGATCCAATCCGACTTTCCAATCCGACCACACCATTATTAACAAAGAGAGCTGTATATTCATTGGCATGGGTTTGACTAGAGGTCGCAAACAGGTTGAAAAAGCCATTTGCTTGTGCCTTGTACTCCAAGTAGATGGTTCCACTCTCTGACTCCTTGATCCTATCTCGGACTTCAGGAGCCAACTCCAGCCGCTTATTCGAAGCATTTAAACTGGTATTTTCAAGTTTATGAACCTCGGCATCTTCAAATTCACTAGCCGACTCATCAGAAGAGATCGCCTCCAAATTTACATCCAGCGAAGGGAGTTGATTTGTTTTAGAAGCCTCCTCACTCAGTTCAGTAGGAGCAAGAGCTGGCTCTGTAGGACTTGTAACTGGCTGACCGACCTCTTCTGCAGCAAGATTGGCTGTCGGCTGAGCCTCTTCCGTTTCAGGTGCTACTTCATTGGCATGGATAGTCTGTTGACCCACCAAAAATGCCACCAAGACCACGGACGAATAGAGAGCAAGTTGGGAAAACCGTCCAGTTCTCCGTTGTTTTTCAGGCATAGAAACCTCCTTTTATCGTGTTTTTATATATAGAAAATGACCATTTTATCAATAGTATATTAACATATAGCATCATCGAGGTCAAGAAATACTACATCCATCTTCTTATTCAAAAAAACTTACCTAGATGAAACTAGGTAAGTTTTCATTTCTTTTAGAAAGTCAGATTAGCGAGTTCGTTTCCGGCGGTTCGCCAAGCCAGCTAATAGACCAAGACCTGTCAAACTCATCAAAAGTGCTTCTTGCGTTCCTGTGTTTGGCAAGGTCTTACCATCCGTCTTCTTCTCTACCTTACTTGTAGCTGGGAGACTGACTACAACTTCTGATGCCACTTCCTTATCCGCAAACAAAAGTTTTGGATCCAAACTTGGTCGGAAGTGTGTCAAGTTTTCATTCAGAACCAAGCCTCCGTCAAAGGCAGGTAGTTCGAAATAGGTCGCTTCACCCTTAGCTGTCACCAATTCTTCTGTTTCAACAGGTGTCGTAGGTTGTTCTCCTCCACCCTCAACAGGAGCAGGAGTCTCAACTTCTGTCACGGCTGCTGGATAAATCAAGGCAATCTTGCCCAGCTGCTCTGTTAGGATTACAATACTGTCACGGCTGACACCATCAATTTCAACAGGGGATTCTGTCACATCCAACTCAACCACTTCATTATTGTCCAAAAGAAGGAGAGCTTTGGCAGGAACCTTATCCCCCTCTTTCGGAATCACAAGAATAGCTGGAGCTGTAAGTGCAACCGTTTGGTCCTCAGCAGATTTGAGTTGAATATCCAAAACAGTATTGTCTGTATCTACCACTGCTGCATGATCACTGTTAATCACCGAAACTGCCAAGCTATGACTGGTCGCCAAGGCTTCTTCCAATTGCACCAAAACGCCGCTTCTCTCATCGCGGAATTCCTTGCTTGTTTCTACTTCCGCTGGTGTAGTTGGTGTGTCAACCACTTCAAACAATTGAACTTCTCGAACTGTCCACATGCGGTTGTCTTTTGTCGTTGCATTGGTATGGGCTTCAAGTGGAATAAATTCGATACGATCTGCTCGGACATCTTTTCCAAAACCAACCGCTACTTCAGCCGTTGCAAAATCAACAGAACGTTCACCTGAGTCAAACTGCAACTGGTCACCCAAGTAGGCCTTCACTTGGTACTTAGTCATGGTACCATTACCAGGAGTCCGTTTTGAAATCACCATTGAATGAACGGTTTTTTCAGTCGGCAAGGTTAAAGTGATAGTTTGTGGAAGCGAGTAGGACGGCTGGCCTTCAATCAACCACTTCAATTCTGTTACCGTAGACTTGTCACCATCCATCAAGTTTGCCAAGCCATAGCCACGTTCATCTTCAAAGACAGCTTGACCCGTTACACGAACTGTACGGCCGTCCACTTTCTTGATTTTCTGAACAGAAGAGCCATCCAGCGATTTAAAGATAGACAGTGGCAATTTTGCAATATTGGAAATATCACCTGACACCACCGCCACAATCGATTCCTTCCGATCTGCTGGGTTGATACGGAACAAGAGGCGATCCGTTGCCAATTGAGAAACGAACTCGAGTTGGTTACCATTAGTCAACAAGAGTCGAGGTTGGTTTACCGCTAAAATTGGCTTACTAAAAGTAAGAGCTACATAGCCATCCTTATAGTGGTCAACAGTCGTAATTTCTGTCGTCGGCAAACCATAGTCTTCCTGAGTTAAGTATTCCCAGTTAAATTGACGATAATAGAGACTGTAAGCAT
The DNA here is from genome assembly GCF_017601095.1 of Streptococcus suis. Taxonomy (GTDB): domain Bacteria; phylum Bacillota; class Bacilli; order Lactobacillales; family Streptococcaceae; genus Streptococcus; species Streptococcus suis_Z. The sequence goes on along the minus strand of NZ_JAGFUX010000010.1, from coordinate 24,447 downwards.
TTTGGTCTCCAGACTTATGCTCGTAAAGCAAGCCAAAGGTCCCGTCTTCCAATTCCTGGATAGAGTTGTAAGCAAACTCGCCATGTTGCAGAATTTGATGGTGTAACCAATTGAGGCTGCCATCTTCTCCTACTTCTGCGACACGGACATGACCATCAATCCGTTGGCGACCAGGGCCATTAGCATTAGCAAGAAGAACGTACTCTTTACCGTCACGCATCACTCGAATCGCAGACAATTGTACATAGGCGTCATGGACATCTGTCAAGGTTTCTAGGTCATTTTGCCAAGTCGCACCGCCATCTAAACTAGTCGCTACACGTACCTTGCCCTTCACGCCACGCATGAACATCTTCAACTGACCATTAGACAATTGAACAATTGTTGCTTCAGTACCTATTTCATTACCATTGTTCATGGTTGAAGCATGTAAAACTGTTCCATCAGCAAGTGTACGGTTATCGTTAAAGGTTTCCCCTGCAGACCAGGTCTCACCATGGTCATCTGAGTAGAAGACCATCGCTGATTGAGAATTCAAGTTCCCAGTATAGTTGATACCATACGCCGGCACAACCAGACGTCCCTTGTGAGGCCCCGCATGAAGCACAATACCTGTACCAGGTCCCAAACCAAGGAATTTCATGTACTCTTTTTTCACACTTGCAGTAATATCGCGCGGTCGAGACCAGGTCACACCGTCATCATCACTGTAAGAGAGCCAGATGTAGTTGTCCATGGCAACACGGAACATGCCATTGTTTTGCGTTTGGAAATAAATATTGCCAACTGGCTCTGTACCTTCTCCCTGATAAATATCACCAAGATTTGCAAAGGCTGGACTATTGTCATTGACATTTACACGGTACTCAGTCGCTTGACCTTGGGCATCGTAAATGCGACCATCTTCACGAACAGTATATGGGTCTGTCTCCGTACCACGATAAAGGTTGAGGTAAGTTTTGCCATCAATAACACTGTGTTCTGGTTTTCGATCATTTAAGTTACCAAAAAGAGCTTGACCTTCCGGGAACATATCGTAGATAGCAAAAATACGCTTGGTTGTTGGATCTTGCACCAAGGCTGTATCGATGGTTAATGGTGCACCAACATTGCGGTTTTGAGCATTTGGATTGTCCTTCAAATCGACAATCTTGATTGTATCACTCCATTGCTTCCCATTATCTGTACTGCGTTTGATAACTTGAGCGATATTGCCCCAGTCTCCAGAATGGTCATGTCGCTGGTCGCTCGCTGCAATCAAGGTTCCCTTATCTGTCTTGAGAAGGGCTGGGATTCGGAAACTTGCTACATTGTTTTCTGGGTTTTTCTGGTTACCACGCCCCCCTTCGAACACAGTGACCTTGTCAGTCAACTCAGAACCTTCGTTGAGGACATAAGGACTGTCTTCACGAACAAAGAGAGAGGAACGACGTGCGACTTCCTCGGCAGTCAAGGCTCGGTTGTAGAGTGTAAAATTGCGAATATCTAGTTTTGTCGCTGCCCAGGCATTGGTATTTGCCCGTTTGACTTCACCCAACTGAGCATAGCTCAAAGCTGTCGCTGAACCAAAAAGATCACTTCTAGCCGTTGCTGACTTGGACAGTTGACCATTAACATACATGTTAACAGCTACGGTGTTATCTCCAGTATTTTTTTGGTAGGTAAGAGCAATCGCATTCCACTCACCATTTCCTGCCCGCTGCGTACCTGAATCAATTAATACATTGCGTTGTCCTGCGCTACCAGTACGACTTTCTAAACCTGCTGTGCCATTATTGACAAAGAGAGCGGTGTATTCGTCTTTATGAGTCTGACTGGAGGTCGCAAATAAGTTAAAGAAGCCGTTGGCTTGGGCATTGTACTCTACATAGATTGTACCGCTTGTCGATTCCTTGACTGAGTCACGCACCTCTTCAGACAACTCCAAACGCTTGTTGCTGCTATTAAGTGCAACATTTTCCAATTTTGTCACTTCAAGGCTAGCAAACTCATTGGCAGATTCATCCGAAGGAAGCGCTTCCAAATTTACGTCTAAAGTAGGTAAGGACGCTTCTGCATCTTCTTCTGTAGTCGTTTCTGAAACTGCATCTACCTCACTTGGAGCAGGAGCTGATTCAGAGGTTGGAGTGACTTCTGTCAGGCGCGGTGTTGTTGTTTCAGCAACAATTTCATTTGCGTGAACACCACGTTGACCAACTAAAAAAGCTGCCAATACAACAGATGAGTATAAAGCAACACGTGGAAAAGCATTTTTCCCTTTGAGATTCTCAGGCATATGACCCTCCTTTTTGATAATGATTGAATCACTTTTTGAAAACTACACTTTCAACAATATATTAACATATATCGATAAGAAGAGCAAGTCTTTCTCAAATGGAAGTTGAAAAATAAGACAGAAAAAAATCCCCTCACTCGAGGGGACTTGCTTATTCAACACTGAAAAGATAGGGATAGACTGGTTGATTTCCTTCATGGATTTCGACCTCGACATCTTCAAATTGTTCTTCTAGCTGTTCAGCAAGAGTTTGAGCCAATTCTTCATCACCATCTTCACCAATGTAGATCGTCACGATTTCGCTGTCTTCATCCAACATTTTCTCAAAGGTAGCAACAAGTGTTTCCATCATATCTGGATTGGACACTACAATCTTGCCATCAACCATACCAAGGTTATCATTCTCATGGATTTCAAGACCATCGATGGTTGTATCACGGACCGCAGTTGTCACGCTACCACTTTTCACTTCTGCAAGCGATGCTGTCATGGCTTCAAAGTTGCTTTCCAATTCACGACTTGGATCAAAGGCAAGCAAGCTAGTGAAGCCTTGTGGTAGAGTCTTGGTTTCTACAACCTTAACCGCCACTTCAGCAACTTCAGCAGCAGATTGGGCTGCCATGAGAATGTTTTTGTTGTTTGGAAGCAAGATGACGTTACGAGCATTGACCAATTCAATAGCATTGACAAAGTCTTCTGTCGAAGGGTTCATGGTCTGACCACCTGAAATCACATAGTCAACCCCTTGTGATTTGAAGATCTCTGTCAATCCTTCTCCAGCTGCAACAGCGATAATGCCGTATTCTTTTTGCTCAGCTGGTTTTTGGTAAGCTTCTTCTTTTTCAACTTGCGCTTCATGTTGTTCACGCATATTGTCTACTTTTACCTTGACTAAGCTACCATATTGGAGACCTGCTTGCATAACCAAGCCTGGATCTTCTGTATGGACGTGAACTTTTACAATTTCATCATCATTGACTACAAGGAGTGAATCGCCTAGGTCGTTGAGGTAGTTACGGAATTCTTCATAATCAAAGTCTTTCACATAGGTAGGACCTTGGCGAAGGGCAACCATGATTTCCGTACAGTAACCAAAAGTAATGTCCTCAGTCGCTACATGACCAGCAACTGACTTGTGGTGTTCTGCATTAATCATTTCTGTCATGACTGCTGGAGTTGCTTCAAAATCCTCAGAAGCAATGTATTCACCAGTCAAAGCTGACAAGAAACCTTCGTAAATATAAACAAGACCTTGACCACCAGAGTCAACAACCCCAACTTCTTTCAAGACTGGAAGCATATCAGGTGTTTTCTTGAGGGCACGGTTGGCACCTTCAAGGGTTGCACGCATGACTTCAATGGCATCATCTGTTTCTTCTGCTTTTTTTAGGGCAGCCGTCGCTGCACCACGAGAAACGGTCAAAATGGTACCCTCAACTGGCTTCATAACGGCCTTATAAGCCACTTCTACACCATGTTGGAAGGCCTGTGCCAAATCCTTACCATCTAATTCAACCTTGCCTTTAACAGACTGGCCAAAACCGCGGAACAATTGTGACGTAATAACGCCAGAGTTTCCGCGAGCACCCATGAGTAAACCTTTTGATAAGATTTGAGCGACTTCACCAACTGTATTTGCTGGCTTATCCGCAACTTCTTTGGCACCATTTGTAATGGTCATGCCCATGTTGGTTCCAGTATCACCATCTGGTACCGGAAATACGTTTAATGAGTTTACATATTCAGCTTGTTTATTCAATCGAGTAGATGCTGCCTGCACCATTTCTTGGAATAAACTGGTAGTAATTTTAGACACAATTATTCTCCTACAACTTTGATATTTTGGATATAAACGTTGACCGCATCAACTGCAATGCCCAATTGGTTTTCTAGGTTAAATTGAACACGCTCTTGGATGTTGCGGGATACTTCACTGATTTTCACGCCATAGCTCATAACAGTGTAAACGTCCACCACGATTTGTCCTTCTTCTGTTGTTTTAATGACAACACCTTTGGAATAATTTTCTTTTCTAAGAAGAGCTTGGAAATTATCCTTAAGGGCAGATTTGCTAGCCATGCCAACGACACCGAAAATCTCAGTCGCTGCACCACCAACAACCGTTGCAATGACTTCATCTGTCAATTCAATTTGGCCATCTTTGGTATTGATCTTAACCGTCATATTTTGTTACCTCAAATAGTTTTATCACTCCATTTTACCACATTTTCAGCTTTCTGTAAAAAACAAGCCTGTGACAACGGAAGAGATAGACCAGAAAACGGAAAACTGCAAGAAAAAAATGACCCTCGAGAGTCATTTCCTTCTATGCTATGTTAAACGCGTTCTACTTTGCCTGATTTAAGAGCACGAGCTGAAGCCCAAACTTTTTTAGGTTTACCGTCAATCAAAACAGTAACTTTTTGAAGGTTTGGTTTAACTGCGCGTTTTGTTTGGTTCATAGCGTGTGAACGGTTGTTACCTGATACAGTCTTACGACCAGTGAAATAACATACTTTAGCCATTTGTATCTTCCTCCTCATTTGATCAAATATAACGGATGTGCTAGCACCACATACCATACTATTCTAACAGAAAAGAATGAAGTTGGCAAGGAATATTTTTTCTTTTTTCACTCTTCTTGCCTAACCTCTGATAATCATCGAAAGTACACCATTATTACTTCTCGTCTAGTCCACATGCCATTTATTGAACCCCCCTTGGTTCATTCGAAATTACTAGGTTTCTATTCCCAAAATAACAAAAAAAGAATTTTCAATCGAAAATCCTTTTTTTGTTACGCTTTCTTTGCTCAAAATCAGAGATTTTTCGCAGAACAATTAAACTTTATTTGCTCAAAATCAGAGATTTTTTCGCAGAACAATTAAACTTTATTTGCTCAAAATCAGAGATTTTTCGCAGAATTATTAAGCCTTGTTCGCTGAACCGAATACGTCGATACGCTCTTCAACAGATGCTTGGATAGCTTTTACGCCGTCAGCCAAGAATTTACGTGGGTCAAAGAGTTTTTTCTTGTCGTATTCTGCTTCGTTTGCTTCATAAGCTGCTGCAAACTTACGAGTTGCGTTTGCAAATGCGATTTGGCACTCAGTGTTAACGTTAACTTTAGCAACACCCAATTTGATTGCTTCTTGGATTTGTGCATCTGGAATACCTGAACCACCGTGCAATACGATTGGGAAACCTGGTACAGCTTCTGTCAATTTACGCAAGTGGTCAAGGTCAAGACCTTCCCAGTTTTCTGGGTATGGACCGTGGATGTTACCGATACCAGCTGCCAAGAAGTCAATACCAGTTGCAACCATTGCTACTGCATCTTCGATTGGAGCCAATTCACCAGTACCAACGATACCGTCTTCTTCACCACCGATAGTACCAACTTCAGCTTCAACTGAGATACCTTTAGCGTGTGCCAATTCTACAACTTCTTTTGCTTTTGAAAGGTTTTCTTCTACTGGAAGGTGTGAACCGTCAAACATGATAGAAGTGTAACCAACTTCGATACACTCAAGTGCATCTTCGTAGTGACCGTGGTCAAGGTGAATAGCAACTGGAACTGTGATGTTCATTGACTCGATCAAGTTTGCGATCAAGTTGCGAGCTACTTTGTAACCACCCATGTACTTAGCTGCACCCATAGAAGTTTGGATAAGAACCGGAGCTTGTTTTGCTTCTGCTGCACGCAAGATAGCTTGAGTCCACTCAAGGTTGTTTGTGTTAAATCCACCAACTGCATAACCGTTGTCACGCGCTGCTTGGACAAATTTTTCTGCTGAAACTAATGGCATTCTAAGAGCCTCCTAATATTTTTTGGGAGTCATCCCCCATACCCTCTTATTTTAACACGATTCTCAAAAAAATGCTAGCTGAAACTGTATCCGTATGAGAAAATTTTCACATAACTTTCAGGCACAAAAAAAGACTGGTTAACCCAGTCTGAAAGTTCTATGCGGAGAGAGGGACTTGAACCCTCACGACCTAAAGCGGTCACAGGATCCTTAATCCTGCGCGTCTGCCAATTCCGCCATCCCCGCTGAACACTAGATAAGTATATCACGGGGTAATACCCTTGTCAACACTTTTTTGAAAAAAAAGTTCATATTTATTACTTTCTTCTCTCCAGCACCACTATCTGATCATAGTCTGCCTCATGATATGAACGATGACTAATATGAATGACCATTGTCCCCTCCAAGTCAAGCAGGGCTTGTTCCACCATGGCAAAGGTCCGATCATCTAAACCTGAAAGGGATTCATCTAGGAGCAAGACTGGTTTGTGGAGCAAGAGGGTCCGCACCAAGGCCAAGCGTTGTTGTTGCCCACCTGAAAGAGTTGATTCTGCATCAAATAGCTCACTTTCCAACTGCTGACGACTTGCAAAACGTTGTCCCAAGCCTACCAACTGCAACCAAGTAAGAACCTCCAACTCGTCAATATCCCTTCCCAAACTAATATTCTCCCAGATGCTGGCATGGAAGAGTTTCACTTTTTGTGGCAGAAAGGCAAGATTAGCTTGAACCACCTCTTCTCCCACTTCCTTCAAAGGCTGCCCATTCAGATAGACCCCTTCATCACCCTGAACCATTTGTCCCATCAGGAGGTAAGCTAAGGTCGATTTACCTACGCCGCTCTCTCCCTGAATCAGATACTTCTTCCCAGGCTCAAAGTTTAGACTCAACCCCGAAAACAGGGGAATTCCCTCTATAGAAAAAGAAAGATTGCGCACCTGAAGAGAGGTGAATGGGTCTTTGATTTTTTTGGAAAAATGCGGAGCTGATTCCTGTTTTAAGAGCCGCTCACGTAGATCACGAACAGAAGCCATATCTGCGATAGACGATGCAATCAAACTAATCGGCATGGTCAATTCTAAAGAAATACTATAAATTGCCACCAAGGCTCCTACTGTCATTTGTCCTGCCAAAATCCTTTGACCTCCCAAAAAGAGAATCAGAACCGTCAATAGATAGAAGAACAAACCGGATAGGACATTCAACAAGGCTGATAGAAAAGCCCTCCGGTCTTCCAGTTGATAGATTCGTTTGTATTGATCATTTGTCTTGTCAGAAAAATACTGGCTACGATTGGCATTTTTGATAATGGCTAGACCTGAAAGGAGGTCATTGAGCAGAATCTGATAGACAGCCTTCTCCCGCGAGATGGCCTCCTGAACCCTTTGCCGACTATTTTGAAAAAGGTAGGGTAGCCCAATCGGTACCAAGGTCAAAAGCAGGATTGCTATGGATACCTGGCTATCCAAACCAAAGAGAGCCAGACAGGCAAACAAGAAGGACACCACTCCTTGATAGAGGGAAAACAGGGTATCATAGTAGAGTTCCTTGACCATCTCGCTATCATTATGAATAGCTGAAACCCGTTCCGCTACTTCTGATTGCTTGAGCAAGCTGGGCCCCTGCAAAAAACGATTGACTAGAGTAGCCTGAATCTTGTAGCCAACCCTATTCAAAAACTGCTGATTACAGACTTGACGAACAAACTCTGCTAGCAGCATCAAGCATAAAATCGCAAGCAACTGCCAAATCTGTACCATAAAACCAATCTTATCCCCACTAGTTAGACTATCGGTTATTCCTGCTAATTGGTAGTTAAAGAGCACGTTTAATCCTGCTACCAAGCTAATCGCCACCAATGTCGCGATAAAATGAAGACTCCTCACTCCTTCTCCCTCCTTTTCCTAGATCACTCATTACACATATTAAAAAGCTTAACAGAATCCACCAATTCGTCAAGCCTTGCTCCAAAAAGTTGAGCATCCTAAGGGTGCTCAACTCAAATGCGCTTGTCAATACTTATTTGCTTTCATTCTCAACTGCAGCTGTGACAAAGGCAGTATAGAGTCCTTCAGGACGATTTGGTCGAGATTGGAGTTCTGGGTGATACTGACAGGCCACAAAGAACTTGTTCTCAGGAATTTCAACAATCTCAACCAAGCGGTTGTCTGGCGATACACCAGAGAAGACAAAACCAGCTTCTTCAAATTGCTGACGGAAGTCATTGTTAAACTCGTAGCGGTGGCGGTGGCGACGCTGGACAACTTCTTGGTTGTCATAGGCTGCAGCAGCCTTGGAGCCTCGTTTGAGCTTGCTTGGATAGAGGCCAAGGCGGAGGGTACCGCCCAAGTCTTCCACGCCAATTTGATCACGCATGATGTCAATGATTGGGTATTTGGTTTCTGGATCCAACTCAAAACTATTGGCTCCATCTAATCCAAGAACGTGGCGAGCAAATTCCACACAGGTCAACTGCATGCCCAAGCAGACGCCTAACATAGGCACATCATTCTCACGCGCATAGCGAATGGCCTGGATTTTTCCTTCGGTACCGCGTTGACCAAAGCCACCAGGTACGATGATTCCTTGGGCTTGTCCAAGTCGGTCAGCTACATTTTCTGCTGTCAGGTCATTGGCATTGACCCAATCCAACTCAATCGCAGCATCGTTGGCGTAGCCTGAGTGTTTCAGGGCTTCTACAACTGAAATGTAGGCATCTTGGAGCTCGACGTATTTTCCAACAAGGGCAATCTTAACTGTTTTCTTGAGGTTCAAAACCTTTTCAACCATGGCAGACCAGTCTGTCATATCTGCTGGTGGCACATCCAATTTCAAATGGTCACAGACAATCTGGTCCATATTTTGTGCCTGCATGTTGAGTGGAATCTGGTAGAGGTGTTCAACGTCTAATGATTCAATGACCGCTTCTGGTGCCACATCACAGAATTGGGCTAGTTTATTTTTAATACCTTGACCAGCTGGCTGTTCTGTCCGAATCACCAACATATTTGGTTGAATACCAAGTCCACGCAGTTCTTTAACCGAATGCTGGGTTGGTTTGGTTTTCATTTCTCCTGCCGCCTTGAGGAAAGGTAAGAGGGTGGTGTGGATATACATGACATTATCAGAGCCAACATCTGCCTTCATCTGACGGAGGGCTTCAAGGAAGGGTAGACTTTCAATATCTCCGACCGTGCCACCGACTTCTGTAATGATAACATCCGCATCGGTGGTCCGAGCTGCACGTTTAATTTTATCTTTCAAAGCATCCGTGATATGTGGAATCACCTGTACCGTTGCTCCTAGGTACTCTCCCTTACGTTCTTTGCGAAGGACTTCGCTGTAAATTTTACCAGTTGTGACGTTTGAATACTTGTTGAGGTTGATGTCGATGAATCTCTCATAGTGACCAAGGTCCAAGTCTGTTTCTGCACCATCATCTGTTACAAACACTTCCCCGTGTTGATAAGGACTCATGGTTCCTGGGTCGATATTGATGTAGGGATCAAATTTTTGGATGGTAACTTTCAATCCTCTGTTTTTCAAGAGGCGGCCCAAACTTGCTGCCACAATCCCCTTACCAATTGATGACACGACGCCACCTGTTACAAAAATATATTTTGTCATGCAAACTCCTCCTCTGATGTCTTCTTAATGACGGGGTGTTTTTTTAACGATCTTGAAGAAAAAACAAAAATAGCTCCCTATTGACTAGGGAGCTCCGACCTCAAAAGAGGTGCCCGATATTATCTTATCGTAAAACCAAAGGCTTGTCAATGAAAAATCTATGCTTCGTCGATGACTTCCTCGTCTTCTGAAAATTCATCGTCTTCTTCGTTCAAATCAACTTCTTCATCAACCAAGTCATCATCCGTGATGATTTCATTGATCTCTGAGTCATATGATTCTACTTCGTCTTTTTCATCGTCTGGATTTTCATCATCGTAACTTGAATCAGAAGCAGCGTCATAACCATCTTCATCTTCTGGATCGTCATTACCGTAGTCGATGGCATCTTCATCACCATCCATGAAGGCATTGACACGTTTTTTCTTGCGTTTTGGTGCATCCTCATCATCTTCTTCAAGGGTGATGACTTCTTCATCGATTTCATCGATTGCATACCATGAACGAAGGCCCCATTTGTTTTCTCCTAGCGGAATAAAACTGCCATCCACATTCAAATCTGAATAGAAGGTTGGCAAGGCTGCACGAATTGCGCTGTTTGATTTTTCAAGGTAGTTTTGAATTTCATTGACCAAATCATTGAAGTACATTTCATTGTCACGGCCACGTTCTTCCAAAATAGCACGCGCCACTTCAATCATGGAAAGTTCACTTTTTTCTTGTCCTGCAAATACGTTTAATTCCAAGGCTCTTCTCCTTTTTTGTCTTTCCTTTCTATTTTACGCTAAAACTGCTAATTAGTCAAAGAATAGTCCACTTTTTCAGAAAAGAAAAGTCCAGTTGGCTTTGCCAAACTAGACCTTCTTGCTGGGATAACCCAACATCCTCCAAAATGGTCGGTAGTGCTTGCTAACCATTTCGGGGAGTGCAAAAGCTATTTTTTTATTCTGAGACAGAATCTAGTACCTTCTCTGGCTTGCTTTCAGTTGAATCTGTCAGGACTGGAACTGGTTCATCAGCTACTGCCGGTTCGCTAGCTGCCTCTTCGCTAGCTGGTTTAGCAACTGGCTCAGCATCCGATGGTGATGCACTTGATGGAGCAGTCTCACTCTTGGATTCTTGCGCTTGATTGCTTGTTGATGTACCGCTTGCCTCTGTTGTTTCCTCAGGAGTGAAGCGTTGGGCAGGCGTTGCAATAATCGAAGAAGTGCTTGGCTGAGTTGTTGCTTCTGTTGGTTTTGCAGGCTGGGCAGGTGCTGATTGAGTTGCCTCTAGCAAGGCTTCTGCTGGTGCCAATTCCGTTTGCGGATGGAGAGCAGCTTTTTCCACTCGGTAGAAACCTGAACCATCTGGTCTCGGGATACGGAAGGCCGTTTGAGAAACCTTGGTTTTTGGATCGACAACATCTTGTGGATCAAAAATGTATCCATCCTTGGTTGTAAATTTACCAGCCGCCTTGGCAGCTTCAATTTCCTCATAACTGTGGACAATCTGCCAATTCTTCAAGCCTTTCCGTTGCTCTTGCGGTGTTACACGTTTGGCCAACTCATCTCTATCACGCTTTTCTAATAGTGCTTGAACCGCAGCCAATTCCTGACTGGAGAGCTCGCTCTTTTTCACTGAACGCAGGCTATCATCATCTGCACGTGGCAGACTAAATGCATCACGGAAGACAAAACTTCTAGGATCCAATACATCCTCAGCCGCAAAGATATAGCCATCAGCTGTCGCAAATCGCCCTTGGGCACGAGCTGCCCCCACCTCTTCTGCTGTATGGACAATCTGCCAATTTTTCAAACCAGCCCTCTTATCTGGTGCTGTCGCATTGAGAATCGGTGCCAACTGGTCTGCGGCTTCATCATGACTATGACCGCTGCTGGTCCAAGCTGCAGGACGAACTTCAGGATGACGCATGAGGTACTTGATGGTCGCAATCTGTTCCTTGTTCAACCAGGTATATGGCAGGACATGGATGTGGTCAATATGCGGAATGACAAAGACTTCCCCGGTATCATAGGTGGCATTTCCACCACGCATTGGAAGCTTATGGATTGGCACAAGCGGAGCCGGTGTCAAATCCCCCTCTTTAGCAGGGCTGACATCAAATAGATAGGACGGATCTTTCTCCATCAAGCGCAATTCAGCAAATGAAATCTTCATCAAATCTAATTCCTGACGAGCGAAGAAATAAGACTTGCCATCCACTTCCATCCAATAGCCCACCTGTCCTTGATGACTGGCTTTACGTGAGACTGCCTGACTGTCAAATTCAGGGCGATTTTCAGGGTTTCCTTGTCCTTCTGTCGCTGGAGGGGTTACTGGTTTTGATGGAGCCGTTGTCGAATGGCCACCAGCATTGGCCTGGGATTTTTCAGCCAACCATGCTGCAACTTCCTTCAATTCAAATTCTTCTAATTCACCAAAGCCAACATAATGGAAATGATCTCCATGGCTTGCAATTAAACCATGTTCATTAACAGAGGTAATCGAAGCCTTGCTGAATTGATAGCCATCACTAGTGAAGTAAGCTTTGCCATCCAAGCCCTTACCATAAACAGCTATCGGACGCCCCTGCCACATACGAGTTTGTTGTTTGGCAGTTCCTGTCGGCTTGGTTTGACTAATTGGCAAGGTTGGACTTGGTGTTGGATTAGAGTGAACCTGATGACTAGTAGCTTGGTGTCTAGTACCACCATTTGCCTGGCCGATGCTTGCACCACTTGTGCCAATCATTCGGGCAATCTTTTCCTCCAAGGCAGACATCTGACTGTAAGGAATAAAGTGGAAATGATCTCCGTGGGGCACAATTACACCGGTGGCTGTTTTTTTACTGATAGCTCTTGGATCAAAGACCAAACCATCAGCTTCGACATGACGCTCAGATAAAGGGGTACGGTCCAATTGGGCCAACAAGGAAGCTAAGTCTTGGCCTGCTCCAATAGCAGCTACTTCTTGTCTTCTTGCCTCAGTCGGGCTAGACTGACTCCCTTGTCCAGATTTTCCTGCCCAGACAGCCTGTGCTGCCTTAAGTTCTTCTGGCGACAAATCTTTTTTGGGAATAAAATGGAAATGACTGCCATGGGGAACTATATAGCCATCTCCTGTATCTTCGATGACGTCATTTGGATTGAAAACATAGCCATCGTCTGTGGTATAGGGACCTGTTTTTCCTTGACTAGCCGCCCGTCCCTGCTCAGCTTTTTTCCCAGTAATTTCCTGCTGACTAGCAATCTCCTCCTTGGTACGAATGTTGTCACGCTTGCTTGAATCGGTCAAATAGACATAATACTTGCCATCTACCTTGATAACATAGCCATTTTTCACTTCGTTAACGATGTGGCTTTGGTCCAAAACATAGTTCGGGTCAAGCATCAACAATTCTTCGCTAAAAATAGAATCGAAAGGAACCTTACCATTGTAATAATGGAAGTGGTCTCCATGCGATGTGACATAGCCTTGATCTGTGATTTTCACAATAATCTGTTCCGCATCAATCCCTTCTTCTGCGGAGACCTGGTCAGGAGTCTTGGTTTCTGTAACCACTGCACCTTCTTGCTCCTCTGACTCAACATAGGCGATTTGATGTTGTGTACTTAAGTTGGCTTGATATTGGCCTAAAAAATAGCCACACAAACCTGCACCAACCGTTGCTGGAAGTACCAGCTGAATCCATTTCTTTTTCATTCCTTCTCCAATCTACTTTAATTCTTTCGCTAAGGTGTCAAGCACCACTTTTAAATTTTCTAAATAAGAAGCTGCATTTTCTGGGTCTGCCTCTAAGGGATCCAAGACTTTCAGCTCTACACCTGTTTCTTTAGCAAGGGTTTGCGCCATCTTATCGGACATCCCTTTTTCTACAAAAATGATCCTCACCTGATAATCTTCCACAAACTCTTTGATTTCTGCTAGCCGTTTGGGGCTCGGCTCTTCTTCAGAAACCCCTGCAATTCCCAATTGCGTTAAGCCAAAACGATGAGCCAGGTAAGAAAAAGCCGTATGCTGAGTCACAAAGGTCTTGGAAGTAACCTTCTCAAAGATTGGCTTATAGGTCTGATAGAGTTGTTCTGCTTCCTTGGCAAATGCTTCTGCATTCTCATCGTATCCCTGAGCATGGTCTGGATCTTGCTCACCTAGGAGCTTGGCGATTTCTCTAGCTTCGTCAGCAACTAAAAGAGGATCTAACCAGGTATGGGGATCATAGAGACTGGCCGGATCCTGACCTTCCGCCACTTCTACCTCTTCCAAACCAGGTACCCGCATCAACTCTAACTTGGTAGATGCTTCTAAAACCTTCACTGAAGACCCTTGCAAATTGGGATCCAAACGCTTAGCCCAGGATTCTAAAACTCCCGAGTGATAAATAAAGACATCTGCATCATAAATCGCACGAACATCGCCAGCAGACGGCTCATAGGAATGAATACCCGACCGCGAACCGATCATTCGCACCTGATTGCGCTGGCCTGAAACAGACTTGACCATTGAATAAATCGGGTAAAAACTTGTAACAATGTTCAAGCCCTCCTTCTCTTCCGGCTTGGGCTGAAGCTGACAGGCTGCCAACAAACAGGTCAAAGCCAAACAGAGAAAGCTAAATAATTTCTTTTTCATAGTTCCTCCTTTGAAAATGATTAATTAGTTAAGTTTATATCACAAAATAATTAACCAGTCAAGTTTATAGTGAAAAAAATAGCAAAAAAAACACAAAAAAAGAAACCAGTCTAAACTGGCTTCCTAATTTATTATTTTACAGTTGCAGTGCTAGTAATTACTTCTACAGCTTTCTTCACAGCGATGTCGTGTTTGAGCATTTCTGGTGAAAGCAAGCTACGAACTTGTGCCACTTCCATCTTGTAAGTTGCTGCCAAGTCTTCGATTTCTTTGTTGATTTCTTCTTCAGTTGCTTCGAAACCTTCTGCTTTAGCTACTGCTTCAACAACCAAGTTAGTCTTAGTACGTTTTTCAGCATCTGCTTCGTATTGTTTATGAAGGTCATCACGAGTTGTACCAGTGATTTGGAAGTACATATCTGGTGAGATACCTTGTTGTTGCATACCACCCAAGAACTCATTGATCGCACGGTGAACTTCTTCGTGGATCATTTCTTCTGGCAATTCAACGATTTCAGCGTTTTCTACAGCCAATTCAAGAGCTGCTGATTCAACTGCATCGTCAAAGGCAACTTCTTTTGCTGCTTCCAATTCTTTGCGGTATTTAGCTTTCAACTCATCAAGTGTTTCTACTTCTTCGTCGATGTCTTTTGCCAATTCGTCATCCAAGGCTGGAACTTCTTTTGCTTTTACTTCGTGGATTTTTGTTACGAAGAGGGCTGGTTTACCAGCAAGGTCTGCTGCTTGGTAGTCTTCTGGGAAAGTCACTTCAACGTTTACTTCTTCACCAGCTGCGTGGCCTACCAATTGTGCTTCAAAACCTGGGATGAATTGACCCGAACCAAGTCCAAGTGAGAAGTTTTCGCCTTTACCGCCGTCAAATTCTACACCGTCGATTGAACCAACGAAGTCGATAACAACTGTGTCGCCTTCAGCTGCTGGTCCTTCTTTGATGACCAATTCAGCCAAGTTGTTGCGTGCAGCTTCGATTTTTGCGTCAACTTCTTCGTCTGTTACTTCTTTAGTAGCTTCTACTGAAACTGCCAAGTTTTTGTAGTCACCCAATTTTACTTCAGGTTTGGTCACAACTTCAGCAGTGATTGTCCAGTCTTGACCTTTTTCCATAGACACAACGTCGATTTTTGGTTGTGCAACTACTTCAAGACCAGCTTCTGCAACAGCTGCTTCATAAGCTGCTGGTAACAATGCATTTACAACATCTTGGTAAAGTGCTTCTTCACCAAATTTTTGGTTAAATACGGCACGTGGCAAGTGACCTTTACGGAAACCTGGAAGATTGATATCTTTCTTAACTTTGTTGAAAACGCGGTCCAATTCTGGTTTGATGGCATCTTGACCGATTGTGAAAGTCAAAACGCCGCGGTTTGTTTCTTTTGCTTCAAATGATACAGACATTCTGTCATTCTCCTTAAAATTTTATTGCATACTCTTCATTATAACACAATTGACAAGGATTTCAACGATTTTATAACGGACTTTTGGGAAATAGCAGAGCTTCTGCCCAATCCTCTAGTCGGGTTGTTGACCGTCATGGGCTAGCCATTTGCAGTCTGTCAAGGTCATTTCTGTAAAGACCGCTTCAAAAGAAGAGTCTTCTGGTGAACAGGCATAGATACCAAAACGAATTTTCCCGCCGCCTTCAAGTAAGTGGCAAATCCGCATCTGCTCAAAATGGACACCGTCTTTAGAGTTTTCGATGCAGAAATCGCTGCCCCGTCGGCTCAAACGGTAGTAAATTGACTTGACAGAAGCAGGACTTTCCTGGGTCGCCCAGTCTGAAAAGCCCTGATTGGTCACAACACTACCCAAGTGCTGAAAATCTTCATTTTCATACTCAATCGAGCCCTTAATCCAGTTTTCCGAGTCCTGATAGACTACTACACCGCACTGATCGAAACGAGTATGGCTATTGGAAAAATCCGTCTTAACCGTAAAGGAAAAATACTCTTCCTCCGTGTCCATCAAGAGCAGGGGAGCATTATCATTGACAAAATGGTAGTAGGTCTTCTGCCACAAGTCTGTGTGGGCTTGGGTTGTGATTCTGATTTCCTTATCTGAAATCTGGTAGTTTTCTGGTTCTCGTACCCAGTAAAAATCCTTGATATTCATGTGATTTCCTTTCGTTTTAGATTATTATACAGAAGAAAGATAAGGATGACAAGTAACTCAATCAACTCTTTCAAGAGCAAGCTGGGGTGATTTTGGGGACTTTGCAGGCCTTGTATCATCAAGAGTAATAGGGACTATTCCTCCAAAAATGCGATTAACTCTTTTGAAAACTCTTCTGTGTACTGGAAGATAGATCCGTGACCCGCATTTGGATAGATGATCAGTTGGCTGTTTTTGATTTTCTCATGCATGATATAAGAGTTCTCAGTCGGAACTTGCATATCCTTGTCACCATTGACGATCAGCGTTGGTTGCGTGATAAAGGCCATATCTTCTTGAGGATCTCTCCCCCAGCGTTTGATAGCCTTCAGTTGTGTTAAAAATCCTGGGATGTTCATGTCCTTGTCTGCATACTCGGCTTTTCTTTCTCCCATACGCCCCAAAACTTTTTCAGCTTCCAGTAGTCCTGCTTTATCATGGTTGTAGAAGATGTAGCGTTTTGGATCCACACGCTCTAGACCAGCTTTCAGCATATAGCGGAAGGTTTTTCCTGTCACCTTATCGACTTCTACACCACCACGAGGACCTGTTCCTGCTAGAATCAAGCGGTTAACCATTTGACTATCAAGACGGACGATTTCTTGGGCAATAAAACCACCCATAGAAAGACCGAGTAAGTTAATTTTCGTATGCCCCAAGGCCTTGATAATAGCATGAGCCTGCTCTGCCATTCCTGGAATAGTAGGAGCTACCTTGCCTTGACTGGCTCCGACGCCAGGCAAATCAAGAACAATGACATGCTCTTTTTCAGCTAGTAAGTCTAGCAATTTTGGATCCCAGTTATCCAAGGTTGCGGCCAAGTGGACTAACATAACTAAGGGCAGTTTAGACTTGCCCTTGCCTAGTTCACGGTAGGCAATCTGATTGCCCGCGACAGTAATGTATTGATTTTTAGTTGTGATATAAGACATAAGTACTCCTACTATTTAAAACTGAGGACAGTTTTTCCACATGAGCGACCGTTTGCGACCTTGTCCAAGGCTGCATTGACTTCTTCAAATGGATAAACGGTATCGATAGACGGTTTGATTTCTAGTTTGCTGAAAATATCTGCTACTTCTTGTAGCTGTTGACCATTGCTTTCTACGAAGATGAAATGGTAGTGCACACCGTAGCTTTCCGCCATCTTGTCAAACTTGCGACCAACCAAACCAAAGAGGAATTGTTTCCATTTTGGTAGGTTCATACGTTTGGCAAATTCGCCATTTGGCATAGCACGGAGGGAAACCAACTGACCGCCTTTTTTCATAATCGACATTTGTTTTTCGGTTTCTGCACCGCCAAGTGTGTCCAGTACATAGTCGATTTGGGAGAGGGTTTTAGTGTAATCTTCTGTCTTGTAGTCGATAAACTGGTCGGCACCCAACGCCAATACCCGCTCTGCATTTGCCCCATCACCGTTGGTAATAACCGTCAAACCCTTGGCTTTAGCAATGGGAATGGCCATCCCGCCGACACCGCCTGTCCCGCCTGAGATGAAAATGGTCTTGCCAGCCTCTGCACCCATGAGGTTAAGAGCTTGCATAATAGTTAGGGCCGTAAGAGGAACAGCAGCCGCTTCCACATCTGTCAGATAGGCAGGAACTTTAGCAAGGGCAGCAGCCTCCACCGCTACATACTCGGCAAAGGCACCGATAGTGTCGAGGGGAAGACGACCAAAGACACGGTCGCCAACTGCAAAATTGGTCACGCTTGAGCCGACTTCTTCCACCAAGCCAACGACCTCATTGCCCGCTGTTTGTGGCAATTTGTAAGGGACGATCATCTTGACATCTCCACGAGAAATCATGTTGTCCAAAGGATTGACACCTGCCGCTGTCACTTTGACAAGGACCTGGTCTGGTTTGATGTTCGGTTTAGCAATGTCTGTTAGGTTTAGTGCGATATTGTTTTTGTTGTAAGATGTGTGTTGTGCTGCTTTCATGGTTTACTCCTTTTTAAATGACTTGTATCTGATACAAGTCCAAGTTGTGCGAAATAGAAACTGACTTGTAAAAGTCAGTTGGATTTTTTTGCCTCTTGATACAAGTTAGCAATGACCTGGGCCAAGCTTTCTTGGGATAATCTATCCTGCAAATCCTGCTCAATGGTCGCAAAGATTGGCTGGACAGCCCCTGCAATGTGCCGACCAACTGGGCAGGATTGATTGGCGTGTTGGTGCTGCTGAAAGAGCTGGATATGCGTGACTTCCTGGGTGGCATAGTAGATGTCCAGGAGGCTGATGTCCGACGGATCCTTGCTCAACTCATAGCCAGCCTTGCCCTGCTGGGACTGTATGATGCCTGCATTCTTCAAGAGAGCGATGACCTTGCGGATATAACTGGCATTGGTACCGACACTGGTTGCCAAGGCCTGCGACGTCATGACATCACTACTCTCGCTAATCATGGTCAAGATATGCAAAGCTACTGAAAATTTGGTATCCATGGAAATCCTCCCTTTGAACTTGTATCAACCACAAGAACAAGTTTAGCAAAAAGAAATCTACTTGGCAAGGATTTTGTATTCAAAAAAATCACAACCTTCTGGCTGTGATTAATTTTTCCGTATCTTATCTTCCTGATAAGCCGCACGAGCTCCACCGATTAGTTTTGGGCGGCTGGCAAGGGCGGTGACATGGGCCTGACCAATCTCACGCAGGCTAGGCCTAATCGGAACTTGGACATGCTTGATGTGCATGCCGATAGCTGTGTCGCCGATGTCTACACCAGCCTGAGCGGTGATAAACTCGACTTCCACCGGGTCCTTCATATACTTGAAGGCCGCCAACTGTCCTGAACCACCTGCATGCAGGGTGGGTAAGACATTGACTATTTCCAAGTCCTTCTGGATTGCCAATTCCCGCTCCACCACCAAGGCTCGATTGAGGTGTTCACAGCCTTGGACAGCTAGATAGATACCTTTTGGCCCCAGGATTTCCAAGATGGTTTCAACAACCACCTCACCAACTTCCAGACTAGAATTTTTGCCAATTTGCCCACCAATGACCTCACTAGAAGATAAACCAAGGACAAAAATTTGCCCCTTTTGAAGATTGCTGAGTTCTAGGACTTCTTCGACAACTTGCTGGGTTTGAACTTTGATCTTATCGAGTGACATAGCCAATAGCTCCACTTTTCTCAACTAATTTAGCCACTGAAAACCCTAAGCCCATCCCGACAAAGTTTTGCATGCTATTGCCAAAAACACTTTCAATGGCTTTGAGGTCATTAAAATAAATCCGAGATGCTAGGTAGTAGCCCCCAACCATAGAGAGCGTAGCCAAGACTAAACCGAGGATCCGTTTCTTGCCTGTCCAACCAGCAAAATAACCCTGAGCTCCGTGGAAGACTAAACTAAAGAATGCCCACTGGGGATAGCCCAGCAAGAAATCTATCAAGAGTCCAGATAAACCGCCGACAATAGCTCCTTCTTTCTTGCCCAAGTAAAAGGCTGTAAAGTAAACTCCCACATCCAAAAGTGTGACAAAGCCTGATAGGGTCGGTATATGGACATGGGCCAAGACCAAGGTCAAGGCTGTTAAGATGGCTAATAATACTAATTCTTGTGTTTTTTTATTTCTCATATTGAATCACCCCATAATCATCTGATTTTTCAATTGCTGCATGAACAAAGTCCTTGGATAGTCTGACTGCCTCTAAAGGATCTTGACCCAGCAAGAGCTGACTGGCAATGCTGGACGCAAAGGTACAGCCTGCCCCTACATTGTTTTCTGACAGAAGCGGCGATTCCAGCACCACTACTTCCTGACCGTCGTAGAAAACATCGACAGCCTGCTGGCCACCCAAGCGATTGCCCCCCTTGATGACCACCGACTTGGCTCCTAAGTCATACAAGGCTACTGCCGCCTGCTTCATCTCCTCCACCGTTTTGATGTCTTTTTGGAGCAATAGCTGAGCTTCTGCCAGATTTGGCGTGATGATGCTGACATAGGGAAGGAACTTCAAGAATTCATCTCGCAACTGGCTGACCTCAGTATCATGCGTTTCCTTGCAGACCAAGACTGGATCCAAGACCACAGGAATCTCCTGGTGAGCCTTGATAAACTCCAAAGCCTGCTCTGCTATGTCCACCGTGGGAAGCAAGCCGATCTTAATCGCAGAAAAGGACACATCCTTCAAACTAGCCAGCTGCTGGGCAAACACCGCCGCATCTGTCGGAATGACCTCGAAGCCTTTTTCCGTCATAGCTGTCAAGCAAGTCACGGCCACAAAGCCATGCAGCTTGTGGACAGCGTAGGTGGTCAGATCCGCATGGAGACCGCCACCGCTGAAAATATCGTTGCCCGAAAGCGCCAAAATATACTTAGTCTTCATAGATAATCTCCTTTAGATAGAGGCCATTTCCTGCCGCAGTCGGTCCCGCCAAACCACGATCCTTTTCTGCTAAAATCCTTTTAATCTGCCCAACAGGCATGCGACCGTTACCAATTTTCAGTAAGGTCCCAACCATATTCCGCACCTGCTTGTACAAAAAACCGTTGCCCGAAAAAGTAAAAATCAAGAACTGCCGCCGCTGGTCGTATTCCATACTTGCCGCCGTAATGGTCCGCACCTTGTCCTCGACCGAGGTCCCTGAAGCCGTAAAGCCTGTAAAATCATGGGTCCCCACCAAATCCTGAATGGCTTCTTCTATCAAGCTCAAATCCAAATCATAAGGATAAAAGGTCGCATAGTGCCGCATCATGGGATTCTTAGGCCTCCCAATATCCACCAAAAACTCATAAGTCTTGCTGTGCTTGGCATAGCGGCAATGAAAATCATCCGCCACCTGCTCCACCCGAACCACATCAATATCCTCAGGGGTTTGAGTATCTAGGGCAAAGCGGAGCTTCTCAGGTTCTCGACTGCCAGCCAAGTCAAAATGAATCACCTGACCATAAGCGTGCACTCCTGCGTCTGTCCGCCCCGCACCATGCACTATCACCGGCTGGCCGCTATTCAATCTTACTAACGTTTTTTCGATTTCTTCCTGAACCGTACGAGCATGGGGCTGGCGCTGAAAACCAGAAAAATCATGGCCGTCGTAGGAAATAATTGCCTTGTATCGTGTCATGTTCTGATTGTAGCACAAGCAAACTTAGAAAAACAAGGCTATAAAACAACAACTGTCCTAGCACAGATTGAAGTGACAACTTCAGTCATTGACAGCTTTCCAAAAAAAGAATATAATGAAGGAAATAATTAGAATTATTATAAAAAGAAAAGGAGGCCGGAATGGAGCTACATTCTCACCTGAATGCAGAAAACCAAACTGCCTTTGAGCATGTTATTCAACACTTAAAGGAAAAAGGTGTTCGCATTACAGAGACACGTAAGGCCGTTGTAGCCTATATCATTGAAAGCGACGATCACCCAAGTGCTGAAATGATATATAAAGACCTCCTGCCCAACTACCCTAACATGAGTTTGGCAACTGTCTATAACAATCTCAAAGTGCTCTTAGAAGAAGGATTTGTCACTGAACTCAAGCGGACCAATGACACAACAACCTATTATGATTTCATGGGCCATGAACATCTCAATGTCATCTGCGAAAAATGCGGGAAGATTACCGACTTCATGGACGTAGAAATTCCTAGCCTCAAACGCGAAGCCCACGAACAAACGGGTTACAAGATTACCAAGGAAGTCTTATCTATTTATGGTATCTGCCCCGACTGTCAACTCAATAGCTAGAAAGCAGCCACTGGCTGTTTTTTCTTTTTTCTTTGAATTGTCTGAACAATCTTATTTATAATTATTCTAAAAAACTCTTGACATTCTATTTAGAACTGTTATAATTAACTTATCAAAACGATAATGATTATAAATAAGGATAAAACTATGACTCATGTAAGCAATCTAAAACAGCATCTTCACATCATAACCACTAGCCTCTGTCTCTTCTTCATCTTAGTAGGCATTCTCTTGCTCCACTCAGAATTAGGCTTAGCTCCCATTTTCTTTCTCCTAGCCTTTGTTATCGGCGGCTACCAGTCTGCCAAGGAAGGACTGACGGAATTGTTTGTGGACAAGCACCTGTCTGTTGACCTCCTCATGATTTTGGCGGCGATCGGCTCTGGCCTCATCGGCTACTGGATGGAAGGAGCCCTGCTCATCTTCATCTTCTCCCTGTCTTCTACTTTAGAAGAATTGGCCATGGAAAAAAGCAAGAACGCTATCGCTGCTCTCATGAACATGACACCTCCAACTGCTCGTAAAATCGAGGAAAATGGTGACATCACTGTTTTGGATACGGCAGCCATTCGCATCGGCGACCTCCTACAAGTCCGTAAGGGCGACACGGTTCCACTGGATGCGACTCTCATCAGTCCTCAATCCATCTTTGACGAATCCATGATTACAGGCGAGCCGCTCCCTGCGGAGAAAATGGCTGGACAGGCTGTTATCGGCGGCACCATCAACCAAGGGCCAACTGTGACCGTTCAAGTTACGGCTGAGAAAGGAGATGCCCTCTTCGATAAAATCGTCCAGATGGTCGAAAATGCCCAAGAATCCAAATCAAAAACTGCGACTTTCATTGAAAATATGGAAGATACCTATGTCAAGGTTGTCTTGGTGGTGGTACCGCTCTTTATCCTCTTTGCTCATTTTGCACTGGGCTGGGACTGGTTGACCGCCTTTTACCGTGGCATGATTCTCTTGACCATCGCTTCTCCATGTGCACTTGTGGCTTCATCTTCACCGGCTACCCTTTCTGCCATCAGCCGTGCGGCACGTAAGGGCATGATTATCAAGGGTGGTGACATTGCGGACAATATCGCCAATCTAGAAGCAATCGTCTTTGACAAGACGGGTACCCTAACCATTGGTAAACCTGAAGTTGTAGGTGTAACCTATCTTGGCGATGAAAAACTGATCAAGGAAGTTGTTCAGGCAGTTGAAAAACAATCTAGCCATCCCATCGCTCAGGCTCTGATGACCTATACGGCTGACAGCTCTGCTATTGCCCTCCAAAGCCTAGAAGATGTGACCGGAAAAGGCTTGGTGGCAAGCTATGAGGGCGACAGCTGGAAAATCGGTAAGGCGGGATTTGTGGTAGACAGCCTGGTGAGTCCTCTGTCTACTGACCTGCTGGCACAAATTGATGAGGCGGAAAGTACTGGGAAAACCCTGGTCTATGTTAGCCAAAATGATGTGCTGGCAGCGATCTTCATGGTGGAAGATAGTTTGAAACCTGAGAGCAAGCAGCTGATTGCTCAGTTGAAAGAGATGGGGGTGACACCAATTCTCTTGACGGGCGACCAAGAAAAGACGGCTTCTTACGTGGCTAGTCAAGTCGGTATTGATCGAGTCATTGCCAACTGTCTGCCGACGGATAAGGCTGCTGTTATCCAAGAACTACAAACCGAGTTTGCGTCAGTCGGCATGGTCGGAGACGGAATCAACGACGCTCCCGCCCTGGCTCAAGCCAATGTCAGCTATGCAATGGGAAGCGGTACGGACATCGCTATGGAGTCGGCTGACATCGTGCTCATGGAAGACCTGACTCGGATTCCTTACTCCATACGTCTTTCTAAGAAAATGCGGGGCATCATCAAACAAAACATCATCTTTGCCCTATCTGTCATTGCCCTTCTTATCATTTCCAACCTCTTCCAGTCCATCAACCTGCCACTGGGCGTGGTGGGCCACGAAGGATCAACGATTTTGGTGATTTTGAACGGGTTGAGACTCTTGTATTTTAAATAACAAAATAGGCTGGGCCCAAGCCCAGCCTAATCTTTTTGTAAAAAATTTGTATCACATATTGAACCAGATAGAAATATCCTCATCGGATATATAGTGTTTCCAAGCAACAGAAAAGCCGAATAAATGTTTATAGTCTTCAATCCAGTTACAGTAATAGGGGATCCCTAAGATATCTTCATCCACTTCATTTTCATAGTAGGAATAGGGATGGGCTACAATGCCAATATCATAATCACCAACTT
>NZ_JAGFUX010000001.1 GCF_017601095.1 Streptococcus suis | reverse complement strand
GAAATCCATGTTGCTATATCGAATCCTGTATATTCATCTTCCGAATAGACAGTCTCAGTTTCAAATTCATCGTATAGACCTTCACCAGGACCAGCAGATAGTTGGATCTCAGATAGGACTTCCACAGCAAATAGCGGAATAATTTTATTGTGAGTCCCTTGTTCTTGAAGTAATTCTTCAGCATACTTATCTACTTTTTCCTGGTTCTGTAAAGAAAGCAGAAGATAAGTATTGACTATTTTATATTCTGACTCAAAATATGTTTCAGGAACATCTAATAGGATAGCCAGTTGTTTGAGATTGCTTTGGTTTGGTTTAGTCTTTTCATTTTCCCAATTGAAATAAGAAGAGCGGTTTATATCAAGTTTATCTGCTAGTTCAGATTGAGAATAGCCAAGTGTTATTCGTCTTTCTTTTAATCGTTTACCAGAAAACATACTACCTCCTGAAAACTATTGTTGTTTTATAAACTAACAAAATTATATCATAAAAGATTTAAGATGCAAGAGGAAAGTAATGTAAAACATATCCTGAATTTGTAATTTAAAAATAATAGAATAATTTATGTGATATAATTTCAATAAATAACTTTTCAAACTAAATATGCGAGGTTCAGATAGTCTGTATGATATCAAGAATTATAATACAAAACTTTAAACGTTATCAGAATATTGATTTTACTTGTAATTCTGAAGTTAATATTTTTGTTGGGGAGAACGGTTCTGGGAAATCAACTCTATTATATGGAATTGGTTTAGTGCTGAGCGGTAGTCACAGTCAAATTGAAAGAAGTAGTTTGTCTAGTATCATTAATCAAGAAGCGATTATAGAATTTATGGGGACAAGGGATATCAATCAGCTCCCTGAGGTCTTCGTTGAAATTTATTTTGATGAATCAAGTACTGAAATTTCCTCTAACTTCAATATTGAAGGGAAGCATAACTCTCAAAAAATCACAGCTTTTGGACTTTCATTAAAAATAACACCTAATCAAGACTACATAGCTGAAATTACTTCTGTCTTAAATAATAGTAATTGGACAGTCTTTCCTTTTGAGTTCTATAGAGTTGAATTTTTGACATTTTCAGGGAAAACCTATTCCTCTTACAATAAACCATATAAGTTTCTACATTCAATGATAAATACAAGTCTTATTGATACACAGCAAGAAATTCAAAAACGTATTCATGAGGTATATTTAGATAATATATCAGCTGAAGATAGAGCAAAAGTTAATCATAAATATAGAATAAATTCACTTAATTTTTTAAATTCTTTAAGGAAGGACGAATTGTTGAAGGAGAATGCTTCAGAATTCCAACTTCATTTTGATGAATCAGAAAATTCATTTAGAAATTCAGTATCAGCTGTAAAAAATGGTATAGATATAAAAAATTTAGGGCAGGGTGAAAAGGTATTATTAGGGGTAGAGAATGCATATAGTC
Source organism: Streptococcus suis (assembly GCF_017601095.1). Lineage (GTDB taxonomy): Bacteria > Bacillota > Bacilli > Lactobacillales > Streptococcaceae > Streptococcus > Streptococcus suis_Z. Next base: position 296,672 of record NZ_JAGFUX010000001.1, on the reverse strand, counting down.
ACCTCAAGGAAACAGTTAAAATACTACTTATTGAAGAGCCCGAAAATCATTTGAGTTTCCAAAATCTCCAGAAATTAGTCAATATGTTGAGTTCAAATACTGGAGTTCAAGTTTTTATTGGAACACATTCAAATATGATTGCTTCAAGATTAGGAGTAGATAATCTGCATTTCTTAGACAATGGTCAGATATCTAAACTTGAAGGACTGAATAGAGATACGATACGATTTTTCCAAAAATCTACGAATCAGAATTTATTAAATTTTTCTCTTGGTAAGAAGATTATGCTTGTTGAAGGGAATGCAGAGTATATTTTAATGGAAAAATTTTTTGAAATGATTCATTCAAAAAAGCCTGAGGATTTTAACGTATCAATTATCTCTGTAGATGGATTAAGTTTTGAAAGGTATTTAGAAATTGCTACTTGTTTTGTAGATAAGAAGGTGGTAGTAATTACGGATAACGATAGTGATTATGCAGGAAATGTACAGTCAAAGTACAGTTCATATCAGCAATTCCAGAATATAAAAGTTTCTTCTGATTTAGATAATGATAATCAAACATTTGAAATATGTATTTATAAAAATAACAAAGGTTTGTTAGATTCTTCAGGTTTAACTAAATCCAAAGATTTACAAGGATACATGCTCAGAGAAAAGGCTGAATTTGCATTAAGATTACTAGAGCACTTGGAAACTGATAATATAAGCAAAAAATTTATTATACCTAATTATATTAAAGAGGCGATTGAATGGATAATAAAAGATTGATTCATGCGGTTGCTGGAAGTGGCAAAACAACTAAAATAATTGAAAGTATTGATCCTCAAAAAAGAAATCTTATCCTTACGTACACAGAGACGAACCAGAATACAATCAGAGCAAAGCTGATTGACAAATTTGGCTACATTCCTGAGTCTACTTTTATTTTTGGTGTCTTTGAGTTTCTATATAGTTTTTGTTTAGTGCCATATTTAGGGAAACGACCAAAAGGAATAAACTTTGACTATGAAACTCAAGGAAAGATTGACAATAATTCTATAGATACTACTGGTAGAATTATTCAGAATCAACTTTCTAAGTCATTATTAAGGGGGTTCTTAATTTATAAAAGGAACAATATCCCATTTGATAATTCATATTTGGAGAGAATTGATAAATTTTTTGATTGTATTTATGTAGATGAGTGTCAGGATTTTGAATCAGATGATTTTGATTGGCTTCTGAGTTTAAGTAATCTTAAAGCAGAAGTGTTGTTGCTTGGAGATTTTTACCAAAAAACCTTTAGTACCTCTAGGCGAGGGAATAAAGGAAAAGGAATCCATTCGAGTTTTGAGAATTGGATAAGAGTTATTTCTGATTCAGGATTTGAAATTGATTTGTCAAGTTTGTCAAAAAGTTATCGCTGCCCAAAAATAGTTTGTGATTTCATTGTTGAAAAATTAGCAATTGAAATTTCATCACAGCTAGAAGAGAAGTACTCTGCCCAAATTACTCTCATAGATTCACAGGATAAAATAGAATCAATAATGGCAGATGACAATGTTATGAAACTTTTTTATCAAAAATCTTATGATTATGATTGCAAAAGTCAGAATTGGGGGGATAGCAAAGGCTCTGAATATGACAATGTTTGTGTAGTATTAAATCCAACAACATATAAATTATTCGCAGCTGATTGCTTAAATGAACTTTCTTCACAAACTAAAAGTAAATTCTATGTTGCATGTACACGTACGAGAAGAAGCTTATATTTTGTAAAGCAATCTGATATAGAAAATTATCGAAAAAGGAGATAACATGAAAATAGTTAAAGATATATTTATTAAAAGACCAATGATGTGGCAGTATTATCTATCACTTTTTTTAGAGATTCCTATTGTTTTTTGGTTTATTAGAAATATTCCTCAAAATTTATTTGAATGGGTTACCATGGTAGGTTATATTATTATTTCTGTTAGATACTATATAATAAATCGTGGAGATATGAAATATTATTTTATTTCGGTATCTAATCAGTTAAATAAGGAATACACTCTCAAATTTTGGAAATATTTTTTTAATTCACTACGTACAAGTACTAAGTATATTTTTATGGGAATTTTTTTCCAAACTATGTTACAAAGTTTATTTGGGGAATTAATTATACCAGGTATAGGAATTTCAACTTATAGTTTTCCATTATTAGTAGTAATGTGTCTTATTATATCGAAGATTTTATTCGATATAGCTAGAATGCCCCCTGTATATCTTTTGAGCTATGTGACTATTCCTTTGTTTACTTTTTCTTTAGTAGGAATAGAAAAATCTTTGCTAAGTTGGACTTTTACATCAATAATACTATCAAGTTTAGTACCTCAATTTTTAAATGAGGATATAAAAATATTACAAAAAAAGAATTTTTTAAAAATTATGAATAATACAGCTGACAATGAGAATAAAGAAAAATTTACAAGATTAAAATATCAGGTTTTATTATTTATACCATTCATATATCTTGCACTCATTATTTCAGAAGTTTTAATATACAATGATGAATTTAATTTCTTATACAATTATTTATACGATAGGCATGAAAATATTCTAAATATCTCATATTTGTCAGATTTAAATATGATTGTTACGATTGTTAAAGTATTGGTAGTATCATTTATCTTGATTGTATTCATTGAGTTTAAAGATATTATTATTGATAAGTTATCGAAATTTATTATAATTAAAGTTTTAAAAAATGAATTTAATGTTGCCTTATATGGACAATATAATAAGGTATTTTTTAGAGATAAAAAATGGCAGTTCGATGAGTCAGATAATTATTGCTGTACTAAAAATAGATTTCAAAGTAGTGAAAAAAATGTATATACTTATGAGAAAGGGATTATAAAAACTAAGTCTGGTAATTCCAAAAATATTAAAATAATATCCGAGGACATTTTGATTATTGATGATACCTATTATGTAAAATCTACTTCTAAAATTTACAAAACATTGCCACAAAAAAATAAGTCAATTGGATTAAAATTATTGAAAAGACCAGATTATAGCATCATTATATTCCCACTTATTTTGTTAACTATCTCCATAGTTGGATCAATACTAGCAAACAATTTTATGACTAATAATTTTAGAGGAGAATATGTTTTTGCTGATGTGAAAGATGGAATTATAAACAGTGTTGATAAGTCTAAAAAAATTGAATTTAAGAATAATGAAATTTTATTAAATAAGCAAATTTACAAAGTAGATAATGTCTCCATGCAAATAATAGATAGTAATTCTGAAGTAGTTGGATCATACAATAAACAAGGTATTCTTGTATTTAAAGACGATTCCCAAAATATAAGCTATTATATTTTGAAGTCTTCTCAATTATTTACAAATATAACTACAAAATAATATTGTTTGTATGTTATTTTTGAGAGCCTTGGCTCTCTTTTTTCTTACTCTTATTTTCAATTCTGTGATACCTTTTCCAAATCTTTCTTGTTATCCTAATCTCATTCAATTGAAAATCAAATCTTGATTTTTTCACTGGGGGTTTGGGGGCGAAGCCACCAAGTTATCTTATCGTCGGCTGACAAACCTGCAAGGTTTGTGATCAGCTGGCGATATGATTTTTGGGATATTGTGGACACAATATCTGAGCTCGCAAAAGCCGAAAAAGGAAACTTTGAGGCTTTTAGGAAGTTCCCGTATCAGATACGGTATCGGTGCTAACCCGATAGAGGGAAATGTAAGAAGGAGTGAATCATCATGACAGAGACTTATCGGACAATTCGTAAGGAAATCAACTTGACGCTTGAGGAATTTGAGCAGATTCAACAACTGATGATGAAAGAGAATGCGGAGCAGTTTTCTCCCTTTGTCAGACAAAAGCTGTTGGACCTTGTCAATAACAAGGATGATATCAGAGATTGGTTTATTTTTTGGCAATCTCAAAAAATCGAACAAATCAGTAGAGATATTTTACAAGTAGCAACTCTAGCAGAACGAGACCAACAAGTCACATCAGAACACTTAAGAATTATATTGACTTGTGTTCAAGAACTGATGGCAGAAGTGGAGAAGACAGTACCACTCAGTTTAGAATTTCGAGATAAGTATATGAGAGGTTAGCTATGGAAAATCGTTACCGAACTAATCTCAAAAAAGTATTTCTAACAGACCAGGAACTTGCGACCTTGAACAATCATATCAGTCAAAGTTCTTGCACAAATTTTTCTGCTTATGCCAGAAAAGTTCTACTTAATCCCAATATGACCTTTTTAACAATTGACACTAGCAACTATCAAGACTTGATTTTTGAATTACGCCGAATTGGCAATAATATTAACCAGATAGCCAGAACCGTCAATCAGACAAAACTTCTGACGGTAGAGCAGCGAGATAATCTGAAATCTGGCATAGGTCAACTGATTGCGGAAGTCGATAAGGACTTCGATGTCAAGTGCCAAAAGTTGAGGGCATTTTATGGTAGTCACTAAGCATTTTGCTGTTCATGGCAACAAATACCGTAAAAGTCTTATCAAGTATATTCTGAATCCAGATAAGACTGACCAACTCAAATTGGTTTCAGATTTTGGAATGAGCAACTACCTAGACTTCCCAAATTACGAAGAAATAGTTGAGATGTATCAGGCTAATCTTGTCAATAATGATAGGCTTTACAATTCTAGAAATGACCGACAACAGGTCAAGCAAACTAAAATTCATGCTCATCATCTTATCCAGTCATTCTCGCCCGAAGATAATTTAACACCTGAAGAAATCAATCGTATTGGTTATGAGACGGTAAAGGAGTTGACTGGAGGAAACTTTCGCTTTATTGTGACGACCCATACAGACAAACATCACCTGCATAATCATATCCTCATCAATTCAGTTGACCTCAATTCTCATAAGAAACTCAAATGGGATTATGCCCAGGAGAGAAATTTACGGATGATTTCTGACCGCCTTGCCAAAGAAGCAGGTGCCAAAATTATCACACCGAACCGCTATTCTCATGAGAAGTTTGTGACCTATCGCAAGAGTAATCACAAATTTGAGTTGAAGCAACGTCTTTATTTTCTGATGGAGAATAGTAAGAACTTTGGTGACTTTATATCTAAGGCAGAAGCCTTGAATGCTCAGATTGATTTTTCAAGAAAGCATGCTCGATTTTTGATGACAGATATGCCTATGAAGCAAATCATCCGAGGCAAGCAGTTAGATAAGCGTCAACCCTATACCGAGGAATATTTTCGAGAGCAATTTGCCAAGCGAGCGATTGAGAAACGCTTGGATTTCCTCTTACCCAGAGTTTGTGACCTTTCACAGCTTTTGGAATTTGCACAAAAACTCAACCTCACTATTTCGATGAAACAAAAGCATGTGGCTTTTACTCTAACAGAAAATGGCCATAGCATTACAGTCAATAATCAAAAACTTAGTTCTACAAATATCTATGATGTTCAATTTTTCGAGAGCTATTTTGAGAAACGCGGTGAAGTTCCTGCTATTGACCAGTCGCAACTTATTTTTGACTTTGAGGGATACTGTGAGGAGCAAGATAAGGACAGGCTAGCTTATGAAGACTTACAAGAGGCCTATCAAGCATTTAAGGAGAAACGAGACCAGGTTCAGGAGTTTGAGGTTGTTTTAGCTGACCATCAGATTGATAAATTAGTTAAAGACGGTCTTTTTATTAGGATGAATTATGGCGTAAAAAAAGACGGCTTGGTCTTTATCCCAAACCGTAATTTAGATATTAAAGAGACAGAGAGTGGCAAACACTACTATGTTTTTATCCGTGAGACCGCACAATTCTTCATTTACAACAAGGAGGCGTCCGAACTCAATCGCTATATGCGAGGGCGTGAACTCATTCGTCAGTTAACCAATGATAGCAAGAGTATTCCAAGAAGACGACCAACCATTGATACACTTAAGAAAAAGATTGAAGAGATAAATCTCCTTATTGACTTGGATACGGAGAATAAGTCTTATCAAGAGGTTAAAGATGAGATTATTAAGGATATTGCTCAATTAGATTTAACCATTACAGAGTTGCAGGATCATATAGCTCATCTCAACAAGGTTGCGGAAGTCTTGCTTAATCTGAACAACAACGATATAGAGAACCGCCGCTTGGCCAGATATGATTATTCCAAGATGAATCTTACTGCAGCTATAAAACTAGAAGAAGTTGAGAAAGAGATTGAAGTTTTTCAAAATGAACTTAGTAAGTGCATAGATGAATATGAATATCTAGTTAAAAAATTAGAAAATTTTAGTGAAATTTTAGATAATATTGGTATAAATAATAGGAATGTTGAGATTAAATTTAATGAAACTATTCCACTTTAGTCACCAACTAGATGGATAGAAAAATTAACAAACGGACTCTTTAAATTTTCATAGACTCCATTTGTTAGTTTTTGGTTTCATATTTTCAATTTTAGGCGGGCTAAGATATTTTTTGAGACTCAGCTTTATATATAATAATCTACTTTATGTAATCAAAATCACTGTCAATCCAATTATTCTTTGAATCACCTTGCTTTTGTAAAACGATATTTCTACTTCCATTATTATATGATACAATAATTTTATAGCGTTCACCCTCTTTATCGTGACCTGTTAATTTCATATCAAAATTAGTAATTGCCATTATATCTTCAATAGTTGAACAATTTTCGTAAGTTTTCAATAAAGTTTTATCAATACTTAAGATTTGGTCCTTATCCCAATTTGGTTCATCAATTGTAACACTATCAAAAATGAAGTCTATGTATTTGTTTGGTTTACTGTTAATGTATTGAATTAAGAATTGATTATCATCAATAACTATTTGCTTCACCTCTAAATCAGGATATTGATTTATATAGTTTCCTTCAAGGAATTGCAGATAATTTTGATTTATTATCTTAATCAACTGAGGCTCTATCTCTTGGTAGTATTTTGCATAAACTTCATTAATGTAATTATATGCCGGAGAATTTTTTCGATAAGCTACTACACTTTCTGATTTTTTTATTATCAACTCCCCTTTATCATAAGTAAAAGTTGATTTTAGCTGATCCTTATCTGTGAAAGTCATAGTTCTTTCATCAACTACACCAGTAGCTGCTTTTCCTTTTACATTACCATTTTCTATAGTAAATGAAATCTCGTCATTACCCTCCAAAATTGCGGCATAAGAAGAGTAGTCACCATCATATGAGGTTGGTTTGTCATTTGATTTTTGACTTGAACAGCCAGTAAAAGTGAATATAGCAAGTAAAATAATCAATAATTTCATCATATTAGCTTTCCCTTTCTTTACGTACTAGTTTACCTGTCTCGATATCGAGTATGAAATCACATACATCAGCGACTTTATTCCCATGATCAATAAACAATAATATATTATCTTTGAGATTTTCAAACATAAATTTTAATAACTTATTTTCTGTGTCAGAATCTATATTGGAGAAGCCTTCGTCGAAAATTAATATTTTCCTACTACTCAATATCGTTCTGCAAAATGAAATAATTTGTTTTTGTCCTTCAGATAGATTGCTACCATTTTCATATATACTAGTTTCAAAACCGTAGTCTAAATTTTTAAGAAGATTTTCGAATATCCCTGATCTTACCATTTTATTAAATAGTTTGGTTTGTTCAGATGAGTTTCCGTTAACAAATAGATTGTCATACAAGGAACCAGAGAAAACTTTATTTTCAGATGATGAGTAACCGATGGTGTTCCTTATGGTATCTACTGATAATTTTTGATAATTTTTACCATCTAAGTAAATTTCACCTTGATAATTATCAATTAATTTTATTAAAATTTTAGCAAATGTACTTTTTCCGCTTCCATTAGGTCCTTTTATAAATATTTTATCGCCTTCGTTAAATTGAACAGATAAATTATTTATTAGATTTTTGGAACCATAAGAAAAAGTCAGGTTATTAATTTTTATATTATAACTATCCAATTGTTGGTTTTGTCCATAGTTCTCAGATTCTACTTCTTTATATTCTAAAAGTCGTTCAAAAGATACTACAAATTGTTGATGCTCTTTTTGTAAAATAAACAAGCTTGCTATAGAGGAAAGAAACATACCGGTTAAATTTTGGAAAACTATCATGTTTCCTAAAGAAAGTCTATTCGATTGAATTAGACCTATGCCGAACCAGGTAATCAACAACATACCTAGTTCTTTTATGTTAGTGGTTATAAAATTAAACTGATTTTCTAGTAAATTGGCAACTCTTCTAATATCCATAAGTTTTTTAGTAGCTATTGACAATTTTTGTAAATAATTTTTTTCAAGTATTTGAACTTTTATAAGTTCAAATATATCTATACTTTCACTAAATTTGGTTATTACTCTAGCTTCATACTCCATTGTTTCTCTTTGCTTTTGAGAAAATTTCGGAATCATATATAAACAAGTGATAAGATAGAGAAGACAAATTATGATTACAATCAGAAATAAATCTACCCGAATATTAATCAATGTCGTTCCAATAACAATAATCATAATAATATCTGATAAAAATGTTGTAATAACTTTAGAGATAAAACCACTTAAAGAATTTATATCATCAAGTCTTGTTAATGAGTCACCTACTTTTTTTGATTTGATAAATTGTGAAGGTAATGAGATGAACTTTTCAAAAAATTCATTTTGTAATAGTAATTGAATTTTTATGTCAATTTTAGTAAGCAAATTTGAGGTTATATAGGATATAATATTTTTAAAGAAATAGAAGCCTACCAACATTGAGAAGAAAATATTTTTTTCTATTAGTATTGAATTAAAAACTGTAATACTATTATTATTTCCAATGTGAATGAAATTATCAATAATTACTTGATATGCTTTTGCACTTATAATTGAAAAGACAGAAACACCAAAAATTAGTGTAGAAGCAACATATAAAACTCTTCTATACGGGTATATTAAACTTAATGTATCTTTAATGCTTGTTCTAGCATAGATTTTGAATTTCTGAGATTTTGGATCAAACGCTACAATGTTTCCTGTCCATAAATCATTAAATTCATTAATATTTAGTTGTTTATCACCTGAACTAGGGTCAAATATAAATACTTTGCTATTGAAAATATTTTTTATTACTATAAAATGTGTAAGTCCTTCGCCCTTATTAATATGTGCAATAAAAGGAAATTTTATTTCTTTCTTCTTTATAGCCTGTATTAGTTCTTCCAAATTACCTTGAAGCCCTTCAGCATAAACACCAAATATATTAGAGGTTTCGATTATATCTTGAATGGATGAACCATATGCTCCTCTATGCATTCTTTTTTTTACTTCATGTAATGATACTTTATTTTTAAATCTACTTAAAACGGTCGAAAGAGCAGCTGCAGCACAGTCTAACTCATCATATTGAAGAAATTTTTTGTAAATCATGTTAACCTCACGTATTTCTTATCTCTATATTTTTTGAGTTTATATATAAGGAATGATAAAATAAGTGCAATAAAAATCAAGGATAAATAAACCAAAAATTCATGTACCATTGGAACAGAGCGTAATTCTATTATATTAATGGTTGTTAGCTTTATTTTATCTAAATTATTATATATAGGAATGTCGTCTTGGATAGGAAATTTTGGAGAGTATTGGCTAATATAGTTTATATAGATATTGGAACAATAATTTGATAGTCCTATCCCTAAAACAAAGGATAGCATGATAGATAAAATATGATGTTTTATAAACTGTTTGTTATTTCTTATGTTTGAAAATGAATAGACATAGTAAATAACCAATGATATAAATGAAATAACTACGATTGAAATAGTTATTTGAGGAAAAATTTGATAGACATCATATCTCTCCAGACTATATAATACTTTAACATATGGGAATAGTTTTAATTTCGATGCAAGTTTGTCTTTTATACTATTTGTTGCTCTATTATTTTTAGGAACAATACTGATTTCATAGGTTTGAAATGACTCTAGATGTTTTAAAAGTTTATCATTATCTGTAATAGTGTTTCCATAAAAATCTTTTATATTTTCAAACTCAGCAGGAGATGTTTCAATTTGTTTAGCTAATAATTTTGAATTAATTATTTTTGCATAATTATTTGTAATATAAATATTTGTTGATAGTAAGTTAGTATAAAATTGTGATTCTTTAGAATCTTGACTTACCAAGGAAGTAGTATTAGCTTTAAAAATACCAATAATTTCAATTGGAATTAATATAATGTCATCATGATCGGTAGAGTCATGCTCGTGTTCGTGTTCGTGTTCAAAGCGATTACCGATAGCTTTTATATTATAACTATCTCCAATTTTTAAATTATTTTTCCTGGCAAAATTCTCGGATATTAATGCTACATTTGATTCTTGAGTTATTTCTTGCTGATTAAATACCCTACCATCTATTAAAAGTATTTTTTCGATAAACAAGTCATATGGAAATGGCTGATTACCTCCAATAAATTTTATATGTTTTAAAGGATCGTTTTCGCTCAGGTTATCTTGTACAACATATGCAGGTGTACTTACACTCATGTATTCAACTTCAGGGAAATTACTTATTTGATCTAAAGTATCTTTATCTGGATAAGTTCTTATAATAACTTTACCTGCGTTTATGTCTGATGCAATTGTATTAAAATTTTGAGCAATCCCTATCTTGTTACCAATAATAGTCTCAAGATAATAGTTCAACCTCACATTTCCTTCTAATATGCTCCACGAAAAAATTAAACTTAATAATATTAGTAATTCAAGTAATATTTTTCTAGTTTTCAATTTTTTAAACATAAAATAATCTCCCCAATCTTATACTATATAACTATTATACATTATTTGTTTAACGTTGTGTGATAGAAAACGTAAAAAAATTAAGCGCTTTCAATTAAATTATTGCTTTTCTGCCTTAATTATGTTATCATCAATTTAAAGTACAATACAATCTATTGTTAATTACATTTTTTGCTTATAAAGGAGGCAATCATGAAAAAATTATCAATTAAACAAAGTTCAGAAGTAGTGGGTGGATATCGTTGGAAATGTAAGCATACGTACCATAGCAAATGGGCTGGTAATACTTTTGTTAGTTCTTGGCATGCTTTCTTCGACACAGCCAATACTGCAATGAATGAACATAGACGCACTTACGGTCACACAGATACTTGGATTTCTGCATAGTAATATTTAATTTTTGTATTGTACCTTAAAAGCCGATAAAATCGGCTTTTAGATTTTTATTATGCTAAGTACAGGCAAATAATCATCATCCTTTTAGACTATGAATCCGTTAACTTTTTGGTAGTGTATATATATTTGTATTTTTATAAATTCTTTTTTAGACTCATAATTTAAAAAATATTGAATATACTAATATGCTCTTCTGTTATTTAATAAATTCCAAGGAGAATTATGATTGACTTCGAAAACAAATAATAAATATCTACACTCATTTTTTTTAATAGGCTTAGCCTCCCTCATTCTTTGTTTACCTCAAATTATATCAGGAAAAATGATTTTAGGTTCGGACTCAATATTTCATTTCAATCGATTTTATGACACGTCTCAACAATTCAAAAATCTAGATTTTCATTATTTTATTTCATTATATGGCTTTCAAGAATCTGGTCGTATTGTTAATGCCTTATATGGTCCTTTTTTTGCTTATTTTCAAGGAATATTAGTTTTAATCAGTAGGAATTGGTTTACATATCAGTTATTTTCCAATTTCTGTTTGTATAACTTAGCAGGATTTTCCATGTATATTTTTTTAACAAAAGCTAAGTTGGAAAGGAAGTATACACTTATTGGAGCTATATTATATTTATCAACTTATTCTATTCAATATTGGATAATTAGGCAGGGGTTTACCTCTTGGGGAGCTGCCTTACTTCCTCTAGCATTGAGCATATTGTTTAAGTTTTATCAAACAAAGAAAATACCAAAGTGGTATTTGGGAATCTTAACAGCCTTAGTATCACAAATCCATATGTTGTCAGCATTCATTTTAATACTGATGTATATTCCATTTTTTATTTATATTTTTTTGAAAAATAATAAAAAAATAGTCTTTTTAAAGGATTTGTTTATTGAAATATGTCTGTTCTTCTGCTTAACGTTGAATATTTGGGGTAGTTATTTTATTGTATTAAAAGGTAATCGTCTAATACCTCCAATTGTCAATATTAATATGAGTTTGAATACTATTAATCAAAATAGCTATTATTGGCTATTAAATCCTGCGATTCTGTTTTTCATGTTAGTAGCAATTTATCATATATTTTTTTTAAAATGGAAGAGGATAAATAATGCAGAGATAAAAATATGGTTTTGGGTTATGACGGCGTTTTTAGTGCTATCATCTAGTTTAATACCATGGTCTTATTTGGTAAAGATAAAAAATCCTTTCGCAGAGTTAATTCAATATCCGTTCAGATTTTTTGTACCTGTTTCTATTATTATTATTTATCTTTTTCTAAAATTGGTTCAATCTAAGCAACTCCTTATATATCATAAAAAAATGCTTCTCATTTCATTCCTTGCATTATCCTTACTTCAAACACTTACCTTAGTTGCTATTACCACGAATAATTGGGATTCTAACAGTAATTTCATGCCCTCAAAGTATAAAGTACATTTTTTGAGCGATAGTGCTAATATCAAAAAGTCATTTTATGATGCTAATAAGGAGAAAGCTCTGAATATGGTTGCCAAGGGAACTCCCGATTATCTACCACTCTATGGTGAAAAAGATGAGAATATTAATTACTATGACATGTACTTAGAAAAGATTGCTTATCAGAAAAAAATAAAAAAATCTATTAAGGATGGGAAACTGATTATTGAGTGGACGGCAAATGCAGACAAGGAAGTAGAATTACCAATCATCGTTTACAAAAATACCATTTTAGAAATAAATGAAAAAATAATACCACACGATCAAATATCTTTGAGTCAAATAGGTACACCAAAAATTGGTCAAATTCCTTATAAGGAAAATCGCATAACCCTTTCATATAAAATACCAAGGGAGTTTACAATATTTTTAGTTATAACTTTTTTGACATGGTTACTGATAGTAGTTATCTTGTTAAAAAAAATGATAATTTGCCTAAGGAGTTAATATGTCGAAACAAGAACTTTCAATAATTATTCCGTGTTATAATGAGGAGGAGACAATACCTTCTTTCATAACTACAACAAAATTAGTAGAAAAACAGTTGAAAGAAAACTTGCAATTTAATTATATATTTGTTAACGATGGTTCCAAAGATAAAACTCTAGATGTTCTTAGAAAAATTTCCGATAAGTTTGAAAATGTCCACTATCTTTCATTTTCTCGTAATTTTGGGAAAGAAGCAGCGCTCTTAGCAGGTTTAAAAGAAGCAAAAGGTGATTTTGTAGCGATAATGGACGCAGACCTTCAAGATCCACCAGAAATGTTGACTGATATGTACCGAATAATCCAACATGGTTTTGATATAGTTAGAACTAAAAGAATTGATCGCAGAGGTGAGCCGATTATTAGATCGTTGTTCGCAAAACTTTTTTATAAGTTGATAAATGTTGTATCTGATACGAAATTAGTTGATGGAGTTCGTGATTTTAGTCTTATGACTCGGCAGGTTGTCGACAGTATCCTAGAATTTAATGAAGTTAATCGTTTTTCTAAAGGTATTTTTTCCTGGGTTGGATATAATGTTACCTATTTGCCTTATGAAAATAGAGGACGTGTAGCAGGAAAAACTTCTTGGAGTTTTTGGGGTTTACTTCGTTACTCGTTGGAGGGTCTTGTTAATTTTTCTGAGGCGCCTTTAAATATTGCATTCTGGGCCGGGACATTTTCCTTTATCTTATCTTTAATAGGTGTTTTGTTTGTTGTTGTGAGAAAGCTAACAATTGACGGAAGTGTATCTGGTTGGGCTAGTCTTGTTACAGTTATTTTATTTTTAGGTGGATTGCAGTTGATGGCACTTGGAATAATTGGTAAATACTTATCAAAAATATTTTTAGAAACTAAGAGAAGACCAATATATATCATAAAAGAGAAGAGTTTATAGTTTGTGCCAAACTCTATTAAACAAAGCAACGGATTTGATGCCGTTGCTTTTTCTTTATAAAATTACACCGTATCTCGCAGTTTTTCTAAAATTGATATAGTAATGACTTATCCTTAAATAGTAAGAACTTAATTTAAAAACTATCTGATTTTTGGTCGAGGTGTCATAAGATAAAATATGTTTTAAATGATTTTTTTCAATAAAAATTGAATTATTCTAGTTCATGGAATAGAAATTGCCAAGAAAGATTACTTACTTTCTTTTAAATATTTAGACTATTGCCAAAGGTTTATAGTGGAAAAAAATTAAGTATAGTTACTATTATACTACAATAGCAACTTACTCAATATTTTACTCATGGTGCTAGTTAATCTTGAAGTATCTCAGATTGTAAGCCAGTATAATTTGCTCCAGCCTTAACCGCAGACCTGCTAAACCTCTAGTCAGTGTGTGTTCTATATCAAAAAGACCGCAAATCTCTGAGAAGCAAGTCTCAATGGTTCGTCTCATAGCCATCAATTTCCAATGATTATGTTGTTTAGCTCCTGCCATATTTTGGCGTTAGGGAGTCCATAGATGATAGCCTTTTAAGATCAAATGATCTTTAAGTTCCTTACTAAGATAGCCTAAATCTGCCAAAATATAAGGTTGTCGGCAATTTTCTAGTAAGTCATCAACTGCCCTACTATCATGGACTGATGCAGGTGTCACAACATAATTCAGAATATAGCCTGATAAAGTTACCAACATGTGTACTTTGAATCCATAGAACCACAGATGTTTGGAAGCATTGTAGCCAATATCTGCTGAGTCGTTAAAAATACGTGTTCTATAGTTACGAACAGGTTGGCAAAGTGGCAAGGGAAAGCTATCTATAATAACAATGGAACCAGGTGAGATTTGAGTATTCATTGCTTGTCTAATGACTTGAACTAACCAAATTAATTGTCTTGCTCGTCGATTAAAGCGACTTCTTTCAAGAAGTTGGCCGCAAGGAAAGAGTTGGCAGATACGGTAGAAATGCCGTTGTGACTTAATCCCTAGTTCAGCGTGCAAAAGAAGCAAGACTAATAGAGATTCGTCTGAGACCTCGGACAAGCTAATGTTACGACGGTGTTTTAAGCCATCTAGACAATAATCACGATAGAGCTGATGGCAAATTTTTGATAATTGCTTCAAATTCCATTGTAAGTGATGGGATTTAGCGGTATACTGTAAGTGGCTCATTTGGACTACCTCCTGTTTGTTTCGGCACTTACAGTATAGTCCTTTTGGGCTTTTTATTTATTTTGAGATTAACTAGCACCACGATTAATATTTTATTTAAAATTAATTCATGCATATTTTGCATAAATTAGTTAATTTGATTATCGCTCACTTACAATATTAGTAAGAGGATTGATAATGTATATTAGATTAAAGAATTTAAGAGAGGATAACGATTTATCTCAAAATCAGATTGCTATGTATCTTCACTGTTCACAATCGGCTTATTCCAGAATAGAGAGTGGGAGACAGGATGTGCCTACTCTATATCTAAAGCAATTAGCGAGATTGTATGATGTAACTACAGATTATATTTTAGAAATGGAAAAATCTAATTATTAATAATCCTTTGTCCTTTGACAACTGAATAGACCAAGGTGGGACTTTCTTATTTGTTGAGCAGTTTAGTCTGGTTCGCCATGATATGAGCGACAATAATCAGCTATAAAATAGAATGGTAATCTATTTGCCAAGATACAAACTAAGGACAATGATACTTCTGCACGTTCAGGCTGCCAGCGATAAAGGACAGCGGGTGAGATTCCCATGTATGACCTAACCAGTCATTCCCACTGAGGTCATTATTTTAAATTTAAGGAATAATATAGTATGACAAAAACAACAACAGAAAATGAGACATCGCAGGTGGTCATTGAAGGCTACAAGGTAACGGTAAAGATTACCGATAAGCCACTAAGTCTAACGGATATTTTAGATGATTTACTTGGCAAAAAGTTAGAGAAAATATAAACTTTTAGCGGACAATTAACAGTACATTATGTAAAATAGAATGGTAGAACTTTAATCCTTGATCGATCCGCACCTAAGAATATCGATTAAGGAGAAAACAATGACACAAGCCTGTATTTATTTACGCCTATCACGAGATGATGGAGATAATATCGAAAGTAACTCCATTGTCAATCAGCGTTCACTTTTAAGAGACTACGCTGAAAAGCATGACCTTATCATTTTAGAAGAATTTGTAGATGATGGTATTAGTGGTTTAACCTTTAATCGTCCTGATTTCAACCGCATGATGACAATGGTTAATGAGAAAAGGATAGATACAATTATCGTCAAAGACTTATCTCGGTTTGGGCGAGACTATATTGAGACTGGGAAGTATATTCAAAGGATCTTCCCTTCTATTGGTGTGAGGTTTATCTCGGTCAATGATCATTATGATAGCTTGACTGCGGATACAAATGAAACACACCTAGTTCTGCCGATTAAAAGTCTTATCAATGATAGCTACTGTCGGGATATTTCCATGAAAGTCCGTAGCACACAAAAGGCTAAGCGCCAGAACGGAGAATTTATAGGAGCATTTGCTCCTTACGGTTATTGCAAAGACGATAACGAGAGGAACCACCTAGTAGTGGATGAGAGTATTCGTCCTATCATTGAAAAAATCTTTACGCTCAAGCTAGAGGGGTATTCTTCAAA
Organism: Streptococcus suis; assembly: GCF_017601095.1. Lineage (GTDB taxonomy): Bacteria > Bacillota > Bacilli > Lactobacillales > Streptococcaceae > Streptococcus > Streptococcus suis_Z. Next base: position 279,909 of record NZ_JAGFUX010000001.1, on the reverse strand, counting down.
TAGGATTGCTACTTATCTTAATCAAGCTGGCATCGCAACCCCACTTCAACATAAGAAATCTTGTCAAGAAAATTACAAGGGATTTTATGGTACCTCTAATCAGTGGAGTGCCAAATTGGTTAATCGTATTCTGGTCAATAGAGTTTATACAGGGACTTTGGAGCAGGGAAAACATACGAAACTGAATTACAAATCGCAACAGTCTCTAAAGGTCAGTCCAGATGACTGGGTGCGGGTAGATAACACACATGAAGGTATTGTATCTGAAAGCACCTTTGAGATTGCCAATCGCTTATTACTTAGAGATGTCAAGAATGGAAAAGGTCAGCCTTCCTTGTTTGTAGGCTTACTCTTTTGTAAAGACTGTCAATCGCAGATGATACAGCGAAAAGTCCGTTACAAGCAAACAGAGACTAATCAGTACATTTGTAGTACATACAACAAGGGACAAGGTTGTAGCCGTCACGCTATTAAGCACGATAGTCTACTGGAAGTCATTTCAACCTTGATAGCTCAACACCTAGAGTGGAAGTCCTATCTGATTGAACGTATCCCTGACTATCTGTCAGAAGAGTCATTTCTTGAAATTGACTTTACGCTACTAGTGACCGAACGAAAGAAGTATGAGCGATTACTCCACTCCCTGTATGTGGACCTAGATGATGGTCTTATCAATGAGTCGGAGTATCAGGAATTTCAGCGACATTATCGCCAAAAGCTGAAGCAGGTTGAAGAAACCATTGCTCTTAAAAAAGGATTGGCTCAGGAACTCTATCATAAGCTTCAAGATAAGGAAGCTTGGTTGAAGCAGTTAAGTGAGTTGAGAGACACAGACTACTTAAACCGCTTGACATTGGTTTCTCTCTTAGATCGGATTGATATTGGAGAAGACCATGAGATTACGCTAGTCATTCATGATATGAAAGAGATGGATATGCTCCAACAGTTTTCACATCTGGAAACGGAGGTGGTTTGATGGCTCGCACGAAGAACCGCTACCGTACAGAAGAAACAGAGACCATTCAGGTTACAACTTATCGAACTGGTATTTACATTAGATTATCGAAGGAAAGAACAGAAACTTGGAGAAATAAATCACAGTCATTAGAGACACAAGAAAGCTTGGCGAGAACATTCGCCAAAGATAAGGGCTTAATGGTTGTTAAGACATATACTGACTATGAGTATTCAGGCACGAAGTTTAATCGCCCTGCCTTTCAAGAAATGATGGAAGATGTCAAAAAGGGCCTTATCAATTGTATTCTGATTAGAGACTTATCACGTCTAGGTAGGGATTATATTGAGATGGGGCGTCTTATTGATAAAGTTTTCCCTTTCTTGGGTGTTCGTTTCATCTCTATCAATGATAACCTTGATACCCTTAACGGATTTGAAGAAAAGAAGTCGTTTGAGGTAGAAATCAAGAATTTGGTTAACGACCTTTATTCTAAGGATATTTCAAAGAAAGTGACAGCTAGCCATATTTACCAAGCTAGTCATGGCTATTTTATTGGAAGTTTTGCCCCCTATGGGTATCAGTTGGACAAACAAGAACATGGTGTCAAACTGATGATAGACTCTCTTGTAAAGCCGATTTTAAGAACAGCTTTCGATATTTTAGCCCAAGGAAAATCCATTAGTAAAGTAACGGCATATCTCAATAAAGCTAGAGTTGCAGTTCCAACCGTATATAGGCGAACTGGACAACTCTATCGTAGCGAAGGTGATCGAACAGAGTGGAGAAATTCGACTATCCTTCGTTTAATCCAAAGTCCTGTTTACCAGGGACATCTTGTGCAGCGTAAAGCCAATAAAACTCTTACGGAGACGGATTATATTCGATTTGAATACGCTCATGAAGCTTATATTACTCGAGAAGAATATGATAAAATCGTTGCCTATCTTCAGAGCAGACGGAGTATTAAAAAAAGGACACAGCCTAAGACGACTAATCGATACAAGGGATTGATTTATGCTCAAGGAAATTCTAAGCAAATGTATCGCTATTGTCGTCACTTTTCAAATCAGAAATCTGACTATGATTATTATTACTTCACGGACTATGTTTATGATCCTCAAACATCTGAAAAACAGACGGTTTATATTAGTGAGATAGCTTTGGATAAAATAATCTCAGAGTTGCTTCAAGCAGAAATCGAACGTTTAGGAATAGCTGAGCAGCTACTGTCTAAGTTGAAAACTAAAAAAGATGATTGTATTAAGGTTTATTATAGGCAATTAAGACAACACCAACAAGCTATCTTACGATTACGAGAAGAAATAAGTGACTTATATGCTTCATATAGTTTGGTACGAACGGACAAAGTAATCTATCTCACTCAAAAATCCGGAAAGGAAGCCCAAATCGAGACACTATCACAGGAAATAAGACATTGTGAGACGGCTATCGGGCAACTGGAAGAAGCACATCAGAAGCAGATAAGTTGGGTAAAATCGCTAACTCAATGCCAAGAAACAGAGACTCTAACCTCAGAACTATTACAGGCAATTATTGAACGCATCGAAGTTGACGTGAATAAACAAGTAACGATTACTTTTCGCTGTCAGATAGGAGGTGCAGACAATGTCTAAAGTGGCTTTATATCTTAGACTATCTGTCGATGAGGCTGGAACTGATGAAAGCAATTCTATTGTCAATCAAAGATACTTGCTTCATCATTTTCTTGATAATTCGTCTGATTTTCAAAACTTTCTGCGGGAAGAATTTGTGGATGACGGTTTCTCAGGGACAAGCGTCAATCGCCCTGCTTTTCAGAGATTGATGGTCAGAGTAAAATCTGGCGAGATTCGTCATATTATTGTTAAAGACCTCTCACGATTTATGCGTGATTATCTGGAGTTAGGGAACTATCTGGAAAATATATTTCCCTTTCTAGGTGTGAGGTTCGTTGCCCTAAATGACCAATATGATAGCCTGACTTCAGAGAATAATGGTGTAGAGATTGACGTTCCCTTTAAGAATTTGCTTAATGAATTTTATGCCAAGGATGTTTCAGAGAAAGTTAAAAGTGCGATGAACAGCATGAAACGCTCTGGAAAAAACATGAGTTGGTTGCCACCATTTGGCTATATCAAGGATCCAGAAGACCGATTCAAGATTATCATTGATGAGGCAGTTGCACCAATTGTTAGACGTATTTTTACCTTGTACCTTGATGGTAATAGTTATCAAAAGATTGCTCGCATCTTGAATAAGGAACAAGTCATTACCCCTGCAGAGCGAAAAATGCAAATTAGTCAGGCACGTTACGAAAAGTCTCTCCGACTAACAAGAGAGCAAGAGAGAAATGTATGGAGCGTAATAAATGTTGCTCAAATTTTGAAGAATGAAGCCTATAAGGGAACTTATCTCTATAATACTCGAACCTACATAAGGGGGAAGCATGTTTTTCTACCAGAATCAGAGTGGGAGCGAATTGAGAATAATCACGAAGCGATTATTTCGGCAGAACTATTTGAACAAGTTGCTCGATTAAAAGCTAAGAAGGTTACCCAGAAAAAAAACTCTCAGCCTACGAAAATTCCTAGTATTTTGACAGGTCTTATTCGTTGCGAGCATTGTGACCATTCTTTAATTGGACATTACAATCATCAAGGTTACCAATATTTTTCCTGTCGCTATTGTAAAGGACAAGGTGAAAAAATGAAGTCCTGCCGAGTAGATAGGATAGAACAATCAATCAAGGAGAAGCTTGGACAAGAGGTGGTTAAGCCTCGTCGAATTGCTTCTAAGACTAGAGTTCTTAGAGAGATTGAGCGATTAAAGAGACAAAAACTATCCTTTTTCCAAGACTACAAGGATAGCCTGATGACTAGGGAGGATTACATTACTAAGAAAATGGTAATAGACAAAACTGTTAGGAATTTAGAAGAACAGCTGAAAGAAGTTAATACATTTCAGTTGTTGAGTAATGATAGGTTAACAAAAGAAATAGTTAGCACTCACATTGAAAAAGTAGTTGTTGACTGCCTCGGATTTTTTACAGTTATCTATAAATAGTTGAAGAGGAGACTTGAATCGTATCAAGTCTCTTTCTTGATAGGTTGATTTGTGATACAATTAGTGTGAAATCTAGTAAATAAATAGTGTCAGTTACTTGACATAAGAGGGTCACGTTGAAGAAGGCGAAAATTTCCACGATTCAGTGGTCCGTGAGGTTCAGGAAGAAACTGGCTTGGTCATTCACAAGGCCCGTCTAGTTGGTATTAAGCATTGGCCTGATCAGGATGGTCATCGCTACATGGTCTTGCTCTACAAGGCGACTGACTTTTCTGGGCAGATTCGTTCCTCAGAAGAAGGTGAGGTTTTGTGGGTGGACAAGGCAGAGCTGGCAAACATGGACCTAGCCTATGACCTGCTTGAAGTCCTCAAAGTCATGGATAGCCCTGATTTGTCGGAATTTTTTTATACCCAAAAAGATGATAAGGGAGAGTGGGATAAGAATTATCGTTAAGAAACAGGTTTCAAACCGGTTTCTTTTTTATTTTTTTCAAAAGATACAAAAAATGAATAAATATTCACTTTCATGTTGACAAATGTATAAAAATAAATTATACTGAGAACATCTTTTAATGAGAACGGTGGAAAAATATGGTTATTATAGGTTTTAAAGCCCGATGGGCTATCAAATGAAGTGGGTATAAATATACGTTTTTTGAATGGAAGGAGAATAAGTATGAATTTGAAAAAGATTGTAATGGCAAGTTTTACAGCAGTAGCTGCTATGACCTTGGTAGCTTGTGGGAGTTCTGCAACTGATACTGAGGACACATCTCTGTCAAAAATTGAGGAAAAAGGCAGTCTGGTTGTGGCCTTGAGTCCTGAATTTGCACCTTTTGAATTTAAGACCTTGGTGGATGGAAAAGATACCTTGGTTGGAGCAGATATCGAATTGGCGAAGGTTATCGGTGAGGAACTGGGTGTGGAAGTTGAATTTTCAGCAATGAGTTTTGATAATGTCTTAACCAGCGTTCAAAACGGAAAAGCAGATATTGCGATTTCTGGAATATCAGCCACTGAGGAACGGGCAAAGGTATTCGACTTCTCTCTCCCTTATTACACCTCGACAAATAAAATTATCATCAACAAGTCGGATGTGAATGAATTTACCGATCTTGATTCCTTAGCAACAGCCAGCTTTGGGACACAAAAAGGTTCCATTCAAGAGCAAATAGCCAAAGAGAAATTTACTTCAGCTACCATCGTCTCTCTAACGTCAAATGGTGAGCTGGTCAATCAGCTCAAGTCGCAACAATTAGATGCGGTCGTATTTGAAGAACCAATTGCTATGGCCTATGTTGCCAAAAATGATGACTTAATGCTTCTTGATGTCGAAGTAACAAGTAGCTATTCAGATGCCTATGCTATTGCCATGCCAAAAGGAAGTGAAGCCTTGAAGGAAAAAATTGATACCATTGTGAAAGACTTAGTTGAATCTGGTAAAATGGATCAATTTGTTCAAGAAGCATATGATCTTTCTATTCAGCAATAAATCTTAACACTAAGCGTTCAATATACAGTAAAACTCCTAGAATTCTAGGAGTTTTTTGATGATAGAATGATAATTTTAGAGTGGTAGAAGGGGAGGTCTGAAGCTTAGCTTTTTCTTGAATGAAGTAGCCATTGTGCCACTAGTTTGATTATCAAAGTCGAGCTGAACAAGATTGCAAAGAAATAACCTGAGAATACCATCAATTGTTTCCAAACAGGCTGGCTGGTTAAGCCTGGTTGTAGTATGGGATAGTCCAGTTGGAAGCTAAAGGAAAATAGACGAGAAGAAATATATAAGCTTATCAATAAGCAAGTGAACCAAGCCAGTCCTAGACCCAAGCAGGTCAAACTGAGATGGGTAGAGTAGGATGCCGGGCTAATTTGATTCATGATTAAAAAACTGCGGTGGTGTTTGCGGTCGGAAATGACCAACCAAAGGGCATGAGCAATAAGCAGCAAGGGGAAAACGTAATAAAGAGATGGAAAGAGATTGCTTAATAACAAGTAGAAATCTTTAGGAGCTTTCTGATAGCGATGGATTTTGTTCCTGCTGACCAGTTCGCCGAGAAGGAAGGTTTCTTCCTGAAGTTGGTTCAGGGTAAAACCGTATACTTGCTGTCCTGCTTGTTTCCAAGTCAGTAGTTGCCTGTAAAGTTCCAATTGTAGGCGGACTACCGTTTGACTTTTTCCTTCCAGGTGTTCTTTTTCTAGGTAATCTGCAGATAATTGCATCACTGTTCGGTAGTGATTTTCCATCTCAGCTGTCCAATCTTTCTTCGCTCGATTTTCTGGCAAGAGGGCTTGGCTACTTTCCTTGTTTAGACGGATAAGTTCTTGTCGTTCTTCCTGAGCCAACTGGTCGGCTTGAAAAAGGGTGCGATAAGATAGCCCAAAAACGAGTCCACTGATGGCTAAGAAGGAGATTAGCAGGATATGGTGACGCAGCAAACGTCGTAGAAAAAACGGAAACAAGCTCATTCTTTTTTCTCCTCTCCGAAAATTTCTGTATAGAGCCGCTCAGCTTGACCTTGAACAGGATGGATAGAGAGTAATTGGATTGGGAGACTTGTCAGGGCCCGCATCACCTGATCAAGACTGACTTCATGACTATCGATTTGTATCAGATTGTCTTTCAGATAGAGGGGAAAAGTCTTTGAAAGAGCTTGAAAAGCTAACTGATTGTCACTAGTATCAATTTGATAAACCTGCCCTACTGTCGATAAGCTTCGTTCGATTAATTTACCATTTTTCAAAAAAAGGAGCTGGTCAGTCAGTTGATCCACTTCGTTGAGGTGATGAGAGGAGACGATGATTGTTGATCCATTTTTTGCCATTTTTAGCAGTAAATTCCGGGTTTGGATATAGCTGGCTGGGTCGAGTCCATTGAGTGGTTCATCCAAGAGAATCAGTTCAGGCTCAATCATGATTCCAAGAGCTAGCAAGAGGTGTTGCTTCATACCAAGTGAGTAGGATTTGACAGGTCGATGGACATAGTCTGCAATTCCGATTTCTTCAATGACCTGTGCAGTTCGTTCTTTATCCAATCCTTGTGCCTTTTGCACGAATTTTAAATGCTCTAAGCCAGTTAATTCAGGGTAGAGAATGCGGTTGTCTTGTAAATAAGCAAACTTTTGATAGATTTTTCGATCGGTATTTGGCAGTCCTAGAATATCAATGCTACCTTGGTCGGGTGTTTGGAGGTTGGCGATGCAGTCCAATAAGGTTGTTTTTCCTGCCCCGTTTGGACCGATCAGCGCCCAAATCCCTGGTCGGTCAATTTCTAGAGACAATTGATCTAGAATGCTACGTTTTCCATAGGTTTTTGATAGATTGTGAATGGCTAATTTCATCATTTAAACCTCCCTAGTATCGTGAGTGAGACTGAAATAGAGTAGTCCATAGACCAAGCAACTTGCAATAGAAAGAACAAGGTAGGCATGGGAGAAGGAGAATTGCTGGTTATTGGTATGAACCAGTAGGCTGCCATCTGCGATAGCGCCAGCATTCCAAAGGGCAAAAGGATTTAAAGGATGCTGGATCCAAGATCCTCCGAGGGCAAAACCCAAGGTCAATAGACAGCCAGCCAAGGGACTTTTTGTCACATGTGTCACCAATTGAGCCAAACCGAGGATTAAAAAGAGATAGAGAAGTTCCAGCCCAAAACTGATCAAAACTGCCTGATAAATCGGCTTGATGATTAGCTCCACCTGGGAATGAGGGACAAAGGTATCGATTCCATTTGAGATATAGTGAGTGATAGGGTAGGACCAGCTAGAGGCGCCATTTACCAGAAAAATGATTGAATAGTGAAGAGTATAAACAGTTATATAAGAGAAAAGGAAGAGTCCAAGAAAGGCAAGGGCCTTGTGACTAATGATGGTTCGAGGTGACAAGCCCACAGTTTTTAGGAAGCGCCGTTGCCGATTGAGCCCTGTTTGATCTTTTGTATAAAAATCAGCAAAGAGCAGAAGAAAAAGTGGAAGTAGGTAGAGAATTCCCCAACCTTTCAGGCTAAACCAAATCTGATGACTAGTACCTTTTAGAGCCTGCTTGCCCAGTCGATAGATTAATTCCCTGTCAGCCTCAGTCTCAAACTGATCAAATTCGGTCAGGAAATAATCAACAGGAAAGGCAGTAGGTAGTTGGAGCTCTTTTAGATAGCGGGAAACTGCAACAGTGTTTTCAATCGTCTGGCTAGGAATATCATAACTATCATAGGTCGTGGAGACATAAGCACCATCTCTAAAGAGATTCTGAATATTTTTCGTGTAAAAATAATTCCAATCTTCCTTTTCAACTGCTTCCAGTTCCATTTTGTAAGTATCTAAATAGCCCTCAATAAACTCTTTTTCCTCTTGATAGCTAGCCTCATCAATTAGCTCTTGTTGGTAGGCTGCCTCGATTTCATCCCCAAGATGCTCGAATCTGGACAGGAATTGCTGGTAGTATTGAACCTTTTCTTCTTTTGCTACCTGATGGTTGTAGGAGAAATAAAGGGATTGGCCCAAAAGCAGAGCGCCTAGAAGAAACATGAGGAAAACAAGTTTTTTCTGTCTAAAGAATTGTTTGAGTTCGATTTCTAGCATGTCTTCTCCTTATATTTTTTTGTATTTGCAAGTATATTATATAATATACTAATTTTCTATGCAAGAAATCCTACTAGAGAAAGCTAAAAAAAAGAAGAAAGTAAGCAATTTTGCAGGTTTTTATCCAGAAAAACTTGAATATTTGCAAAAATATGCAAAAAAATTGAATAAAAATACAACAAATTTGTTGACAAGTGAATAAAATTCATTTACAATAGACTCATCCCTAAGAGATTGGATCTAGGGGGGAAGAAAAAGAAACAAAGGATTATGATATCATGGGAATTAAAAAAATTTTACTTGCAGCTACTACATTGATAGCAGGTTTTAGCTTGGCAGCTTGCTCTTCATCGACTGATTCTAGTCAAACAACTCTTGAAAAAATTCAAGAAAAAGGGACCTTGGTAGTCGCAACCAGCCCAGACTACGCACCATTTGAATTCCAAACCTTGGTAGATGGAAAAAACCAAGTGGTGGGAGCAGATATTCTCTTGGCACAAAAAATCGCTGATGAGTTGGGTGTTGAACTTGAAATCTCATCTATGAGTTTTGACAATGTCTTGTCAAGTGTACAATCAGGTAAGGCAGATATTGCTATTGCAGGTCTTTCTTATTCAGAAGAAAGAGCTCAGGTTTTCGATTTCTCTGAAAGCTACTATCAAATCGAAGATGTCTTGTTGATTCAACAATCAAACTTGGACAGCTATACTAGTCTAGATGCTCTATCAGGTAAAAACCTTGCGGTACAAAAAGGTTCAACTCAGGAAACCTATGCCAAAGCTGAGATGAGCATGGCAAATATCGTATCTTTAACTTTAATGGGTGAAGCAGTCAATGAATTGAAATCAGGTCAAGTAGAAGCAGTTTTGATGGACTCTCCTGTTGCAGCTGGTTATGTTTCACAGAACTCTGATCTTGCGGTTGCTAATATTAGCTTCCCAACAACGGAAGAGAACTCAAAAGTTATTGCTATGCCAAAAGGAAGTGATGATTTGAAAGCAGCTATTGATGCTGTTATCAAAGAAGTCGTTGCTTCAGGCGAGTTTGAAACCTTCTTAGAAGAAGCAGCAACCTACACCGTTTCAGAATAATAAAATAAAAAAACTTGCCAGGCAAGTTTTTTTATTTGTCAGTCAAAGGAGCTACTTTGGCTTGCAAGTAATAGGTTGTCAAACGAGGGATGGTCAACTTAACACCAGTTTGGTCTGGATAGATGGTAAATTGCTCGATTGGAAGAGCGTTAGATGAGAATACAAGTTTGTATTCCCTATCAGCAGGCAGATCAAGCTGAACATCATAAAGGTCTTGGTCATTAAAATTATTGACAACTAGAATCTCTTGCTCATCACTAGTCCGAGAAAAAGCATAGAGATTGGCTTCAGGATCAATCTTAACCCAGTTGAAGCCTTTTTCATAAGCCTTGTAGTCGTATTTCCAGAAGGCATCGTGTTCTCGATAGAAAGTTGCTAGTTCCTTCATCATCTGGTGGAAGGACTGGTGAACAGGGAAGTCTAGCAAGGTCCAGTCCATTTCTGTGTACTCATGCCATTCACGGATATGGCCCCATTCATTGCCCATAAAGAGCAATTTTTTACCTGGATGAGCAAAATAATAGCTGTAATAGGCACGGGCAAGGTGGAACTTATCTTCATAGTTGCCATTCATCTTGTCAACGATGGAGAGTTTTCCGTGGACCACCTCATCGTGTGATAGTGGCAAAAGAAATTGCTCGGTTTGGTTGTAGTACATACCGAAGGTCAATTCATTAGAATGGTGCTTGCGGTAGATAGATGGTCGCTCCATGAATTTTAGGGTATCGTTCATCCAACCCAGGTCCCATTTCATATCGAATCCGATACCACCTTGTTCGAGTGGATGAGTAACTCTCGGATAGCTGGATGAGTCTTCCGCAATCATGAGAACACCCTTGAATTCTTGATGGACGAGGGCATTGACCCTTTTGATAAATTCAACAGCGGAATGGTTGATTTTACTTTCTTCTGTTTCTCCACGCCAGTAGAGTAAGTAGGAGAGGGCATCGACACGGATTCCATCAAAATGAAACTCCTTGAGCCAATATTTGATATTGGAAAGGAGGAAGGAGCGTGTGAATCCCTTGCCTAAGTCAAAATTGGCAGTTCCCCACTGACGGTTTTCACGGTCGTGTTCCTCTGGATATTCATACAACCAACTGCCATCAAACTGATAGAGTCCATGAGCATCCTTGCAGAAATGTAGTGGAACCCAGTCTAGAATCACACCAATACCAGCTTGATGACATTGATCCACCAAGTATTTGAGTTCATCAGGCTTTCCGTAGCGACTGGTTGGACTGAAATAGCCAGTTACCTGGTAGCCCCAAGATGCATCAAGTGGATGTTCCATGACAGGCATGAGTTCGATATGGGTATAGCCGTTCTCTTTGACATAGTCAATCAAGAGCGGAGCGATTTTCTTGTAGGAATAAAAGGCTTCTGCAGGTGCCCCCGATTCGTTTTTATTTGCAAATTTCTGTTTCCATGAACCTAAATGAACCTCGTAGATGGAGACGGGGGCTTCTTTGAAGTTGTAATCAACGCGCTCATACATCCAGACATCATCTTTAAATTTATAGCGGCTGTTGTAGGTTAAGGAAGCAGTATCTGGCCGCAGTTGGCTAAAACGCGCAAAAGGGTCAGCCTTGTATAGTTCCCATCCCTGGTGGGTGACCAATAGATACTTATAGGATACCAAGGACTTAATATCTGGGACGTAGAGGCCGAAAATTCCTTGGCCCTGATTTTCCATCTGGTGGGTCCGTTGCCAGTCATTAAAATCTCCAATGACAAATACCTGGGCAGCATTTGGGGCATAGACTGTAAACTGGATCCCCAAGATCTTGTTCCCTTTTTTGACAAAATGGGCACCGAATTTATCATGGAGGGAGCTATGCTCACCTGACTGCATGAGGTAGAGGTCGAAATCACTAAAATTGGTCATATATCTCCTTTCACAAAACCAGCCTAGCTGGCAGTTTGTCATTTTGGGAAAGCGTGAGTAGACGAATCCCACTTCCTGTTTGAATTTGGAAATTGAATGTTCAGAGGAATGCTCTAATAGCTATACTTTTTCTAAAAACCTCCAACAACCAGTGTGATTGTTGAAGGTTTATCTTTTTTCAAATGAACGATTAGAGGTTCTCTAGGCTGTAATTTCCTCGTAGAGCCAAATATATTTTTGGGCGGAAGCCTGCCAAGAAAAGTCTCTTGTCATGGCTTCTTTGACCATAGTTTCCCAATCGGCAGGACGAGTATAATACGTTTCAAGGGCAAAATCATAGACTTGTTTCATGTCGTAGGCGTTCTTACCTCCGAAACTAAAGCCTGTTCCTTCCTTGGTTTCGATGTGGTATGGGGTTACAGTGTCAACCAAACCGCCTGTCTCACGAACTAAAGGTAGGGTTCCGTAGTGCATGGAAATGAGCTGACTGATTCCACATGGTTCAAACATAGACGGCATCAAGAAGAGGTCGCTTGCTGCATAGATTTGATGAGCAAGAGGCTCATTGTAGCCACGGTAGAAGGCAAATTTTTCAGGATAGGCATGCTTGAAGTGATGGAAGGCATTTTCAATGTCTGTTTCACCATTTCCTAGAATAACAAACTGCACCTGAGCCTGAAGGAGATGGCCAAGAACTTCTGTTAATAGATAGAATCCTTTTTGCCAGGTCAAGCGTGATACGATTCCGACCAAGATGACATTTTCGTCTTGTGGCAAGCCAAATTGAGCTTGAAGTGCGAGTTTGTTCTTTTTCTTATCGGAAAGGTTAGCGAGACCATAGTTCGCAACCAAGAGTTTATCTGTTTGACTGTCCCAACTATCGTAATCAATACCGTTGACAATACCGACGAGGTCATGGCGCCGAAGTTCTAGCACATGCTGCATATTTTCACCGAATTCTTCGGTCAGGATTTCACGAGCATAGGTCTCAGAAACAGTTGTCACCTTATCTGCATAGAGGATACCAAGCTTCATAAAGCTGATACAATCATCATGGAAGCGAGCAATGCCATCGAGATAGTAACTATAATTCATTCCCAAAGCAGACCAAAGGGCCTGTTTATGGAAAATACCTTGGAAGGCAAGATTATGGATGGTAAAGACGTGTTTGATGCGGCAGAATTCTTCGCGGTAACTATAGAAAGTTCGGCAGAGGAAGGGGATAGCCGCAGCATGCCAGTCATGGCTATGGATAACATCTGGGAAGAAGTGAAGGGCTTCCAAGAGTCGACAAGTCGCATGCTGGAAGAAGCCAAAGCGCATGGCATCATCGTCATAACCATATAGTTCATCCCGTTCAAAGAAATCACGGTGTTCGATGAAGTAAAAGGTTACTCCGTCAACTACCTGGCTATAGACATTGGCCATTGATTGGATATCGCCAGCCCGTACATCAAAACTAGAAACATAATCGAAATCAGCATGGTTGTTGATGGCGATTTTTTTATAGAGTGGAAGGACGACACGAATATCCAAGCCCTGATGAACTAGCTCTTTTGGTAGAGAACCAATTACATCGGCCAAGCCACCTGTTTTAATGAATGGCAGTCCCTCAGATGCGACAAAGAGAACGGATTTTTTTGTCATGGATACTCCTTATCTAGATGATCTGGTGAGCCTTTAAGTAGGCAGGTGAAGTCGTACTTCCTTTGATATCTGTTGGATGGATAATCTTGGTTGATTTATCGATAATGGCATTCTCAATGTTGGCGCCGCTCTTAATGGTCACACCATTCAAGATGATGGAGTTTTTGACAACAACGCCTTCTTCGATGACAACATCCCGGTCGATTACAGAATTTTCGACTTGACCATTGATATTTGCACCGTTAGAAATCAAGCAACGTTTTACTTCAGCGAGTGGGCCATAAAGGCTTGGAGAACTGTCGCTTGTTTGTGTGTGGATTGGCCAATCGTGTTTAAACAAGAGTTTGCGCGTGTCTTGGTCAATCAATTCAATCTGAGTATTGAAGTAAGAAGAAACGGTATTGATGCATGCAACAAAGTCACGGTGGGCATAGCCCATGATCTTGTACTGGTCCACCATATCGCGGAGAATATCTTTGAGCCAATAGAGGGAAGACACCTTGTTGGCACGTGTAATCAACTCGATAAAGGTAGTGCGTTTCATGATATAGGCTTCAAGTGAAACGGGACGATTTTTGTATTTGCCGTGGTTCTCTTCGAAGGCAATAACTCGCTTATCGTCACCGAATTTCAAGGTTTGACAACCAATAAAGTTTTCCTTGGCATCCGATACATTTTTATACAAGACGGTAATGTCTGCTCCTGTTGCTTGATGCTCAGCCATTACTTTTGTAAAATCTTGGCTGTAAATAAAGTAAGAAGGTGCAATGAGGACGTACTCTTTGGTTGAATTTTCAATGTAGTGGATGTTTTCTGAAAAGGCATTGATATCGTGTTGGTAAACGGAATTTGGATCAGTCGCACTATTTAAAAGACGCAGTGAGCCACGTTTGCTGTTGATATTGTAATGCTTACCAGTTCCTACGTGCTGGATAGTCGACCGCATTTTTGCAGGCATATAGACTTGGAATTCTGTGATTCCAGAGTTTGACATGTTTGAAAGTGGGAAGTCGATTAAACGATAGCGTCCCAAGAAACCGAAAGCTTGTACGCCGCGGTGGTCCATGACATCACCAAAATGAACATTGTTTCCTTCGATATTGACGATTCCGAGAGTATTTCTTAACATAAGCTTCCTTTCTTACTTGGTTACATTCTTATCAATGAGGAGAATTTGGTCTTCTGTTCCAGCTAGAGTAACGCCTGCAGCGATTTTGACATTTTCTGCGACGATGACATAGTCTAGAGAGGCGCCTTCACCAACGACAGCACCTGGAAGGAGAACAGAGTTTTTAACAATTGCTTCGTGCTCAACTTCAACATCAGTCGAAATCACAGAGTGTTCTACGAAGCCATCAATAATTGCACCCTTGTCGATATAGGCTGATTTGACAGTAGCAGAAGAACCAATTACTTGAGCAGGAGAACCCTTGTCCTCTGAATAAATACGCCAAGTACGGTCTGACAAATCTAGGTCTCCTGCATGATCAATCAAGTCCATGTTGGATTCCCAAAGACTGTTGACTGTACCCACGTCTTTCCAGTAGCCACGGAATGGATGAGCAATCAACTTGCGGCCATCTGCTAAGTATTTAGGAATAATATCATGTCCGAAATCGTGAGAAGAAGTGTCCAATTTGTCGTCTTCTTGTAGGTATTTTTTCAACGTCTTCCAAGTGAAGATATAGATACCCATTGAAGCTAGGTTGCTCTTTGGATTTTCTGGTTTTTCTTCGAATTCTTCAATGCGGTAATTTTCATCCGTGTTCATAATGCCGAACCGAGATGCTTCTTTGATTGGGACTTCAATGACTGCAATGGTTGCATCCGCCTTATTTTGAACGTGTGTATCAAGGAGTTTATCGTAATTCATCTTGTAGATGTGGTCACCAGAGAGAATCAAGACAAACTCAGGATCATGAAGGTCGATAAAGTCGATGTTTTGTGTAATGGCATCAGCTGTACCTTTGTAGAGTCCAAAGCCTTCGATTTTTTCACTCGGTGGGAGGACAAAGACACCAGATTCCTGTACATCCAATCCCCAACGTTGGGATTGGGCAACATAAGAGTTAAGCAAAACTGGTTCATACTGGGTCAAGACACCAACGATATCAATACCAGAGTTTGCACAGTTACTGAGTGGGAAGTCGATGATGCGGTATTTACCACCGAATGCGACAGCAGGTTTGGCAACTTTCTTTGTCAAACCCTCTAGACGAGTACCTCGTCCACCAGCAAGAATCATAGCTAATAATTTATTTTGTGCCATGTCATCACTCCTTTAACATATGATAGGTATATTATAGCACAAAAAAAAAAAGAATGAAAGCGATTTCTGTAAATTCGTATAGAAAAGTTACAGAAATACTTTCATCCTTGTTATTACAACAAGTAAAACGATTTTGTTAATCGAATTTGACTTCCTCCAATAGGAAGTTGATGAATCGTTCACCCATATCCGACAGCATGGTTTTTTCATGCTGGATATAGACTAACTCAATCTGGTCGTCGTAATCAAGTGGAATGGACACGATATTGTCACCATTTAGGTTGGAATTAAGGATACCAGTTGCGATGGTATAGCCATCCAAACCAATCAAAAGATTAAAGAGAGTCGCCCGGTCAGAAACGACGATGGACTTTTTATGGTGTTCTTGAGAGAGGATTTCTTCTGAAAAATAGAATGAATTGTGAATACCTTGCTCATAACTGAGATAAGGAAAATCAACCAAGTCTTCCAAAGTCAAGACTTCTTTTTGAGCGAGCGGATTGGTCTTACTGACAAAAACATGAGGATGAGCAGTAAAAAGATGAGTGTGGCTAAGGCGATTGTCGTCCAAGAGTTTTAAAAGAACATCCCGGTTAAAATTATTGAGGAATAGCACGCCAATCTCTGAACGGAAGTTTTTCACGTCATCGATAATTTCCCAAGTCCGCGTTTCCCGCAAGAAGAGCTCGTAGTCTTCCATCTCTGTCTCTTTTAAGAGAGAGACGAAGGCATTGACTACAAATGCGTAGTGTTGAGAGGAGACACTAAAGAGTTTCCGCTTGGCACCAGGATTTTTATAGCGTTCTTCTAATAGCTCAGTCTGTTCAACCACCTGACGAGCATAGGAAAGAAACTCCATACCATCCTTGGTCAAGGTAATTCCTTTTGGATTGCGGTAGAAAATCTTGATCCCCATCTCTCTTTCCAAGTCTCGTACGGCATTAGACAGGCTTGGCTGGGTGATAAATAACTGCTTAGAAGCTTCGTTCATACTGCCTGTTTCGGCAATCTTGATAATGTAGTGTAACTGTTGTATTCTCATAATTCTATTGTACCATGAATTGACAAAAATATAAGAAAAATGTATAATGCCAACAATAAACCTTTAACTGAGTCCAGAGAGGCGAAGAAGGAAACAGGAATAAGAAGGCACATTCTGCCTTTTTTCGTGTAACCTTGCTAGCCAGCAAGGTTTTTTCTCTCTATCGACCTTTCTGTTTTCCCTGAAAATAGAAAAGGAGTACAGATGGCGTTAAAAGAAGATTTAGTGATTGTTGCGCAGCAGGAGATTGCCAAAGGGATTTTTTCCCTCATCTTAGAAGGCGATATGGTTAAGAGCATGTCCTGTGGCCAGTTCGTTCATATTCGAGTTCCTGACCAGTCCATGGTTCTCCGCAGACCTCTTTCGATTTCACAGATTGACACCGCAGCAAGACAGTGCCGCCTGATTTATCGAGTGGAAGGACGGGGGACGGATTATTTCTCCAAAATGACAGTGGGACAGACCCTGAATGTTCTGGGCCCCTTGGGTAAGGGATTTCCGACTGACTTTTTGGAAAAAGGCAGAGCTGTTCTTTTGGTTGGAGGAGGGATTGGTGTTCCCCCTCTGGTTCAAGTCGCAAAAGAGGCTGCTCAAAAAGGATGTCGCGTTTTATCAGTCATTGGATTTGCTCATAAGGATGCGGTCATATTAGAAGAAGAACTGTCAGCTTATGGTGATGTATTGGTGACCACTGATGACGGAAGTTACGGTCAGGAAGGAACTGTCGCAAAGGTGATTGATAACTTGAAAGAAGACTTTCAAGCCATCTATTCTTGCGGTGCAGCGGGGATGTTAGTTTATCTGGATAAGACTTTTCAGGACCATCCTCATGCTTATTTGTCTCTTGAGGGGCGGATGGCATGTGGCACAGGAGCCTGCTATGCCTGTGTTGTCAAGCCTAAGCAGGGGAAAAACCATGAAAATGTCCGAGTGTGTAAAGAAGGGCCAGTTTTTGAGACTGGCAGTCTGTCCTTATAGGAGGTAAAGCATGAAAAATCCACTGACTGTTTCCTTACCAGGTTTAGAGTTGAAAAATCCCATTATTCCCGCATCTGGCTGCTTTGGATTTGGGCAAGAATTTGCGGAATTTTATGACTTAAATCGCCTTGGATCCATCATGATAAAAGCGACGACTCGACATCCTCGCTATGGCAATCCAACACCTCGAGTCGCAGAGACACCGGCAGGTATGCTCAATGCCATCGGTCTGCAAAATCCAGGAGTGGATGTGGTCCTGGCTGAAAAGCTTCCCTGGTTAGCTAAACACTATCCATCATTACCAATTATTGCCAATGTCGCTGGTTTTTCTAACGACGAATATGCCTATGTATCAGGAAAGATTTCACAGGCTCCGAATGTCAAAGCCATTGAACTCAATATTTCCTGTCCCAATGTAGATCATGGCAAAAATGGCTTGCTGATTGGGCAAGTTCCTGAATTGGCCTATGCAGCTGTAAAGGCGGCGGTAGATGCTGCATCTGTTCCAATTTATGTCAAGTTAACACCAAGTGTGGCAGATATTACCCAACTTGCTAAGGCGGCTGAAGATGCTGGTGCAGCAGGACTCACCATGATCAATACCCTTGTAGGCATGCGGTTCCATCTCAAAAATAGACAACCGATTTTGGCGAATGGAACAGGTGGCATGTCAGGTCCAGCTATTTTTCCTGTCGCTCTAAAACTCATCCGACAGGTTGCACAAACAACTCGTTTGCCAATTATCGGTATGGGGGGTGTTGATTCAGCTGACGCTGCCCTTGAAATGATGATGGCTGGGGCGTCAGCGATTGGTGTAGGGACTGCCAATTTTACAGATCCATTCGCCTGTCCCAAGATTATTGATCAGCTACCAGTGAGGATGGATACGTATGGAATCGAGAGTTTGGAAAGTTTGCATCGACTTGTACAGTCTGACCTGGGGTGGGCTGATCATTGACAAGCACCAAATAAAAGAGTAGTATAGAAATAGTTAAAAACCTTTAACTGAGTCCAGAGAGGCGAAGAAGGGTCACAGGATAAATAGAGGCGGAGTCTAGGCTCTCACTCTCTTTTGGTGCAACCCTTGCTGATTTGGCAGGGGTTTTTGTGTCTGAATTTTGGAGGTCTTATGAGAGAATTATCCCCAATTATCGCCCTAGATTTTGCCAGTTTAGAGGAGGTCAAGGCCTTTCTAGCTCAGTTTCCAGCAGATGAGCATCTCTTTGTCAAGGTTGGGATGGAGCTGTTTTATGCGGAAGGTCCAGCGGTCATTCGTTATATCAAGTCACTAGGTCATCGGATATTTTTAGATTTGAAATTGCATGATATTCCACATACGGTTGAGTCGGCCATGCGGGTACTAGCGACACTGGGTGTCGATATGACCAATGTCCACGCAGCAGGCGGCTTTGAGATGATGCAGGCGGCTCGGAGGGGACTAGGGCAGCAGGCTCGCTTGATTGCGGTGACCCAGTTGACGTCCACTTCAGAGGAGCAAATGCAGAGCGACCAGAACATTCAGACCAGTTTGCAGGAGTCCGTTGTCCACTACGCTCGGTTAGCAGACAGGGCCGGTTTAGACGGTGTCGTCTGTTCAGCTCAAGAAGTTGGTCTTATCAGAGAGGTTACCCAGCCAGACTTCATCTGTCTGACACCCGGCATTCGACCAAGTGGCAGTGACATCGGAGATCAAAAACGTGTCATGACTCCAGGACAAGCGGCGCAAATCGGATCTTCCTACATCGTTGTCGGCCGTCCGATTACGCAGGCGGATCATCCTCTTCAGGCCTATCAGGCTATCAAGCAGGAGTGGAGTGGTCATGACCAGTAAGATTTATCAGGCAGTGATTGACCGTCCGCTAGGCTACCAAGATTCTTGGGGAAATGTGTATCCCCTTAACTACGGCTACATTCCCAACCTCATAGCTGGTGACGGTGAAGAGCAGGATGTCTACGTCCTTTCAAGAGCCGTTGAGCAGGCAGTGACGCACTTTGAAGGTCGACTGGCTGCTGTCATTCATCGGCGAGATGATAATGAAGACAAGTGGGTCCTGACAGGAGCAGATGAAGTGGTTAGTTTGACACAAATCACAGAAGCAACATACTTTTTAGAACAGTATTTCGATTCATGGATCGAAATGATATAGAAAAGGAGTAAAATTATGACACTTTCAAGTAAAATCGCATCGCACTTATTGGATATTAAAGCAGTTTATTTGCAACCCGACAAGCCATTTACTTGGGCTTCAGGCATCAAATCTCCTATCTACACAGACAATCGCATCACCTTGTCCTATCCAGATACACGCAACTTGATTGAAGATGGTTTTGTTCAAGCAATCAAGGCAGAATTTCCAGAGGTCGAAGTCATTGCAGGAACTGCAACAGCTGGAATTCCTCATGGTGCGATTGTGGCTGACCGCATGAACCTGCCATTTGCCTACATTCGAAGCAAGGCAAAGGAGCACGGTGCAGGTAATCAGGTTGAGGGCCGTATTGTCAAAGGGCAAAAAATGGTTGTGATTGAAGACTTGATTTCAACCGGTGGCTCTGTTTTAGATGCCGTTGCAGCTGCTGAACGAGAAGGGGCAGAAGTGCTTGGTGTGGTGGCAATTTTCACCTACCAGCTTCCAAAGGCAGACCGAAATTTTGATAATGCAGGTGTTAAACTGGTTACGCTCTGCGATTATTCTGAGCTCATCAAGGTGGCAAAAGTGCAGGGGTATATCAACGCGGACGGCCTCAGTCTCTTGAAAAAATTCCGCCAAAATCAAGAGGATTGGCAAGATTAAGAAAAACTGCGCATGATTAGTGGGAAGAAATTCATGAAAATGGTATAATTTTTTTCATGTATAGATATTTCTTTTCCATTTTGCAAAAATGCATGCTAGTGCTGACTATTTTTTGGTTGGGCACAGCCCTATATTTTCTATTTAACCTTTCTTTGCTTGCAGGATTGGCTAGTCTGATTTTTGGTTTTTTAGCTGTTCGCAAACGTGACTGGGTCAAGGCCTGCTGGAGGTACCTGATGGCACGTAAGCCATGGGTTATGGTTGTAGCTCTGCTGTTTCAGTTACTGGTCTTGTTTTCAGCAAACCTGCTGGTCCGTTCCGATGCGGCAGTTGTCTTGAATGGTGCCCTAAAAATCTTGCCAGACTTGTCCGTTTCGAGTTATTTGTCGCGCAATCCCAACAACTTGTCTTTATTTTTAGCGGAGCGCTGGCTTTATAATCTTTTGGGTGAGTGGACGATTTGGGTTTTAGAAGCCATCGGTTTTATCTGTATGAATGCAACAGCTCTCATTTTATATCGAGCCGGTAAGGACTTTCTAGACCAACAATTGGCGGATATGGCCTTTACATTTTACATGTTGATGTTGGGATTTTCTCCCTATGTCATTCAAACTTACACGGATGTTGCGGGCTTGCCTTTTTTGGCGCTTCAGGTTTACTTGATTTTGAAAGCCCTGCAATCAGAGACGGTGTCGTGGAAGAACATGTTTGGTTTGGGCCTAGTAGCAAGTCTAGCCTTTACCTTTAGACCAACTGCTGCGATTTCCATTATTGCCTTCTTCATGGTTTCGTTGTTAAAAGGCAATTGGAAGAAATTGATGCTCTCATTTTCTCTCTTTTTAATTAGTTTTGGTTTATTCTACGGTGGAAAAACCATTATAGAACAAGAGCAAAGGGAAGTTGTTATTATTCAAGATGAGGCCTTGGCCAAGAGTTGGTTGACCTTTATCAACCTTGGTTTGACCTATACAGGAACGGATCAAGAGGACATGAAGGCAGGGCTTTTGACCTACATTGATGAAGAACTGCATACTGTCTATAACAACGGAATGTTTGCTAATAAAAATGAATGGGCAGAAATCAAGCGCCGTTTGTCAGAATACACTGTTTGGACCTTTGCCCAGCATTTGGTGGTCAAGTTGAACAACACCCTATACGACGGGACCTTGAATTGGATTTATCGTAGTCCAGAATTGGAAAAAACTACCTACATCTCTCCCCACTATCCGCTTACTCAAAATAACGGGCTTGCCCAATGGGTGCGAGAAACGATCTTGGAAAAGGATGGGGAAAATTTTAAGGCCTATCAGCTTGTGAAACAAATTTGTTGGATTTTGTTGGTGATTGGCTTGGTGTATTCTGTTACGCATTATGTACCAGATGAAAGAAGGCAATTTGTTATCTTGACGGTGTTTGGTGGTATTCTCTTTTTGATGATTTTTGAAGGTGGTAAGGCGCGCTACTTGCTTCAATTCCTACCTCAAATTGTCTTTATGGCAGCCTTTGGCTGGTCAGATTTAGTAAAGAAAGAAGGTAGAAAATGATCTCAGTAATCGTACCATGTTACAATGAGGAAGCCTCTATTCCCATCTTTTATCAGGCCATGGAAGCCGTGCGTTTGGAAATGGGAGAGGTATTTGAATATATTTTTGTAAATGATGGTTCTAAAGATCAGACGCTTGCTGTTTTACGAGAAGTTTCCAGCAAGGATCCAGCTGTGAAATACCTGTCTTTTTCACGCAATTTTGGCAAAGAAGCTGCTCTCTATGCAGGTTTGAAGGAGTCAACTGGTGAATTTGTGACAGTCATGGATGTTGATTTACAAGATCCTCCACGTATGCTGATTGAAATGAAGACCATGTTAGATGCGGATGCAGAGCTGGATTGTGTCGGAACACGTCGTGTCAATCGTGATGGTGAGCCTCCTATTCGGAGTTTTTTTGCAAAACTTTTTTATGCCTTGATGAACAAAATCAGTCAAGTAGAGGTGGTTGATGGAGCTCGAGATTTTCGTTTGATGAGACGGCAGATGGTGGATGCTATCTTAGAAGTGTCGGAATACAACCGCTTTTCAAAAGGCATTTTTGCCTGGGTTGGGTTTGAGACCAAGTACCTTCCTTACCAGAACGTTGAGCGTGTAGCAGGGGAGACAAGTTGGTCTTTCTGGTCGCTCTTGTCTTATTCGATAGAAGGGATTATCAATTTTTCCGAAGCCCCGCTTAATATCGCTTCATTTGTTGGTTTTTTCACCTTCTTACTCTCTCTCTTTCTCATGGTTGTAGTGGTTGTTAAGACCTTGGTTTTCGGAGATCCGACAATCGGCTGGCCATCGACTATTTGTATTATCCTCTTTTTAGGTGGGCTCCAATTGATGACGATTGGTATTTTAGGGAAGTACCTAGCAAAAGTCTTTATGGAAACGAAAAAACGCCCTATCTACTTGATCAAAGAAAAAAATAAATAAGGAGCTGTGATGCAACATTCTGCCTGGCATGAACAGATTAAGGCTCAATTGCCTGAGCACTATTTTGGGAAAATCAATCAGTTTCTAGATACTGTCTATGCAAGTGGGACGATTTATCCACCTCGTGAAAAAGTTTTCGCTGCCATTCAGGAAACTGCCTTAGAAGATGTCAAGGTCGTGATTCTAGGGCAAGATCCCTATCACGGACCTGGTCAGGCTCAAGGTTTGTCCTTTTCAGTTCCAGAAAGCATACCCGCTCCGCCTTCTCTCCAAAATATCCTAAAAGAACTAGCGGAAGATGTAGGGGGGAAAGCAAGCCATGATTTGACATCGTGGGCGCGTCAAGGAGTTCTCTTGCTCAATGCCTGTCTGACTGTACCTGCTGGCAATGCCAATGGGCATGCAGGTCAAGTTTGGGAGCCCTTTACTGATGCGATCATCCAGGTGGTGAATAACTTGGAGCAACCGGTAGTTTATATCCTCTGGGGAGCATATGCTCGAAAGAAAAAGGCTCTGATTACCAATTCACGCCATCTGATTATCGAGTCTGCCCACCCGAGTCCTCTATCAGCCTACCGTGGATTTTTTGGTAGCAGGCCCTTTTCTCAAACCAATGCCTTTCTAAGAGCCAATGGGGTTCAGGAAATCGATTGGACTCACTCTTAGAGAGATTACTGCCTTGCTTCAAAGCACTAGATAAAGGAGACGTTTTATGCTATTGATTAAAAATGGTCGGGTTTTAGATCCAAAGTCGCAGGTTGATAAGGTATGTGATATCCTAATCGATGGTCAAAAGATAGTAAAAATAGCAGAGCAGCTGGACAGTAAGGACTGTGAAGTCATTGATGCGACTGGACTGGTTGTCGCTCCAGGGCTGGTTGATGTCCATGTTCACTTTAGAGAACCTGGTCAGACCCATAAAGAAGACATTCACACTGGTGCCTTGTCAGCAGCAGCGGGTGGCTTTACATCGGTAGTGATGATGGCCAACACCAATCCAACAATCTCGACAGTTGAAACCTTGCAGGAAGTCTTGGTGTCAGCTCAAAAAGAAGCCATTCATATTTATAGCGTTGCAACGGTTACCCATCAGTTTGATGGGAAGAATATCACGGATTTTGCCGCTTTGAAAAAGGCTGGCGCTGTTGCCTTGTCTGATGATGGCATCCCATTGACTAATGCGGCGGTTGTCCGTGCTGCCATGCAAGAAGCAAAAAAACAAGACATGCTCATCAGTTTACATGAAGAAGATCCTGATTTAAATGGAATTCTGGGTTTAAATGAAGGGATTGCTGCCAAGCATTTTCATGTCTGTGGTGCAACTGGTCTGGCTGAGTATAGCATGATTGCACGAGATGCCATGATTGCTTATGAAACAGGTGCAAAAGTCCATATCCAGCACCTATCAAAAGCTGAATCAGTCAAGGTTGTGGCCTTTGCCCAAGGATTGGGTGCCAAAGTATCGGCGGAAGTTGCTCCCCAGCATTTTTCACGAACAGAAGACCTGCTCCTGACCAAGGGAGCCAATGCCAAGATGAATCCCCCGCTTCGGACAGAGTCGGATCGATTGGCTGTGATTGAAGGGCTGAAATCAGGTGTCATTTCGGTAATTGCGACAGACCATGCACCGCACCATGCGGATGAAAAGGCTGTCTTAGACATCACGCAAGCTCCTTCTGGTATGACAGGTCTTGAGACCTCGCTTTCCTTGGGCTTGACCTACTTGGTTGAAGAAGGACATCTCAGCTTGATGGACTTGCTAGAAAAGATGACCCTGAATCCAGCGCGTTTGTATGGCTTGGATGCGGGTTACTTGGCTGAAGATGGTCCAGCAGATTTGGTCTTGTTTGATCCACAGGCACAACGACTGGTTGGAGAGACTTTTGCTTCAAAATCCTCAAACTCTCCATTTGTTGGTGATTTATTAAAAGGCGAAGTTCTGTTGACTATCGCTTCTGGGAATATTGTTTATCAAAAAGTCTAGGTCATCTAGGCTTTTTCGTTTGAAAATGGCAAGAAAGTTTTCAGGCGGCATTTTCAGAATGACGAACATTTTTTGTTTGAAAAGGGTTGCAATATTTTGTTTTTCTGAAAAATAGTGTATAATACTTCAGGAATTATATTTTAGAAAGGATTTTTATGAAGAAGAAAACCTTACTTTTGCCAGCTTTATCTGGTCTTTTGTTGGCACCCTTTGTTTTGACAGAGGCAGTGTCAGCAGCAGAAGTTACCACAACGCCTACGAGTGAGGCAGTTGCGGTAACAGCAGATTCAAGCAGTACAACTGCTTCAACAGCGGCTACTGGAACAACCACAACAACCAGCACTCCTGCCACAGAGACTCCTACGTCTACTAGCGCAGCAACTCCAACTAGTGAGACAGCAAGTTCGACCAGTGAGACAACTACTTTAACAGCAACTGAAGCAACAACGGTTGCGACAAGCGAAGTGGAAGCGGTTATTTTGCATACTAATGACGTGCATGGGCGAATCTTAGAAGACCGTGGTGTCATTGGTGATGCGAAGGCAGCAGCCATCATTGCAGATGAGCGGACAAAAGCGACAACTACAATCGTTGTTGATGCTGGAGATGCCTTCCAAGGGATGCCAATTTCGAACAGCACTCAAGGTGAAGACAGAGCAGCCATCATGAACCAAGTTGGCTACGATGCCATGGCAGTTGGGAATCATGAATTCGATTTCGGCTTGGATCAGGCAGTAAAATACAAAGAACTGTTGAATTTCCCACTCTTGAGTTCCAATACCTATGTAGATGGTGCCCGTTTGTTTGAATCCTACACAATCGTTGATAAGGATAAAACAGTTGTCGGTGATGAATTTGTTGTCATCGGTGTGACAACACCAGAAACAGCTACCAAAACTCACCCACAAAACATTGTTGGTGTTACCTTCAAGGAACCAATTGACGAAGTGAATTTGGTCGTTGATGAAATTGAGGCAAGAGCAGATTCTGCTGGTGTTACCTACAAAAACTACATTATTTTGGCTCACTTAGGTGTGGACACTACAACTCCAGAATCTTGGCGTGGTGATACACTTGCAAAAGCCCTCTCAACCAATGCTAAGTTGGCTGGAAAACGTGTCATCGTAATTGACGGTCATTCCCATACAGTTTCTTCAACTACTTATGGTGATAACGTAACTTACAGCCAAACTGGTTCTTATCTGAACAATATTGGTAAAATCACTCTCAAGTCCAACCAACTCTTGGCTGAAACCAGCTTGATTTCAGCTGCAGATGCAGCAAGCGTGACACCTGATCCGACAATTGCAGCCTTGGTAGCAGACATAAAGGCAAAATATGAAGCTGAAAACGCAGAAGTTGTAATTGCCAATAACCCAGTCGAACTCAACGGAGAACGTTCAAATGTTCGTGTTCGCGAAACAAACCTAGGTAATATTGTTACTGATGCCCTCTATGACTATGGACAAACAGGATTTAGCAACAAGTCAAGCTTGGCTGTGACAAATGGAGGAGGGCTTCGAGCAAGCATTAATAAAGATCAAGCTGTCACAAAAGGCGATATCATTGCAGTTCTCCCATTTGGAAATAGCATCTCACAAATCACAGTAACAGGTCAGCAAATCAAGGATATGTTTGAGAAGTCGGTTTCTGCACCACACCAAGTCAACAAAGAAACTGGCGAAGCTGTCTTAGACGCAAATGGCCAACCATTGCTTGAAGCAAGTGGAGGATTCTTACATGTTTCTGGCGCCCAAGTTTTCTATGATGTAAATCTTGAAGCAGGCAATCGAGTGCAGTATATTTCAATCTGGAATCCAGATACGGAAAGCTACGATGCTCTTAATTTGGAAGCGACTTATTATCTAGCGACAAACGACTTCTTGGCTGCAGGTGGTGACGGCTATACCATGCTCGGTGGTGCCCGTGAAGAGGGTCCATCTATGGATAGCGTATTTGCTACCTACTTGAAAGAAGTAGCAAGTGTTAATCTTCTGAACCTTTATGAAGAAGTAAACCCTGAAACACGCCTCTTCTCAGTGAATAGCAGTCTGGATTCAGATGGTGATGGTTTTGTTGATTTTGTAGAAGAGATTCTTGGATTCGATCCGAATGATGCTGCTTCAAATCCGGATGCTGTTGTGACTCCACCTGCTGACAATTCAAATAACCAGTCAGCAACGGATTCATCAGGTCAAATCTCATCTGACACAAACAAGGATTCAAACAAACCAGGAACTCCTGCTGTGAAAACTCCAGGTCAAGCAGGTCCGAAGCAAGTAAACCAAGCTAGTCTTCCAGCTACTGGAAGCAACCAATCTGCCCTTGTTAGCATGATTGGACTCGGATTGGCAGGCATCGGATTTGCCTTGAAAAAACGCAAAGAAGTAGAATAAAAACTTTTTATCAAGAGTTTTTAATGAAATCGTGACGAACAACCCTAGGGGGTTGTTTTTCTCTTTTTACCAACCACCCTTTGGCTTTTTTACTCAATAAGAAAAAGCACCATTTTGAGGTGCTTTTGTAGGTTAGAACTTATTTTATCTTGACTTGTTTCGTAAGGTTGAGACCAAAGGGAACGAGATTTTCCTCTTTTTTCAGGATACGTTGGATATTTTCCTTATGTCTCACAATGACGAAACTACCAAGAAAGACGACAATCACCGTAAAGAGTCCGTCATAGCTAGTCAGTAGAAAGTGTATTGCGGGAAATAGCAGAGCTCCTAAGATAGCTGCTCCAGCCGCCACTACACTTGACATGGAAACCATGGAAGTCAGGTAAAGGCAAAGGGCAAATACTAGAATTAAATAAAAACAGAAGGCCGGAGCAAATCCCATTAACATACCTGCTGACGTTGCCACAGCCTTTCCACCCTTGAAATTAGCAAAGATTGGGAAAGTATGTCCTAAGACCGCCACCAAGCCAAAGACGATTGGAGAAATGCCCTCTGCATGAAGCAGAACTGGCAACAGGGTCGCAAGCGTACCTTTTAGAAAATCAATCAAAAATACAATGGTTCCAGCCTTTGGCCCCAGTATGCGAAAGGTATTGGTTGTCCCGGTATTTCCAGAGCCATGCTCACGAATATTTATCTTAAAAAAGGCCTGGCCGATCCAGAGACCTGATGGGATAGATCCCAATAAATACGCTGTCAATAATAGTAAAACATTCAATAACATGGTTTCATTATAGCATATTTTTAGACAGTCTGAGACCAAAATGTTTTTGAAACCCTGTTCCATCGGATTCTCCAGCAGAAAAATTTTGCAAAAATGCTCAAAAACTTGTAATATAGTAAGGATGACAAGTATGGAGGTCAGTTTTGGCTAAGAAAGAGATTAACATAAATAACTATAATGACGATGCCATTCAGGTACTGGAAGGGTTGGATGCTGTTCGCAAGCGCCCTGGTATGTATATCGGCTCGACAGATGGGAACGGTCTGCACCACATGGTCTGGGAGATTGTCGATAACGCTGTCGATGAAGCGCTGTCTGGTTTCGGTGACCGAATTGACGTGACCATTAACAAGGACGGCAGTCTGTCCGTTTCCGACCGTGGTCGTGGTATGCCCGTTGGTATGCACGCTACCGGCAAGCCAACCGTAGAAGTCATTTTTACCGTTCTCCACGCCGGTGGTAAGTTCGGTCAAGGGGGTTACAAGACCTCTGGTGGTCTCCACGGGGTTGGTTCTTCGGTGGTTAATGCCCTGTCCAGCTGGTTGGAAGTAGAGATTACTCGTGACGGTGCTGTTTACAAGCAACGTTTTGAGCAGGGCGGAAAGCCAGTCACGACTTTAGAGAAGATTGGCACCGCACCAAAATCAAAAACAGGTACAAAGGTGACCTTTATGCCTGATGATACCATTTTCTCAACGACTGATTTCAAGTTCAACACCATTGCCGAACGCCTGAAAGAATCAGCCTTCTTACTCAAACAAGTCACCATGACCCTGACAGATGAGCGGACAGGCGAGCAAGAGGAGTACCACTATGAAAATGGCGTTCAGGACTTTGTATCCTACCTCAACGAAGACAAGGAAACTCTGACACCAGTCCTCTATTTTGAAGGAGAAGATGCAGGATTCCAAGTCCAAGTGGCCATGCAGTACAACGATGGTTATTCAGACAACATTCTCTCCTTCGTTAACAACGTTCGGACCAAGGACGGCGGTACCCACGAAACAGGTCTCAAACTAGCCATTACCAAGGCCATGAACGACTATGCTCGCAAGACCAACTTGCTCAAGGAAAAGGACAAGAACTTAGAAGGTTCTGACTACCGTGAAGGTCTGTCGGCAGTTCTTTCAATCCTTGTACCAGAAGAGCATTTGCAGTTTGAAGGACAGACCAAGGACAAGCTGGGCAGCCCGCTTGCTCGTCCTGTGGTGGACGGCATTGTGTCGGACAAGCTGACCTTCTTCCTTCTGGAAAATGGCGAGCTAGCATCGAATCTAGTTCGCAAGGCCATTAAGGCGCGTGACGCCCGCGAGGCTGCTCGTAAGGCGCGTGACGAATCCCGAAACGGAAAGAAAAACAAGAAAGATAAGGGCCTTTTATCAGGGAAACTCACCCCAGCCCAGTCCAAAAATCCAGCAAAAAATGAACTCTATCTGGTCGAGGGAGATTCGGCTGGAGGCTCTGCCAAACAGGGCCGTGACCGCAAGTTCCAAGCCATTCTACCCTTGCGTGGTAAGGTGATCAATACCGCTAAGGCGAAGATGGCAGACATCCTCAAAAACGAAGAAATCAACACCATGATCTACACCATCGGTGCAGGTGTTGGTTCAGACTTTACGCTAGAAGATGTCAACTATGACAAGATTATTATCATGACCGATGCAGATACGGATGGTGCCCACATTCAGACCCTCTTGTTGACTTTCTTCTATCGTTACATGAGACCCTTGGTAGAAGCAGGTCGGGTTTACATCGCCCTTCCGCCGCTTTACAAGATGTCCAAAGGCAAGGGCAAAACAGAAAAGATAGCTTATGCTTGGTCTGATGGGGAATTAGAAGATCTCCGCAAGGATTTTGGCAAGGGCTTTATCCTCCAACGCTACAAAGGTCTTGGTGAGATGAATGCCGATCAGCTCTGGGAAACAACCATGAACCCTGAAACCCGTACCCTCATCCGTGTCACCATTGAAGATTTGGCGCGTGCTGAACGCCGTGTATCTGTCCTTATGGGCGACAAGGTTGAACCACGCCGGAAATGGATTGAGGATAATGTTAGGTTTACGCTAGAAGAAAACACAGTATTTTGATGAACAGTTTTTCTCTTATGACAAAGAAAGTATGGAAGACAAGATGAAAAAAAGATTTTCTAAAAAACAGGCAATCGAGGAAATTCAAAAGAGATACCAGAAAGCTGAGTCACTATTGAAAGATGATTCCAAAATGGAACCCTTCTTGGAAAAAATAGAAAAGAAAATTAAATGGATTCCCTTTTTAGCTCAGGAATTTAAAAATATTCCCATCATGATAAGTATGGTTCGAAGCTATTTGAAACGAGATTATACCAAGATTCCTAAGAGGACTATTCTCGCAATTGTTTCGGCTTTAATCTACTTTCTCTCACCTGTAGATGTAGTTCCAGACTGGATTCCATTTTTCGGGCAGATGGATGATGCGCTGGTTATAGCAACTTGCTGGAACTGGGTTAATAAAGACATTGAAGATTATCGGGCATGGAAGAAGCTGCGCTCGGCAGAAAATATAAACAAACCCTAAACAAGGTGGTGTTCCCATTGAGCAACGCTTTGAAAAAAGAAGATATAGATATTATTATGCTGTTACAAGTATAATTAGCAGTAAACTTTTTAACACAAAATAATAAAATAAGAAAAAGGAATATTATGAGTAATATTCAAAATATGTCCCTTGAGGACATCATGGGAGAGCGTTTTGGTCGCTACTCCAAATACATTATTCAGGAGCGGGCTCTACCGGACATTCGGGATGGTCTGAAACCTGTTCAGCGCCGTATCCTCTACTCTATGAATAAGGACGGCAACACATTTGACAAGGGCTACCGAAAGTCTGCCAAGTCAGTCGGGAATATCATGGGGAATTTCCACCCGCACGGTGATGCCTCTATTTATGATGCCATGGTCCGCATGAGTCAGGACTGGAAAAACCGCGAGATTTTGGTGGAGATGCACGGGAACAACGGTTCCATGGACGGCGATCCGCCAGCAGCCATGCGTTACACTGAGGCTCGCCTATCGGAAATGGCTGGTTATCTGCTGGCCGACATCGAGAAAAAGACCGTGCCTTTTGCTTGGAACTTTGACGATACGGAAAAAGAACCCACTGTGCTACCAGCTGCCTTCCCTAATCTCTTGGTTAATGGAGCGACAGGAATTTCAGCAGGGTACGCGACTGACATCCCGCCGCATAATCTGGCGGAGGTCATCGATGCCGTTGTTTACATGATTGATCATCCAACAGCTAAGTTAGAAAAGCTAATGGAGTTCTTGCCTGGACCAGACTTCCCAACAGGTGCCATTATCCAAGGGGCTGACGAAATCAAGAAAGCCTATGAAACTGGTAAGGGCCGTGTCGTAGTTCGTAGCCGTTGTGAAATCGAACAACTCAAGGCTGGTAAGAAACAGATTGTCATTACCGAGATTCCGTATGAAGTCAACAAGGCTGTTCTGGTCAAGAAAATTGATGATGTACGTGTCAACAACAAGGTTCCTGGTATTGCCGAGGTGCGTGATGAGTCAGACCGAACAGGGTTGCGGATTGCCATTGAGCTGAAAAAAGACAGTGATGAGCAAACCATTCTCAACTACCTTTACAAGTACACCGACCTGCAAATCAATTACAACTTCAACATGGTGGCCATTGATAACTTTACACCGCGTCAGGTCGGCTTGCAGAAAATTCTGTCCAGCTACATCGCCCACCGTCGTGAGATTATCATTTCCCGGTCTAAGTTTGACAAGGAAAAAGCAGAAAAACGCCTCCATATCGTAGAAGGTTTGATCCGTGTCATTTCCATCTTGGACGAGGTTATTGCCCTTATCCGTGCTTCTGAAAACAAGGCTGACGCCAAGGAAAACTTGAAAATTAGCTATGACTTCAGCGAGGAACAGGCAGAGGCTATCGTGACCTTGCAACTTTACCGTCTGACCAACACCGATATTGTGACCTTGGAGAATGAAGAAGCGGCTTTACGCGAGCAGATTCAAACCTTGGCAGCTATTATCGGCGATGAGCGGACCATGTTCAATCTCATGAAGAAGGAACTGCGTGAGGTCAAGAAGCAATTTGGCAATCCTCGTTTGAGTGAATTGCAGGATCAGGCAGAAACGATTGAGATTGACACCGCCAGCTTGATTGTCGAAGAAGAAACTTTTGTCAGCGTGACCAAGGCAGGCTATATCAAACGGACCAGTCCGCGTTCTTTCAATGCCTCAACGCTGGAAGAAATGGGCAAGCGGGACAATGACCAGCTGATTTTCTTACAGAATGCCAAGACAACCCAGCACCTCTTGCTCTTTACCAACCTTGGAAATGTCATCTACCGACCTGTCCATGAGTTGACAGATATTCGTTGGAAGGATATTGGTGAACATCTGAGCCAGACTCTCATGAACTTTGATACCAATGAAGAAATTATCTTCGCTGAATTGGTAGAGAATTTTGAAGAAGGAACTTATTTCGCGGTGACCAAACACGGTCAAATCAAGCGTGTGGAGCGGAAGGAGTTTACTCCATGGCGGACTTACAAGTCCAAGTCAACCAAGTATGCCAAGCTCAAAGATGCGGATGATGTGGTCATTACTGTATCGCCTGTAGTCTTGGATGACATCATGCTCATCACAGAAAAGGGCTACGCTCTGCGATTTAACATCGAAGAAGTGCCAATCATCGGTGCCAAGGCGGCCGGTGTCAAGGCGGTCAACCTCAAGGATGAAGATGTGGTGGCTGCGGCCTTTATCAGCAATACCAGCTCCGTCTATCTCCTGACCCAGCGTGGTAGTTTGAAGCGGATGGCGTCGGAGGAAATCCCTGTGACCAGCCGTGCCAAGCGTGGTTTGCAGGTGCTTCGCGAACTCAAGGCTAAGCCTCACCGTGTCTTTGCGGCGGGGCCAGTATTGACGGATCAGGGTGATTTTGACCTCTTTAGTACGGCAAATGAAGATGAAACGACTAGTCAAGTGCTTCATGTCCAGTCCAAAACGGGTAAACTCTATGAAGTCGATGTGACCCAGCTCAGCCTGTCTGAACGCACCAGCAACGGTAGCTTCATTTCGGATACCATTTCTGATGAGGAAGTTCAATCTGCCTGGTTGAAATAGGAGAAGCAAGTGAAGAAGAAATACCTTGTACTCCTGATTCTGATAGTAGTCATGGTTTTGACATTGCTTGCTATGAATCTCTTTCCTGCTTTTGAGGAATGGCTTCACCAGCTGTTTGGTTGGTACTAACAAATGAAGAAATCAACCCGCTCAGGCGGGTTTTTCTATTACATAATTTATTTGAGTATTTTCTGTAAAATGATATAATTAGAATGTATCTTTGAATTATCATCGTTTGATTTATGTAATTTTTAAAATTTTATAGAGGTGAGCATATGAAAAGATTTGTTCCGTTTTTGTTTTTGCTTCTGACCTGTCTTACAGCTTGTCAAAAAAATAAGACTGATAGTGTGGAAGATACAGCTGCTAGCATTTCATACATTGATAGTTCAGACAAATTATATGGAAAATGGCAAAAGAATTTTAGATATGCATTTGTAGCATCGGATACTTCCACTTTGATGATGGCAGGTTTTTCTTTGGAGGAGAATCAAGAGGTTCAACTCTATCGTTCAGGTAGTGAATTGATGGCTTGGAATCAAGGAAAGATTGTCCGAGGGACCTTTAGACTAAAATCCTATGATAAAAAGGAAACTGTTGAAACGTATTTGATTTTGGATGGAAAAACGACAACTGGTACGGAACCAGAAAGGATAAAAGTTTTACCAGACTTAGTTGTGCAAATTGATGTTTCTGAAGCAGAATTACAAAAAGCAGATCCTGAGCGTAAAGGGGATGAGAAAACTACTTTTTATGCCTATCAGACAAGCGATGGGATTTTGGTGCTGACAAATGGTAAGACAGACGAAGACTTGCAGGTCTTCATAGCTTCCAATGATGCTGTACAAACATCATCCTCAGTTTTTCCAGAGACTTTGCTTGGGACGTGGTATGGTTGGGAACCTAGCTTACAAACCACTTTTACTAGAACGTTTTATGAGGACGGTCGTGTGGAGAAGAGGGGATCGAATGGACGAATCGATGTTGCCTATGTGGAGAGAATGGTCCCAATAGAAACGATTCCACATCTTTACCATTATATTTTAGATGCCGATAAAGAAAATAGCATCTTTGCAGTATATGATGGTTTCGGCGATATATTTACCCCTAAAGTTGAATATGGAATATTTGTGCATCCAGAAGGGAAATTCCTCAATTCGATTGTATGGGGATTAAAAGAAGATGAAGAGTTTAATTATCGTCCGGACCCTAGTTTTTTCCAAGGATTTGTTCAACATTCCTATAGTATGATAAGAAATAAGGAACAACTATTAACAAGTGATTCGAATAATGGATTGATGCACCTTTGGAGTCGCAATCAGTCCCAAGAACTTGCAACTTTTATGGCGAGTTTTGGAGAGAGAATGGGGCAAAGTCCTTATAACTTGATACATCAAAGTGAGCATGTTTTATACAACGAGAATCAATTAGAAGTAAGTTACAATTTGTTGACACCCAAAGATTATACAATCGTAGCTACTTATGAGTATATTATTGATCAATCTACCGTTCATCGTTATTATTTTGCTATACGAGAAGACCAAACTGCAACAGTTCTGTACACTAATGTCAGAGATGCGTCGTTGTATTATGTAAAAACCACCGAAAACCAAGAATTATTGCAAGGATTTTCTGAACTTGTGAATCTACCAATCAGTTCGGAACAGTTAGCGGAACAGTAGTATCATGTTTTTGTAGAGGTGTTATAAAAATGCGGGTTATTTGAAAAAGCTAAATCTAGTGCTGGCTGCAGTTGTCTGCTTGCTCCAAGCAGGATGTCAAATACAACAGGTCACAGTAGAAAATGTGGCTGAAGGGACAGCCACAACAGAAAAAATAATCCTGCTTGGCAGGGGCGTTATCGACAGATTAGTAGTCATGGCAGTTTGAATCTTGTAGAGATAAAAAATAATGCTGAATTTGTAGCGAGTGGAGAGAGAGGAAGTACCTGGTTTAGTCTCGAAAAAGTCTATTATGAATAACATTTCATAGGATTCTAAAATTTTCAGAAAATTCCATTATTTCCTTGTGAATTTCTTTAAAAAAGGTTATAATAAGAAAATCAATTGTAAAGAAGGATTACAGTTATGACAGTAAACATCGACTGGGAAAACCTTGGTTTTTCCTACATGAAATTGCCTTACCGCTTTATTGCCCAGTTCAAGAACGGCCAGTGGTCTGAGGGCCAGCTGACAGAAGATGCAGAACTTCACATTTCAGAAAGCTCACCAGCTCTCCACTACGGCCAGCAGGCTTTTGAGGGCCTCAAGGCCTATCGCACCAAGGAGGGAAAACTCCAGCTCTTCCGTCCTGACCAGAATGCCAAGCGTCTGCAGCGAACAGCCGACCGCTTGCTCATGGAGCCTGTTCCGACGGAACTCTTTATCAAGGCCTGCAAAGAAGTGGTCAAAGCCAACGCAGACTACGTTCCTCCCTATGGAACTGGCGGTACCCTCTATCTTCGTCCGCTCCTGATCGGTGTTGGCGACATCATCGGCGTAAAACCAGCCGAAGAGTACATTTTCACCGTTTTTGCTATGCCGGTTGGCAACTATTTCAAGGGCGGCCTAGCTCCAACCAACTTCCTCATCCAAGACAAGTACGACCGTGCAGCACCTAACGGAACTGGGGCAGCCAAGGTCGGCGGTAACTACGCAGCATCGCTCTTACCGGGTCAATATGCCAAAAAGCAGGGCTTCTCAGATGTGATTTACTTGGACCCAGCTACCCACACCAAGATTGAAGAAGTCGGGTCTGCAAACTTCTTTGGGATTACAGCCGATAACGAGTTTGTTACACCAATTTCACCGTCAATCTTGCCGTCTATTACCAAGTATTCTCTCTTGTATCTAGCAGAGCATCGTCTGGGTATGAAGGCTGTGGAGCGTGAAGTCCTTGTCGAAGAATTAGACCAGTTTGTCGAAGCAGGAGCCTGCGGAACAGCAGCCGTTATTTCTCCAATTGGAGGCGTTCAAATAGCAGACAAACTCCATATTTTCCACAGTGAAACAGAAGTGGGTCCAGTTACCCGAAAACTCTATGAAGAATTAACAGGCATTCAGTTCGGTGACATCGAAGCACCAGGAGGATGGGTTGTAGAAGTAGAATAAAGCTGAGTGCTTTTCAATGATAAAGAAATAAAATTGCTTTTTTACAAGGCAATTTTATTTTTATTGACTGTATGGTGAAGTTAATGAATATTGACTTTGAAAGTCTATCTGTATTACAAAATTATTCCGTCAAGATTTTAGAGGTGTTTTACTTCAAATTACGAACATTTTTGATATAATGGAATGTAGAGAAAAAATTCTCTGCATCATAGAAAGGAATATCATTTATGGATAAAAAAACAGATGATATATTGAATTTTCTAGATATTATTAATCTTTTTAAGAAAAATATTATATTAATCGCCGTTTGTGCCTCGATTGGAGGCGTCATTATGGGATTGTATGCCAGTTTTGGTGTAACTCCCCAATATGAATCAAGTGCACAACTTTTGGTTGCACAGGATCCTATTGACATGGGTACTACTAATACCTACGCACAAGCAGCGACTTCTATTCGAACAAATTTGGAAATGATTCCAACCTACCGGGATATTTTATACGGTGTTCCAGTGTTAGGTAAGGTTTCAGAAACCTTTGGTAGCGACTATTCAGCTGCCTATTTGAAAGAGCGACTTAGCTTTGTTCAAACAGAGGACTCTCAGGCCTTCGTTGTGAAACTACGGTTAGATGATGCGACAGAAGCGCAAGCGGTTTTGGAAGAAATTACAACTGTCTTTAGCCAAACTTTACAAGAAATTTATAGTGAAGGTTTTGGGAAAGTTGTTGTTCTATCCCCAGCTTCCTACAATAGTAGTAAGGTTTCACCAAGTATTGTGAAGAATATTGTAACTGGTATTCTGGGAGGGATTTTCCTCTCATTTGGCTTTGTTCTTACACGAAATCTCTTGGATAGAACTGTCAAGAATGATGCAATCTTGCAAAATCATAACCTAACACTCTTAACAGAGTTATATGGTTTGAATACAAAAGAAATTGGAAGTGCACATTATCATGAGAGAGTAATGGTAGAAAGTGAGTTAAAGTAATGTTTTTTGGGAAAAAGAAAAGACAGCGGATCTTGCATAAGCAACAGATGCAAGGGTCACCACTTTATTCTGCAACTCAACCAAACAGTTTAAATGCTGAACAGATTCGCGTTCTCCGTACAAATTTGGAATATGCTCAATTAAACGGTAAAGTGAAGTCAATAGGTGTTACATCCTCTATTCCAGGGGAAGGAAAATCGACTGTTTCCGCCAATTTGGCACACAGTCTGGCATCTGCAGGTAAAAAGGTATTAATTGTGGATGCAGACTTACGAAAACCAACAGTTCACCGAACTTTTAGATTAAAAAATGTTCGTGGGTTAACAGACTTAGTTATTCATAGTGAAGATCGGTTTACGCGGCATTTGAATTATTTGTCAGATATTGACTTGTATGTGTTGACATCCGGACTAATTCCTCCGAATCCTTCAGAATTACTACAGTCAGAACGAATGACTCAGTTAATGACTGAGTTGGCAGATTTTTTTGATTATATCATTTATGATTTACCTCCAGTAAACAGTGTAACTGATGCACAAATCATGTCGAGAAAAGTAGACGGAATGATTCTTGTGGTTCGTCAGGAATATGTTTTGAAGACGGAATTGGAGAAGAGTTTGCGTAATCTGAATACTGTCGAAGCAAATATTTTGGGCTATGTAATGAATGATGTAGCCATTGGACAAAAGGATTCATACTATTACTATTATGGTTCTGATACAGAACAGTCAGAATAAAAGCAATCATTATAAAAAAAGAGGAGCTAGATTCGTTAGCTCCTTTATTGACTTTATTTTGAAAGCATAGATGACAAAAGGCGTCCAATTGTATAGTTTGATGGGAGAATATACACTTTGATGAAGTAGCGGTGGAAAGACAGGGAATCCTTATAGAATGTCTTCACAAATGGATTGCTCAGATAATGTAGTGAATCTAGGTGTTTTTTTGCATACCGATAAGCTGATTTATCTCCAATTTTGACTGCATTTGCAATCATTTGAAGTAAGTCTTCAATCATCTTAAAGTGAAAATAGTCTTTGTAGTCTGGATTTCTTTCACCCATGATACGGTTGTTTTCCATTGATTTTCGATTGTTTTCAGGTGCAGGTGTTGTACTAAGAGATCCTTCTCTCGAACGATAGATATACAGTTTTTCTGGTACTGTTGTGATGTTCTCCGCATGAATCATCAACTCAAAGTAAATACCTTCCCCCATACCTGGTAAAAATCGAAAGTTGATTTTATCTATTAATTTCTTGGCAACCATTCGGGCAGTTGGTTGGGTATTATGAAAAATATCCTTTAGTTCTGCTTTGCCATAAATCGGCTTGTACCAGACGGATTTTTCTTTTCCGTCAGAGGAATAGGTCCCTGTGTCACAAAGAACTAAATCTGCCTCATCAATGGAGGCTTGTTGATAGAGTTTCTCAAACATATCTTTTTGAAGGAAATCGTCTGAGTCAACAAAAGAGATAAACTGACCAGATGCTCGCTCTATTCCTTTATTTCGTGCTTCACCAACGCCAGTGTTGGTTGGTGAGTTGATTACAAGCACCCGAGAATCTTCTTGTTCATATTTTTTCATGATGGATAAAGATTGGTCAGTCGAGCAATCGTTGACTAAAATAAGCTCGATATCTGACAAACTTTGATTTAAGATGGATTCGATACATTCACCAATATATTTTTCTGTATTGTAAACTGGGACGATGATTGAAACTTTTGGCACAGTTGATGTCCTTTCTTTTTTTACATTATATCATAGAATGTTACAATTTTTGAGAAACTGATGAATTCAAAAGAAGTATGACCCAATTATTTTTATTTTATTGTTTCAAATGTTATAATGGAGTGTTAGTATGATTGTGATAAGGAA
Organism: Streptococcus suis; assembly: GCF_017601095.1. Taxonomy (GTDB): domain Bacteria; phylum Bacillota; class Bacilli; order Lactobacillales; family Streptococcaceae; genus Streptococcus; species Streptococcus suis_Z. Next base: position 240,872 of record NZ_JAGFUX010000001.1, on the reverse strand, counting down.
TGAATTATGAAAAAAAGAAATGGAAAATGGGAAAAGGATAGTCTATGGAATCCTAGTCATTTCTACCCTAGACTCGTCCATTGTACACATTATTTCCAGCTAACAATGCAAGGAGAAGTGACTTTTTATGGATAATAAACAGTTTAACAAGTGGAGTGTTTACTTTTTCTATATTTCAATTGTTATTTTTCCTCTTAATATGTTATTGTCGCTTCTTCTTCAGAAGACTGGATTTGCATTTCTCGCTGCGAGAAGTATTTATATTTGCTATGCAATTGTTTACATGTTTGCAGTGGTCATATTTGCGCGCTTTGGAGTGTCAATAAAGAGGGTAGTTGCACTCTACGCCATTTATTTTTTATATTTTATCTTCTATTTGACAGCTGATCCCTTTGTGAAAGATATTTTTTCTGGGGTAGTAATGATGATGATCTACCTTTACTATCTTCCTTACTCTGTTTTGATTCTATCTAGAATAACGGACTTCTCTTTGCTGTTTTCAAGTAAGTGGATTGAATATACTAACTATTTTGTCATCTGTATTGCTTTCATTGTTAAGTATGTCTTCAATGATGTGACCAATTACATGACTTATTCCTATAACTTACTGCCGATTTGGATTTTGTTCACTTTAAATTTTATCCATCGTCCAACTTTAATCAAGGCTGGAATCGCAATTATTATGCTTTTGGAAGGTGTTATTTATGGAGCGCGTGGTCCATTAATTTGGTTGGCAGTGGGTGGAGTATTGGGTTTGTTTCTAGAACTGATAGAAAATAAGGTCATTCGACATCTTACCCTAAAGAAATTCTCACGTTTCATTTTTAGCCTTGGAATATTTGCTGGAATCTTCTTTCTCGTAAGACAACGATTGGGATCCATCGAAATTGAGGGTTCCTATATCCTTAGTCGATTACAACAGGGAGATTTAGGAGATAGTACAGGAAGGGTTGTCATGATTGACACTGCACTTTCGTATTTGAAGCTTATGGGGGGGGAAATTAATGGCCTATTCTTTGATAGAACCATTATGCCTGAAAAAATATACGTCCATAATTTTATACTTGAAACTTTGCTTGCATTTGGTTGGTTTCTAGGTGGTTTCATATTACTGTTTATTTTCTTGATTTTTTGCAAGTGCTTCCTCATGTCAAATGCTGTCAATAAAAAAATGATAATCTTCGCTGTATCTTCTTTCTTTTTAAAATATTTTTTATCAGGTAGTATGTATGAAGGTGAAAGTTTTATTATTTTACTAGCTATTTTCTTTGCTATATATCAGCAAGAAAAAACAAGGAATTCCAATTTATGATTCATAAAAAAAACTCCGTCAATTTCAAGTAAGGTTACTTGATAACTGATGGAGTTTTCTTATTTCTTAAATTGAAGGAGATTCTTGTTCAAAATGATTCTATTCAAGAAGTAGCTGATAATTGTTGTCAAGAAAATGCTGATGCATCCAAAGACAATCCAAGTGAAGAAGGAATGAATTTTATTTACTTGAGGTAATAAAAGTAGGTTTGAAAAGAGAAATACACATGCATCAACGAGCAACTGTTTATTCAGTAATCGTAGGCCGATTTTTAGAATATGAGTATAGGAGTACCACATGTAGTAAATCAAGCTGAATAAAAGGGCAGTGGCAGTTCCAATTGCAACCCCGACAATCTGCCATTCAAAAACAAGAGCGAGAGACAGGCCAAGATTTAATATTGCTTCGAAATATGTTCCAAACTGGGTATTTTTAAAGTCTCCTTTGGAAAAAACCAGGGTCCGGTAGGGCAAGCGTAAGGCATAAAACAGAATAGCAAGTGTCATTAGATAGCCGAATGCAGGTTGGTTATAATTGGCATCGGTAATTTTTTGGGTGTACAGTACAACAAAAGGTGTGACCAGTTGGAAGGTACTACTAATAAAAATAGTAGAAGCCGTGTGTAAGAGCCATTCCATTTTATGAAATTGAACTTGTAAAAGCTTTGTATCTTCCATGTGTAGAGCACGGCCCAAAAAAGGACGAAGTCCACTTGTTGCAGCATTTAAAAATGTCTTTATTCCTTGAAAAACGGTATTGTAAACGGCATAAACTGAAACTTGTGATAGGCTGGCAAACATGGACAAAATGACAATATCCGTGCTCTCTTGGATGGTGTAAGCAATGTGTTGACCAATGCCATACCATTGTTGGTGGATTTGGTAAGCACTATCTCGAAGAGTTTTGGAAATCCGATAATGATGATGGACATAATAGTTGATAAAAACTGGAGGAAGGATAAAAACTAGAGCTGAGGCAAATTTAACCATAAGGACAGTCTGTCCTGACTGGATTAAAACTAGGGTAAGAAGTAGATTGAGGATATTGGCTGTTCCTTGTAATATTTCCTTGATATATGCCTTTTGGTCGGAGCCAAGGATAATTTGACTGGTAATCCCGAGGAAAAATTGTAGTAAGTGTGAGAGTGACAAAACCAAAATCAATCCTATAATTTGTCTCTGAGAAAAATCTCCAGAGAGTTGAGTGGGTAAGAAAATACAGAGGCAGCCGATATATATAAAGAGGGCAAAGCCGATTCGGTTAAAAAAAGCTTGCGATTTATAATAGATAGTCGAGAGTAGTGCCGTATCTTTATCTAATAAAGGTTTGTACATACTAGCTTGAATGACGGCTCCCATCCCCAAATCTAAGAGACTAATTAGGGTCAAATATTGAGAAATACTGGACATAAGTCCATTGACCTCAGACCCGTAGGCAGTGATGAAGAGTCGAGGTAAGATAAGACTACAAACGATGGAGATGACCTTATTTAGCAAGGAAATAAGACCATTTAGTTTAAGAGATTTTGTATTCACGGTGTTTACTTTCAAGTGGAAATTTCATTTCAATATCTTTGATATATCTAAGGAATTTTGATACAATAAATTGATTGAAATGGAAAAAATATACTGAGACTTGACCTATCTTCTAACGCAAGTTGAAGAGATATTTGGTTTTTAGAAACGTTTTAAAGGCTGAATATCCTAATAGAGAAACTGTCCAATAGAGTATTGGAATAGGTTTTGGACTAATTAAAATGGATTGATGAAGGTGTTTGCGAGTTTGTTTGATATTTTCTAATTTGAAATGGCGCATAGCTAGGTAGTATTCTTGAAAAGCTTTCAACTCTTTCGGAGGAATTAATTGTAGTTTTTCGTTTATTTCAGTTGCTCTCTCTGTGACAATTGTATAGCCTTGTATAACCTTAGTTGCGTTTTTAGAGATACTATCTGTTTGAACTTCGTAGATAACAAGGTCCTCTTCAATTTTGTAGCCCTTGCTAATTTGCAGTAATTTTAGAAAGAGGTCCCAATCTTGACAGCTGAGGAGTTCCTGATCTAGCCCACCAACTTTGAGAAAGAGAGATTTTCGAACCATTAAGGTAGAAAAACCTCCAAGGTTATTTTGTTTCAATGTTCCTTGAATGGGGATAGTTCCTTCAGGTAGGTTATGTATTCCTTTAGCTCCAAATCCAGTTACAACAAAACCAATATCTTTTTGGTTTTGAAGAATCCTCATTTGTTTTTCGAGTTTTGTAGGTAGAAAGAAGTCATCTGAATCGAGAAAAGCTATGTAGTCACCTCCGGCATGCTCGACACCGATATTACGACAGGCATTAGCACCACAGTTTGTTTCTAGAGCAATGAGTTTGATATTGTTTTGATTCACTTGTAGAGACTGGATAACATTTATGGAGTTATCTGTTGAACAATCATCGACTATGATGATTTCAACTGGGGAATAGGTTTGATGATTTACGCTATCAATGACCTGCTCAATCATATGGCCACGATTGTAGTTTGGGATAACGACGGATATTAACGGATTCATATTCTCTTCTTTCTATTTAACTTCGAACATTATCTTACTACACATTTCATTATTTTTCAAATAATACTCTAAAAAGGATTTAGAATGACTAATATAAAAGATATGCCACTTGTAAGTGTTATCATACCTATGTATAATGCGGAGCAGTTTATTCAAGAGACTATTCAGTCAGTGCTTGCCCAGACTTACCAAGTATTTGAAATTATTGTAGTGGATGATCAATCTAGCGATAACTCTATGGAGACTGTTCGGTCTTTAATAGCTAAGGACAGTCGTATTAGGCTACTACAAAATGAGGTAAATTCTGGTGTTGCTGTAGCCAGAAATGCTGGTGTAGCAGAAGCGAACGGTCGTTTTATCTGTTTTCTTGATGCAGATGATCTCTGGTTATCAGATAAGCTGGCCAAACAAGTGAGTTTTATGTTAGAAAATAGCTATGCCTTTTCTTTCACTTCCTATCAGTTTGCGGATGAGAATGGTTTGCCAATCAAATCTCCTGTCCATGTACCAGGTAGACTATCTTATAAAGAAGCTTTACGGAAACATACTATTTGGACATCTACTGTCATGCTAGACTTAGAACAGTTAACTAAACAACAAATTGAAATGCCGAATGTACGCAGGGGGCAAGACACTGCAACATGGTGGAAAATTTTAAAAGTGACAGACTATGCATACAGCATCGATGAGGTACTTTCATTGTATAGAAGAACCTCTGACTCATTATCAGCTAATAAATTGTCAGCTATCAAAAGAACTTGGAATCTATTTCGAAATGTCGAGGGATTATCTTTTTGGGAAACTATTTTACCGTTTTGTGGCTATGCATACAACGCAATAAAAAGAAGAATTTAAGGAGAAATCATGGTTGTACTTGTAGCGACACTGGAACACGAAAATATCGACCAACTGTTGATGGAAATGAATCTAAGTACAGTTGAATCGATTGTTATCAACCAATCTCGTTCAGCTAGAGATGAGACAAGTGTACTTCAAAGAGAACAAGCAACGATTGTTCATAGTCGTAGGCTTGGCTTGAGTGCCAGTCGAAATGAAGCATTATCTTATGCGAACAGCGGAGCTATCTGTCAAGTTGCAGATGACGATTTGGTATTTGTCGATAACTATCAAGAGATTGTGAATCGGGCTTATCAAGAATACCCTGATGCCGATATTATTATTTTTTATGTTGATTTTGAGAATCATGCTATTAAAAGACCACGACTCTCAAAAGGGAAACTATCCTATCTAGATGCTATGCGAGTATCCTCTGTTCAGATTAGTTTTAAAAAATCTAGTTTTGAAAAGGTTGGATTATCGTTTGATGAACGATTTGGCATAGGCGCTCAATATGGATCAGGAGAAGAAACAATTTTGTTGTTTGATGCATTGGGTAAAGGCCTCAAAATCTACAGTTATCCAGAAAAAATTGCCAGTTTGAGAGACAGAGAATCCCACTGGGATCGTTCCAATACACCGGAAAATTGTCGGAAACGAGGAGCCATATACAAACGAATGACAAAGAGATGGTACTGGCTATTGATACTTCAATTTGCTATTCGAAAAAGAAAAATGATGTTGCCAGAAATATCAATGGTTCAAAATATTCGCTACATGTTACAAGGTGCAAAAAATTTTGAAACTTTTGATTGAAATATGATACAAAGAGGAATTTACTATACGAAAAATGATGACTTTTAGGAAAAATCAACACCAGAATCCAAGAAAAAAATTCTTAATATTTAAGAAAGATATCAACAGTACTTTACACAGAAATTATGGGGGGGGGACGTTTTCAATGATCGAAAAAAATAGCTTCTGGTCCAACCTTATATTTATTCTAGAGGCTGTATGTATGCTAATTGGTTTGTATTTAGCACTCCATCCAGAACATAGCCTTAGTTTTTCGCCTGAAGAATTGGATGAATTTGTGCTTGCAATTCCTTGGTTAATACTCTTCTATATTTTTATAAATAATGTATTCGATACGAATATTTATTATAATCAAACAAAAACGAATATTGTCATCAACACCTTAATAGTACAAGTCATTTTCTCAATTGTCCTTTCAATTGTTTGTACACTTTATGTTGAAACATTTTTGATGGATTTAAAATTTATTGTTTTCTACTTTATTTTTTCATCAGTAGTTGCTATTACCATCCATCTTGGGATTTTCAATTTCTTTATCCATATGATTAGACCAAGGCGGGTTCTCATTTTAGGTAAGCCAAAAGCTGTTTTTAAGGCAGTAGATAACTTTGATTATTCATCCGAAACTCTTCATCGCATTACACATTTAGTGATTGGAAATTATTTTAACAACTTGAAAAAAGTTGTTGAAGAGGTTGATGTAGTTTATATTGCTGGTGTTTTAGAACCAGCAATTAGCCAAGAGTTGTATAACTATTTGATTCGTAAAGACAAGATTGTTTATCTAACTTCGACAATTGAAAATTCCGTTTCGATTAATGCTCAATTATTGAATATTTCAGATGAAAGTATCATCCAAGTTTCTCCTTACTATCTGACTAAAGAACAAGCGGTAGTAAAACGTCTTATGGATATATTGGTATCATTCACATTGCTAATTTTGCTTTCTCCAATTATGTTGCTAACTATTATTGCCATCAAGTTAGAAAGTAAAGGTCCAGTCTTTTACCAACAGGAACGTGTGACACTTGGAAATACAGTTTTTCCAATTTTAAAATTCCGTTCAATGGTAACCGATGCAGAAGCTAAGACAGGCCCTATCTTAGCTCAGAAGAATGACAGTAGGGTAACAAAAGTTGGACAGTTTATCCGAACGACACGGATAGACGAAATACCGCAATTGATAAATGTATTAAGGGGTGAAATGTCGATTATCGGTCCGCGACCAGAGAGACCAAATTTCGTTAAAGAGTTTACAGAGATCAACCCGTTTTACCCATTGCGCCACAATGTGAGAGCCGGTATCACTGGCTATGCACAGGTTTATGGAAAGTATACTTCCGATTTTGAGAGTAAACTTAAGTTTGACTTATTGTATATAAAGAAATATAACTTTTTGCTGGATGTTAAACTCTTATTAAAAACTATATTGACAGTGTTCGACAAGATGAGCTCTCAAGGACAATCTGATGAGTCAAGTGTTGCAACCCCTTCTAAATTGAATAATGATATTCAAATTTTAAAATAAACATAATTTCTCATTCGCAACAGCTTGGACTTGCAAGCTGTTGCCTTTTTTTGTAAAATGGGAGGAGTGGTTTGACAAAATAGGAGGGAATTATGGCAAAAAAAGATAAGAAAATTGAGATCCAAATTGAGGATAGCAAGGTGTCAGTAAACGGACAAATGTTTCCTGGTTATCAACTAACAATCGGAAAAAAGGTGATCGGTGAGATCGCTGAGTTGGAAGAAAACCAGTTTGCTGTTGTAAAAAACGGAAATACGGAAAGTTTTTATAAAAAATTGGAAAAAGCAGTCGGAAATGTCATTGAAAATTATAATTTGAGTAACTAAGCCCTTGTAATCATAGCTTTTTTATGGTAGAATAAAGGCTGTTGGTGCTTAGGAAAGATAGCGAAGAGGCTAAACGCGGCGGACTGTAAATCCGCTCCTTCGGGTTCGGGGGTTCGAATCCCTCTCTTTCCATTGAACAGGATACAAAAGACATTAAGAAATCCGTATGAAAATAGGAGGCTGACGCTGAGTGTTGTTTACACTCAAGGAAGGCTATCTATTTTCCTAAGAAATGAATCTCGAGTTCAATTTCTTAAGATGAGATTTGTTTGTATCTATCTTTGGGGTATCGCCAAGTGGTAAGGCAAGGGACTTTGACTCCCTCATTCGTTGGTTCGAATCCAGCTACCCCAGTCAAGGTACTAGAGGAAACTCTAGTTCGTCAAAGATGTCATATTGTTGTTTGTCCTTGCGTGTGCCTTAAATAAAATATATTTTATGTTGGGTCGAGAGGCCTGATTGTCGGAGGTTTTTTTATAATGAACGAATTTGAAGATTTGTTGAACAGTGTGAATGAAGTAGCACCTGGTGATGTGGTAACTGCTGAAGTGTTGACAGTTGATGCAACTCAAGCTAACGTAGCTATCTCGGGTACTGGTGTTGAGGGCGTATTGACTCTTCGTGAGTTGACAAACGACCGTGATGCTGATATCAACGAACTCGTTAAAGTTGGTGAAACACTTGAATTGTTGGTGCTTCGTCAAGTAGTAGGTAAAGATACTGATACAGTAACTTACCTTGTTTCTAAGAAACGTCTTGAAGCGCGCAAGGCTTGGGACAAGTTGGTTGGTCGTGAAGGTGAAGTCGTACCTGTTAAAGTAACTCGTGCGGTTAAAGGCGGTCTTGCAGTTGAATTTGAAGGTCTTCGTGGGTTCATCCCAGCTTCAATGATTGACAGCCGTTTCACTCGTAACACTGAGCGTTTTGTTGGTCAAGAATTCGATGCTAAAATCAAAGAAGTTGATCCAGCTGAAAACCGCTTCATCTTGTCGCGTCGTGATGTAGTTGAAGAAACTGCAGCAGCTGCACGTGCAGAAGTATTTGGTAAATTGTCAGTTGGTGAGGTTGTAACGGGTACAGTTGCACGTATCACTAGCTTTGGTGCTTTCATCGACCTTGGTGGTGTGGATGGTTTGGTTCACTTGACTGAATTGTCACATGAGCGTAACGTATCTCCTAAATCAGCTGTAACAGTTGGTGAAGAAGTGGAAGTTAAAGTTCTTGCTATCGATGAAGAAGAAGGACGCGTATCATTGTCATTGAAAGCTACTCAGCCTGGCCCATGGGATGGTGTTGAGCAAAAATTGGCAGCTGGCGATGTGATCGAAGGTAAAGTAAAACGCTTGACTGACTTCGGTGCATTTGTTGAAGTATTGCCAGGTATCGATGGTTTGGTTCACATTTCACAAATCTCACACAAACGTGTTGAAAATCCAAAAGATGCTTTGTCAGTTGGTCAAGAAGTAACTGTTAAAGTTCTTGAAGTGAACGCAGCTGATGAGCGTGTATCACTTTCTATCAAAGCTTTGGAAGAGCGTCCAGCAGCAGTTGAAGGTGAAGAAAAAGAAGAAAAACGTGCACCACGTCCACGTCGTCAAAAACGTGAAGAAAAACGTGATTACGAATTACCAGAAACTCAATCTGGATTCTCAATGGCTGACCTTTTTGGTGACATTGAATTGTAATTCACATAAAAACTTGCCTCGTGCAAGTTTTTCCTTTCCACCCTTAGTGTAATGGATATCACGTAAGATTCCGGTTCTTGAGATGGGGGTTCGATTCCCTCAGGGTGGATTAGAAACACCTTAAAAAGCCCTTTAAATCGGGCTTTTTTTGTTCCTTATCCCAAATTCGACCCAAAAGATTATAAAAGTAAGCTTATTAGAACATCTATTGGCTAAATAAATTTGCGATGTTTCGTTATTTTTGGTACTATATCAATGCTAACCTTTTAGTTCTGCTTCCTTAGGACAGACTAAATAGTAGAAAAATCCTGGAGTGTAGGCTTTTCTATATACTTCTGATTTTGGAGGGCACTCGTGCTACATTTTGAAAATGATTACAATAAAGGAGTTCACCCGGCACTCTTGCAAGCCTTGGTGGAAACAAACCAAGAAGGAGTGTCAGGTTATGGTACAGACCGCTATACCCAGTCAGCTATCGAGAAAATTCGTCACGCGACCGCTTGTCCTCAAGCTCAAATCACTTTTCTGACCGGCGGTACTCAGACCAATCAGATTGCCATCAATTCCATGCTAGCTTCTTTTGAGGGTGTCATAGCAGCAGATACAGGTCACATTTCTACCCATGAAGCAGGAGCGATTGAGTTTTCTGGTCACAAGGTCTTGACCCTTCCGCATCAAGAAGGCAAGATTTTTGCAGCGGACATCGATCAGTTGCTGGCAGACTTTTACGCCGATTCCAATCACGAGCACATGGTCCATCCCGGTATGGTTTATATCTCCCACCCGACTGAGTATGGCACGCTCTACACCAAAGCGGAGTTAACTGCCATTGCTTCCGTCTGTCGGAGCTACCAAATTCCTCTGTTCTTAGACGGGGCTCGTCTTGGCTATGCCCTGGCTTCTCGTGACACAGACGTGGATTTGCAGGCAATAGCAGAGCTGACAGACCTATTTTACATTGGTGGAACTAAAATGGGTGCCTTGATGGGAGAAGCCTTGGTCTTCACCAAAAACAATCAACCCAAGCATTTTACCAGCATTGTCAAGCAACACGGGGCCTTGTTGGCTAAGGGGCGTTTGAATGGTGTGCAGTTTGACCGTTTATTTACAGATGACTTGTATCTGGAACTAGGCCGTCATGCGATCGAAATGGCAGAGCAACTCACTCAAATTTTGGAAGAAAAAGGCTTTCAATTCTATCTCAAATCACCAACCAATCAGCAATTTGTCATCGTAAAAAACGACGAATTAAAACGATTGACAGAGGCTGGTATTGCTTATGGTTTCTGGGGAAAATATGACCAAGACCATACCGTTATCCGCTTTGCGACCAGCTGGTCAACCAGCCAGGAAGATATGGATGCATTGAGAAATAGATTATAGAAAATAAAAGAAGAAAGGATTAACCTTTCTTTTTTGACTGTAGAAAATGGTAACGATAAACTGCATACCGTTCAATCAGTCGGTAGCAGATAACTCCTGTGATTGCTTGAACTAGGAGGACGATGTGTTTTTCTAACGGTGCTTGTATGGTAATACCAAATAAGATACCGACGAGTGTTCCGCCTAGCATCATCCACCATAGGTACTTAAAGGGCTTGTATTGCCCGTCTTTCTCTTTGACTTCATTAGAAAGTCCAACAGTACAACCTGCCAAGACCCCCATTGGAATGTACGAATGACTGTCAAAGGGAGCAGGTAAGAACATTGAGAGAAGAAATATTTGAATCAGTGAAAAAAGTAACAACCATACTAAAATAGGTATTCTGAGAATAAGGTATTTCATACAGCACCTCCTGGATTTAGTATAACAAATCCAAGGTCGCCTATCAAGTTTTTTTACGCTACTGATCAGAATTCGAACCAGTTGATTTAGACTCTGTTGACGTTTCACTAGTAAGTTGACTAGGGGCGAAATTGGTTGCCCTATCGCTTGAAGAAGGGATGGTTGATGAGGCTGTATCGGCGGAGCTAGTAGTGCTTTTTGAAGACACAGAGCTAGTGGAGGGTGGGAGTGTAGTAGTTTCTTCATTAGAAGAACTAGTGTGGACAGTCTCATGTTCAGTTCCTGTGTTGGTATCTTGGTATATGATAAGGGTCGTAGAATTTGTATTTTCCTGCGTCTGACTATTCGAACTAGCTGAGAAGGAATAGATGGTAATGGTAGCAGTGATAATACCAAGTATTGAGGCTATGGTTGCAATGACTTTTTGTAAGGTCGAAAAGTGGTGCCTTTCAGTTTTAGTCTTACTATTTTGTTCAAATTTTTGTTTACGAGAGTAGATTTCCGTCATGGTCATTCCTCCATTTTTCAGTATAGAATGTTAGAGTTAAAAATGTCTTAAAGAGTGGAAACAAGATGTGAAACATGATAAAATAGGTCTATTGCAAACAAAGGAATGAAGACATGATTTATTTTGACAACGCAGCCACGACCCAGGTCTATCCAGAAGTTCTCAAGACCTATACGGAAGTGGCGACAAAAATCTGGGGCAACCCATCCAGCCTCCACAATCTTGGAAGTCAGGCAACCCGTATTTTAGAAGCATCCCGCAAGCAAATTGCAGAGTTGTTGGGGAAAGATAGCAAGGAAATCTTTTTCACATCAGGTGGCACAGAGGGGGACAACTGGGTCATTAAGGGAGTAGCTTTTGAAAAGGCACATCTGGGCAAGCACATTATCGTCTCAGCTATCGAGCATCCAGCGGTAAAAGAGTCAGCTCTTTGGCTCAAAACACAAGGTTTTGAGGTGGATTTGGCTCCGGTCAATGCCCAAGGTTTTGTCGATGTTTCAGCCTTAGAAAGCTTGATTCGTCCAGATACCACATTGGTTTCTGTCATGGCCGTCAACAACGAAATTGGTGCCATTCAGCCCATTCAGGAAATTTCTCAACTGTTAGCTGATAAGCCAACAATCACCTTCCATGTGGATGCCGTTCAGGCAATTGGCAAGGTGCCAACGGAAGGGTATTTGACAGACCGAGTTGATTTTGCTAGTTTTTCAGGTCATAAATTCCACTCTGTCAGAGGAGTAGGTTTCGTCTATGTCAAAGCAGGCAAGAAAATCGCTCCGCTATTGACAGGAGGAGGACAGGAAAGCGACAAACGTTCAACCACGGAAAATGTGGCTGGTATCGCAGCAACAGCTAAGGCGCTCCGCTTGACCTTGGACAAGGCAGCAGAAAGCCAGAAGCGACTGACAGCTATGAAGCAGATCCTGGTGGATGAATTGGGCAAGTATGCTGATGTGACGGTCTTTTCTGGAATAGATGGCTTTGTACCCAGCATTTTGACCTTTGGGATGAAGAACATTCGTGGTGAAGTCATCGTCCATGCTTTTGAGGAACATCAGATATATATTTCGACCACCTCAGCCTGCTCGTCCAAGGCAGGTAAACCGGCTGGAACCCTGATTGCCATGGGAGTACCTCAGAAGCTGGCTCAAACGGCCGTCCGTATCAGCTTAGACGATGATAACGACATGGGGCAAATCGAGCAATTTCTCACCATTTTCAAACAAATTTATCAGAATACACAGAAAGTAAGGTAGTATGAATTATTCAGAAATTATGATTCGCTATGGCGAATTGTCAACCAAAGGGAAAAACAAGATGCGGTTTGTTAACAAACTGCGTAACAACATCAAGCACGTCCTTTCAGTCTATCCAGAAGTGACCGTTTACTTTGACCGTGACCGTGGGCATGTCTATTTGAATGGGGCGGATTATCAGGAAGTGTCAGCTTCTTTGAAGAAGATTTTTGGTATCCAAAATTTTGCGCCATCTTATAAGGTTGAGAAGTCTGTTCCAGCCTTGAAAGAAGCTGTTGTAGCGATTATGCAGTCTATTTACAAGGAAGGGATGACCTTCAAAATTGCGGCACGTCGCAGTGACCACAGTTTTGAATTGGACAGTCGTGACCTTAACCAAGTCCTTGGAGATGCTGTTTTTACTGCCATTCCAAACGTTCAGGTACAGATGAAGTCGCCAGACATTACTTTGCGAGTGGAAATTCGTCCAGACGCTGCTTATATTTCCCATGAAGAAATCAAAGGGGCAGGCGGACTTCCAGTTGGTACTTCTGGAAAAGGAACACTCATGTTGTCAGGCGGTATTGATTCGCCTGTTGCGGGCTATTTGGCTCTCAAACGTGGGGTAGAAATTGAAGCTCTTCACTTTGCTAGCCCTCCATACACTAGTCCAGGTGCTCTTAAAAAAGCCCATGATTTGACCCGTAAATTGACAGCCTTTGGTGGCAATATTACATTTATTGAGGTACCATTTACTGAAATTCAGGAGGAAATCAAAGAGAAGGCACCTGAAGCCTACTTGATGACCTTGACACGCCGCTTCATGATGCGGATTACAGACCGAGTTCGTGAAGAGCGTGGTGCCATGGTTATTATCAATGGTGAAAGTCTAGGACAAGTGGCAAGTCAGACCTTGGAATCCATGCAGGCTATCAATGCGGTGACCAATACACCTGTTATCCGTCCAGTCGTGACCATGGACAAGTTGGAAATCATTGATATTGCTCAGGAAATTGATACCTTTGATATTTCCATCCAGCCATTTGAGGATTGCTGTACTATCTTTGCCCCTGACCGTCCAAAAACCAATCCAAAAATTAAAAATGTTGAACAGTACGAAGCTCGCATGGATGTTGAAGCCTTGGTGGAACGTGCTGTAGCAGGAATTATCGTGACCGAAATCACACCCAAAGAAGAAGTGACAGATGAAGTGGATAATTTGATTGCTGATTTATTATAAATTGAGTTATAAATTGAATCTCCGATTTGCGGAGATTTTTTTTCTTCCTATAGTGAAATTTGTATGGTAAAATTATACATTGCAAAATATTTTTCTATATAAGGAGAAGTTATGAAAAAAGGAGCGCTAACAGGATTACTTCTGTTCGGCATGTTTTTTGGTGCGGGGAATTTGATTTTTCCTCCTGCACTTGGTGTACTTTCGGGTGAGAATTTCTGGCCGGCTATTTTAGGCTTTGTGGTTTCAGGTGTTGGGATCGCGGTTATAGCTTTGATTGTGGGAACTCTCAATCCCAAAGGCTATATTCATGAGATCTCACGGAAGATTTCACCGCTTTTTGCAACTGTTTATCTGGTAGCCTTATACTTGGCTATCGGACCCTTCTTTGCTATTCCACGGACTGCGACAACGGCTTTTGATATGGGGATTGCTCCCTTGTTGGAAGGGCAGAATCTACAAGTATGGTTGTTTGGTTTTACGGCCTTATATTTTGTAGCTGCTTATTTGATTTCACTGAATCCATCTCAAATTTTGAATAGTATTGGTCGTATTTTAACTCCTGTTTTTGCGATTCTGATTGTCATTCTGGTTGTACTTGGTATTGTGAAGTATGGTTCAATAAGTTCTCTCCCTGCTTCTGAAGCTTACTCAGCAGGTCAGGCTTTTGGTACTGGCTTTATCGAAGGGTATAATACTCTTGATGCTTTAGCTTCAGTTGCTTTCAGTGTGGTTGCTGTGGCAACTCTGAAACAGCTAGGTTTTGCTTCTAAAAAAGAATATGTTTCAACCATTTGGGGTGTGGGCATTGTTGTTGCCTTGGCTTTTAGTGCATTGTATGTAGGATTGGCTTTCTTGGGCAATCATTTCCCTGTTCCAGCAGATGTGTTGGCTTCTGATACACACAAGGGTGTGTATGTTTTATCGGAAGCTACACAAGCAATTTTTGGTCCGTCTGCTCAGATATTTCTAGCTCTTATGGTAACGGTGACCTGCTTTACGACAACGGTTGGCTTGATTGTTTCTTCAGGTGAATTTTTCGCGGAGCGTTTCCCACGTTTTAGCTACAAAGTATATGCGACAATTTTTACTTTGATTGGTTTTGGGATTGCCAATCTTGGTCTAAGTAAGATTATCGCTTTTTCGATTCCAGTTCTCTTGGTCCTCTATCCGATTACTATTTGCTTGGTAATGATTATTATTGTGAACAAATTGTTGCCACTTTCTGTTTATGGAATGCAGTTGACAATAGGAGTAGTAACGGCTATGTCCCTTGTGGAAGTATTGGCAGGTCAATTTGGTTGGACAGCTGTTTCAAAAGTTATCTCAGCTTTGCCATTGGCTGGACAATCATTAGCATGGTTATTACCAGCCTTTATCGGAATCGTCCTTTCTCTGTTCTTACCAAACAAGCAGGAGAGCGAAGTTTTCGAAATGTAGAAAAAATGAATTAAAACACTTGCTTTTGCAGGTGTTTTTGGTATAATAGGAGTGTTGACTATGCACACATCCTGTGCAACCGCACGAATGCCGTTCTTTCGTTGAGAGTAGAGTAAGTGGTTCGTCCCACGGTACTAGGCGAGTCTTCACATCAAATTCGGGCAAGACCCAAAAATCATAGGAGGTGCATAATGAGCACATATGCAATCATTAAAACTGGCGGCAAACAAGTTAAAGTTGAAGTCGGTCAAGCTATCTACGTTGAAAAATTGAACGTTGAAGCAGGTCAAGAAGTTACTTTCGAAGAAGTAGTTCTTGTTGGTGGTGAGAAAACTGTTGTGGGTACTCCACTTGTAGCAGGCGCTACTGTTGTTGGTACTGTTGAAAAACAAGGTAAACAGAAAAAAGTTGTTACCTTCAAGTACAAACCTAAAAAAGGTAGCCACCGTAAACAAGGTCACCGTCAACCTTACACAAAAGTTGTTATCAACGCTATCAACGCTTAATCGCGTAGCTTGAAGCAATCATTACAGAAATTCGGAGGAATAACATATGTTAAACTTGAATCTTGCTAACTTGCAATTTATGGCCCACAAAAAAGGTGGAGGTTCAACGTCAAACGGTCGTGACTCACAAGCTAAACGCCTTGGTGCGAAAGCAGCTGACGGCCAAACTGTATCAGGTGGTTCAATCCTTTACCGCCAACGTGGTACGAAAATCCATCCAGGAGCTAACGTAGGTCGTGGTGGAGATGATACTCTTTACGCTAAAGTAGAAGGCGTTGTACGCTTTGAACGTAAAGGTCGCGATAAGAAACAAGTATCTGTTTACCCAATCGCAAAATAAGTCTGAAAATGGCTTAACAATAGGCTTTCCGAGATTTCGGAAGGCCTGTTTTTTTGTTTTGGTACCCATATTTCAAAAAGTCAATGTAGCATGTGAATTTACTGACCACTTTAGAGTTGTCTGGGTATCAATTGCAGACACACAAAGCCCCCGTTTATCCTTGGTGTGAATAAAAAGCCTGATTTAGATGGAGATCAAAAAGGCATCATTCCAGAGCAGGCTATCGAGAATGCGAACGCTCAGGCCAACCAGAGAGCCCTAGAGCGGTCTATTCGGCACACCAAGGAACAAATCTATGAAGCAAAGAAACTAGACAACACAGAGCTAATCGAGCGCTATACATCGAAGTTAGGCAAGCAGAAAAGTGCTTTAAAATCCTATCTTGATAAACACAAGTTTCTTTATCAGGATAGAGAGAGGGAGAAGTATCAGAAGGACCCTGTGTATTGGGCAGATACAGAGTTGAGGCAGAGAAATAAAATCAAGAAGGAAAAGTCTGAATACGATGAAATTAAGAACTTATTAGGTGAATACGCTCCATCATCACTAGCAAAATATCGAAATATGAGATATAATAACAGTGAAGAATACAAAGAGCTAAAATCCTTGGTCAATAGCATTGAAACAATGCTAGAAGTTAGAAAAAACACTGTTACACTTGATGACGAAAAAGTTCCCGTATTATCTCAACCTAATAGCGCTATTGATTTATACAAAGATGGCGAATTAATTCAACGTCGCTACTTCGGTAAGACTGGTAAAGCTAAGTTTGACATTGATAACACCGATCATATGAGGCCTGATATCCATAAGATAGTCCCACATTCCCATGATTGGACTTGGTGGAAAGATGAGAAAGGCAATCCTAAGAAGAAACGTTCAAAAGAGAGAGAATTAACTTTAGCTGAACGAATCGCAAATAAAGATTTGAAAGGAATTAGACATGATGAATAGTTTTTTTAAATCCCTAGACGATTTCAGAGAAAGCATAGAATGTGGTGAAGAATATAACCTCAAGTTGAATGGAATAGACTACTACATTGGCTATTCAGGGGATGATAATGTAATTTCTGAACCTTTTGGTGTCAATGAGCAAAAATTTAGTAGCTTTGATGAATTGTTAGACCTTGACTTGCACGGTACAACTTTAAGAAAAAGCTGGATGTTGTTAACAGCATAATAATTTAAGCATTCGAGATATCGAGTGTTTTTTGTTTCAAAAAAACAGAAATGAGAAACTATGAATAGGCGAATGAAGCATTAATATCACCTAGTATTATCCGAATTAAACGAGAGTTTCAACAAATTTGTACATTTTTTGATATAATAGGAAGAATAGTAATTTGAAGGAATTAGATATGAATATTCAACAATTGCGCTATGTGGTGGCGATTGCCAACAGCGGGACTTTTCGTGAGGCGGCTGAAAAGCTCTATGTCTCCCAACCGAGTTTGTCCATTTCTATTCGGGATTTAGAGAAGGAGTTGGGGTTTCAGATTTTTAGTCGGACCAGTGCTGGTACAGTTTTAACCAAGCGAGGGATGGAGTTTTATGAGCAGGCTCAGAACTTGGTCAAGGGATTTGATAAGTTTGAAAATTATTACTTGCAGGTTGAAGAAAAGGAGAAGAGCTTTTCCATTTCCAGTCAGCACTATGATTTTCTTCCCCCTCTGATGACAGAATTTTCAAAAACACATCCGCAATACCCTCATTTTCGGATTTTCGAATCAACCACTGTTCAGATTTTGGATGAAGTGGCTCAGGGCTATAGTGAACTGGGGATTATCTACCTCAACAATCGTAATACCAAAGGCATTATGCAAAAATTGGAAAAGTTGCAACTGGAAGTTTTTGATTTGATTGATTTTCAGACCCATGTTTATCTGAGAGAAGGGCATCCATTAGCCCAAAAAGAAGTAGTCCAATTGGAAGACTTAAAGGGCTTGCCGACGGTTCGGTTTACCCAGGAAAAAGAAGCCTATCTCTACTATTCAGAAAACTTTATTGATACATCGGATTCGCCCGTTGTGTTTGATGTAACCGATCGTGCAACCTTAAATGGAATCTTGGAGCGGACGGATGCCTATGCAACTGGTTCAGGATTTTTGGACAGTGAGAGTGTGAATGGTATCGTTGTGGTCCCATTGGAACATGGGATCGACAATCGAATGGTTTATGTGAAGAGAGAAAACTATGAACTTAGTCAGTGTGCTAAGGATTTCGTAGTCTTGATGGAGGATTATTTTGCAAAACAAAAACATACTAACTAGAGTGCTAGGGATTCTCGTGTTGGTTGCAAGTTTGATTGGCTTGGATCAGTGGCTCAAGGCTTGGACAGTAGCCACTATTGAGCTCGATACGGTTGTGGATTTTATCCCAGGTTTTATGAGCCTGGCTTACTTGCGCAACTATGGTGCGGCTTGGTCAATCCTGCAAAACCAGCAATGGTTTTTTACGATTGTAACGCTAGTTGTAATGGCAGGCTTGGTTTGGTATTTGGCAAAATCAATCCGTGGCAGTTTGTTTACCTTGTTTAGTCTATCCTTGATTATAGCAGGTGGTTTGGGAAACTTTATTGATCGCTTGCGCTTGGGTTATGTAGTGGACATGTTCCACCTGGATTTTATCAGCTTTCCTGTGTTCAACCTGGCAGATGTTTGCCTGACTGTTGGAGTGGGCTTGCTGTTAATTTGTATCATGAAAGAAGAGAGTAATGGAAGTAAAAGTTGAGATTGGTGGCGTTCGTCTAGACAAGGCCTTGGCGGATTTGACAGATTTGTCTCGTTCAGTTGCCAATGAACAAATTAAGGCTGGTCTGGTTTTGGTCAATGGCCAAGCCAAGAAAGCTAAATATAGTGTGCAGGCAGGAGATGTGATTTCTTATCAGGTGCCAGAAGTGGAAGAAATCGACTATGTGGCTGAAGATATCCCTTTAAAAATTGTCTATCAAGATACGGATGTTGCTGTGGTCAATAAACCTCAAGGTATGGTGGTTCACCCATCTGCAGGCCACACATCAGGAACCTTGGTCAATGCCCTCTTATACCATGTGAAAGATTTGTCAGGCATCAATGGTGTTTTGCGACCAGGAATTGTTCATCGGATTGACAAGGATACATCTGGCTTGCTCATGATTGCCAAAAATGATGAAGCACATACAAAACTTGCAGCTGAATTAAAAGAGAAAAAATCCCTCCGTAAGTACCTGGCCATTGTACACGGTAATCTGCCAAATGACCGTGGTGTGATTGAGGCGCCGATTGGTCGTTCGGAAAAAGACCGAAAAAAACAGGCTGTGACTGCTAAAGGGAAAGAAGCTGTCACTCGTTTCCAAGTTTTGGAGCGTTTTTGCGATTATACCTTGCTTGAGTTGACCTTGGAAACAGGACGAACTCACCAAATTCGTGTCCACATGGCCTATATTGGGCATCCAGTTGCGGGTGATGAAGCTTACGGTCCAAGGAAAACTCTTAAAGGGCATGGCCAGTTTCTTCATGCACAGACACTTGGATTTACTCACCCAAGAACGGGAGAGTTAGTCGAGTTTACGGCAGAAGCGCCAGCTATTTTCCTAGAAACACTTGAAAAACTACGTAAGACAAATGGTTTATGAAAACCTGTTCATCTTGCCCATTTGCAAAAAATCTGCTAGACTAGTAAGGAAAAATAGAAGGAGATTGTGAAAATGGAAACTTTGCCAAATTGCCCAAAGTGTCATTCTGAATATGTTTATGAAGACGGTGCCCTCTTGGTTTGCCCTGAGTGTGCTTATGAGTGGAACCCAGCAGATGTAGCTGAGGAAGAAAGTGGACCTGTTGCAATTGATGCCAATGGTAATCGTTTGGCGGATGGTGACACGGTAACTCTGATTAAGGACTTGAAAGTCAAGGGTGCACCAAAGGATCTTAAGCAAGGTACGCGTGTTAAAGGTATTCGTATCGTCGAAGGTGATCACAATATCGACTGTAAAATCGATGGTTTTGGTGCCATGAAGTTGAAGTCAGAATTCGTTAAGAAAATCTAAAAAAAAGGACTGGTCAATCCAGTCTTTTGTCGTTTTTGAAAGGATAGTATGAAGAATCAAAGTTTTTTATTTTATAGCAGGTGTTTACTGGCTGCTTTAGCGATTGCGGGAACTGCTCTAGAAATCATTAAATATGGTATTGGCATGCTCATGTACTACACGGTGCAGTCTAACCTGTTGGTATCCGTTTTTGCGGTCTATATGGTTTATGCCATGACCAAGGGAACGGACTTGCAGACTAGCAAGTTTCTACGGATTAAGGCAGCGGTGACTATGTCCATTTTGATTACCTGTGTGGTCTATCATTTTATGTTGGCACCTTTGGCAGATGATTTTTGGCGACTGGAAAATTTGCTCTGCCATTACATCGTTCCTCTCTATTTCTTGTTGGATACCTTGCTGGTGGACCGTCAGCGGCAGTACAAGTGGTTTGATCCGATTTGGTGGACCGCTCTGCCCTTGTTTTATATGGTTTTTGGTTTGATCAATGGCTTTTTTATCAAGATTCCCATCCCAGATGCCAAGGACAGTCCCTTTGCTTATTTCTTCCTAAACGTGCCAAAGTATGGTTGGCCTTATGTTTTGACCTATGCAGGTGTAATCTTTGTGGCTTATCTCGTTGTTGGATTTTTCTTGTTTTTTGTCAAAAGCTGGCGCGCCAATCGAGTAGGGGCTAACCAGCCAACTGCCTAAAGACGAACGATTTTCAGAAAAAATGGAAAATCTTGTCTTCTGGCACAATTTGTGCTATACTTTGCTTAATCAATCCTTTAATATCTGTCCCGTGAGGCAGTCAAGGAGAATCAAGTAAAGAAGGTGGCTGGCTCTACCTGTATTTTCTGAAGTCTCCGAAAAGGAGACTTTTTTTCATGAAAAGGAGTAAGGAATGAAAACAAAAGTGATCGTCGATGACATGACCATGAAACGGGCCATTACCCGAATTACCTATGAGATCATCGAGCGCAATAAGAATTTGGACACTATTGTCCTAGCTGGGATCAAAACCAGAGGTGTCTTTATTGCTCGTCGGATTCAAGAGCGATTGAAGCAGTTGGAAGGAATCGATGTTCCCCTGGCTGAACTGGATACCAAACCATTCCGAGATGATGTGAAGGTGGAGGAAGATACAACGCTTATTACAACGGATGTCAATGACCGAGATATTATCTTGGTTGATGACGTGCTATATACCGGCCGAACAATCCGTGCTGCGATTGACAACGTGGTTTCTCTTGGTCGTCCTGCCCGTGTCAGCTTGGCCGTACTCGTTGACCGTGGTCACCGTGAATTACCTATCCGTGCAGATTATGTTGGAAAAAATATTCCAACCAGCCGTTCGGAGGAAATTATTGTACAAATGGCTGAAATTGATGAGCAAGATGCGGTCTTGCTAGTTGAAAACGCCTAGTCTTGGCTAGAAAGTTTGGGGATTCCTGATGACGGTTGACAATGGACAGGTGAAATTGCCACATGTGGTGTCAATGGAAGAGCTGACAACTGAAGAGGTGATGGGACTAATTCAGCGAGGGCTAGCTTTTAAAAATGGGCAGGCCCAGCCAAATTCTGTTTCGCATCTTGTAGCAGCAAATCTCTTTTTCGAAGACTCCACGCGCACGCACAAGTCGTTTGAAATGGCAGAAATTAAGCTAGGAATGGAACGGATTGATTTTAACGCCAGCACAAGTTCGGTAAATAAGGGTGAGACCTTATATGACACAATTTTAACAATGTCAGCTCTGGGTGTGGATGTCTGTGTTATTCGCCATCCAGCGGTTGAATATTATAGAGAACTGATTGACAGTACGACTATTAAACCAGCGATTGTCAATGGAGGGGATGGCTCTGGTCAACATCCCAGTCAATCTTTGCTGGATTTGATGACAATCTATGAAGAATTTGGATCTTTTTCAGGTTTGAAGGTTTTGATTGCTGGTGACTTACGTCATTCGAGAGTAGCTCGTTCCAACATGGATATTCTCCACCGCCTAGGCGCTCAGCTATTTTTCTCAGGGCCTAAGGAATGGTATGATTCTGCATTTGATGTGTATGGAAGCTTTGTGGACTTAGACCAGGTGATTGAGGAGCTGGATGTTCTCATGCTCTTGCGTGTCCAACATGAACGCCATGATGGGGCAACAAGTTTTTCAAAAGAAGCCTATCATCAGACCTTTGGATTGACAGAAAACCGCTATAAGCTATTGAAACCAGAAGCCATCATCATGCATCCTGCCCCTGTCAACCGCGGGGTTGAGATTGTAGACCAGCTTGTGGAAGCTGAAAAATCTCGGATAACAGTCCAGATGGAAAATGGGGTGTATGTACGGATGGCCATTTTAGAGGCAGTTCTAGCCGATCGGGCATAGGATTGAAACGTTAAGAGACTCCAGAGAGGGTCCACGAAAGAGGAAACAATGGGAAAAAGACTTTTAATTTTGGAAGATGGGACAATTTTTGAAGGGCAAGCCTTCGGAGCTAACATTAGTGTGACTGGTGAAATTGTCTTTAATACTGGTATGACAGGTTACCAAGAATCTATTACGGATCAGTCCTATAATGGGCAAATTTTGACCTTTACCTATCCCTTGGTTGGAAATTATGGGATAAACCGTGATGACTATGAATCGATTCGTCCGACCTGTAAAGGTGTGGTCGTGAGCGAGTGGGCAAGACGGGCAAGTAACTGGCGCAATCAGCTTACTTTGGATGAATTTTTGAAAGCCAAAAAAATCCCTGGTATTTCAGGAATTGATACGCGGGCTCTGACAAAGATTATTCGAAAACATGGGACCATGAAAGCGACGATGGCGGATGTTGGGGATTCTGTCGAACACCTATCAGATCAGCTGCGTGCGACAGTCTTGCCGACCAATAATATTGCACAGGTTTCTACGAAAACGGCCTATCCAGCTCCAGGAACGGGTAAGAATATAGTTTTGGTGGATTTTGGATTGAAGCATTCTATTTTGCGCGAGTTGGCAAAGCGAAACTGTAATGTAACTGTTGTCCCTTACGATACCAGTGCCCAAGAAATTCTAGACTTAGCGCCAGATGGAGTGATGCTGTCCA
The DNA here is from genome assembly GCF_017601095.1 of Streptococcus suis. Classification (GTDB taxonomy): domain Bacteria; phylum Bacillota; class Bacilli; order Lactobacillales; family Streptococcaceae; genus Streptococcus; species Streptococcus suis_Z. The sequence continues at coordinate 217,676 of NZ_JAGFUX010000001.1, read as the reverse complement.
ATGGCCCGGGAGATCCAGATGATGTTGCTGATGTTTTGGAAATGATTCGGACTGTACAAGGTCAGATTCCAATCTTCGGAATTTGTATGGGACACCAGTTGTTTGCCAAGGCCAATGGCGCCAAGACCTACAAGATGAAATTTGGTCACCGTGGTTTTAACCATGCTGTCCGAGAAATTGCAACTGGTCGAGTAGATTTTACCAGTCAAAACCATGGATTCGCAGTATCGAGAGAAGACTTGCCGGAATGCCTTATGATAACTCATGAGGAAATTAATGACAAATCCGTTGAAGGAGTACGTCACCGCCATTATCCTGCCTTCTCGGTCCAATTCCACCCAGATGCAGCGCCTGGTCCACACGATGCAAGTTATCTTTTTGATGAATTTATGGACTTGATTGATGCCTTTCAATCGCAGAGATGATTCTGCCAAATTGGAAGGATTAGAGTGAGTGATGGGAAGACAAAATAGACTAATCTGTTAGAGTATTTTGTCCTTCTAGCCAAAGTTCTAGTGACCTTTGCTAACTTTGATACTAGCAGTAAGGTTTATCTAATATCGAGCTAAACCTTACTGCGTCGGACTTATCTTATTTAATGTCGCTCAGAGAGGCGACGAATAGAAAGGAGAAGATACAGGTTCGAGTTTCCTATTCGAACACGCCCTAAGGTCTGTGCGAAAAAGATAAACGTCGTCTTGATGCTTGAAGCATCAGCGTCGCGTTTCCTATTTTCGCTTTGTCCTCTTAACGGGCTTTGTATCATACATTATGCCAAAACGTACGGATATTAAGAAAATTATGGTGATTGGGTCTGGTCCGATTATTATCGGTCAGGCTGCGGAGTTTGATTATGCTGGGACTCAGGCTTGTTTGGCTTTGAAGGAAGAAGGCTATAGTGTTGTCTTGGTCAATTCAAACCCTGCGACCATTATGACAGACAAGGAAATAGCAGACAAGGTCTATATTGAACCGATTACGCTTGAATTTGTCACACGGATTTTACGGAAGGAGCGTCCAGATGCTCTCTTGCCAACCCTGGGTGGTCAGACTGGTCTCAATATGGCCATGGAATTGTCTAAGGCTGGTATTTTAGATGAGCTTGGAGTTGAGTTGTTGGGAACTAAACTGTCTGCAATTGATCAGGCAGAGGACCGCGACCTCTTCAAACAACTCATGGAAGATCTCAATCAGCCTATTCCTGAGTCAACGATTGTAACGACAGTTGAAGAAGCTTTGGAATTTGCTGCTGAAATTGGTTACCCTGTCATTGTTCGCCCAGCCTTCACGTTGGGTGGTACTGGCGGTGGTATGTGTGCCAATGAAGAAGAACTGCGTGAAATTGCAGAAAATGGACTAAAATTGTCACCGGTGACCCAGTGTTTGATTGAACGTTCGATTGCTGGTTTCAAAGAAATTGAATACGAAGTGATGCGCGATGCGGCTGACAATGCCTTGGTCGTATGTAACATGGAAAACTTTGACCCTGTGGGAATTCATACAGGAGATTCTATCGTATTTGCCCCAACACAGACGCTTTCAGATATTGAAAACCAGATGCTGCGTGATGCCAGCCTCAGCATTATTCGTGCCCTCAAAATCGAAGGGGGCTGTAATGTGCAATTGGCACTAGATCCACATAGTTTCAAATACTATGTCATTGAAGTAAACCCACGGGTTTCTCGTTCATCTGCCTTGGCATCAAAAGCAACGGGCTATCCTATTGCAAAATTGGCAGCAAAAATTGCGGTTGGCTTGACCTTGGATGAAATGGTGAACCCTGTTACAGGAACAACCTATGCCATGTTTGAGCCTGCACTTGACTACGTTGTGGCAAAAATTCCACGTTTCCCATTTGATAAGTTCGAAAAGGGAGAACGTCGCCTTGGAACGCAGATGAAGGCAACTGGTGAGGTCATGGCCATTGGTCGCAATATCGAAGAAAGTTTGCTCAAGGCTTGCCGTTCTTTGGAAATAGGAGTCTATCACAATGAAATGCCTGAACTCAGCCAAGTGACAGATGACCAATTGGTTGAAAAGATTGTCAAGGCACAGGATGATCGTTTATTCTATCTTTCAGAAGCCATTCGACGTGGCTATACAGTAGAAGAATTGGCTCAGTTGACCAAGATTGACCTTTTCTTCCTTGATAAGCTGCTTCATATCTTAGAAATCGAGCAGGAATTGGCAACGGATTTTGATAATATTGATTTATTGAAAAAAGCCAAGAAATATGGTTTTGCAGACCGCAAGATTGCGGAACTCTGGGGCAGAACTGAATCCTACATCCGTCAACTACGGACAGAGCACAAGATTGTCCCTGTTTACAAGATGGTGGACACCTGTGCGGCCGAGTTTGAAAGTGCTACACCTTATTTCTATTCAACTTATGAGTGGGAAAATGAGTCCAACCGTTCGGAGAAAGAATCTGTTTTGGTGCTGGGTTCTGGCCCAATCCGTATCGGACAGGGTGTGGAGTTTGACTATGCGACGGTGCATTCTGTCAAGGCTATTCAGGCGGCTGGCTACGAAGCCATCATTATGAACTCAAACCCTGAAACAGTGTCAACTGACTTTTCGGTCTCGGACAAGCTTTACTTCGAGCCCTTAACCTTGGAAGATGTCTTGAATGTGATTGACCTTGAGAAACCAAAAGGGGTTATCGTTCAGTTCGGTGGCCAGACGGCCATCAATTTGGCAGAGCCATTGGCCAAAGCAGGTATTCCAATCTTGGGGACACAGGTGGCGGATTTGGATAGAGCTGAAGACAGGGATTTATTTGAGAAAGCTCTGAAAGACCTAGGTATTCCACAGCCACCAGGCCAAACCGCAACCAACGAAGAGGAAGCACTAGAAGCGGCCCGCAAAATTGGTTTCCCGGTACTTGTTCGTCCCTCTTATGTCTTGGGCGGTCGTGCTATGGAAATTGTCGAAAATGAAGCGGATTTGCGTTCTTATATGAGAACGGCGGTCAAGGCTTCGCCAGAACATCCTGTTTTGGTGGATTCTTATATCGTCGGTCGTGAGTGTGAAGTCGATGCCATTTCAGATGGTAAGGATGTCTTGATTCCAGGTATTATGGAACACATCGAACGTGCAGGGGTTCACTCAGGTGACTCGATGGCCGTTTATCCGCCACAAACCTTATCTAAAGAGGTGCAGGCGACTATTGCAGACTACACCAAACGCTTGGCAATCGGTCTCAACTGTATCGGTATGATGAACATCCAGTTTGTTATTAAGGATGAAACGGTCTATGTCATTGAGGTCAATCCTCGTGCCAGTCGTACGGTGCCATTCTTGTCCAAAGTCACAGACATTCCAATGGCTCAGGTTGCAACCAAATTGATTTTGGGGCAAAGTCTTGCGGAACTGGGTTACCAAGACGGTCTTTATCCTGAGAGCAAGCAAGTGCACGTCAAAGCACCTGTATTCTCATTTACAAAATTGGCTAAAGTTGACAGTTTGTTAGGACCAGAGATGAAGTCAACCGGTGAGGTAATGGGGTCAGATATGACCTTGGAGAAGGCTCTCTATAAGGCCTTTGAAGCAAGTTACCTGCATTTGGAAGATTTCGGCACTATCGTCTTTACAGTTGCAGATGAGGACAAGGAGGAGGCCTTCCGTCTAGCGGAAAGATATCGTGAAATTGGCTTTATTATTGCGGCTACAAGTGGTACGGCAACTGCCTTCCAAGCCAAGGGCTTAGACTGTCTGCCTGTTGGTAAAATCAGTGGAGACCAAAGAGAGTCGATTCCTCAGCTGGTCCGTAAAGGCAAGGTGCAAGCCATTGTCAATACAGTAGGCAAAAAGCGTGTGGCAGACGTGGATGGAGAGGTCATTCGTGCATCTGCTATCGAAGCAGGAATTCCGCTTTTTACAGCCTTAGACACTGCCGCGGCCATGTTGGCTGTGCTAGAAAGTCGCAGTTTTTCGACGCGAGCAATTTAGGAGATAAAAAATGAAGGTTCATTTAGTGGATGAGTTTGGGAAAGTAAAAGAAGTGAAGGCTGGTTTTTCATGGACAACCTTTTTCTTCAAGTTTTTTGTACCTCTGATTCGTGGTGATCTAAAATGGTTTGCGATTATTTTAGTAGCATTCTTGTTTGCCTTGTCAATTGATCGTCGCTTTGATATTCCCTTTATCAATACTGGCTTTGGGATTTTGTGGGGCTATCTCTACAATAGAATCTATATCAAGGAAGCCTTGGCAAAAGGATGGCGTCCGGTTAGTGAAGCTGATCAGGAAGCCATTCGCCAATTTCTACAATCTTAAGCCTTGATTCACAAAGAGATTTAAGCGTGACTTCGTAAGAAGTCACGCTTTTCCTTTTCATGTCACGTAGTAGAACTCTTATATGTACATGCTTGATTCGTATAGTATTTGATTTTTCTTTGAGAAATAGTATAATAAATTTAAAGAGAGGTGAGAGTGATGAATAGACCTAAAAGTACACCAACAATTCAGATTATTCTGAGGATAATTTATGTGATTGCGTTGATTTATTATTTATGTAACGGTAATGTATTTTTTGATTATGTCATCATTGCCACAGGAATCGGAGCATTTTTTTCTCCAATAATATATTTTTTATTAGTAGGGGTTGCTGTTTTTACAAATTATAATAAGTAGCTGTTACTAGTTTTAGATAGATTTCCAGAATTGACACCTAATATTTCATTTTAGGTGTTTTTTTTGTATTCAAAAGAAGGGAGAGCAAATGGTAACACCTCTTGGTGCAATGCGAATTGAACTAGAATTAGATAGTTCAAAATTTTCGAGTGGACTCAATGCCAGTAAGAAGGCTGTTAATTACTTTAAAGCTGAAGCTAAGGCGTTAGATGGCGATGGGGCTTATTCAATTTCAGCAGAATTGAGTTTTTTTGATATAATGTTCAATATGAATGTAATCGTCACAACAAGTCTACGGATGAATCAGACATTGGTTTTATGGGCACAGGAAATAGCAGAGCAGCTCAATCTAGACTATCAAGACCGTCGAAAGAGGTCTGTCCAGTCTATCCTAGCAAAAACAGAAGCTGATGCGGTACTGGTTGTTTATCAGGACCAGCTAGTCTTGGAAGAAAAAACTGGGCAACGGTTCTTTTTCCATCCCGATACAGCTATCTTGCGGATCAAGTCTGGTCGAGATCCGCTTTTGGAGTTGCTTGGACCAGATGAACAATCTGTCCTAGACTGCACCATGGGTCTAGCATCTGATAGTATTGTCCTAGCTAGTGCGGGTCATCAGGTGACAGCCTTGGAGAGTTCACAGCTTATTCATTTTATGGTGAGCCAGGGGTTAAAAGAGTATGATAGTGGCAAAGAAGTGGTTAATCAAGCCATGCGGTCTATTCAGACAATTTGGGCAGATAGTTTGGCATATTTGAAAGAGCAGGCCGATTTATCAGTTGATGTCATTTACCTTGACCCCATGTTTTCGCAGGAGATTACGGAATCGGATAATCTTGCCGGACTAAAACCCTTTGCCAATTACTCAGCTCTTTCTGAAGAATTTTTGAGCGAATGTAGGCGCGTGGCGCGTGAAAAGATTATTTTAAAGGCGCATTTTAGAGATCAGACATTTGAAAAATTTGGTTTTAGACGCCATATCAGACCCAATCAAAAATTTCACTATGGAGAAATCATCTTGGAGAACGAAAAATGAAAATACTTGTAACAGCCTTTGATCCTTTTGGCGGAGAGTCCATCAATCCAGCACAAGAAGCTGTCCGTTTATTACCGAAAAAGATCTTGGGTGCAGATATAGAAACCTTGTTTGTTCCGACTGTGTTTCACTTGTCTGCCCAACAATTGGAAGAGAAGTGGGAAAGAAGTCAACCGGATGTCGTCTTGTGTATCGGCCAAGCAGGAGGGCGGCCTGATCTGACTCCGGAGCGCGTTGCTATCAATTTAGACGATGCACGAATTCCAGATAATCAGGGGCAGGCTCCGATTGATGCAAGCATTCGTCCAGATGGTCCAGCAGCCTATTTTTCAACCTTGCCCATAAAAGCAATGGTTCAGGCTATTCGTCAGGTTGGACTACCTGCTTCGGTGTCAAATTCGGCAGGGACCTTTGTCTGCAATCATCTCATGTATCAGGCCCTTTATTTGGCTGAGAATCGCTTTCCAAATTGTAAGGCAGGTTTTCTTCATATTCCTTTCTTACCGCAACAGGTAGTTGATAAGCCAGGTCTTCCATCGATGAGTCTGGCGGATATTGTCCGTGGTTTGGAAGCAGCCATAGAAGCACTTGTTCAGGTTGGAGATGGTCAGGATATCCTCATGCAAGATGGAAAGACACATTGAGGTGTGAGATGAGAGAAGAACGAATTCAAGAGATGGAGGCTGCCTTTCAGCAACAAGAAGCCTTAATGCGTCAAGTGGAATCCTTGCTAGCTCAACTAGAAACTAGTCAGCCTATTTTTCAAGAATTATTAGCTTATTATCAGTCGTCACAATTTCTATCTGATATGGAATGGGCAGATCGTCAGGAAAGCCTGCCATTTCCTTGTGGAATATTGAGTCAAGATGGTTTTTACAATTTTTTACTGGAGCGTCAGGAAGTTGGGAAAAGTCTTACAGAAATCGGCAAGGAATGGAGTCGTTAAAAAATCAAAAGGATGTCAAGTTTTTTTCTTGACAGGCTCAAAATATGTGTTATAATAGAACATGTGCTAAATAGCTCTGCTATTTCACCGAATAAAAAATATAAAGAAAAGAGAATATTTAAAAATGGCAGTAAAAATCCGTTTGACTCGTATGGGTTCTAAAAAGAAACCTTTCTACCGTATTAACGTTGCAGATTCACGCGCACCACGCGATGGTCGTTTCATCGAAACAGTTGGTACTTACAACCCACTTTTGGCTGAAAACTCAGTAACTCTTAAAGAAGAGCGTGTTCTTGAGTGGTTGGCAAAAGGTGCACAACCATCTGACACAGTTCGTGCCCTTCTTTCAAAAGCTGGTGTATTGGCTAAATTCCACGATCAAAAATTCTCTAAATAAGAATAGTAAGCGAGAACACTTATGGACATGATTGAAAATCTGATTATCTCAATTGTGAAACCCTTGATTTCACAGCCTGAAAGTCTGACGATTAAAATCGAAGACACACCTGAATTTTTGGAATATCATTTAGACTTGGATCAGTCTGATATTGGCCGTGTGATTGGTAAGAAAGGTCGCACAATTTCGGCAATCAGAACAATCGTTTATTCTGTTCCAACAAGTGATAAAAAAGTTCGTCTCGTTATTGATGAGAAATAAGTAATTCCACCCTTGGGTGGTTTTTACTTTTGCTTGGGGGGCTAGATAAGTCCCCTCTTCTTTTGAAAGGGGTAATGATGCAGTTAATTTGGTCCTATTTAAAAAAATATCCAAAATGGTTGGTTTTGGATTTGGTTGGTGCCTTGTGTTTCGTGGTGGTCAACTTGGGTCTGCCAACTTTCTTGGCTCGAATGATTGACCAGGGGATTACCAAGCAGGATCAGGGGCAGCTTTATTACTGGGCTTTGATGATGCTCTTGATTGTGGTCTTGGGGATTGTTGGTCGGGTTGTATTGGCCTATGCGGCGGGGCAGTTGACTACCAATATTGTCAAGGATATTCGAAATGATCTCTATGAGAAAATACAAGATTATTCCCACCATGAGTACGAGCAGATTGGGGTTTCGTCTTTGGTGACACGGATGACCAACGATGCCTTTGTTCTTATGCAGTTTGCGGAGCAGGTCTTGAAGTTGGGGATTATCACGCCTTTGATGATGATTGCCTCTGTTATCATGACCTTATTGACCAGTCCAGGTCTGGCTTGGACGGTGGCAGTAGCTATGCCTTTCTTGGTTTGGGTTATTGTCTATGTGGCTATTAAGACCCGTCCTCTGTCTGAGCAGCAGCAAAAACGCTTGGACACCATTAACCAGTATGTGCGTGAAAATCTTATGGGTTTGCGGGTCATTCGTGCCTTTGCTCGTGAAGATTTTCAGGAGGAGCGGTTTGAGGAGGTCAATCAGGACTATACCCAGACCTCGAAACGCTTGTTTAACTTGACGGGTTTGACCGAGCCGCTGTTTGTGCAGATTATCATTGCGATGATTGTGGCGATTGTCTGGTTTGCCCTTCCTCCTTTGGCAGAGGGAAGTTTGCAGATTGGGGACTTGGTGGCCTTTATCGAGTATAGTTTCCATGCTCTTTTTTCATTCTTGCTCTTTGCCAATCTCTTTACCATGTATCCTCGTATGGCGGTTTCGAGCCGGCGGATTCAGGAAGTTTTGGACATGCCCATTTCCATTTCCAAGAATGAAGACGGGATTACAGAGACAGAAACGCGTGGTTACTTGGAATTTGATAATGTGACCTTTGCCTATCCTGGTGAAACGGAATCGCCTGTGTTGCACAATATTTCCTTCAAGGCTAAGCCAGGAGAAACCATTGCTTTTATCGGTTCGACAGGTTCTGGTAAGTCTTCTTTGGTCAACTTGATTCCGCGTTTCTACGATGTGACCTTGGGTCGAATCTTGGTAGACGGTGTGGATGTTAGACGTTACAATCTAAAGGCTCTCCGCAGCAAGATAGGCTTCATTCCGCAGAAAGCTCTGCTATTTACCGGAACAATCGCGGAAAACCTCAAGTACGGGAAGCTGGATGCGAGTTTGGCGGAGTTGCATGAGGCGGCGGATGTGGCCCAGGCCAAAGACTTTATCGAGAGCAAGGAGGAGCAGTTTGACACCCACTTGGCAGAGGGCGGGAGCAACCTGTCGGGCGGGCAAAAGCAACGCTTGTCCATTGCCCGTGCTATTGTCAAGCAGCCGGATATCTACATCTTTGATGATTCCTTCTCGGCCTTGGACTATAAGACGGATGCAGTTTTGCGGGCTCGCTTGAAGGAAGTGACAGAGAATGCGACGGTGCTGATTGTGGCTCAGCGGGTCGGGACCATTATGGGTGCGGACCAGATTATCGTGCTCAATGAAGGCGAGATTGTCGGTCGCGGTACCCATAGTGAGCTCATGGAAAACAATGACATTTACCGTGAGATTGCTAATTCACAACTTAATCGCCAGTCCTTGACTGAGACAGAAGAATAGGAGGAAGTCATGAAAGAACAGAATGTATTTGGCCGTATCTGGCTCTATTTGAAAAACTATCAGGCTTCCATTTATCTGGCTGTTTTGATGAAGGTTGTCAGTGCGGTTATGAATGCCTTGGAGCCCTTTGTGTTGGGCTTGATCATCACGGAGTTGACCGCTAATCTCTTGGATATGGCAAAAGGTGTGGACGGTGCTGGTATCAACACCAGCTACATTGCAACTATGTTGGCAATCTACGCCCTGCGTGCCCTTTTTTACGAACTGGGTGCCTATTTTTCCAACTATTTCATGACCAAGGGTGTGCAGTCGGCTATTCAGCAGCTCCGCAATGACCTGTCTGCCAAAATCAATCGGATTCCAGTTGCCTATTTTGACAAGCACCAGTACGGTGATTTGCTGGGTCGATTTACTAGCGATGTGGAAACGGTGTCCAATGCCCTGCAACAGAGTTTCTTGCAGATTGTCAATGCTGTTTTGACCTTGACTTTGGCCTTGAGCATGGTCTTCTACCTAAATGCTTCTTTGGCGGTAGTGGTCTTAATTTTGGTGCCTGTAACTTATTTCTCGTCCAAGTTTATCATCGGCAAGTCCCAGCCCTATTTCAAGCAACAGGCTGATGCTCTCGGCCGCCTCAACGGCTTTGTGCAGGAAAACTTGACAGGTTTCAACGTCCTCAAACTCTACGGACGCGAGGAGCAGTCCACTCAAGAATTTCGCCAGATTACCGAGGATTTGCAGGCAGTTGGTTTCAAGGCTAGCTTTGTTTCAGGCTTGCTCATGCCAGTCGTGCAGGGCTTTTCCAACCTGACCTATGTGGTCATCGCCCTCTTGGCAGGTCTCAAAGTCCTAGCGGGGCAGTTGACCATTGGTAACATGCAGGCTTTTGTTCAATATGTCTGGCAGATCACCCAGCCAGTTCAAACCTTGACTCAGCTGGCACCCCAGTTGCAGTCTGCCAAATCCTCCCTGGAACGCATCTTTTCTGTCCTCGATGAGCTGGATGAATCTACCGCCAATGCGAGCGAACTAGACCAAGCCCTGACCGGACAAGTCAGCTTTGAGAACGTTGAATTTGGCTACGCAGCCGATAAGCCCCTCATTCGCAACTTCAACTTGGAAGTTAAACCTGGTGAAATGGTGGCTATTGTCGGACCGACTGGTGCAGGAAAGACAACCTTGATTAACCTGCTTATGCGGTTTTACGATGTCAATTCAGGATCTATCAAGGTGGACGGTAAGGATATTCGGGACTTATTTCGTCAGTCCTACCGTCGCCAATTCGGCATGGTCTTGCAGGATGCCTGGCTCTACGAAGGGACTATTAAGGAAAACCTGCGTTTTGGCCGTCTGGATGCGACGGATGAGGAGATTGTCGAAGCAGCAAAAGCAGCCAATGTTGACCACTTTATCCGTACCCTACCAGGTGGCTACAACATGGAGATGAATCAGGAGTCCAGCAATATCTCTCAAGGACAGAAGCAGCTCCTGACCATTGCCCGTGCCCTCTTGGCTGATCCAGCAATCTTGATTCTGGACGAGGCGACTTCCTCAGTCGATACCCGTCTGGAACTCTTGATTCAAAAAGCTATGAAACGCCTCATGCAAGGGCGGACCAGCTTTGTCATTGCCCACCGCCTCTCAACTATTCAGGAAGCGGATAAGATTCTCGTCCTCAAAGACGGACAGATTATTGAACAGGGCAACCATGATAGCCTACTGGCGGACAAGGGTTTCTATTATAACCTCTACCAAAGCCAGTTTAGTGAAAGTAAATAACGAAAGAGGCTGGGACAAAAGTCCTGGCCTCCTTAGTTTTTTTTTTCGATAGTTAAACTTGACGCAGTGGTTGAGTGGCTTTAACAGTCCAGTGGAATGTTAAAGGTTGGAGATAAGATTTGAACAGCAAATCTCAGCAATTCGTGTTTTACACTCCAAATCTGGCCTCTACGGCTGACGCGAACAAAGTTCGCTCTATTTCCAACCTCCAAAGGTTCCCCAAACCTTTGGAGCTGTGCGGGGGTGGGCTAACGAATCATCGAACCCTGCAGGTTACCGATTTTTGTCCCACTCCCTTTTTCAACTTGTGAAATCAACTCTATCATGGTAGAATGGAATGATAGAAATCCAAAGGAAGTTTGTATGAATTATTTTAACGTTGGTAAGATTGTCAATACCCAAGGCTTGCAGGGAGAAATGCGGGTTCTATCTGTATCAGACTTTACAGAAGAACGCTTCAAAAAAGGATCAAAACTAGCTCTTTTTGATGATAAGGACGTGTTTGTCCTGGAAGTGGAGATTGCCAATCACCGCAAGGCCAAGAACTTTGATATCATCAAGTTCAAGGGGATGTACCATATCAATGACATTGAGAAGTACAAGGGCTTCAGCCTGAAAATTGCGGAAGAAAACCTGTCAGACTTGGATGAGGGTGAATTCTACTACCACGAGATTATCGGTTTGGATGTCTATGAGAATAACCAGTTGATCGGACAGGTCAAGGAAATTTTGCAACCTGGTGCCAACGATGTCTGGGTTGTCAAGCGAAAAGGTAAGAAAGACTTGTTGCTTCCCTACATTCCACCGGTTGTTCTTAATGTTGACATTGAAAACAATCGGGTCGATGTGGAGTTGCTAGAGGGGCTGGACGATGAAAATTGATATTTTGACCCTCTTTCCAGAGATGTTTGCCCCCTTGGAGCATTCTATTGTTGGCAAGGCACGGGAGAAGGGTTTGCTGGAAGTCAATTACCATAACTTTCGCGAACAGGCAGAAAAATCACGTCACGTTGATGATGAGCCTTATGGTGGTGGACAGGGCATGTTGCTACGGGCCCAGCCCATTTTTGATACCATGGACCAGATTGAACATACCAATCCTCGTGTTATCTTGCTAGACCCTGCTGGGCGGACTTTTGACCAAAGCTATGCAGAAGAACTTGCACAGGAAGAGCAGTTGATTTTTATTTGCGGTCACTATGAAGGCTATGATGAGCGGATTAAGACCTTGGTGACAGATGAGATTTCCCTCGGAGATTATGTTCTGACAGGTGGAGAATTGGCAGCCATGACCATGATTGATGCCACGGTCCGCCTGATTCCAGAGGTTATTGGCAAGGAAGCCAGCCATACGGATGACAGTTTCTCATCAGGCTTGCTGGAGTATCCGCAGTACACCCGTCCTTACGAATATCGGGGCATGGTCGTGCCCGATATCCTCATGAGCGGCCACCATGAAAATATCCGCAAATGGCGTCTGGAGCAGAGTTTGAGAAAAACCCTGGAACGCAGACCAGACTTGCTGGAGCGGTATGAATGTACGGCAGAAGAAGCAAGATTACTAGAAAAAATAAAAGCAGAGAAGACAGCAGACTAACTGTCTTTTCTTGATAGGAGAAGACATGGTAGAGTTTAGAAAAGAATTTGAAACGGCAGAGCCCTATAAGATTGCTAGCCGTGCCACCTACAACCTAGGGGACAATGAAAATCGCCTGATTGACTGGTCCTTTTTAGCGGAAGAAACCCTCAAAAGCCTGCAAACCAGTGAGCTGACCTTTTATGGCGACAACCGCTATGCTGAACTCCTGACAGCTTATGCTACCTACGCCAAAGTCAAGCCAGAGCAGGTGACGGTTGGTGTGGGCTCAGACTTCCTCATTCACATGATTATCACCACCTTTCTCAAGAACGATGATGTTTTCTTGACTGTCAATCCAGACTTTTTTATGTACCAGGTCTATAACACCATGCACGGCAGTCAGTTTGAGCGGGTGGATTTGGATTGGGAAAAAGGCAGCCTCAGCTTGTCTGCGGATAAGGTGCTAGCCCATGCCCAAACAGTAGGAGCCAAGGTCATCATGCTGTCCAACCCCAATAATCCGTCTTCTGTGGCTCATGACCCACAGGAATTGGAAAAGATTATCGCCAACTTTTCAGGCTTGGTGGTCATAGATGAAGCCTATATCGAGTTTGCAGCTTGTCCTAGCTTTGTTGAAAAAATCAATGACTATGACAATCTGATTGTCTTGCGGACCTTGTCTAAGGCTTTTGGCTTGGCGGGTGTCCGACTGGGCTTTGCCCTTGCTAATGAAGGCTTGATTTACGAGATTGACAAGGTCATTCCGCCTTACAGCTTGTCCAATTTAGCCGCTCGAATGGGTACCGTTGCTCTCGGTTATACTGAGCAGGTTCTTGCCTGTATCGAAGACATCAAAGAACTGCGACAGGACTTTTTAGCCTTCTTAGAGACCTTGCCAGAAGTACAAGTTTTGCCAAGTCAAGCTAGCTTTGTCACCTTCACGGCACCCTGGGCAGCCCAGTTGCATCAGGAAGCAATAAGTAATGGCTGGAATTTCAAATATTACACCGAGGGTCGATTAACCAACTATATCCGCATGTCCATGGGTCGTCCTGAAGAGATGGAAAAGATGAAAAGTAGAATTAGAAAACTAGTGGAAGGATAATTTCCGCTAGTTTTTTAATTTTTTGAAAGTTTTTGATAGAAAATGATTGACATTGATAGATTTTCCTGTATAATGATTTTTGTAAACGATTGCAGGAGGTGGACAAAATTCTAAAGTCTGAACGCAAACAATTGATTCTAGATAGGTTGGCTGAGCAGCAGTTTGTCCGATTAGAAGAATTAATTGACATTCTAAGTACATCAGAATCAACTGTTCGTAGGGATTTGGATGAATTAGAAGCTTCTGGAAAACTACGCCGTGTACACGGTGGTGCGGAGGCACCGACCAATTTACAAACGGAAGAATCCATTCAAGTAAAATCTGTCAAAAACGTTCAAGAAAAGCAGCAATTAGCACAAGCTGCCGCGGCTTTGATTGAAGATGGTGATGTGATTTTTATCGATGCAGGAACAACGACGGACTTGATGATTCCTTATTTGAATCAAGTAAACTTGACCGTTGTGACTAATTCGATTCACCATGCGGTGAAATTGGTGGAACGTGCTATCAAAACGATTATCATTGGTGGTTTTGTTAAGGAATCAACAGACGCTTCTGTTGGTCCCCAAGCTGTTGAGCAGATCCAACGATTGAACTTCGACAAGGCTTTTCTAGGAATGAACGGAGTTGATAAGGACTATCTCACCACACCTGATGTGGAAGAGGCAGCTATTAAACGAACAGTTTTGGAAAATGCCAAGCAACCCTTTGTTCTGGTAGATTCTTCCAAGTTTGGACAATATTCCTTTGTAAAAGTTGCTCGAGTCGAGCGGGTCAGCCTCATCACTCAAAGTCGTGACACAGTCTTGTTAGATAGTTTAAGAAAAAAAACGAGGACAATAGAAGTATGATATTTACAGTAACGCTGAATCCAGCGATTGACTATATCATTCGCTTAGAACAGGTTGAAACTGGTAGTGTCAATCGAATGGACAGTGATGATAAATATGCTGGTGGAAAAGGGATTAATGTTAGTCGCGTCTTAAAGCGCTTGGGCTATCCCAACACAGCAACAGGTTTTTTGGGCGGCTTTACGGGCCAGTTTATCAAGGATGGCTTGGATAGCGAAGGCATTACAACTGATTTTGTAGCTGTTGACCAAGATACACGGATCAACGTGAAAATTAAGGCAGACCAAGAAACGGAAATCAACGGTTTAGGTCCAATTGTGACCGATACTCAATTGGCAGAATTAGAAATGGTTTTGGCTGGTTTAACTGACCAGGACACAGTTGTCTTTGCCGGTTCAGCACCGGCTAGTCTTGGAAATGAAGTCTACAATAGACTGATTCCTGTGGCGAAAAAAGCGGGGGCTCAAGTAGTTTGTGACTTTGAAGGGCAAACTCTTCTAGACTCATTAGCTCACCAACCACTCTTGGTCAAGCCGAACAATCATGAATTGGAAGCTATTTTCAATGTTGAATTGAGTGGCATTACAGACATCGAGACCTACGCTAAGAAAATCTTAGAAATGGGTGCTCAGAATGTTATCATTTCCATGGCAGGGGATGGGGCTTTGTTGGTCACTCCAGCAGCTACTTACTTTGCCAAACCAATCAAGGGTACAGTGAAAAACTCTGTCGGAGCCGGAGACTCCATGGTGGCAGGATTTACTGGCGAATATGTTCGCTCACAAGACCCAATCGAAGCTCTCAAATGGGGAGTTGCTTGCGGTACGGCAACAGCCTTTTCAGATGATTTGGCAAGTATCGAATTTATTAAGGAAACTTATGAAAAAGTTGAGGTAGAAACACTATGAAAATTCAAGACGTTTTGAGAAAAGATGTCATGTTGCTTGATTTGCAAGCGACAAGCAAGGAAGCAGTTATCGATGAAATGATTGCTAGTTTGGTTGATAAAGGTTATGTCACTGATTTTGATGTTTTCAAAACAGGTATCATGAACCGTGAAGCACAAACAACTACTGGTCTTGGCGACGGTATTGCCATGCCACATGCTAAGAATGCTGCTGTAAAAGAGGTAACAGTTCTCTTTGCTAAATCAAACAAGGGCGTTGACTATGCAAGTCTTGATGGTCAACCAACTGACTTATTCTTCATGATTGCAGCTCCAGAAGGTGCCAACGACACACACTTGGCTGCCCTTGCTGAATTGTCTAAATACTTGATGAAAGCTGGTTTTGCGGACAAACTTCGTGGCGTTTCTAGCCCAGAAGAAGTCATTGCAGTCTTTGATACAGCTGAAGCAGCAGACAAGGCGGCAGAAGAAGTGGTTGCAGCTCCAAGTGGCGATCGTCCATTTATCGTTGCTGTTACAGCATGTACAACTGGTATTGCTCACACTTACATGGCAGAAGAAGCTCTTAAGAAGCAAGTTGCTGAGATGGGTGTTGATATCAAGGTTGAAACAAACGGTGCTTCAGGCGTTAGTAACAAACTAACTGCTGAAGACATTAAGAATGCGGCAGGTGTAATCATCGCAGCAGATAAGGCTGTTGACATGCCTCGTTTCAATGGTAAAGCATTGGTATCTCGTCCAGTTGCTGCTGGTATCAAACAACCAGAAGAATTGATTAACATCATCTTGGACGGTAAAGCGTCAACTTATACAGCGACAGAAGGAGCAGCTACTGTGGAATCTTCAGAAAAACTCAGCCTTGGTAAAGCATTCTATAAACACTTGATGAGCGGTGTTTCTCAAATGTTGCCATTCGTTATTGGTGGCGGTATCTTGATTGCCCTTGCTTTCTTGTTTGATAACTTGCTCGGTGTACCAAGCGACAGTCTTGGTAGCCTGGGGTCATACAACGAAATCGCAGCGATGTTCATGAAGATTGGTGGAGCAGCCTTTGGCTTCATGTTGCCACTCCTTGCAGGTTACATTGCTTACTCAATCGCTGAAAAACCAGGTTTGGTTGCAGGTTTCGTAGCTGGTGCAATTGCTAGTAGCGGTCTTGCTTTCGGTAAAATCCCTTATGCAGCTGGTGGTGAAGAAACCCTTGCCCTTGCTGGTGTATCATCTGGTTTCTTGGGTGCCCTTGTTGGTGGTTTCCTTGCTGGTGGTGTAGTGCTCGTTCTTCGTAACGCTTTGCGTAACATGCCAAAATCACTCTAAGGTTTGAATGCAATCTTGCTCTTGCCACTTTTGGGTACAGCTATCACTGGTTTCTTGATGTTCTTTGTCAACATCCCAATGGCAGCTATCAACACTGGTATGAACAACTTCCTTGCAGGTCTTGAAGGTAGCTCTGCTATTCTCCTCGGTCTTGTCCTCGGTGGTATGATGGCAGTCGATATGGGTGGTCCAGTCAACAAGGCAGCTTATGTCTTCGGTACGGGTACCCTTGCAGCAACTGTTGCAGACGGTGGTTCTGTTGCCATGGCAGCGGTTATGGCAGGTGGTATGGTTCCACCGTTGGCAGTATTCGTTGCAACCCTTCTTTACAAAAATAAATTCACGCAAGAAGAGCGTAACTCAGGTTTGACAAATATCGTAATGGGTCTGTCATTCATCACTGAAGGTGCGATTCCATTTGGTGCAGCTGACCCAGCTCGTGCAATCCCAAGCTTTATCGCTGGTTCTGCTCTTGCAGGTGCCTTGGTAGGTTTGTCGGGTATTCAATTGATGGCTCCACACGGTGGTATCTTCGTTATCGCCTTGACTTCAAATCCATTGCTTTACATCCTTTATGTATTGATTGGTGCGGTTGTGTCTGGTGTCCTTTACGGAGCTCTTCGTAAAGCTAAATAAGTTTGAAAACCTTGTCAAGTGACAAGGTTTTTTCTCTTTTCTCCTATTATTTATGGTATAATAGGGATGAATATTTTCGTGTAAGGAGTTTAGTTATGGAGATTATCCGCGATAAAGAGTTTGTTAACCAGTACCATTTTGACGCCCGTAATAAAGAATGGGAAAAGGAGAACGGTGTTCCAACCACCAAAATCAAGGTTGACTTTCAACTTTTAGAAAGAAGTCAAGAAAAAAATACTACAACCTTAGTTAATATCCTACGATTCATGATTGTCTTAGAGCATCATGTGATTTCAGGTGCGTTTAGCCAACGTGTGCAATTGGTTGACCGCTTGGTACAAGAACCAACAGAATTTACAGCTGAAGAGAAACATACCTTGATAGAACCACTATTGGATATCTTAAAACGAATGACATACGATGTGACAGAAATCGCATTCGATGCACCTGGTGTGAACTTGGAGTTTTAATCAATGAAATTAGCAATTATCACGGATTCTTCAGCAAGTTTGGCCATTTCAGAGAGTCAAAAGAACAATCTTTTTGTTCTTACCATTCCTGTTACTATTGATGGTGAATCCTATGTTGAAGGTTTGAATCTAACGGTAGAAGAATTCTACGAGAAAATGGCCCAATCCAAAGAATTACCAATGACCAGCCAGCCTAGTTTGATGGAACTGGAAGAGATTTTGGCGAGTTTGAAAGAGCAAGGTTATACTCATGTCATTGGTCTCTTTTTGTCATCAGGAATTTCAGGTTTCTATCAGAATATCCAATATTTGAAAGATGAATTTGACGGTTTAATAGTTGCCTTTCCAGATACCAAAATCACTTCAGCTCCTTTGGGAATGATGGTAGAAAATGTACTCAAATGGGCAGAAATGGGTTTGGATTTTGAGACTATTTTGTCTAAACTAGATCAGCAAATCCAAGCAACTAAGGCCTTCATTATGGTGGATGATCTCAATCACCTGGTAAAAGGTGGCCGCCTATCAAATGGTGCTGCCTTATTGGGCAATTTGTTGAGCATCAAACCCATTCTTCATTTTACTTCCCAAGGAAAAATTGAAGTTTATGAAAAAGTTCGGACGGAGAAAAAAGCAATCAAGCGCTTGATTGATATTCTCCAAGAAGAAACAGCAGAAGGGCAGTACCAGATTGCTATTATCCATGCCAATGCGCCTGAAAAAGCTGAAAACTTTAAAGTGCAGCTGGAAGAAGCAGGTGTTGGTAGTGATTTGCCAATTGTATCATTTGGTTCGGTTATTGGCACACATTTGGGAGAAGGGGCAGTGGCCTTTGGAATTTCTCCCATTATTGAATAGGAGTTTGCATGACAATTAAGGTAATTATCGCAGGATTTAAAGGAAAAATGGGCTCTACGGCTGTTGAAATGGTCAAGGGTGACGCAGAACTTAGTCTGGCTGCCTTTGTGGACCCCTTTGCGACAGAGACAGAAGTAGATGGTGTTCCAGTTTTCAAGACAAAAGAAGAAGTGGCTGGCCTAGAAGCGGATGTTTGGGTAGATTTTACAACGCCAAAATTTGCCTATGAAAACACTCGCTTTGCCTTGGAAAACGGCTTTGCACCTGTGGTTGGAACAACGGGCTTTACCCCTGAAGAAATCGAGGAATTGACTGCCTTGTCTGCTGAGAAGGGCTTGGGAGGCTTGATAGCCCCTAACTTTGCTATTGGCGCTATCTTGCTCATGCAATTCGCAGCTCAAGCAGCCAAGTATTTCCCAAATCTTGAAATCATTGAATTGCACCATGACAAGAAGAAGGATGCACCGAGTGGAACAGCTGTTAAGACGGCAGAACTGATTTCCCAAGTGCGTCAGTCACAAGTTCAAGGGGCAGCGGATGAAGAAGAGTTTATTGCTGGAGCTCGTGGAGCAGAATTTGATGGCTTCCGTATCCACTCAGTACGCTTGCCAGGCCTTGTTGCCCATCAAGAAGTGATTTTTGGGGCACAAGGGGAGGGTTTGACCATTCGTCATGACTCTTATGATCGTATTTCCTTTATGGGCGGTGTCAACCTTGGCATTAAAGAGGTGGTCAAACGCTCACAACTCGTATATGGTTTGGAACACTTACTATGAAATTAACCAATGTGCCTTCTGAATTTCAGGAGGCTTTGCCGATTTTAGAGAAAATAAAAGCAGCTGGTTACGAGGCATATTTTGTTGGCGGATCTGTGCGGGATGCTATTTTGGGCAGAGCCATTCACGATGTCGATATTGCCACCTCCAGCTATCCGCAAGAAACTAAGCAGATTTTTCCGCGGACTATCGATGTGGGGATTGAGCATGGAACTGTCCTAGTCTTGGAAGGCAACAAGGAGTATGAAATCACCACCTTTCGGACAGAGGAAGAGTATGTAGATTACCGTCGTCCCAGTCAGGTTTCTTTTGTACGTTCCTTGGAAGAGGATCTGAAACGCCGCGATTTCACGGTCAATGCCTTTGCCCTCGATGAAGAAGCGGAGATTATTGACCTCTTTGATGGGATGACGGACTTGGAAAACCGTACCCTACGTGCTGTTGGTATTCCTGCTGAACGCTTTAACGAAGATGCCCTTCGGATCATGCGAGGTTTTCGCTTTGCGGCGACCTTGGACTTCGTGATTGAGCCGACGACTTTTGAAGCCATGGTCCAAACTGCACCGCTTTTGGAAAAAATCTCCGTGGAACGCAGTTTTATCGAGTTTGATAAACTCTTGATGGCGGATTTTTGGCGAAAAGGCTTGCGCGCTATGATCGATTCTAAAGCCTACAATTTCTTGCCTGACCTAGCAGAAAAGGGAGAGCAATTGGATAATATGCTGACCAGTTTAGTAGAGAGCTTCCGATTTTCTACTTCTGAACAGGCTTGGGCTATGCTCTTTGTCTGCCTAGGTGTTGATAACATCAAGTCCTTCCTGAAAAAATGGAAAACCAGCAATGATTTCCAACGCAGCGTGGTCAAGCTGGTAGAGATTTACCAGCTCCGCCAAGTAGGACCTGTTACCAAACAAATCTCTTTCAAGTATGGCAAAGAATTCTTGTGCTTGGTAGAGGAACTTCGTCAGGCACAAGGACTTGTCACAGATTTTGAGGGAATTGACCGCATTGACCAAGATTTGACTATCCATGACAAGCATGAAATTGTTGTCAATGGAGGACATCTGATGAAGGCATTTGACCTCAAACCAGGTCCAGTCTTAGGCAATTTGCTCAAAGAGGTGGAATTCCAGATTGTGGAAGGACAGCTAGAAAACGAAGAGCAAGCGATTATGACATTTGTGAAAGGAATCTTAGAGAATGAGTGATTTTATCGTTGAACACCTGACTAAATCTGTCGGAGATAAAACGGTCTTTGCTGATCTGTCTTTCATCATCCATCAAGGCGACCGTATTGGAATTATTGGTGTCAATGGTACTGGAAAGACTACGCTTCTGGATGTCCTGTCAGGTCGTATCGGTTTTGACGGAGACGTGTCGCCTTTTCGCACAAAAAATGCCTATAAAATTGCCTATCTGACCCAAGAACCTGATTTTGACGAAAGTAAGACAGTTTTAGACACTGTTCTTTCTTCTGACCTTCGTGAAACCCAGTTGATTCGTGAATATGAATTGCTTTTGTCTAACTATGACGAAACCAATCAAGCAAGACTGGAGAAAGTCATGGCAGAGATGGATTCTCTCAATGCTTGGGAGATTGAAAGTCAGGTCAAGACTGTCTTGTCGAAACTCGGTCTCACAGAACTTAACGTAACCGTTGCTGAGTTGTCAGGCGGTCTGCGTAGACGAGTGCAATTGGCTCAAGTCCTCCTTGGCAATGCTGACTTGCTCTTGCTGGATGAACCGACTAACCACCTTGACATTGATACCATTGAGTGGTTGACGACTTTCTTGAAAAATACCAAGAAATCTGTTCTCTTTATTACCCACGACCGCTATTTCTTGGACAATGTGGCGACACGGATTTTTGAATTGGACCGCGCCATCTTAACCGAATATCAGGGCAATTACCAGGATTATGTTCGCTTAAAGGCAGAACAGGACGAGCGAGATGCCGCTCTTCGCCATAAGAAAGAGCAGCTCTACAAACAAGAGCTGGCTTGGATGCGCAGACAACCTCAAGCTCGTGCTACCAAGCAGCAGGCCCGCATCAATCGTTTTCATGATTTGAAAGGCGACTTGGCCCACAAGGTTGACGATAGCGAATTGGAAATCAATTTTGAAACCTCTCGTATCGGTAAAAAGGTCATTAACTTTGAAAATGTCAGCTTTTCCTATCCTGACAAGCCCATTTTAAAAGACTTTAACCTGCTCATTCAAAACAAGGACCGCATCGGTATTGTTGGTGATAATGGTAAAGGAAAATCCACTTTACTTAATTTAATTGCTGGTGATTTGGTAGCTAATAGCGGTAAACTGGATATTGGGGAAACCATCCGTATCGGCTATTTTTCTCAGACCATTAAAGGTTTAGATGAAAGCAAGCGGGTCATCAATTTCTTGCAGGAAGTGGCAGAAGAGGCCAAAACGACCTCTGGTATGGTTTCTATTGCTGAACTCTTGGAGCAATTCCTCTTTCCACGTAATACCCATGGTACCCTGATTGAGAAATTATCAGGTGGGGAGAAGAAGCGACTTTATTTGCTGAAGATTCTCTTGCAACGGCCCAATGTTCTCTTACTAGATGAGCCAACCAACGACTTGGACATAGCGACTTTGACAGTCTTGGAACATTTCTTGCAGAGCTTTACTGGTCCAGTCATTACCGTTAGTCACGACCGTTATTTCCTAGACAAGGTGGCTAATAAAATCTTGGCTTTCGAAGATAGCGGTATAGAGACTTTCTTTGGCAACTACACAGACTATCTGGATGAGAAGGCCTTTCTGGCTTCCAGCTCTGCTATTTCATTGGAAAAACCAAAGGAGAAAATCGAGAAGGTAAAAGAAAACAAGAAGCGGATGTCCTATTTTGAAAAGCAGGAATGGGCGACCATCGAAGGGGATATTGCAGGCATGGAGGAGCAGATTGCGGCAATCGAGGCGGAAATGTTGACCTGTGGTAGTGACTTTACAAAATTGTCCGATTTGCAGAAGGAGTTGGATGGGAAAAATGACTTGCTCTTGGAAAAATACGAGCGCTATGAGTATCTGAGCGAACTGGAGGGCTAGATGAAAGTTCTTGTCATGTCTTATATGGTCATCTATCTCTTGGTGACCTTGGGTGCAGCCCTCTATAGCTATTTTATGACCAAAAAAATGAACGCTTTGCGCTTAATCTTGACGGTTTTATCCATGCTCTTGCTAGCTGTTTCACTCTATTTTTACAGTCAGGCCTATCACGATGTACAAATGGTGGGCTTTGCTATGGGCTTCACCCTCATCTCCACTCTTTTTCTTTATAATGGAACCAAGGAAGGCAGTAATTTTACAATCGTTATGCTGTTTTCCGTTGGACGCTTTATCTTACATATTCAATTTTTGGTATTGCTCTATCTTTTCAGATAGGGCATTTTTGTCCGTACAAATTTATGAAAAGGCTTTACGCAAACCTTTGCGTTATGGTATAATAAAGAAAATATACACGCAAGGAGAAGCTTATGTCAAAAAAAATAATCGGTATTGATTTGGGTGGTACTTCTGTTAAGTTGGCGATTCTAACAACTGAAGGTGAGATTCAAGAAAAATGGTCTATCAAAACCAATATTTTGGATGAGGGAAGTCACATTGTTCCTGATATTATTGACAGTATCCAGCATCGCTTTGAAACCCACGGTCTAACCAAAGACGATTTCCTAGGAATTGGTATGGGGTCACCTGGTGTAGTCGATAGTGAAGCTGGAACGGTTATTGGAGCCTATAACCTCAACTGGATGACCTTGCAATTGGTCAAAGAGCAGTTTGAAACTGCCCTTGGTTTGCAATTCTTTATTGATAATGATGCCAACGTAGCAGCTCTTGGTGAGCAGTGGGTTGGAGCAGGTAACAACAATCCAAACGTTGTCTTTATGACCCTCGGAACTGGTGTTGGTGGTGGAGTCATCGCTGCTGGAAACTTGATTCGTGGTGTCAAAGGTGCTGGTGGGGAATTAGGTCATATCACGGTTGACTTTGATGAACCATTTGCTTGTACCTGTGGTAAAAAAGGGTGCTTGGAGACCGTAGCTTCTGCGACGGGAATTGTCAACCTCAGCCGACGTTATGCGGACCAATACGCTGGTGCTTCTAAGCTTAAGCAGATAATTGATGACGGGCAAGATGTAACAGCAAAAGATGTCTTTGACTTGGCAAAAGAAGGCGATGATTTGGCCTTGATTGTTTATCGTCATTTCTCAGAATACCTTGGTGTAGCTTGTGCCAACATTGCAGCTGTCCTCAATCCTGCCTACATCGTACTAGGTGGTGGCGTTTCTGCTGCAGGAGAGTTCTTGCTAGACGGAGTTCGTAAGGTGTTTGAGGAAAATAGCTTCCCACAAATTAAGGAAAGCACGCAAATTGTCTTGGCAACTCGTGGCAATGATGCTGGTGTCTTGGGGGCGGCGTCACTCGTTTTGAAATAAATTTGGAAAGCAGGGGTATCTCTGCTTTTTTTGTTCTTTGCAATTCCGGACTGTTTAAACATACTGTTTTCTATATGAATGTGTGATGAAAGTTACACATAATATTTCCAAATTTACCTTATATTTTTGATTAAAATTTTTCAAACACTCTGTCACATGGAGAGCAAATTTTCTGTAGTTATATTTCTCAAATTATCTTTTCTATTGTAAAAAGTAATAGATTTCACATTTTAATTTTATAATTATTCAAAAAACAAGTTCTGTTCTATGAAAGTTTATAAATAGTTATATAATTGTTTGAAATATTAATATAAAAATGGTAAAATCATCGCAAAAATACTATTAATATAGACTATATACTTTTCTAGGAGGATAGATAGTGGAAAAGAATAATAAATATGGTTTTCGTAAACACAAAGCAGTTAAAGGGCTAGGTGTTGCTCTACTAGGTACTGTAAGTGTTCTTGCAGGCTCATCATTGGTATCTGCTACTGATCAAGCTACTTCTGAAGTAGTCCAAACCAATCGAATGATAGATGCCACAATTAGAAGGGTAAATTATCACGATTTATCTGAAGAACAAAAAGACCGCATTAAATTTGGTAAGATTGACGAACAACTGTCCTGGATTAATTCAGAAACAGGTAATTTCGAATGGATTACTGGATTTGTAGCTGTATATCAACCAAATGGTGAAAGTCAAGTAGTGCCAATTTCCCCAAGTACGGATAATCCCCAAAAATCAACCACAGGTTCTGGTGTGAATCAGAATACTTTGAAAAACATTTTACCAAAGAGTGGTACAGCGGAAGCAAATACACTATTTGTCGCAGGGTTAGGACTTCTTTTATTTGGAGGCTATTTACTCTTTAAAAATAAGAAAACTGGTAAAAGAATTGCTGTGGCCTTGTTAGTTAGCGGATCAATTGGTGTCTCTGGCCCTGTACTAGCTAATTCAACATCCTTTATTGAATTGGTTGAAAATGTTACACTTCAATTAAATTCAAGATTCACATTTACACCTAAATCGGAGGCTAATTGGGAATACATTGGATACTATCCAGAAATTGCATCTGTACCTGCAGAAACACCTACAAGCCCAAATACTCTAACTTCATCAGATTTGAAATCTGAGTCACAGGAGCACAAAGGAAAGGTTACAGTTCACTATGTTGACGAAAACGGAAACATAATAGCTGATTCGAAAGAGCTAGTAAACGCAGTTGTTTCCACCACTTATCGTACTAAAGTGACAATCAATGGTCTAGAAAAAGTCATAGAAAACACTGTACCTACTGAGGTTGACTATGATACTTCGGCACTTAAAGTCAATACTATTTTGTTTAATGGGGCAAGCTATGAATATGTATCTGTTAAAGGTAGTGAAACAGGAAAAGTTGTGGCAGGTGAGACGGAAGTTACTTATGTTTACCGCAAAGTGACTCAACCTGTCGTAATTCGTGAAGAGCTTGAACCAATCCAAGAAACAGGTAAGGTCACAGTTCATTATGTTGATGAGGCTGGCAATAAACTTGCAGATTCTAAAGAATTGGTAAATGCCATTATTTCGACAACCTTCCGTACCAAAGTAACCACTGACGGTGTTGAAGAAATTACAGAAAACAAAGTAGTTAGCGATGCTAGGTACAACGCAGCCTCTGTTAAGGCAACTAGCTTGGAATACAATGGTGCAAGCTATGAATATGTATCTGTCGAAGGTACCGAAGCAGGCAAAGTTGTGGCAGGTGAGACGGAAGTTACTTATGTTTACCGCAAAGTGACTCAACCTGTCGTAACTCGTGAAGAGCTTGAACCAATCCAAGAAACAGGTAAGGTCACAGTTCATTATGTCGATGAGGCTGGCAATAAACTTGCAGATTCTAAAGAATTGGTAAATGCCATTATTTCGACAACCTTCCGTACCAAGGTAACCACTGACGGTGTGGAAGAAATTAAAGAAAACAAAGTAGTTAGCGATGCTAGGTACAACGCAGCCTCTGTTAAGGCAACTAGCTTGGAATACAATGGTTCAACTTATGAATATGCATCTGTCGAGGGTAGCGAAACAGGCAAAGTTGTGGCAGGTGAGACGGAAGTTACCTATGTTTACCGCAAAGTAACTCAACCTGTCGTAACTCGTGAAGAGCTTGAACCAATTCAAGAAACAGGTAAGGTCACAGTTCATTATGTTGATGAGGCTGGCAATAAACTTGCAGATTCTAAAGAATTGGTCAATGCCATTATTTCGACAACCTTCCGTACCAAAGTAACCACTGACGGTGTTGAAGAAATTACAGAAAACAAAGTAGTTAGCGATGCTAGGTACAACGCAGCCTCTGTTAAGGCAACTAGCTTGGAATACAATGGTGCAAGCTATGAATATGTATCTGTCGAGGGTAGCGAAACAGGAAAAGTTGCGGCAGGTGAGACGGAAGTTACCTATGTTTACCGCAAAGTAACTCAACCTGTCGTAACTCGTGAAGAGCTTGAACCAATTCAAGAAACAGGTAAGGTCACAGTTCATTATGTTGATGAGGCTGGCAATAAACTTGCAGATTCTAAAGAATTGGTCAATGCCATTATTTCGACAACCTTCCGTACCAAAGTAACCACTGACGGTGTTGAAGAAATTACAGAAAACAAAGTAGTTAGCGATGCTAGGTACAACGCAGCCTCTGTTAAGGCAACTAGCTTGGAATACAATGGTGCAACCTATGAATATGTATCTGTCGAAGGTACCGAAACAGGCAAAGTTGTGGCAGGTGAGACGGAAGTTACTTATGTTTACCGCAAAGTGACTCAACCTGTCGTAACCCGTCAAGAACTCGAACCCCTTCTTGAAACTGGTACAGTAAATGTACACTTTTCTGATGAGGAAGGTAAGGTTCTGGCACCATCAAAAGTTCTAGTAAACACGATTGTAAGCTTCACCGAACGGACCGAAACAATTACTGATGGAATCTCAAATATTGAAGAAACCAAGCGTGAAACCAATGCAAGCTACGATGCAAGCAATCTAAGACCTGATCGTATCGAGTTTGAAGGTGCATTATACGAATATACTTCTGTAAATGGAGCAGTATCTGGTAAAGTCTTACCGGGTGAGAACCATGTAACTTACATCTATCGCAAAGTACCGAATACGGTTGAAGAGTCAACACGAGAAATCAAGGGTAAAGTTATTACTCGCTATATCGATGAAGTGACAGGTCAAGAAATTCTTCCTGAAACCATTGTAAAAGAGGGGGTTATTGCCCTTGAGAAGACAACGGTAACTAAAGATGCCTTGGGCAATACTGTAGACACCCAAATTTCGAGTACTCCTGCTAGCTTTGACTACAGTACTGAAGCTGATAAGATTGTCAAAGAGGTAGAGATTGCTAAGAAGCGGACTGTTGCGACAAATTGGATTAACCCTGAAACCCAGCAAACTGGCCTTGTTGAAAATAATGCAGCTCAAGGTTTATTAGATAGTCTGACTAGCCGTGTTCGTATCTATTCTCCAAGTAACTCAGGGGATCCTGATAATATTGCTGAAACACTGGATTACGTTCGTAATGAAGGATTTGATGAATCTTCGCAAACGATTGTAGAAATTGGAACAGGTAATAATACTACCATATATGGTACGAGGGATTATACAGACTATAGTTATTCCTATACAAGACCATCTAGAGCTATCGTACCTGAAGCTGAATATGAATTCAGTCGTGTGGTTGGTGAAGAAGTGGGATCTAGTAATCAAGAAGTACAGACCATCACCTATTATTACAGGCCAAAAGTTGTAGAAGTTAAACCAATTATCCAAAAAATTGAACCAGCGGTTCTGCCTGTTGAATCCGTCAAACCTGCCAATACCGTGGAAGAGAGCCAGCGAGAGATTCATGGTAAAGTCATAACACGATATGTAGATGAGACGACTGGTCAAGAAATTTTGACAGGTTCAACTGTTGCTGAAGGGGTTGTAGCAATCGAAACAACCACCACAACCAAGGATCACAAAGGCAATGTAATAGATACCCAGGTGACCACAGAACCAACAAATCTTCAATACGATACTACTGCAGATAAGGATTTAAACAACTCACGGATTGCTACTATGAGGGTTGCACCGTTAGAAGCTCTTAATGCTCTGACAGGTCTAACAAGTCCGATTGAAAACGGTAGAGCAACAGTTGCGGCAGAAACCTTGGATGTGTATATACCTCTGACCGATCCTCAGTTGGATGGTAAATTCCTAAGCGACCGCTATGCAAGTGAGAGAGGCTTTGATACTACAACTGCCCAACTAATTGAATCTTCTTCGGTAACTTTAAATAGAGGTCCAAATAAACCTCAAGCGATTCTAATCTCTAACATAGTGACACAAGAAGGAGTTGTAACTCCTGAGCTAGAGTTTGCTAATGGTCAAGTTTATTATGTACAGCACTATGTTTATACCAAGCCAGTTGATCTTGAAGAAAACCCTGTACCATATGCATTTACCAGAGTCGACAAAGCTGAAACCGGTACAGTTGAGGAAGGCGTAACAGTTGTAACTTACTACTACAAACGAGTCAGTCTATCAGTAACTCCTCAATCAGATTCAATAAATATTTACTTTTCAGAAACGACCTTGAAAGCCTGAGTAAAGCTATTAGGAGGACCACTGTGACTGTATATACTCTAAGAAGTTGGATGACCGATAAGTCATTTGGATATGAAACCACGCAGGTTTTTCGACAAAACGTATTAAATAACTTGGGTATTTCCAACTACATTTTACTCGGAACTCCTTATTCAACACCATTTTGGAAGGAACAGCTTCAAGCACAAGGCTATAAACTGGATAATGTTATTATCTTACCTCATCTTTTTTCGGATATTGACACTTGCCTGCGTTCCTATCAACTAGCTGACTTTGAAGCTGATTTAACAAAAAAGCACATCATCTGGAAGGATAAACAAATTCTCTCTCCAACGACAGCAATGTATACAACTGAGGAGGGTTATTATGACCTGAACTTAACTGCTGAAGGAAATATATTATCCATCATTGAACGAAGTTTGAAGTTGGAGTTAAAGTCAGTAACTTCTGTTTTTGAAAAGCCATTTTTTACCAATTTTTCGGATGACAGCTTCTGTTATTACGATAAAAATGGCAATATTGTCCTACAAGGGAGAATTGAAGATAAAGAGTGTTACTATTTTTTCCAAGGTAAAAAATGGACCATGATCGATCTATTTGTGAACTTTTTGTCAGAGAGAATTGTTCCTAATCAAGATATTGTCTTAAACGACCAGTTTATTAGCCAGACGTTAGAAAAATTTTGTCAAGATCAAGGCATTACCTATCGCTTTATCCTTCATTACAACCATTACTTTTCACAAAAGAATGTCGAAGGCTACAATATTAAACTTGGAAAAGAAATTTTTGTTGCTAGTCCCTACATTATTGAGCCACTGGCTAAAGATGGCATTCATGCAGAGTTCCTTCCTCCTATTGCAATTCAAGTAGCTCAGCAGCCGCCTAGAGGCTTGAAGAGCAATAAGCTACTTCTGGTTGGTAATATATATGATCACAAACGAGTGGCTATGGCAATCCAGGCTATGAGAGAAGTTCCTGACTTAGAGCTTCATATTTATGGAGGTCGGGTTGAAGCAATTCAAGCATTAAAAGAACAGCACACGATTCCAGACAACGTGATTTTCAAAGGCTTTGTCCCTAGTGGACAAATTCCTCGGTCAGATTATTGTGCTTATCTATCTTGCTCCCTTAGTGAAATGTTTGCTAACGCAATGGTAGAATGTCTTGGACTTGGCTTGATACCTATACTTTCCAGGGTTGATTTTGGACATAATCAAGTCTTGGAAGAGTTGGGTATCTACCAACAATGTGGTTTCGATAGTGTGGAAGATCTTGTGAAAGCCTTGAAAAATCTAGCAAGTCTACCTCTAGAAGATAGGCAGCAATTGTCTAATAAAATTCTTGACTATGCCAACAAA
Organism: Streptococcus suis; assembly: GCF_017601095.1. Lineage (GTDB taxonomy): Bacteria > Bacillota > Bacilli > Lactobacillales > Streptococcaceae > Streptococcus > Streptococcus suis_Z. The sequence continues at coordinate 187,866 of NZ_JAGFUX010000001.1, read as the reverse complement.
TTCAGCTATGCGGAAGCACAAAAGCAGTATAAGTTTGCTTTAGGTTATAACTAAATTCATGAAAGCAGGGCATCCCCCTGCTTTTTTCAATTCCGTTGTCACATTTTCAATATATACATATATTGAAAATAATTGTTTGATGGTTTAAACTAGAAGTAGAAAGGAGTGTCGGTTCATGAAACAAGTAAACATATCTAAACTGCTTGATTATCTAACTATCGTTGGTCTTTTGATTTTACTGTCTGCATTTTTCCTTGATTACTGGATTCGTGACTGGTTTTTCCCATCGAGTTGGGGTAACGTAGCGACCATGATGATTTTGCCAATATTTGGGGCGCTCATTCTCATCTTGTCAATCTATTACAAAAAACTTTGGACGGGTATCATCAGTATTCTATTGATCATTTCCTTTCCTTTGTTCTTTGGCTTGGGCTATGTTCTCTTCGGTCCATAGAAGGAGTTATTTATGAATATGACCCTATTAAGACGGCTAAATATTGTCCTCTATAGCATTGCTGCTATTCTCATAATCATGCTATTTTTACCAATTGGCCAATGGTTTAATCTTGCAAATGTGAATTTTAAACTGACATTTTTCATCATTCCATTTTTCGGACTAGCTAGCTTACCAACGGCAATTTATACGAAAAATGTTCGTCAGATATTGTTGAGTGTCGCCTTGGTTGCTTTGTATTTTATACTGTTCAGCCTAATAACTGCTCTATCTGGTTTATTCCAACTTAATTACTTTTCATTCTTTTTCAAATGAGAACTTCGGTGCAAAACTGGAGTTTTTTGCTAGAGTTTGCTATACTAAGACCATGACGAAAGCAGATAGTATTTTTAAAGAAAACATTCATAAGATTATGGAAGAGGGCGTTTTTTCAGAAAATGCTCGTCCACGATACAAGGATGGAAACGTTGCCAACTCCAAGTATATTACTGGTTCCTTTGCTGAGTACGATTTGGCCAAGGGGGAGTTTCCCATTACCACACTAAGACCAATTCCGATTAAATCCGCCATTAAAGAAATTCTCTGGATTTACCAAGACCAAACCAATGACCTGTCTGTCTTGCAGGAAAAATACGGTGTTCAATATTGGAATGACTGGGAAGTAGATGGAACAGGGACCATCGGTGAACGCTATGGTGCAATTGTTAAAAAGCATGACATCATCTCAAAAATCCTCAAACAGCTGGAGGAAAATCCATGGAATCGCCGCAATGTGATTTCTTTGTGGGATTATGAGGCTTTTAACCAATCGCCAGGCCTATTGCCTTGTGCCTTTCAGACCATGTTCGATGTTCGTCGAGTGAATGGAGAGATTTACCTTGATGCAACACTGACTCAGCGGTCAAATGATATGTTGGTGGCTCATCATATCAATGCTATGCAGTATGTAGCTCTTCAAATGATGATTGCCAAGCATTTTGGTTGGAAGGTAGGGAAGTTTTTCTATTTCATCAACAATCTCCACATCTATGATAATCAGTTTGAACAGGCTGAGGAATTGCTCCGTCGAACGCCTTCAGAAATTGAGCCTCGTTTGGTCTTAAATGTCCCAGACGGTACCAATTTCTTTGATATTCGGGCAGAAGATTTTGAGTTGGTGGACTACAATCCAGTTAAACCGCAGTTAAAATTCGATTTAGCAATTTAACTGGATTAGCAGTCAGAACTTCGTTCTTTTACTTCGCTTCTTTAATTATAAGCTCGGGCTGAAACAGTTCCCCGAACTGTTTCACTTTCCAACTTTCCACAGTCCTGGACTATGGAAGCCAGTTAAACCGCAGTTAAAATTCGATTTAGTAATTTAAGATGAGGGCTGTTTTCCAACAGCCCTTATTTCCAACTACCACTACATTTGTTTCGTGAGTGGCGGTACCTGCTAGAAATTATTTTAGGATATACTTGTTTAGATTTTACTAAAACTTTGCGCTTGCCCCTACTTGGCAAGTGCATTTTTGTTGGAAATTTGATAGAATGGTAGAATGAGAAAGTGAGAGGCTATGACAAAGAAAATTTCAGCTATTTGGGCTCAGGATGAGAAGGGCTTGATTGGGAAAGAGGGGCATTTGCCATGGTCTTTGCCAGCAGACTTGGAACATTTTAAGGCAGTAACATCTGGACATGCCATGGTTATGGGGCGATTAACTTTTGATGGTATGGGCCAGCGTGTTCTTCCGAATCGTCAGACCCTAGTCTTGACGAGAGATGAAGATTATCATTTTGAACATGATAGGGTGATGATTTTCCACTCCGTAGATGAAATATTAGATTGGTACAAACAGCAGGATCAAAACCTCTATGTGATTGGAGGTAGTCAAATTTTTTCAGCATTTGAACCATTTTTAGACCAGGTAATAATGACCGATATTCATGGGCAATTTGAAGGTGATGTTTATTTCCCCAACGACTTTGATTGGTCAGCTTTTGAGGAGAAAGACTTGCTTTTTCGTGAGAAAGACGCTGCTAATCCAGCGGACTTTACAATTCGTGTTTTTGAGAGAAGAGTGAGCTAATGCAGAAGAGTTTATTTGGGCTTTTTACAGCCTTTTTGTGTGGAATATGTGTGCTATGTTCCTTGCAAGCCATGCAGAAAAGACGCTATGGGCTTGCAGCCTTATTTATGCTGAATGCTTTTACAAATCTTGTTAATAGCATTCACGCCTTTTATGGCTTTTTGTTTTAAGAGAAATATGAAATATTGAGGTAGTCATGGCTGTACAAACAGAATTTATCCATTGTTCTTTTTGTGGAAAAAACCAAGAAGAAGTAAAAAAAATCATCGCAGGTAACAATGTATTTATCTGTAACGAGTGTGTGGAATTAGCACAAGAAATCATCCGAGAAGAACTAGCAGAAGAAGTGCTAACTGACTTGGCAGATACACCTAAACCACAAGAGTTATTGAATATTTTGAATCACTATGTGATCGGACAAGATCGTGCCAAACGTGCCTTAGCAGTAGCGGTCTACAACCATTACAAACGCATTAATTTTCAAGATAGTCGTGATGAAGATGATGTGGATTTGCAAAAATCCAATATTCTAATGATTGGCCCAACTGGATCAGGAAAAACCTTCTTGGCTCAGACCCTGGCAAAAAGTTTGAATGTTCCCTTTGCTATTGCGGATGCGACAGCTCTTACAGAAGCAGGTTATGTTGGTGAAGACGTGGAAAACATCCTCTTAAAATTGCTTCAAGCCGCGGATTTCAACATTGACAGAGCTGAGCGAGGCATTATCTATGTCGATGAAATCGATAAGATCGCTAAAAAAGGTGAGAATGTTTCCATTACTCGTGATGTCTCAGGTGAAGGTGTTCAGCAGGCATTATTGAAAATCATCGAGGGAACAGTTGCCAGCGTGCCACCACAAGGCGGACGTAAGCATCCAAACCAAGAAATGATTCATGTTGACACTAAGAACATTCTATTTATTGTCGGCGGTGCCTTTGATGGTATCGAGGAAATTGTCAAACAGCGTCTTGGTGAGAAAATCATTGGTTTCGGTCAAAACAATCGTGCTATTGATGAACAGGATTCCTATATGCAAAATATCATCGCAGACGATATTCAGAAGTTTGGGATTATTCCTGAACTGATTGGGCGCTTACCTGTTTTTGCTGCTCTCGATCAGTTGACCACTGAAGATTTGGTGCGCATTTTGACAGAACCGAAAAATGCCCTTGTGAAACAATATCAGACCCTTCTTTCTTACGATGATGTGGAATTGGAATTTGACCAAGATGCACTTCAAACGATTGCTGAAAAAGCCATCGAACGAAAAACTGGTGCACGTGGTCTTCGCTCAATTATTGAAGAAACTATGTTGGATGTCATGTTTGAAGTACCAAGTCAAGCAGAAGTCAAGCGTGTACGTATTACCAAAGAAGCAGTTGACGGGACAGATAAGCCTCTCTTAGAAACTGCGTAACTCAGTCAGTTGGTTTCCAACTGACTTTCTTTCAGAAAGGAATCCTATGGAAATCAATACCCATAATGCCGAGATTGTACTTAGTGCAGTCACAAAAGCCCAGTATCCACAAGATGATATGCCAGAAATTGCTTTAGCAGGCCGATCCAATGTTGGAAAATCCTCATTTATTAATACCTTGCTAGGACGAAAAAATTTAGCCCGGACATCCAGTAAGCCTGGTAAGACCCAGCAACTAAACTTTTATAATATTGATGATAAACTCCGCTTTGTCGATGTCCCAGGCTATGGCTACGCAAAGGTTTCAAAAACTGAACGTGCAAAGTGGGGCAAGATGATTGAGGAATATTTGACTAGTCGAGAAAACTTGCGTGCAGTTGTGAGCTTGGTTGATATGCGCCATGATCCGTCAGCAGACGATGTACAAATGTATGAGTTTCTCAAGTATTATGAGATCCCTGTGATTATAGTCGCAACAAAAGCAGATAAAATCCCACGAGGAAAATGGAACAAGCATGAAGCTGCCATTAAACGGAAACTGGACTTTGAAAAATCGGACCGCTTTATTGTCTTTTCATCCGAAACCCGACATGGCTATGATGCAGCTTGGGAGGCTATTTTAGATCATTTATAAGAATTTCTAATCAATTTAGAAATTCTTTTATTTTTTTGAAGAAAATCCTTGCAATCAAGAAGAAGATATGATAAGATGATTAAGGTTTGAAAAAACTGACCTAAGACAGTAGGGGAGCTGGACTCATAAACATCCTACCGAGGCACAAAACGATTATTGAGATAAACGTATTTGTACTTTCGTGTCTAGGTTTAGGTGCGATTTTTTTGTACCTAGCCCAAAATAAAAACGGAGGTAAACTAAATGAGTGAAGCTATTATTGCTAAGAAAGCAGAATTAGTGGACGCTGTTGCTGAGCAGATGAAAGCAGCTACATCTATCGTTGTAGTTGATGCGCGTGGTTTGACTGTTGAACAAGATACTGTTCTTCGTCGTAACTTGCGTGGCGAAAACATTGAGTACAAAGTTATCAAGAACTCAATCTTGCGCCGTGCTGCTGAAAAAGCTGGTCTTGAAGGACTTGTTGAATTGTTCGTAGGACCATCAGCTGTTGCATTCTCAAACGAAGATGCAGTAGCACCAGCAAAAGTTATCTACGATTTTGCTAAAACTGCAGATGCTCTTGAAATCAAAGGTGGTGCAGTAGAAGGTAAAGTTTCTACTAAAGCAGAAATCGAAGCCCTTGCTACATTGCCAAACCGCGAAGGAATGCTTTCTATGCTCCTTTCTGTACTTCAAGCACCTGTACGCAACGTTGCATACGCTGTCAAAGCAGTTGCAGAAAAAGAAGACGCAGCTTAATGCGTCAATCCGTAGCCTGAGGCTACAAACAAACATTATTTATTTATAAAAAATTTGGAGGAAATTACAATGGCATTGAACATTGAAAACATTATTGCTGAAATTAAAGAAGCTACTATCCTTGAGCTTAACGACCTTGTAAAAGCTATCGAAGAAGAATTTGGTGTAACTGCGGCTGCTCCTGTAGCTGTTGCTGCAGCTGGTGGTGCTGCTGAAGAAGCTAAGGATTCATTCGACGTTGAATTGACATCTGCTGGCGACAAAAAAGTTGGCGTTATCAAAGTTGTTCGCGAAATCACTGGTCTTGGCCTTAAAGAAGCTAAAGAACTTGTTGACGGTGCACCAGCTCTTGTTAAAGAAGGCGTTGCAACTGCAGAAGCTGAAGAAATCAAAGCTAAATTGGAAGAAGCGGGCGCTTCAGTTACTCTTAAATAATAGAGTTTCCAAGCAAAATGAAAGCCTATCACTTGATGTGGTAGGCTTTTTCTTTGATATTTTACTTGAATAAAATGGTTCTTCTTGTTATACTATTCTTAGAAAGGTGATGTAAATATGAAAAAGAAGATGAAAACAGTTTATAGTTTCCTAACATTTGTATCTGTAGTTAGTCTCAATGCCTATTTAACCAGTCAAGTGGTTTTTGGCAAACGAAGTGACTACACAATCTAGTGAACAAGAAACCGCAACCACAACAAGTGATTTAACTACAAGCCAGTCTTCGGTGCCACAGAGTCAGGCTGCAACAGAAACTGCATCAGTTTTAAAAGATGTTAGTAACAATTCAATAAATGACGAAACAGCCGATACATCACAAGGCTCGCAAGTCCAACAAGTTCCCCAATCTTCTGAGACGAGTGCATCTAGTGAGAAAATTACAGAGACAAGTCAAGCAAATCAGGCTCAGACAAGTGTTGGAACAATTCAAGCAGTAGCTACTTCTGCAGTTAGTACTTCATCAGCTGCTGTTCAAGCTAATACAGATTTTAGGAGCGTTGTAAATGCTCAACCTGCTCCTGAAGTAACGACGCTTGTGACTACAGATTCCAATCGAATTGCTCTTCAATACACTGGTCAAATTCCAGCAGGAGAAACGATAAAGTTTGCGGTTTGGTCTGATTCAAAGGGACAAGATGACCTGGTTTGGTACCAAGCAGATGTTACTGGTCTAGCCTATTTGCAGCTCAATCGACATAAGTCTTATGGACTCTACCATCTACACACCTATTCATTTGCTAGTGGACGTGGACCAAAAGGCCTTAAAAATCAAACCTTTAATCTCGATAAACCACAACCAAAGGTTAGAATTGAACAAACCAGCAATACCAACTATCGCTTGACAATCAGCGAAGTTGGTCCAACCATCAGTCACTTGAAGGTTCCGATTTGGTCTGGATTCAATGGCCAAGATGATATTAAGTGGTATCCAGCAAGTCCAAAGGCTGACGGTACCTATCAGCTGGATATTTCAGTAACTAACCATAAATCGAATTTTGGCAAATATTATGTACATGTATATGGGGATTCAATCATAGAAGGCAAAACGATTGCTCTTGCTGCAACAAATGGATTTGAACATTGGGACAGTCGTCCAGAACCTGAGGTTAAGCTCGTTCATACATCGCCTTCTGCGACCTATTTTGATGTTCGTTTGGATGGAAAAGTTGAAGATCGAACTGTGAAGGAAATGGCAGTCGCTGTTTGGTCCGTACAGAATGACCAAGATGACTTGAAGTGGTATAGGTCCAAACCGATATCCAATCAAGCAAGTGAGCGAATCTGGTTTAAAAACCATGCTAATGAATCTGACCAATACCATGTTCATGTTTACTTGACCTATCACGATGGCCGTCGAGAGATGAAAAACTTAGGTCCAATTGTGTTCGAAAAACCAGCTACTCGAAATGATGTTAACCATGAATTAATTGAAAAAGGTTTTGCTCTTCAATTAGATTCTAATGAGGTAATGGATTATACTAAGGTGCGCTTCGCAGTCTGGTCACAGGAAGCAGGACAAGATGACCTCAAATGGTATTCGGCAGATAAAAACGGTAGTGCCTTAGCAGCCTATCAAAACCACAAAGGTTATGGTTTGTACCATATCCATACCTATACATTTGAAACCGGAAAGCCAGTTTTTCTTCATGGAAAAACCTTTACCATTGATAAACCATCGGTTACGACTAAGGTTGAAAAGGTGAGTTCATCTGAATATCGCGTAACAATTTCAGATGTTCCATATTATCTTTCAGACATAACTGTTCCAGTTTGGAGTACACAGAATGGTCAGGATGATTTGGTTTGGACTCCGGCTAAGAAAGTAGGAGATAGGACTTATCAAGCAAGCATTCACTTGGTAGATCATCGTTTTGACTTGGGACAATATTATGCCCATGTTTATGGAAACAGTCTCTTAACCAAGAAACGTGAGGGTTTGGGAACGACAGAAGGCTTTGTTGTCAAGGACTTGGGTCCACGAACAGGTACTATATCAGTTTCCGATGTCAACTTGGTTATGGGAACCTTTAAAGTGACTATTTCAAACATTTCCTCACCAACAGGTCTCCAATCTGTCATGGTACCAATTTGGTCCAATAAAAACGGCCAAGATGATATTATTTGGTATCAGGCGAAGAAGGGAACAAATGGCACTTACACAGTGGATGTTGCTGCTGCAAATCATAAGTATACCGACGGTATCTATTCTATTCACCTCTACTACAAAGATTCGGTTGGCAAACTCCATGCGGTAGCAACCAGCAGTGTCACCTTAAATCTGGCTGAAGTACCTGAAAAACTCTACACAATTGGTCGTAGAAAATTCAAGATTATCGGAACATTTGCACCCTCTTACAAGTCCTTGGAAAATCTTTCCAAGGCGCTTGATCAAATTGAAGGTCAAGGATATGGCGTTGGCTTCAAGTTGATGGATATCAATAGTCGAATGGGAATTGAATATAATGCTTCTACAAAATATTATGGAGCTTCTACGATTAAAGGTCCCTATGTAGCTAGTCTTGCCTCACAAAGTCCAGCAACAACTGTTTCTGAACGTCAAACCATGCTCAATATCTTGCGTTATTCCAGTAATGAAGGATATGCGAACTTACGAACTCGGTATGGATCTTCCAGTCTGTATAATTGGGGAAATCAAGCCGGTATCCCACAGGCTAGTTTACGTGACCTTTACCCTTATTTAAGTGCTAATGATCTCTTTGGCTTATGGCACACTAATTATAAATACTTCAATAGCTCTGCCAAAGGAAGAGAAGTTGGTTCGTGGTTCGAAAATCCAAACCTTTCACCGATTCATTCTGTTCTAGGGAGTGGTTTGAAAACCCAGACCAAGGCAGGTTGGATTGGTTTGCCAGGATATCGCTCAGCAAGCGATGGCGGAATTGTATACACACCAAAGGGGAACTACATTGTGTCGATTATGTCCAATGCAGATGGGCGTTTGGGTTTACTAAATTCAACGGTTTCAGCCTTGCATGCTATCCATCAGCAAATTAAACCTTAGTTTTTGAAAATAATGTTAACAATTCTGAAAAGTATAAATTCTTTACAAGTTAGAATCTGTATGTTAATATAAAAATATGGAGAAGTGTAATGAATAAAGAAGATAGTAAAGAATTAAAGTACATTGATAATCGAAGAATGGAATTAGAAGCACGATTATCAGCTTTGAGAAATCAACGAGGTTACTTAGGCAAAGAGATTGCAAAGCTCGCAGCAGATTTGAATTCACTTAGCCAGAGAGCTTATTCACTCAAAAAGAGAAGTGGCCTGATTGTCTCAGAAGAAGCTCTTTTGGCTTACCTTGAGAAGATTGAAAAGATCGATTTAGAAGCTCCTATTCGGCAAATAACAGAAGATGAAAAGTTATTAGAACAAGTAAAAACGCTTGGAAACGGAACTTATCCAGTTTCAAGCGGTGCATTTCGAGTGGTCGTAAAAGATAACATCGTCATCAATATTTTGTTAAATGAATCAGAGTCTTAGGAATTGTTACATAGCAAGCCGCCATGTGCGGCTTTTTTGTTTTGGACAAACATATTTTCTTTTCACTTTTGAACATGGTATAATAGTTAAGATAAGGAAAAAGTATGTAAATACAAATGAAAGAGGAGGAAAACGTTACATGGCAATTATTCAATGGTTGAATAATTACCATGGTGTGAGAGACAAAGTAAATTGACGATAAAATAGAGTTGCTAACCATGTAAAGCCTTGATTAATAAGGCTTTTTATAATTTTTAATACAATTCTATTTTTTATGATATTTTTCTTTGCTATGCAATAATGTGCAATGATAATCAAAATTTGCCCAAAATTCTGCCCAATTGGAGATTAAAATAAAAGATGTATTGTAAATTGCAATACATCATACTTAACCTAATCAATAAATTTATTAATTATATACTTTTTATAATCTATTTTTTTCCATCGATCAAGTATTATTTTTTCAATGGTAGTGCTTTTAGTTCTCGAAGAGAGAAGGTCGTTATAGATAGCTATCCTAGTTTTGCTGCCAAATGGTTGTAGAGAAATCATTTTCATTCCCATTTCACTGAAATTTTGCTTAGGAGTTGTTGATTGAATTTTGTCACAATAAATGAATTGGTCCATAATTTTTAATATTATTAAAGTTTGCCACGTTATCATTTTTGAAAGTATGTACTTCTTGTCCTTACTTTGAATAATGCACTCATTAATCAATTGTCTTCTAATCCTACTTTTATTTTTATGAGATTTGATAAACGGTAGTTTTAAATGACAAAAAATTTCCTCATCTAAGGCAATTGACATGGATTTTTCTAGTGCAGGAGTTAGAATACCAGAGAAGAAACGATGAATATAATAACGATTGCCAAACTCATTAAAATAGTAATTCAATGTCCGGTCAGTTAATTGTACTGATTTTTTTATTTCAAGAATGAGATTGTTGACAGCTAGATTGATCTGTTCTTTAAAAAAATTTTTTATGGTCTCGTCAGTAATGTTTGATAGGATTCGTGAACCAAGCAACTCCGTAATTTTCCCTTTTTTTATTACAAATTCAAGTCTATAAATTCTATAACCATGATTTTTAATATTCTCTAAATGATTGTCCGATTGTGCCTTGGCTGTTTTATCATATAAAACTATCGAATAGTTGTATCCTAACTTTGCTGAAATGATGTGATGTTCAAATGGATCGTCATCTATTCCCACATACCTTGATTTATTTGGTTGTTCAACTTTTGAGAAGATTCTTAGTAGAAGTAGTCTTGTCTGATATGAAATTTTTTCTAATGTAGAAAAGGTGTAAGCAATCTCAATTCCTTGAATTATGATATCTTCTTCTGTTGGATGGATAATGTCAATATTTGAAAAGAGAGTAATACAGGTTAATACGTTTTTCAATCTTGACATTATTTGTTTCATTGTAGAAGTTTTTACATTCAAATCACCTACAATTAGTCGAACGAAACAATTACATTTCATATCAAAATTTGGGTTATTAAAACTAAAAATGATTTTCCCAAAAGTTGGAGATAGTATTTCAATTTCTTTTATTCTGCCATCTTTATTATAAGATGAATTGATATCTAATTCAAAAAAGTTCTCAGCAATAGTTGTAGTCGTAATACTATCTACGTTTGTCACTTCCGTCTCAAATTTTATGTCAATTCCATCTATACCTAAAAATCCTGGATTTTCTTGAAAACATTGTTTTATTATTTGGTCATTCCTAGTGTATTTTTCTGAATTTCTATAAATCATTGTTAACTCTTTTCTTTTCTCAAATAATATTATGACAGAATATGACATCGTAAAGAGTATTTTTGCCGATTTTAAGTAAATCATCAAATTATTCTAAATTATTATTTGTTTCTCATTATAAAATGTAATTCGTTACAGTTACTGTCAAACGCCAAAGCGAAAATTAAGTACAGAGACAGCCATTAAAGCCAAGCGATTATAAAAAATTGGCATTCCTGACGCTAATGCTTTGGATTTGTTTGTGCTGCGTAGAATATATAATTCATTACGTAGATCATAAATAAAATTCTACGCTTTCTTTCGTATTGCTTAATTGGTTCGATTTTCAATTTCTGATGGCCTTTTTCCCATCAGATAATTAATAATCTTGAGACTGTTGCACTATTGTCCAAACTTGATGTTGAGCATCATATAAACATTGAAATTGATGAGGAAGATTTTAGGTCCATTAATAAAAAAAACGCAACATATCCAGAGATAAAAGAATATGTTTTGAAAATGTTTGGTTTTAAAGTTTCAAGTCTGTACATTGCACAAGTAAAACGCAAGTATGATTTAATTGAACGAGAAAATTATAATATATCTAGAAAAGCAGATGGCGACCAACATGTCACAAATTGTCCAAAAGAAAAAGAAGAAACAATCAAAGATGCACTGAGATATTTCGGTATGATATAATTAAATTTTTGGTATAGGCATTTGTAATCTAAAGAGATATTATAGAAATGACAACATAAAAAATATGATTCTATTTAAATAAGAACAGTGTTATTTTTATATTCTATCTAATTGTTATCTGAAATTTATTCAATAACCAAAGTTTCAATATTGTCAAATCCTCTCTAACAAATTATTCTTTTGCTATCGATAATTAAATTAATATCCGCAATTGAATTTTATGTAATTTATATGTACTTGGAGCAATACTCCACTTTGGTATAAAGCTGTATGTTTCTTTTTCTATAACCTCAATCCACGTCGAGACGGTAGCATTATTGTCCAAACTTAATGTCGATAAGCATATAAGTGTTGAAGTAGAGCTAGATGAACTTGATTTGACAAGTGCGGAGAGCAAAGCTACTTATGCTCAGATTAAGGAATATATATTAGAAAAATTTGGTTTGAAAGTTTCAGCACTCTATATTGCCCAGATTAAAAAGAAATGTGGAATAGAGTTGAGAGAAAATTATAATAAGTCAAAAAAAGAAAAACAAGTTATTCCACAATGTACACCTGAGAAAGAAGAAGCTATCATGGATGCGTTAAGGCATTTTACAGAAAGAACAACATCAAAAGCCTGATGGTGTTATAACAAAAAAGATAAACGGAAAAACCTTTATAACAGAGATATATTTTGACAAAAAGAGCAAAGATACATTTCAAGATAAATTGTTTAAGGTAGTGAAAGCGGAACGGAAATAGTGAAAACAGAAATTTTGTATATATCATTTAGGTTCCTTTTTATCCGTGCTGCATGTGGGAGAAAATAGGAAATTTGACAATAGAAAAAATGGCTTAAAAATGGTATAATGTTGTTGATTATTCAGAGAGAAAAATTAGAATTAAGACGAAAGCAATGTAAAATTTAAGGAGGGCAATCATTTGAGATATATACTTTTATTGCGTGGGATAATTGTGGGTGGAAAGATTAAAATGAATATAAGCGAAAGGAGAAATTATGAATAAAATAATCCATTGCAAGGCACTCTTAAACTGTTCATCAGAAAGAGCATTTTGTTTATTCACTAAGAATGAAGAGATTATAACTTGGCTAACAGAAAAATCAGAAATAGAACCTTGGGTTGGTGGGAAATATGAACTTTTTTGGGATAAAAATGATAATGAAAATAATAGTACTTTAGGGTGCAAAGTAACAGCATTTGAATTGAATAAACTATTATGCTTCAATTGGAAAGGTCCGGTACAATATGCGGATGTAATGAATGTTGCAAAACCACTGACTCATGTATGTATTACATTCTTTGCAGAAAAAGAAAATAAGACGGAAATTCATTTGATTCATAGTGGTTGGGGAGAGGGAGAAAAATGGGAACAGGCACGTTTATGGTTTGAAAAGGTTTGGAAACAGTCATTTTTAAGACTGGAAAATTTGTTTTAATATAAGCGTATATTGATAAATTAGAGCGTAGACAGTTAATTACAGCTTTGATTTCTGAAATTCAAATTTACGAAGAAAAGCAACCGAATGGACAATGGCTAAAATCAATTACATTTAAACTTCCTATCATCGATGAAGATTTAAATATAGGTTTGGACAATGATGAACAAGTTGAGTGTGTTGCTCTGCTCGTAAAAGCCTAGAAACCTTTGAACGAAAGGGATAATGAAAAGCCTTGATTGCAAGGCTTTTTGTCGTATGGGGGAAGTATTAGAGTGAGAAATTTTTTGGAGTGAGTAGAAGTGATAGCAGGAATTATCAAAATCTATTTCCATTTACCCTGTGGGTACGTGTTTGTTTCCATTGACAAGGAGTTTTTGGGAATAGAAACGTACCCACCTCTAATATCGCCTTAATGGTCGATTGAAGTGTGAGTTCTGAAATTGATACAATACAATTTAACTTTTTTTGAAAAAAATTCCAAAATTTATTTTGCATTGCGAATATAATAAGTGAGAGCAAGTTGCTTACTTATTAATGATGAAGAGGAAAAGTAGAATGACAACAATTTTTTTAACAAAAACAAACTGCACTAATTGCGGAAAACAAAGTACTTTTGAAAGATTTGATATGGCTTTTTGTGATTGGTAAAAGACTTTGAGGGTATGATATAATAGCGCAGAATTTTAGTATAATTAAGATGTAGAAAATTAATGGGAAAACAGCAGGAGAAGATAAATGATATTGAACACAAAGCGATTAAATATACGACCGTTTAGATCAGATGATATCGAAGATACTTTTGAGATTTATACTGATGCAGATGTATGTAGATACCTTTTAGAAGATGAATGGAATACTAAAGATAAAGAAGAGTTCGAAAAGAAAACTAAAAATAACAAATTAGAGGAGAACTCGAGCTTAAATCTTGCTGTAGTATTGGATAAAAAGGTTATTGGTGATATATCCGTTTGGTATACAGGCATGAAACAAACTGTAGAGATTGGATTTGTATTTAACCCAAAATTTTCTGGGAAAGGTTATGCAAATGAATCGGTTGAAGCCGTAATAAAAAAATTATTTGCTGAATATAATATTCATAGAATTCAAGCAAATTTAGATGCTAGAAACATAGCCTCTAAAAAATTATGTCAAAACCTTGGGATGAGACAGGAAGCACATTTCATAAAGGATTATTGGAATAAGGGTGAATGGACAGATAGCTTCGTATTTGGAATGTTGATTACAGATTTGAAGAAATAATTCGTAATACGTTACTCATCAGATTATAGCATGACGGTGAACGAGAACTTTGTTACATTTAGTAAAGGAATTGTCCAAGCTTTAGAATACCCTGCACATGTACTTGTTGCTTTTAATAAGGATACAAAGGTAATGGGTATACAAGTTTGTCGGGCAAAAACTAGGGGAGCATTTTCTTTTTCAAAACCTGTTGGGGAGCAAAAAGGTATTGTTCAGGTAGGTCATAAAAATTTAAAAGAAACACTCTTAACAATCATGAGTGAATGGAAATCTGATAAGTGTTATAGGGTAGAGGGGATTCACATTCCTGAAGATAAGGCATTTGTTTTTGAATTAAAGGATTTTGAGGAACTATCTGACTTTCGTAAAAACGACAATAAATAGTAAGGAACGAAGATAAAAATTATTGGTGGGAGTACAACTATTGTATTCCTGCCATTTTCATATTTTTGTAAGGGGTTTCATGTTATAATATATTGTAACTATATACATTTTTTCGAATGAATCGTGTACAAGAGGTATTGCTTTATAGAATCTTTATGTTTGATAACACATTTATTATCATACAAGGAGGTGCATTAAATATTCATGAAAATGTCAGTTTATCTGCTATAAATCTGTCTAGATTTATAGCAAAAAATTTTGCAATCATAGAGAATATGATGAGTCGGAGTAATATTTTGAAATATATTTGATTTAAAGAGGAGACCTAGTATCAATGGTAACTTTTCTAAAGTAGTACAGATACCAAAAGATGAGGCACTTAATTTAGGGAAATGACCTGCTTCAAAAAGGTAGGTTTGATATTGAAGACCGAGCAATAGCAAGTTAGTGGGAGAGAATATGGTAAAATTTGAACTTGTTACATCAGAAAATGGCACCTATACTTATCATTATTATCCTGAAGGTGATTTTATATCAGAGCCAGGTGTCATTGAATTAAATTTAAAAAATGAGAGTATCTATCTAGTTAAGTTAGCTGATAGGGACTTTGAACGGTATGTTACTGCCGAGGAAAGAAATAGCCTGATAAAATCTCTCAATGATATGATTGCTGAGGAAGGCGGTAATGATTTTGAAGAATATGTTTCTGAGGGGTACACCAGAAGATTTTATGCAGATCAGGCTATCTCTGGTATTATAGACGGTTTAGAAAAAGGTAATCCACCAGAGAATGGCATGAGAGCTTGGTATTGAAAGTGGTACAAACTAAAAGGAGCATAAGACTCCTTTTTAGTTTGTAGAGTAGCTTTGTCTTTATTGTGACAAATTACTTGAGGAATGGTGTGAAAGTTGTCTTTTTAATTTTACAGTAGTAGCTCAAGCTTTAAGCCGTTTCTGCTTGACGTGGCAATCAGATAGTAACTCACTCAATTTATAAATTAAAGTTTTTCAGAACGTATAGTTGACAGAGGTGTAACACTTGTGTTAATATGAATGAGAGGTGATAGATGTGGCTACAGATAAAAATCGTATTATGATTAGTTTAGATGATAAGAATCTTGAGAAATTGGAATTGCTCATTGAAGATGCTCGTGATAGGCGAGGTATGAGATTGACAAAATCGCAGATTATTGAACTATTACTGAATACAGTTGATTATTTTGATGATATTATGGGAGCAATCTATTCAAAAAAATAAAATATATTTTATTTTTTTGAATATTGGTGTTGCACTAGTGATAAAAAGGTGTAGAAATGGTTGTTTATATAAAAGATAGCAGTAGATTAAGTGAAGTATCTATTAATAAGTATAATGCTCAAGTAGGCGCTCATTTATTAGGAGAAGAAGTAGTGTTATATAGTGATTTTAGTGAATTAGAAACTTTAACCCGTGAAGATCTCATTATTGACTATATTGCTGAGACGAGATTATTGTTGTCTTGGATGGGAATAGATATACCAGTTATTGACTACCCAGAGGAGCTTTCTGAATTTTATGGTCGCACTATCCGAGAGGGACTTATGGGAGAGATTGTCAATATTCCTGATAATTGGGGCAAATTTATTAAGCCCAAAGCTGGTTCAAAGGTTTTTACAGGAAGAGTAGTTAATGGGACCCGAGATTTGGTTGGTATTGGATTACCATTTGACTATCCTATTTGGATTAGTGATATTGTAGAATTTGTTGCAGAGTGGCGCTGTTTTATACTTAATGGAGAGGTACTGGATGTTCGTCCATATACAGGTGACTATCATGCCCAGTACGATGCCAGTGTTATTGACAAAGCGGTTGCTGCTTGGGGTAGTGCACCTAGGGCTTATGGTTTAGATATTGGTGTTACTAAGGATGGTCGTACATTAGTTGTTGAAGTAAACGATGGTTATGCTCTCGGAAATTATGGTTTATCACCTTTAAAATCCATTAAATTTTCTAGAGCTAGATGGGAAGAAATGGTTGAACCGTATTTTAGCAAAAATCCAGTTTTTGACTTTTCTTTGGTAAATAATAGGTAAACATATTTTCTGATGAGCTTATTGTTCTCGATAGGCTCAATATTGAATTGAATGTAGTGATCTCGGTTGTCTTCGGCATTATCCTCATTGAGCTTGAAGAAATTTATGAAAGCATATAAATAAGAACAGTAAATCGAACTGCTCCTATTTTTCTGCTAAATATGTTGTAGTTTTCTTATATGTATAATGGTAGATTAGCGGATTCTCATCTACGGTACTTACCTCAAATATGAAGAAGTGATCACGGTTATCTCTTGCCTTTTCCTTATTTAGGACAAAGTAATTCTTACGAGAAGTCGCCATTGTTTTGATGATATCATCAGTCAGGAAGGTCAATGGAATATTCATATTGGAGTAGCGGTAGAAGTCACGTTCAAAATCTTGGTAGCTCTCGCTGTAATAGTCCATTTGAAGGTGATTACGCTGAAACTCAAGCTGATTCATAGAGCACCTCCTCTACAAGTTCAATACTAATTATGTCGTTCAATTTCAAATTGATGTGACCTGTTGTAGTTTTTATCAAAATGAAATCTTTGTTCAGACTTGGTATTGTCCCAGTGTAGGAAACTCGCTTGTTTTTTTCAACGACATGAATGCGTGTGTGCAATTGCCCAGTGTACACTTGACTGAGGAGTAATAATTTCTTCTCTAGTGATAAATCAGACATATACGTTACTTTGTTTGCATCATCAGAAAGAGCAGATGTATGCTCAGATAGGAAAAATCCCATCCATTTTTGCATCTTAGTATCCTGGTACTCTCTTGCTGACTGAAATGGCAAGTATGAACGATCAATCATTTTAATCCCTCCAATCCACCAGCGGAATGACCACCGATAAGTTTACTGCGTTCTATATTTCTGGAACCTTCGGTTAGGACGGTTCCTTTTTGAATAGCTAAAAAGCCAAACTGTTCTCTGACAACATCAATTGCTGTCTGAAGTCTATTTTCTTTTTCAATTTGTTCTACATCATCAAAAAGTGACAGTAGAGTAAAGTTTTCATCTACAAAGCCACCATAAGACACACCGATTTGCCTCACTGCACCAGAGGTGTATTTCTTTCGGAATAATTCAAGTACATGACCAACCATTGTTTTTGGAAGATTTGCTGGGTCAATTTTTTTCTGAGCATTAATTGATTTTTTCATCTCAGTTCTAGAATAGCCAATATGAATAGAAACGACAGTAGCTTTTTTATGTGCCGAGCGAAGACGGTTAGCAACTTGGTCAGCCATTTCAGCTAATACGATTTCAATTTCTCTTTGGGTTCTGTAATCTCTAGGAAGTACTTGAGAATTACCCAATCCTCGTGATTTTGGTTTATAGGGGTCATGGACGTTGCTCTCGTCAACTCCATTTGCGTGAAACCAAAGCTGAACTCCGACTTTACCGAATTCTTTTTTGAGAATATCGGGATTGAAATTGGCCAGTTCTTTGATTGAATGAATACCAAGTTTTTGTAAATGAATCTCTGTTTTATTGCCAATCCCCCAAAAGTCTGATAATTTTGGTATGGACCATACTTTGGTTTCTACATCTTGGTATGACCAGTTAGCCCTCATTGTAGCAGTTTTCTTAGCTTCATTATCTAGAGCTAGTTTAGCTAGCAGGGGGTTGGAATTGCTCATGCCTACAGTTGAGATAATACCTGTTTTACGGTAAATATCTCTCTGAATCATAGCGGAAACATTATCTAACTTATCTTTCCTTGACATTGACTTATCAGAAATAAAGTAAGAAAGTGAGCTAGTAAGGTCGATAAAACCTTCATCAATTGAATAGGGGAGAATGTCATCTGGAGCAGCATAGTCTTGAAAGATATGTTGAATCTCTAGATTCTTCTCAATATATCTGTCCATTCGAGGAGGAACGATGAGTGTACGCTTTGCCCAGTGTTCGATGAAAGATTTATACTTCGGTGTTACCTCAATGTCCTGCTTCCATGCATTCTGATAGCTGAATTTACGAGTGTTTATATCAAATGGCAAGTCGTAGGAACGCCCTACATTTGCTTTTCCAAATACTTTCTTAAACATGGGAGAAGAAGCTAGTATTAATCCTGCTGAGTTATCTGCTCGGCTCATGACACATAATGATGTGTAGAGTGGATGCAAACCTCTATCCACACATTCTACCGAAGCGTAGAAGGACTTCATATCGAGGAAGGCTATGTCACTTTGAGGTTCTATAGAGTAGTCAATATAGCCCATAAGATTATCTCCGTTTGAGTTTCTCTAGCTCTTCGATAAGTTCACCGATGTAATCAGTGATGTCGTATTCGAACTTATCAGGAGTGAAGATAATGCGTTCATCCTTTATGTAAATCATTTCTTTAACATTCATTGGAATTGTCATCCTCCTCAGTCATTGCGATCAAAATAGAATCCTCTATTAAAAAAGCGTAAGGATAGATTTTTGCATCCTCATTTTGAGGAATAAGAATTTCATCGAATCCTTCATTTTCTAGCCGCTCTTCAAAGTTGTCCATATTGAAAATTTCAACTTTACAATCAGGATTGAAACCGTATGTTCCAAGTTCTAAAATATCTTTCAATTTCATGACTATACTCCCTCGACAGGCATAAAGTGACCTACAACTAGACCAACAATTTTCGGCTCATCTTCATAAGGGATGAACTTTTCAGGATAGTCCTTATTCAGGGAAACCATTCTGAACCCATATTCTTCGCGGTAGAGTTTTTTGATATAAACTGAGTCA
This sequence comes from Streptococcus suis, assembly GCF_017601095.1. Taxonomy (GTDB): domain Bacteria; phylum Bacillota; class Bacilli; order Lactobacillales; family Streptococcaceae; genus Streptococcus; species Streptococcus suis_Z. The sequence goes on along the minus strand of NZ_JAGFUX010000001.1, from coordinate 168,229 downwards.
TTCCATGATAATGCATAGACAGCTCCATCATAATCGAATCCGTTCGAGCGAATAAGCGCGACTTCACCACTCTTATAGACAGGCTCCATAGAATCTCCCTCAATCCAAGCTGCAAAGTCGTAACCGTATTGTTCCTCATCTGAGTAGACTGTTTCAGTTTCAAACTCGTCAAAGAATCCTTCTCCGAGACCAGCTGAGAGTTGGATATCTGATAGCACTTGGACTGAGAAGAGTGGAGTTACTTTAGAGGTTTGTTGGGAAAGAAGAAGCTCCTCTACAAAGTCTTCTGCCTTTATCTGATTATCAGGAGATAACTGAAGATAGTTATTGACGATATAGTATTCAGATTCAAAATAAGTGACAGGGACATCAAGGATAGCAGCGAGGGCAATGAGGTTTTTTTTGTTAGGGACGCTCTTTCCATTTTCCCAATTATGAAACGCAGTTCTATTAACTCCAATTTTAGAAGCAATTTCGGATTGTGATAACTTTTTTTCATTTCTTCGATTTTTCAGACGTTCTTTTGAAAACATAAAAACCTTCTTTGTTAAATTATAGATTAACAAAATTATAACAAATTTGGACAAAAAAGCAATAAGTAAAATAATTTGTATTGTATTTTAGATGATTGTGATAAAATACAAGAAATACACTCAATTGAATGGACTAAATAAAGGATAGGAAAGAGTTCTATGAGAAAGAAAAATGAGCTACCTTCTAATTTTTATAACGATATGAATGATATTCTGAAAAAATTTTCACACACGAACAATGTTGAGGATTGTAAAATTGCCATGAGAGATTACATACAACCTCACTGCCTCGATTGCTCAATTGAAAAACTAGATGAGGCTTTTAAACAAATACGTCGTGACTTAATTGAAGAACAACTACCAGAAGATGAATTGACTGCAAATTATTGGCATGAAATAGTGGATATATTAAATAAACCATTTGGAATCTCGAATAAAATTGAAGGAAACGGGATAAGTGAGGAGGATTTTGAAGAGATAGTAAAATATGCTAATATGCAATACAAAAATGCTTTTAAAAAATTGCGAAGTATCGAAAATTAACAAAAGAAAGTGGGAACTTCAATCGTTCGAAGTCTCCACTTTTTTCTATTTTTTTATTGCTCGATTACAATATCTTCTGCCACTAATGTTTCAAAGTTCACTATTTCCTCATTTAATAATTTTTCTGTGGATATTGGTAATGCATAGACATATACTTTGTCACCAACCTTAAATTTTATGTCACTGACTCTCATTTTTTTGCTGTACTGAATTTTGACTTCATTATCATTTTCATCTTTAATTTTAAGTTCAATCCAGATGGAATTGTTATTAACATTCATATTAATAACAGTTCCATAAACAAAAAATTTTGCAAAATGCTTTGGGAATGCAAATCCATTCGACTTTGATAGGTTGAAATAATTTGATATTTCCGTTTGCACTACAGTTAGATTATCAGCAAAATAATGTTGATTCTTAAATTTATTCGAATTAATAACATTGTTCAAATGTCCTTCGATGTAAACATTCGTACCTTTAATTGGATATAAAATATTTGGATCATATCTGAGTGTTAAATATGTATGTTTACGACCTGCACCATTTCGAATGAATAAGATAAATGATGGTGCGCAATCTTTATCGTTAATTTCAATAATTTTTCCTCTTGCGAAAATAGTGTTTCGGTTTATGTTTTGTAGATTATTTTGATTCCTCATATTATGTCCTCCATTACTTCAATATTCTACAAATACATTATGTCAGAAACAATAAATCAAAAAAATTGTTACAAAATGTAATTTGTTACAGTAACAGATAAACGCCAATGTGATAAATTTAAAACAGATACAGCCATTAGCGCTAAACGGTTATATTCGATTGGCATTCCAGAGGAAATAGCTTTTGATTTATTTGACCCACGCAGAACATAAAGTTCGTCGCGTAGGTCATAAATGAAGTTTCTACGCTGTTTTTCGTATTGACTTGGTGATTCATTTTTTAATTTCTGATGTCCTTCTTCCCATTTTTTGATTAGGAAATTTGAAAGTGTGTGTTTCATTTTTGGGTTTTGTTGAATCTTTTTAAGGTAGAAGAAGTAGCTATCTCTTGAATGTTGAGCACGTAGCGCATGTAAATTAATATGGTTATTCATCTCTTCTTCTTTGAATACTAATTCGTTTTTCCCGATTCCTTGAAAAGTTTTCCTTACTATTTCAGCGTCTTTAGGCAATATATATTGCATCTGTTTCTTTCCCCCTTTTCCCCTTTTAACATAAACATAACAATTGCCATATTCATCTTCTTTAAAATCTGAACCAGTAAGGTGTTTGAGTTCGTTACGACGAATTCCAACGACTTTCTGAAAGTTTAAAAGGCGAGAGAAGCGAGAGTTCAATTCTTGTTTTTTCCCTTGTTCATTAGCCTCATGTTTTCGTCCTCTAACTATTTTATCGCTTGTTCGTTTTTGTTTTTTGATGCGATTGAGGTTGATTCCGGAAGCTTTTGCGATTGGAGCGAGGTATGTATGAATAGTTGCGGGAGTGTACTGTTTTGGATCTTGTTGAAGATCATCATGATATTTTTGAAGAACTTCTTCTGTAATATCAGAAATTTTCTTTATTCCATTAACCTTAGCCCATTTAGAAAAACGAGTAGCAGAACGTTTGTATGAAGTTCGAGATGTATTGTTTGTAACATTTTTAGTTGCTGAGACGAATATATCATGTTTCAAAGAATTCCTTTTTCTTGGCATTCTCTTTCTCCTTTCTTTCTTAAAAATGCTTGTTACTGTTAAATTGCCTCCCACCCTTTTTAATTACGAGCTGGGTATGCTCCGATAATTTTCGTTGAGGCTGTCCTTTTGGACTATCGTTTTCAATATTCTTCAGTAGCACCGTTGAATATCTCAAAAATTATCGTTAAGTCATTGAACTGGTTATTTTTATATCGAACTTTCGTAATTTACTTTGTATTAAACACTTTTTTCTGTACTATATTTTTTGATAAATGGTTATTCTGTACTCATTTCATTCGTAGAATAACCATTTATTTCACTATTTTTTCACATTCTCATTATGGTCAATGACACCCAATAACAAGAGAAGTCTGTGCATTTGAAATTTCATTTTTCACCGAGTCCAGTGTTGATAATCAAATGATACAGTATTCCACCTCCAATCTCTATTACATCAATTTTATTCAATAGTATTATGTCATTTTTTGAAAAAAATAAAAAAACGAGTAGATAATGTTCGCTCGCTTGCAAGTATGTTCTGCACGTTTTTTTATTTTCACGTGAAAGTGGCATAATATAGTCAAAATAGGAAGTGAGGTTCAGTTTATGAGTGGATAAAAATAACTAAATATAGCGAGGATTTAAGAAATTTAAAGAAAGGAAAGTAATGTATGAAAAAATTATTAGAATCTAATGAGGTACTCATTAAGCATATAAAACACGAAATATTTTCTGCAGAAGAAGAAGCTGCAGAAAATGGGAGAAGAACAGATTTTTCTTTGATACCGTACGTAACAGATGATTACTATGAATTACAATTAGAAAATGATGGTTCCAATATCGTGGTAAAGGTATTTGATGAAACAGAAGAATCAGATGCGCTTGTCATTATTGAAATGACTTATCCAGCTTATGACCCATCGATAACTTCTTTCTCGTTTTCAAATATGGAAAAGGATATTCAACATTTCCTAAATGCTCTGAAAGTTATTTTTACACATTATTGTAATGGTAACTGGTATGTTGCGATTTCAGCAATTCAAGCTTTGGGATTTGATAATTTTCTGGAAGGAAATAAAAAATCTATTTTATCATCTTAACTGCTTCTACTTGAAAACAAAATTAGTTAATATTTCAACTTGATTTTATTAATCTTGCTTTTTCAAATGAATGATCAATAAATTACAGTTATTCTTTTATATGATAATACAAAAACGCTCCAGTTTGATTACTAGAGCGTTTTATGTGTAGCAGGAGAAGAGACGATTATCTTCAAATTGTGAGGACAATAATATATTAGTTTATTGTGTAATCAATGTGTTTCGCTTTATTAAAAATATTTTTTTCTATATATAAATTCCAAGAATGTTGGACTATCACCCATGAAATTCGATAAAAACTATTATGAATAATTAAAGTTATTGAGAATTCAATCCATATATTATGAAAGACTATTTGTTGCTACAAATTTGAATAAAAAAATTTTTTATCAAGATTTTCATACGATTGTGGCATAATTGCTTTTGAGAAAAGAAAGTGGATTTTAATATGAATTCAAAAAATAATAAAAATCTGTATGAGATGAAATACAGTAACGGCAGTGGATGGGCTGATAAGCAAACTCTTTTAAAAATTTGGTCTGGATTATCAATACATACCTTGAATAGATGGCTACGTGAAATGAGAGCAAGTAAAAAATTTCGTGATGCCGTTATTAATCCTTCACATAAGACAATGTTTGTTAAAATTGATCGCTTTGAAGAATTTCTAAGATATAAACATCGAACGAAAATAAAACGATAAAGCAAAAAAAAGAAAAAAATGGTAAAATAGTTTGGTTAGCTATCTATTTTATCGTTTTTAAAGAAAGGAATAATATGTATTTAGAAACGAGAGTAGATAAAAATGGAAATGAAACCTATGTTGTGATAGAACGTTATACAGATCCGATTACAAATAAGATTAAAAGAGCTTCCGTTTCCTTTAAACAGAATAGTCCAAAGGCTATTCGACAAGCAGAACGTGAATTGTTGGACAAAATTGACAGAATCGTCAATGAATTAGAATCAAAATATAAATCGAAAAAAATAACTACGTTTGGAGAGTTAATTGAACATTGGTTTTCAACTTGGTCTACAACTGTCAAACCTAACACCGTTAAACGTGAAAGATTGGTATTAAACAGACTTTCCGAGATGCTTCCTAACGACATACTTTTAGAAGTTATTACTCCACTTTTAATAAGAAATAGTTTAGAAGAATATCGAGTTAAATATAATGCTAGTCATTCAACGATGCAACATATTAAATCAACCTTGAATAAAATTTTTGATTATGCAGTCCTGCATTCTGTTATTCCCTATTCTCCATCCAGAGTTATTAAACTTTATGCTTCAATTTCAGATAAGAAAGAACGCAAAGAACGTAAAGAAGCAAAGTTTTTGACAGAAGCAGAAGTCCAAGTTCTGTTTTCAGAACTAAATAAGCGAAGGAATAAAAATTACTTTGATCTAGCAATTTTTCTGGTAGGTTCAGGCTGTCGAATTGGAGAAGCCTCTGCGTTGCGTGAGACAGATTTTGATTTTGATAAACAAAGTGTTGAAATTTCAAAGTCACTACAATCGCATGACCTGAAAGTTGAAGATTTTTATGATGATTCAACAAAAACTACGGCTGGTGAGCGGACAATCTTACTTCCAGATTTTGTTATGGAGGCAGTTCAACGAGTTTCCATTCGTAATAAAGATTTTCAAACACATATGACAACCCATCCATCCGAGGCATTTTGGGAAAATGATTATCTTTTTAAGACAGAGTATGGTTCACCAATCACCTCGCAAAGTTTTCGAGCTATTCTGACACGAATCAATAAAGATTTACGAAAAAACTGTGAAGCTCGGTATGGTTTTAAATGGAACAAAAACGTTGTACCACACAGTTTCCGTCATATTCATATTTCAGCTTTGAGAAATAATAATGATGTACCATTAAAAGAAATTCAATTAAGAGTTGGACACGTTGAAGTAGAGACAACTAATGGATATACACATCTTGAAGTTGGGACTCAAGAAAAATCAGTTCAAGCAATCACAACTTATTTTAATAAGCTTGATTTTGCCCAATAACTGCCCAATTCTTATAAAAAATATCAAGTTAGGCTCATAAAAGCCCAAAGTAAAGGAGTTTTAATCCCATGGCAACAATTCAATGGTTTCCGGGCCACATGTCCAAGGCTCGCCGGCAGGTGCAGGAAAACATCAAGCACGTTGATTTCGTGACCATTTTGGTCGATGCCCGCCTGCCCCTATCCAGCCAAAACCCCATGCTGACCAAGATTGTTGGTGATAAGCCCAAGCTTATGATTTTAAATAAGGTTGATTTGGCAGACCCTGTTCGTACAAAAGAATGGCAGAGCTACTTTGAAGGTCAGGGCATTCGTACCCTTGCCATCAACTCAAAAGAGCAAGTGACGGTGAAAAAAGTGACCGACGCAGCCAAGAGCCTGATGAAAGACAAGATTGTACGCCTACGCGAGAGAGGTATTCAAAAAGAAACCTTGCGGACCATGATTATCGGTATTCCAAACGCTGGAAAATCCACCCTCATGAACCGTCTGGCAGGTAAGAAAATCGCCGTCGTCGGCAACAAACCAGGTGTGACCAAGGGGCAGCAGTGGCTCAAATCCAATAAAGACCTTGAAATCCTTGATACACCGGGGATTCTCTGGCCTAAGTTTGAAGACCAAGAAGTCGGTCTCAAGTTGGCTCTGACTGGGGCTATCAAGGACCAACTTTTGCCTATGGACGAAGTCACTATTTTTGGTCTGGACTATTTCAAGGCAAACTATCCAGAACGCCTGCAGGAGCGGTTTAAGGGTATGGATTTGGAGCAGGAAACGCCTGAACTCATCATGGACTGGACCAAGAAATTGGGCTTCCGTGATGATTATGACCGTTTCTACAATCTCTTTGTCAAGGATGTTCGAGATGGTCGTTTAGGCACTTATACATTAGATAGGGTGAGTGACTTAGATGGCAACGATTAAGGAGGTGACTGCTCTGCTGGCTCAGGTGGACAGTCTGGCTAGTCCTGTCTGGGCAGACTTAGCTCAGGATGAGCGAGCAGGGGTTCAGACTGCCATCAAGAAACGCCGTAAGGAGCTGGAAAAAGAAGCAGCAGAAGATGCCCGCTTAGAAGCTATGCTATCTTACGAAAAAGCCCTTTATGAAAATGGGGTGGAGTTCATCGCTGGTATCGACGAAGTCGGCCGGGGGCCTCTAGCAGGTCCGGTGGTGGCAGCGGCGGTAATCTTGCCCAAAGGGTGTAAAATCCGCTACCTCAACGACTCCAAGAAAATCCCCAAGTCCAAGCACGAGGCCATTTACCAAGAGGTCATGGAACGGGCGCTGGCAGTTGGTGTGGGAATAAAAGATGCAGCTGTCATCGATCGGGTCAACATCTACGAGGCAACCAAGTTAGCCATGCTGGAGGCTTTGGGTAAATTAAGCCAGAAACCTGACCACCTGCTCATCGATGCCATGAAGTTGGATACGCCCATACCGCAAACTTCCATCATCAAGGGAGATGCCAATAGCCTGTCTATCGCAGCAGCCTCAATCGTTGCCAAGGTGACGCGGGACAAGATGATGGCGGACTATGACAAGGAGTTTTCTGGCTATGGTTTTGGCAAGAATGCAGGTTACGGAACAGCAGAGCATTTGGAAGGCTTGAACAAGCTAGGTATCACATCCATTCACCGAAAGACCTTTGAGCCCATCAAGTCAATGCTAGCAGGAGGGAAATCGTCGTGACGGTATTTTTCTGACTGTCCTTGTCACCAATTACTATCATGTTTTTAGAGCTCTGCTATTGGCTCGAAAACTAAAGATAAAATGTATCGGCTATGGAGTCAAGACTAAGTTTTATTTCAGTCTCAATGCCTTCATTCGTGAGTTTTTTGGCTATCTGGTCATGACGAAAAAGGCACATTTACTGTTCCTTGGAACTGTTTCAGTCCTCTTTTGTCTTGCTATGATTGTCAGTTTAATCTACTAAAAACAGCCTCTAGAATAATCTAGAAGCTGTTTTCTTATGGGGTAATGATGTTTTCTGGTAAAGCCATTCTATAGAGAGAATAAGCTCCGTCTAGGTTTTTTACCTTAAAGCCCTTTTCTTTTAAGATACGTTCGGCTATGTACGAGCGAAGACCACTGTGACAGCTGGCAATGTATTCTTTTGACTTGTCCAATTCGCCAATTCGGTCACGCAATTGGTCCAAAGGAATAGGAATAAACTCTCTAAATTGTCCATTCGCGACTTCACCAGGATTGCGGACATCCAACAAGATTTTGCCGTTTGCTAGCTCCACATCTAACTGGTGCCATTGGATATTTTGGCTAATCCCCTCAGCAATATTCATGGCAGCGTAGCCAATCATATTGACAGGGTCTTTGGCTGAGCCAAATGGTGGAGCGTAGGTCAATTCAAGCTCTGGTAAATCAAAAATCGTCAGTCCAGCCTTGATAGCAGTGGCAAGGACGTCTATCCGTTTATCTACTCCCTTTTGACCGACTGCCTGGGCACCGAAAATTTTGCCGTCAGTTGGAGAGAAAATGAGTTTTAAAACAATATCAGTCGCACCAGGATAATATCCTGCATGGTCTTTTCCAGTAGTATGAACGACGGCATATTCATAGCCGAGTGATTGGACAGTACCTTCGCTCAATCCTGTTGAGGCAGCAGCCAGGTCAAAGACTTTAACGATAGCTGTTCCAATAGAACCTTTGTTTTTTCTAGCAAGTCCAGCGATAACATCCGCCACCTGTCTGCCTTGTCGGTTTGCAGGAGAAGCCAGAGAAATCAAGGCGTCTTGACCAGTAATTTCTTGCTTGACGACAATAGCATCCCCAACGGCATAAATATTCTTCTGACTAGTTTGGTAGTTTTGGTCAACAAGGATACCTCCGCGGAGACCCAGTTCAATTCCAGCATTTTTAGCCAGTTGACTATCTGGGGAAACTCCGACTGAGAGAATGGTCACATCAGATGACAAGATTTGTCCGTTAGACAATTCGACTACCTGACCATGTTCATAAAAAGCAGTAACAGACTGCCCTGTGATAACCTCGACACCCTTACTTGTTAACTCTGCTTCAACATATCGAGCCATTTCTAGGTCAAAAGTAGGCAAAACATGAGGTGCCTGTTCAACAAGTGTGACTTTCAGGCCTTTCAAGGCAAGATTTTCAGCCATTTCCAGACCGATAAATCCTGCACCAATTACCACAGCATGACCAGACTTGATCTGGTCTAGTTTATTCATAATCTTGTCCAAATCAGGTACATTACGAAGTGTAAAAAGATTTTCAGCTTCTTCAATACCAGATAGATTTGGAATGACAGGCTTGGCTCCGGGTGATAGGATTAGTTTGTCGTAGCTTTCAACCACTTCACCAGCTGGTGTTTTGACAGCTACAGTTTGATTGTCAGCATCGATACTAATGACTTCATGGAAGGGGTGGACATCTAGATTAAAGCGTTGTTTCAAACTCTCTGGCGTTTGGAGTAATAAGCTATCATGCTCTGCTATTTCACCAGAAATATGATAAGGTAAGCCACAGTTAGCAAAGGAAACATAAGGTCCTTTTTCGAATACGATGATTTCAGCGTCCTCCATGAGACGACGCAGACGGGTGGCAGCAGACATACCGCCAGCAACCCCACCGACAATAATAATTTTCATTTGAACCTCCTAAATAATTTCTCCTGTCCAAGCATTCATACCGCCTTTTACGTTGATTGCTTGATAGCCTTGAGATGTTAAGTAATCTGTCGCACGTTGGCTACGCATGCCAGATTGACAGATGATAAGATAGTTCTTGGTTTTGTCGCCTTTAAATTGGTCAAGTTGACTTAAGGGCTGGTTGATAGCTTGTGGAATATGACCACTAGCAAATTCGTCAATTTCGCGGACATCTAATAAGATTGTATCCTGCTCATTCATAACTTGTGGCAAATCATTAATTGATAGACTCTGTTTGGATGAAAAAATTCCAGATAATAATTGTTTTAGCATTTTGTATCCTCTCATATACCCTATAGGGTATATAAAATATAACAAATAGAAAGAGTGATTGTCAAGTTTTAGAATTGACATTTTTTGATACAAGCAGTACCATATAGGATATGAATGCAGATAAAAAAAAGATGATAAACCGTTTAAAGCGTGCCGAGGGACAGCTCAGAGGCATCCAGAAAATGATTGAAGAAGAGCAAGAGTGTATCGATATTGTGACGCAGTTAAGTGCTGTTCGTTCCAGCATCAATAGCATGATGGGAATGGTTATTGCTCAAAAAGTTCAGGATTGTATTGAGCACCCTTCTGACAGTCCCGAGGAACAAGAAGCCAGGCTAGCAGAAGCTATCAATTTGATTATAAAAAAATAGGGGTGAGGGTATGCTAACAGAAAAAGAGAAAATGATTGCGGGTCAGTTCTATCAGGCCTGGGATCCAGAATTGTCTCAAATGCGAGCGACGGCTCGTCATAATATGAGGACTTTCAATACTGAGATGGACGGTGGCAAGCGGTCAGATTTGCTAAAAAACTGGTTCGGAAGTACAGGCGAGCAGATTTTTATGGAGCCCAATTTCTACTGCGACTACGGTAGCAATATTCATGTCGGAGAGAATTTCTACGCTAATTTCAACTGTACGATGCTTGATGTCTGTCCGATACGAATCGGAAAAAATGCTATGTTGGGTCCAAATGTCCAACTGCTGACTCCTTTGCATCCCTTGGATCCAGTTGAGCGAAATTCAGGCATAGAATATGGAGCTCCTATTACCATTGGTGATAATTTTTGGGCTGGGGGCGGAGCCATTATCTTGCCAGGGGTAACGCTAGGTGACAATGTCGTTGTCGGAGCGGGATCGGTGGTGACCAAATCCTTCGGTGACAATGTCTTGCTGGCTGGAAATCCCGCTCGTATCATCAAGGAAATTCCTGGCAACCATGAAACAGCTTAGGCTGTTTTTTTCTGTATTTTGCGAATAGATAAGTTGAGGTGAAATTTATGAATAATTTTGGACTATTTAAGCTCTAGAAGATGGCCAAATTTTACGATTCAGGCCTGCCGTTACCAAAATGAAGCAAATTTACTGGGAGTATTCTATTACTTTTAAGAGACCGTTTAACTGTTTCTTTTTTTTGCGAATTAAAAGATAGGAGGTCATATGAACAATTTCGAACTATTTAAACTAAAGATGGCTGGTCTCAGCAATTTGCAACTCAACCGCCTCTTGGCTGTTTACCAAGATTCTGCTAAAAAGATCAGTTTAAAAACAATCTGTCACATTTTAGACTTGAGAAAACCCAGTCTTTTCATGGAAAATTACCATTCTTTGGATAGCAAGGAATGCCGCAAGCTATTTCAACGTTTCCCTTCCTTTTCAATTCTAGACGAGACTTATCCCTTGGAATTGAAACAGATCTACAATCCCCCTGTCTTGTTGTTTTATCAAGGAGATTTGAGTTTGTTGAACCGTTCTAAGATTGGTATTGTCGGCTCTCGAAAAGCCAGCTCAGGAGGTATCAAGTCAACTGAAAAAATCATAAGAGAACTCCAGAATCAGTTTGTTGTGGTTAGTGGTTTAGCACGAGGGATCGATACGGCGGCCCACATGGCTTGTTTGAAGAATGGTGGCAAGACCATCGCAGTAATTGGTTCTGGTTTGGACCAGTATTATCCAAAGGAAAACAAGGCCTTACAGGACTATCTATCTAAGCATCATTTGGTTTTGTCTGAGTATCCCGCAGGAACCCAGCCCTTGAAATTTCATTTTCCTGAGCGCAACCGAATCATCGCAGGGCTATCCATGGGGGTGGTAGTTGCAGAAGCTCGCCTACGGTCTGGAAGTTTGATTACTTGTGAACGAGCCTTGGAAGAAGGTCGGGAAGTATTTGCTATTCCTGGTAGTATTTTAGAGCAAAATTGGCTTGGATGTTTGCAATTGATAAAAGAAGGGGCAAACTGCGTTACATCAGGATTTGACGTGATTAATGAGCTAAAAAAATAAAACAAGTTTTCCTATAGGAAAATAAAAATCTTGACAGGCTAGAAAAAATAGTTTATTCTTTTTGAGGTCCTAGAGTTTGAATATGATCGTATTCTAGAAATTAGTCAAAAGGAATCAGAATGGCAACAAAAACAGCAACTAAGAAAAAAGCAAGCCCTAAAAAGAATTTGGTCATCGTAGAGTCGCCTGCCAAGGCAAAAACGATTGAGAAATATTTGGGACGGAACTACAAAGTAGTGGCATCTGTTGGACATATTCGTGACTTGAAAAAATCCAGCATGTCGATTGATTTTGAAAATAATTATGCCCCAGAGTATATCAATATTCGAGGAAAAGGTCCTCTGATTAATTCCCTGAAAAAAGAAGCTAAGAATGCCAAACAAGTCTTTCTGGCGAGTGACCCGGACCGTGAAGGAGAAGCAATTTCTTGGCATTTGGCACACATTTTGGGACTTGATGAAAATGATAAAAATCGTGTTGTATTCAATGAGATCACCAAAGATGCTGTAAAAAATGCCTTCAAGGAACCACGCGCTATCAACCATGATTTGGTTGATGCTCAACAGGCTCGCCGTGTTTTAGACCGTATCGTAGGCTATTCCATTTCGCCCATTTTATGGAAGAAGGTTAAGAAAGGTTTGTCAGCTGGCCGTGTGCAATCTGTGGCTCTGAAGTTGATTATCGATCGTGAAAATGAAATTAACCAATTTAAACCTGAAGAATACTGGACAATTGATGGAACCTTTAAGAAGGCCAGCAAGAAATTCCAAGCATCCTTCTATGGGTTAGATGGTAAAAAAGTAAAGATTGAAAACAATGAGCAAGTAAAGGAAATCTTGGCTCGCTTACAAGGGAATGATTTTTTGGTAGAGCAGGTTGAGCGTAAGGAACGCAAGCGAAATGCTCCACTACCTTATACCACATCAACTCTACAGATGGATGCAGCAAATAAAATTAATTTCCGAACCCGTAAAACCATGATGATTGCCCAGCAACTTTATGAAGGAGTTAGCCTTGGAACAGGTGGTTCGCAGGGTCTGATAACCTACATGCGTACCGATTCAACTCGTATCAGTCCAGTTGCTCAAGCTCAAGCTGCAGACTATATTACAGAACGATTTGGTGCTAGCTATTCTAAACATGGCAGCAAGGTAAAAAATGTCTCTGGTGCCCAGGATGCGCATGAAGCCATTCGTCCATCTAATGTTTACCTAACACCAGAATCTATTGCCAAATACCTAGATAAGGACCAAATTCGACTTTATACCTTGATTTGGAACCGATTTGTAGCTAGTCAGATGGCGGCAGCTGTCTTTGATACCATGAGTGTTCGCTTGGGACAAAATGGTGTGCTCTTCGCAGCGAATGGTAGCCAGATTAAGTTTGACGGCTACATGGCAGTTTATAACGATGCAGATAAAAACAAGATGTTGCCAGATATGGAAGTAGGTGATACTGTCATACGGACTGCAACAAATCCAGAGCAGCACTTTACACAACCGCCAGCTCGTTATTCAGAGGCAACCCTTATCAAGACCTTGGAAGAAAATGGCGTTGGTCGGCCATCGACTTATGCACCAACCATTGAAACTATTCAGAAACGCTACTATGTTAAACTGGCAGCAAAGCGCTTCGAACCAACCGAATTGGGAGAAATTGTCAATAAATTAATTGTCGAGTTCTTCCCTGACATTGTCAATGTGACCTTTACAGCTGAGATGGAACAAAAATTGGATGATGTCGAGATCGGTAAGGAGCAGTGGCAGAAAGTCATTGATGGCTTTTACCAATCGTTCAAAGTTGAATTGTCAAAAGCCGAAGACCAAATGGAGAAAATCCAAATCAAAGATGAGCCAGCTGGTTTTGATTGTGAGGTTTGTGGACATGAAATGGTCATCAAGCTAGGTAAATACGGTAAATTTTATGCTTGTAGTAATTTCCCTGATTGCCGTAATACCAAACAAATCACCAAAGAAATCGGCGTAACTTGTCCAGACTGTCAAAAAGGTCAGGTTATCGAGCGCAAGAGCAAACGTAATCGTCTATTCTATGGTTGTGATCGTTATCCAGAATGTGAATTCACCTCATGGGACAAGCCAGTCGGTCGTTCCTGTCCAAAATGTGACCATTATCTCGTAGAGAAGAAAGTCCGTGGTGGTGGCAAACAGGTTGTCTGTCCAAATGGAGATTACGAAGAAGAAAAAGTAAATTAAACAAAAAACTGCTCCTAAAAAGGGGCAGTTTTTGTTGAAATTTTCTTGAAAGATAGTATAATAACAAGAGAAAAGAGAGGTGATAAGATATGAAAGCCTATAAACATTATATTTTTGATTTCTATGGAACCTTAGTCGATATTGAAACGGATGAAAACAAGTTGGAATTGTGGGAGAAGTTAGCCGAAATTTATCAATCTTTTGGCAGTACCTATGGTGCCCGCCAGTTGCGCAGCTCTTTTCAAGAGATGGCCAGTGAGGCGGAGTTGGATTTGATTCGAATTAGCCCCTATCAATATGTAGAAATTGATTTAGAGAAAGTCTTTATTCAATTGTTGATAGATGAAAAATACCGCCGTCAAACTAAGAATGAACCAGCAGATTTAAAAACCTTTGGTCAAATGGTGGCTTCCATATTTAGAGTCCTGTCACGTGAGAAATTGACGACTTATGCCAATACCTTGTCAACACTTGGTTATCTAAAGGATAAGGGTAATCGTCTCTATTTATTGTCCAATGCACAACGTGCTTTTACGCAGGCTGAAATTGAAATGACTGGTTGTGCTGAATATATTGAAAGTATTTACATTTCCTCTGATTATCGAATCAAAAAACCTGAACCGGAATTTTTACAGGGTGTTTTGAACGAAAACCAGTTAGATCCTGCTGAGACGGTTCTTGTTGGAAATGATCTGACGACGGACATTGCTATCGCACAAGAACTAGGGATAGACGCTATACTTTTGAACACATTCCCTTATTCTCCAGAGGAGATTCAAGCTTATCGAGAATTAGGCTGGAATTTTGAAGTTATCGAGGATATCGCTCAACTTTTGTAATTGGTTATTGTTTAGTTTGAAAATATTCGACAAAGCATTTAAAAAGGAAGAATACGATTAAAATGGTAAACTCAATTGAGGAAGTTTTAGACTTATACAAGAAAGCGGTTTTAGAAAAGAATCCGAACTTAATGCTTTCCTTGTATTGTGACGATGTTGTCATTTACGATGTAGCTGGTCAATGGTCTATGTCGGGCAAACAGGACTTGGCAGACATGGTTGCAGCTTGGTTTCAAGAGATTGGGACAGATAAGGTAGCAGTGGAGTTTTCAAATCTAGCAATCCACGAGTCCCAAACCTGTGCCTTTGCCTATTTTGATGCTCGGTTTTCAAAAATCGGCTTTGAGCAGTCTGTCACAGATCGTTTCACTATGGGCCTTATTTACGACCAGGGCTGGAAAATCAAGCACCAGCACGCTAGCCATCCATTAAAAATCAGCCATTGATAGTTAACGTAAATTATATTACGTAAAAAATGAACTACTTTCATACTATGAGAGTAGTTTTTGTCTTTTCCAGCCATTTTCTGATATACTAGATAGGTTAAAAAAATTAGAAAGGTTCTGTTTTGGGTCATTCCCAAACAGTAGTCAGCTAGTCTGGCTAGAGGTATTAGTTTCATGTCTCAAACCCACATTAACGTTATCGGAGCTGGTTTGGCCGGCTCAGAAGCAGCTTATCAAATTGCCAAGCGTGGCATTCCCGTCAAACTCTACGAGATGCGTGGTGTCAAGCCGACGCCCCAGCACAAGACCGACAAGTTTGCGGAGTTGGTTTGTTCTAACTCTTTCCGTGGTGATAGTTTGACCAACGCTGTCGGTCTTCTCAAGGAAGAAATGCGTCGCTTGGATTCCATTATCATGCGGGCTGGTGAGGCTCACCGTGTGCCTGCTGGCGGTGCTATGGCCATGGACCGTGAGAATTTCTCCCAAGCGGTCACAGATGAGATTCACAACCACCCACTGATTGAGGTCATTCGCGGTGAGATTACAGAAATCCCTGAAGATGCTATCACAGTTATTGCGACAGGGCCTTTGACGTCAGACGCCTTGGCGGAGAAGATTCACGCGCTCAATGGTGGCGACGGTTTTTACTTCTACGATGCGGCAGCACCGATTGTGGATAGCTCGACCATTAACATGGACTTGGTCTATCTCAAGTCCCGGTATGACAAGGGAGAGGCTGCCTATCTCAATGCTCCCATGAACAAGGAGCAATTCACCGCTTTCTATGAGGCCTTGATTTCAGCCGAGGAAGCACCGCTCAATTCCTTTGAAAAAGAAAAATACTTTGAAGGCTGTATGCCGATTGAAGTCATGGCTAAACGTGGTATCAAAACCATGTTATATGGTCCGATGAAGCCAGTTGGTCTGGAATATCCAGATGATTACAAGGGGCCACGTGATGGCGAATACAAGACACCTTACGCAGTTGTCCAGCTCCGTCAGGATAACGCAGCAGGTAGCCTTTACAATATTGTTGGCTTCCAGACTCACCTTAAGTGGGGTGAGCAGAAGCGGGTCTTCCAGATGATTCCAGGGCTTGAAAATGCGGAGTTTGTCCGCTACGGCGTTATGCACCGCAATTCCTACATGGATTCGCCAAACTTATTGGAACAGACCTTTGCGACCAAGAAAAATCCAAATCTGTTCTTTGCAGGTCAAATGACAGGAGTAGAAGGCTATGTTGAGTCTGCCGCCTCTGGCTTAGTGGCCGGTATCAACGCTGTTCGCCGTTTCCGAGGCGAGGAGCCGGTCATCTTCCCACAGACCACAGCCATCGGAGCTCTGCCATTCTACATCACCCACACCGAAAGCAAGCACTTCCAGCCTATGAATGTCAACTTTGGCATCATCAAGGAGCTAGACGGTCCGCGGATCCGTGATAAGAAGGAGCGTTATGAGGCAATAGCAGAACGTTCCCTCAAGGACTTGGAAGAGTTTTTGATGGTTTAAGCCGATAGTTTTCCGACGAAAAGTATCGGGAAAACTTGGATGGTAGATGGTAAACTGATAGGGAAAGGGGAAGTTGATGATAAAAGAGTTCAATGCAACCGTACGTTACCTAGAGTCCGTTTTAGAAAGCGAAATCGATGAACGGGAATTTTTGCGCATATCAGGATATTCCGTTCCCATGTTTAGTCGTCTCTTTTCGATTCTGACAGATATGTCCTTGTCAGAATACGTTCGGTTACGAAAGTTGACGCGAGCTGCTATGGACATTCGTGAAGGACAGGCAAAGATTATAGATATAGCCCTTAAATATGGGTATGAATCTTCGGATTCTTTTGCCTTTGCCTTCAAACAATTTCATCAGATTTCTCCTAGTCAAGTGCGTAAGGGGGTGCCTTTTAAGGTCCTCTTACCCTTGCAACTATCATTAACCATCCAAGGAGGTAAAGAAATGGATGTTCGTATTGAAAAGAAGGCTGGTTTTACAGTTGCTGGACTTCTTCGCACAGCAATCAGTAACGAAGTGTGTCCGCAGGTATGGGAAGACTTGTTCAAGAACCATACTTATGAAGAGTTAGCTGCTCTAGGAAGTGGGCAGTCCTTTGGAGTTTGTACATTAGCTCAAGCGGATGAGACGATTAATTATATGGCTGCTTATGATGTCACAGATAGTGAAAAAGCGACTAAGTTAGGCTTAGAACTTCTTGATGTTCACGAAGCTGACTATGCTATTTTTACCCTAACAGGCCCTGTTCCTCAATCTATTCATGCAGGATGGCGTTATGCGCTAGAAACTTTTTTTCCTGAACACGGCTATCGCCATTCAGGTGCACCAGATTTTGAGTACTATTTTGAAGGAGACATGAGTTCCCCAGACTACCAAATGGAACTCTGGATTCCCATTGTGAAAGCATAATGTACAGGACACCTTCGGGTGTCTTTTGTGTTATACTGGGATTAGAAAAGCGGAGGAGAAATACGATGCACCACGATACTTGGAAGGGAATTATTCTGCAGAAACAAGGTCTGTTGAACCCCCAGTCTGTTCAGCAAATCTGCCGAAATCTCAACGGCTTGCAGGCCCAGTTTCAGCCCTATGTTCATGTCGGATTTCGCAACCGTATGACAGCAGAGGATTTTCATGAGGGGAGCTGGCAGGAGGAGCTGACACGTCAGTGGTCCATTCGGCGAACGGTTCATGCCTATCTCAAGTCGGAAATTCCTCTCTATATCCACGAGGGGCGGATGGCTAGTACCGACTATCTTCAAACCGTCGGTCGCGATGATTTTTCACCTCAAACCAAGCAGAAGTATCATCGGCTCATCCTAGAAGCCTTGGAACAAGCTCCTATGACCCGCGAGGAGCTGAAAATCCTCTGTCGTGCGGAAAAAATGACGCAGGTAGAGGAGAAGCAGGTTTTCAACGCTTGGGGCGGCCTTTTTCGCTACATGGTCGAGCGTGGGGAAGTCTATCAGGAGTACGGTGCCAATCGTTTTCATCGCCTGACAGACTTTCAGCCACTTTCACGGGAAAAAGCAGAGCTGGAAATCGCACGGCGGTATTTTTCAGGTTTTGGTCCTGTCAGCTTAGCGGATGCCCATTATTACTTCAAGGAAAATAAATCTACGGTGCTAGATTGGATGAAGCAATTAGATTTGAAAACTATAGAAGTAGCAGGGGAAGAACGCTTCTATCTAGGAAAATTAGAAGAAGCAGAAGTACCAGACTGCCTCTTCATTGCAGGTTTTGACCAACTTTTGCTAGGTTACGAAAAGAAAGCCAATCCCATCTTTGATCCCAAGCATATTCGGCAGATTTATACGCTGACAGGCATTGTCAAACCCGTTGTTTTCTACAAGGGACGACTGGTTGCGACCTGGCGACGTGATAAGGACAGGATTGAATTGGCTATATTTGAAAATCTGACCAATCGTGAACTGAAAGAACTGGAACGTTACCGTCGAGTCTACGAGGAACGCTTGAAAACTGAGCAAAAATTGTTCGGATAATCCGAAAAGCGACGTAATATAACTAAATTTTCTGAATATTTCAGAAAATCTGTGGTATAATACTAAAAACACTGTTTAGAAAGAGATAGCAATGAATAAGTCCTACTTTTATTTGGATATGAAAACGCATGAATTGGAAGTGCCATTTACTACTAGAAAACGCCGAGTCCGTGTTTTATTGCCAAAAGGATATGAGGAAGATACGGATAAAACCTACCCTGTTGTCTATTTCCATGACGGGCAAAATGTCTTGTACAGTAAAGAAGCCTTTTCAGGGCATTCTTGGAAAGTCATTCCAACTATCAAGCGAAATCCTGATATTGCAAAGATGATTGTTGTGGCCATTGACAATGATGGTGCCGAACGTATGCACGAATACGCTGCCTGGAAGTTTAGCGAGATGGGTATTCCAGGTGTTCAGTTTGGTGGCAAGGGTACTTTATATGCCGAATTTGTTATGGATGTGGTCAAACCTTTTATCGACCAAACCTATCGAACTAAGTCCGATAAAATCCATACTGCCATGATTGGCTCATCACTTGGTGGCAACATCACTCAGTTTATGGGATTGGCCTATCAGGACCAAATTGGCTGTCTGGGAGTATTTTCATCAGCTAACTGGCTCCATCAAGAAGCCTTTGACCGTTACATTGAGCGACAAGCCTTAGATAAGGACCAACGAGTTTATATCTACGTTGGAACAGAAGAAGCAGATGATACTGATAAAACCCTGATGGCAGGTAATATCAAGCAATCTTATATCAATTCCTCGCTAACTTACTACCGTCAATTGATAGCAGGTGGAATTGATTTGGATAATATCGCCTTGGAAGTTGTTTCCGGTGCCGTCCACAACGAAGAAGCTTGGGCAGCTTATCTGCCAGATTGCTTGCGCTTTTTAAGCGAAAAATGGTAATGTAAAGAATTAGTTAGGAGAATGAATATGCATGTAGAATTTTTAAGTCACTGGTCAGGTAATCTCGGTCGTGAAATGAATGTCAACCGTTATGGACACGCAGGTATTCCTGTGGTTGTTTTTGCCTCATCAGGCGGTTCGTACAATGAATACGCAGATTTTGGAATGATTGAAGCTTGTCGTGGCTCTATCGAGGCTGGTCATGTTCAATTTTTCACCCTAACCAGTCACGATAAGGAAAGTTGGTTGGCGGACTGGAAGTCTATTCATGATAAGGCTGAAGCTCACCGTGCCTATGAACGTTATGTGATTGAAGAAGCGATTCCATTTATTAAACATAAAACTGGCTGGTTTGATGGTATGATGACAACTGGTTGCTCGATGGGAGCTTATCACGCGCTCAATTTCTTCCTCCAGCATCCAGATGTATTTACAAAAGTTATCGCCCTTTCAGGTGTCTATGATGCTCGTTTCTTCAACAACAACCATGATTATGGTCATGATGATGCAGTCTATCAAAACTCACCGTCTGATTACATCTGGAACCAGAATGATGGTTGGTTCATCGACAAATATCGCCAAGCAGATATCATTGTCTGCACAGGCTTGGGTGACTGGGAACAAGATGGTTTAGACTCTTTCTACAATCTGAAACGTGCATTTGAAGAGAAAGATATCCCAGCTTGGTTTGACACTTGGGGCACCGATGTGGCTCACGACTGGGTATGGTGGAGAAAGCAAATGCCATTCTTCCTTCACTCCATCGGACTATAAAAATTAGAAAGGACTGCCTATGAATTATCTCGTTATTTCCCCTTTTTATCCAGAAAATTTCCAACCATTTACCATTGAATTGGCTAAAAAAGAAGGTGTTACCGTTCTAGGTATTGGACAAGAACCTTATGAACAATTACCAGATGAACTCCGCAATGCTTTGACAGAATATTTCCGTGTGGAAGATTTGGAAAATATCGATGAAGTCAAGCGTGCAGCGGCTTTCTTGATTTACAAACATGGTCCAATTGACCGTGTAGAATCCCATAATGAGCATTGGTTGGAAAATGATGCAGCCCTCCGAGAACAATTTAACATCTTCGGAGCCAAACCCAAACACCTGAAAAAGACTAAATTTAAGTCAGAAATGAAAAAATATTTCAAAAAAGCAGGAGTTCCTGTCGTTCCAGGTGTGGTGGTTAAAACGGAGCGCGACTTTGGCAGAGCTTTGAAGAATGTTGGTTTCCCAATGATTGCTAAGCCTGACAATGGTGTCGGTGCGTCTGGTACTTTCAAAATCGAAAATAAAGAAGATTTTGATCGGTTTGTGGATACATGGGATCAGAAAACTGCCTACTTTTTTGAGAAATTTGTCAATTCGAGTACGATTACAACCTATGATGGTTTACTGGACCACGAGGGGAATGTTGTTTTTGAAACTGGCTTGACCTATGTCCACACACCATTGGAGCTTATGTTGTCAAGAAAAGACAATGCCTACTTTATCGAGAAGGAATTAGATCCAAAGTTGGTGGAATATGGCAGAGCTATTATAAAGGCTTTTGGTATGAGAGAGCGCTTCTTCCATATTGAATTTTTCAAGGAAGGTGATGACTATATCGCTATTGAGTACAATAACCGCATGGCAGGTGGCTTTACAGTGGAAGCCTACAATTACGCACATTCTATTGATTTGTTTAAGGATTATGCTAATATTGCGACTGGTGGTACTCTAGAGGATAGAAAATTTGACCCTCAATACTGCTTGGTTGCGACCCGTCGTGATACAACGGACTATGTTCACTCAGCAGATGATATTCATCAGAGATTTGCTGATAAGATTAAGACAGTTAAACGAATGCCAGATGCTTTTGCAGAACTACAAGGAAATGATGCCTACCTCCTTGTAACAGAGAGCAAGGATGAGTTGGATGACATGATTGCTTTTATTGGGGAAGTAAAACAATAATTTGTAAGCCGTATTGTTAATATACGGCTTTATTTTTGGTTTTATTCTTTTTTAGTGTATAATATAATAAAAATTATTTATTGGAGTATTTATGATAAAGAAAATAGGATTAATTTGTATGTTTGTCTTGCTTACTGCTTGTCAAGTGAAGCAGTCTTCTACTTCAGAGTCTACAAGTTCAAGCGAAGTTGCTAGTAGTTCTTCAACAAACAGTTCAGAGCTCGTGTCTTCGAGTCAAGATTACAGTGAGTATCAAACAGTTATTGAACGGTATCAAGAAAATATTGGGAAACCTATTTCTTCTCTTGATCAAAGCCAAGTTTCCAGTTATTTATCCTGGTTAGAGATCTATAAAACTGTTTATACTGGTGCATATTATTCCCAATATGATATAAACCATGATGGGATTGATGAATTATTGATCACATTAGAATATTCAAATCAAAAAGTTTTAATTGATCTTTATACATTAAATTCAACAGGCGAAATAACTCGATTAGCAGATTATTTTCGTAAATCTGGACCTGAAATTGGTGAAAAAGTGACAATTTGGCCATTGGAGGATGGAACTTTATCGTTAGAATCTGCAGGTTCATTCAGAATTTACGAAATGACTGGGGATGCTGAAGGACTAAAACAAGTTTCTGAAAGCTCCCCAACTCCATCTAGTTCGCCAGCCATTGATTTAAGAAGCTTAGAGTGGAATGAATTAGAAGCTTCAACAACTACCTCATCAGAAATTCAATCTTCTGTTGACTTGCAAGTGATTGTTCAAGGTGATTACTCGAGTTTAGCTGGAACTTGGTCAAATGCTCGAGGGAATACAATGATTGTTAAAGCAGATGGAACGATTACATTCCCAGACTATCCTGGTGAAGTTGAGTATTGGCAGGAGCCGTCTTTAGAAGCTGGAGGTTATGTACGATTAACACGATTTTCACCAAATCGAATGACTTCTCCAGGTGTTCCATTCTTATTGGTACCTGAAGGAGTTGCAATTCCTGCAGATAGATTCGTTGATGGCTTAACGGATATTTCTGATTCTTCTAAAGTTCGATTGTATGGTTCTCAAGGATTAAATACTCCAGAAGGTGTTGCAAACGAGACTTATTATCGTCAATAGACTTCAAAGTTAGGGTCGAATTTAAAAATTGACTATGAGTTTGCCATTTTTTATTGCTGAAAATTAAGGTTCCTATCGAAGGGGAACAATTTTAATAAATGAAAAAAGAATTTGGTCTGTTAAGCACCAAATAAAATGGACAGTTAAAAAAGGTAGGTTTTTAGAAGGTATGCTTCCCTAAATTCTAAGGGAGACATACCTTTTAATTTTTCTTGTAGTCTGTGCCAATTATACCAGTCAATGTACTCCCTGATTTGTTGGATGTGGACTTCCCTATCCTCAGGCGGAAATAGTCTCAAGGATTCACTCTTCAAGTGGGAAAAGAAATTCTTACATGCCGCATTATCATAACAATTTCCCTTGCCAGAATGAGAAATGGTCACACCGTATTGATCTAATTTTCGGAGATACTGTTGATTGGTATATTGAAAACCTTGGTTAGAATGAAGGATACAGACTTTGGTTGAATCCCAAGAATTGTGAAAAACCAGGTCTTTATTGTCAAAAACTAACTTGTTATCATTGAAATCTGATAGCGTATAGGCTAAAATGGAATTGTCATAACAATCTTTTATGACACTTAATAGCATCCTCCCTTGTTTGTGGTCAACGTAGCTGACATCCGTCGTCAGTTTTTGGAGAGGACGTTCTGCTTTAAAGTTTCGGGCAAGCACGTTGTAGTGGACGTGTCTTGCCTTTTCATTTATCTCTCGTTGCGTGCAGGATTGATACCGCTTCTTCCGAATCGGAGACTGGTGACCAAGAATACGCATATAGCGCAAGACCGTCTTAGGGTTAGGAGAAAGTTGATAGTGTCTTCTCAGATGATAAGAGATGCAGCGATAGCCTTTTTGAGTGTCATGGAAGATAGCTGTAATATTTTGGGCTAAGTTCGTATCAAACTGTTTATAGACCGGTCTCCCCATGCTCAACCAAAGGTAGTAAGAAGACCTGGGGAAGCCGAAATAGGCGCATAAAGAGGAGACAGAGTAACGATCTTTCAATCACTCCACGACTTGATAGAGGTGGACTCTTCTCACAGATTGAGGAGAGTCCTTAAGGTCTTTAAAATTGCATTCTCCATTCGTAGATAAGTATTCTGTTCCTCAAGGGTCATCTCTTCTAGATTCCTTGTTTTGGGACGATCAGTGGACTTTCTACCTCGTAAATCTTGGGAGAGTAAAGTAAGGTCTTCTAGGTATTTTCTTGTCCAAGTTAAAACTTGGTTGTCTGATTTTAAGCCATATTTTTTGACATTAGAAGGCATCTCTCCGCTCTTTCCGCTGAGGTAGTCTTCAACTATCTGTAGTTTGAACTCGGGTGGATAGTTGGTGAACTTGCTTCCTTTTTTAGCCATGAAAAAAGAACCTCCTTATATGGACAGTCCATATAAGTGGTTCTTTTCAGATTTTATCCAAACTCTTGTTTCATTACAATCTTGTAAGTTTTTAGGTCAGAATTGTAAGGGAATTGATGGCTAATCTATTCTATAATAGACTCATAAGAAAACGAAAGAAGGGAATCATATGTCATTCAAATTTTTACAAGCCAAGAAAATGGAAGAAACGCTATTCTCAGAAAAAGAGAGAGCTAAACTCATTGAACAAGCCATATTCTTTGAAGAGCTCTCCCATGATTTGCAAAGTATGCGATTTATGGCATACTAGAGGGAGACAGAAAAGGTGTTGACCTAGTAAAGAAGTATTATGAAACAGTAAGAAGAAAAGATAAAAACTATTAGGAGTTTGTATGTTATTAGAAATCAATCATTTAGAAAAAGTTTACCGCACACGTTTTTCAAAAGAGGAAACGCGTGCCCTTCAAGATGTGGACTTCAAAGTCGATAAGGGTGAATTCATTGCAATTATGGGCGAAAGTGGCTCTGGAAAAACGACCTTACTCAATATTCTAGCAACCCTGGACAAACCAACTCGTGGCTCTGTTCTTTTGAACAATCAAGATATTACAAAAATCAAAGAGAGTAAGCTGGCCGATTTCCGCCTGCGTAACCTGGGCTTTGTCTTCCAAGATTTTAACCTCTTAGATACTCTGTCTATCCAAGATAATATCTTTTTACCTCTCGTATTGGCGCGAGCTAGCCATCAAGAAATGGAGAAAGGTTTGAAAGTGCTGGCTCCCAAACTGCGCATTCAAGATTTGTTGAAAAAACGTCCTTTTGAGCTGTCTGGTGGACAGAAGCAGCGCGTGGCCATTGCCCGTAGTTTGATTACACAGCCACAGATTGTCCTAGCGGACGAGCCAACTGCCGCCCTTGACTATCGCAATTCGGAAGACTTGCTGAATTTATTTGAGGACATCAACCTAGATGGACAAACCATTCTCATGGTGACTCACTCAGCCAACGCAGCTAGTCATGCTAAGCGAGTACTCTTTATCAAGGACGGGCGGATTTTCCACCAATTGTACAAGGCAGGTAAGAGCAATCAAGACTTTGCCAAGGAAATTTCGCTCAATATGTCTGTACTTTTAGGGGGTGAGTAGATGTTTTACCTCAAACTTGCTGGGCAAAATATCCGAAAATCCATGGGTGTTTTTGCTCCATTCGTTTTAGCCAGTCTTGTGCTATTTACTCTGATTTGTTCCATGTTCTTACTCATGCTAAGTCCAGTTATGGAGACCATGGGCTCTGGTGCCGTTTCTATCGGTCTTGGTGTTGTTGTTCTGACCATTTTCTCGGTCATTATGGAGATTTATAGCTTTAATTTCCTGATGAAACAACGGGCGAGAGAATTTGGTCTCTATAACATGCTGGGGATGAACAAGAAAAAAGTAGCCTTGATAGCCAGCTTAGAATTGATGATGATTTTCTTGCTAGTTGTGGTTCTTGGTTCTGTCTTAGCTGGTGTGTTTGCAAATGTTCTCTACTTGATTTTTGTCAATATAACACATTATAGTGATTTGCATTTTGGAATAGCCCCTTTGGCCTTTGTCATGACCGCCTTTCTCTTTGCTGGTATCTTCTTTCTCTTGGAATTGCTAGCCATTCGGACCATTGGCAAGACCAGTCCACTGATTTTGTTTCGAGCTAGTGAAAAAGGAGAGAAGGAGCCAAAAGGCAATGTCCTTCTGGCTGCCCTTGGTGTATTGGGACTGGGTGTTGGCTACTACCTGTCACTTTCATCGAAAGCAGCAGGGGTAGCTGTCATCTATCGGTTCTTCATCGCTGTGCTCTTTGTCATCGCGGGGACCTACTTGTTCTACATCAGCTTTATGACTTGGTATTTGAAGGCTCGTCGGAAAAACAAAGGCTATTTTTACACGCCAGAGCATTTCATTACCACGTCGCAGATGATTTTCCGTATGAAACAGCATGCAACTGGTTTGGCAAATATTACCCTCTTAGCAGTCATGGCCTTTGTGACCATTGCAACAACGACTTCACTTTATACTGGCATGTCAAGCATGACAAGTGGTCTTTATCCAAAGGAAACATCTATTACCTACAAAGTTGCGGATAGAAGTCAGGGTGAAAGTGCCTATCAGCAATCGGTGCTCAGCCATTTTCCAGAAAAAGCGGAAGATAGTCTGTCCTACCTGACCTACCAAGCTGGTCTGGTCTATGACGGTGGGAAGGAGATTGTCATTAGTCCAGAAACCATTGCCAATCCAGACTTTAGCAAAATAGCCTTTACCTACTTCGTCACCCAAGATGATTTCCGGAAGTTGGGCAATGACCTGCCAGAGCTTGCTGCCAATCAAGTGGTCTTTATGCGTCCGAGTGAAAAACCATTGCTGAAGAAGCTTGTTTTGGGCGATCATACCTTTGAGAATGTAGCCAATCTTGACCAGGCTATTTTCCCAGACATCACCAATACGCTAAATGCCGCCGTTATGGTAGTCAGTGATGACACTGTATTGAATACTGTTCGTGAGTATTATGAGTCCAATAATCCGCAAGGCTATCAGGTTAGCCTGGACTACCGTGTCTTTACCGACTTGACTGATGAAGAGGTTACTTCAATTGGTGAGCAAACTGGGGACTCTTATAATATCAACGATGCAAACGGAGAATTCCTAGGATATGCTATGCAAAAATCCGATTTCAACAATTTACTGATGGGCTTTAGAGGCGGTTTCCTCTTTACAGGTTTCTTGCTGGGAATTAGTTTCCTACTGGGTGCAGCCTTGATTATCTACTACAAGCAGTACTCGGAAGGGCATGAAGACAAGAAATCCTACAAGATTCTACAAGAAGTGGGCATGAGTGCAACAGCAGTCAAAAAGACCATTAACTCGCAAACACTTACGGTCTTCTTTATGCCACTAGCTATGGCGACCTTGCATTTCATGATTTCTCTTGTTATGCTTAAGCAAATGCTATTGACCTTTGGTGTCACCTCTTCGCTTATGATTTATACCGTCAGCGGAATTACCCTACTGGCAGTCGCTCTGATTTACTTTGTCATTTACAAGTGGACCAGCCGAACCTATTATCGTATTATTGAACGGTAGAAGAAGTCTCGCCTTGTGCGAGATTTCTTGCATTTTATAACTGCATCAGTAAATGAAATTAGGACAAGTAACGATGTATTTGGTACAATATTAGCATGAAAAAAGAAAAGATTTATATTGTTGAAGATGATGAAATGATTGTCCAGCTCTTGAAGCAGCATTTGGGAAAATCGTATCAGGTGGAAAGTGTGCAGAATTTCCGAGCTGTCAGTCAGGAAGTTGCTGAAATCAAACCAGACTTGGTGCTGATGGACATTAGCCTGCCTTATTACAACGGTTTTTACTGGACGACAGAAATCCGTAAAACCATGACTATGCCTATTATCTTTATCTCCTCTAGCGATGATGAGATGAATGCGGTCATGGCCATGAACATGGGTGGCGATGATTTTGTTTCCAAGCCTTTTTCACTGGGAATTTTGGATGCTAAAATCGGTGCCTTCTTGCGTCGGGTTAATCAATTCAGCAAATCAACCGATTTGTCTATCGACCAGTTCCAGCTTAGTTTGGACGGGCGATTTTCAAATGAATCGGAACAGGTTCAACTTTCACCTACGGAAACCAAGATTTTGTCCGCCTTGCTAGAAAGACAAGGGCAGATTGTTAGCAAGGATGAACTCTTGGAAAAACTCTGGGAAAATGAAGAATTTATCGACCAGAATACGCTCAATGTCAACATGACCAGATTGCGTAAGAAGGTGAGCGAGGTCGGTTTTGAACGTATTCATACTGTTCGTGGCGTGGGGTACTTGGTCAAATGATAACAAAATTTATCCGTGAATTCCGTAGTTTTTATTTCTCATATATTGTTTTGTCTGGCAGTTTTATCTTGCTCTTCTATCTCTATCAATTGCCCAGCGAATTTCTACAAAACGCTCTGCTATTGTCCCTAACCTTCTTAATCCTTCTGACTGCAGGGCTTTTCTGGAAGTTTCGCAACCGCATGAGGGCCTTGGAAGACTATGTCCATGAAGAAGCTCTGCCTCTGCTGAATAAGCCTGTGGACCTTGCCTATCTCAACTTGATTGAGGCAGAGAAGGAGGCGACGCGGGAGCAGCTTTTGGTCTATAAGTCACGAGAAGAAGACCTGCAAGCTATGGTCAAAATGTGGTCCCATCAGATGAAAGTGCCTCTGGCTGCCCTGTCTTTGATGAGCCAGACTGACAATCTCAACCAGCAGGATGTCAATCACCAGCTCTTGCGCTTGGATAATTACATGGCCAATCTCCTCAATTACCTCAAACTGACCAACCATTCTAGCGATTTTCGATTTGAGCAGGTGGAAGTAAGAGAAGTGGTGGTCGATTTGGTCAAAAAATACCGCAATCAGTTCTTGCAAAAAGAGATTTCGGTGACCATTGATGGAAATTGGCTACTGAAAACCGATAAGAAATGGCTCAGTTTTGCCCTGTCACAGATAATCGACAATGCCCTCAAGTACAATAAGACTGGTGGTAAGGTGGTCATTGAATTGAATGGGGGAATTTCCATTTCCGATACGGGAATTGGCATTCTGGCTGAGGATATTCCTCGCCTGTTTGACGAGGGATTTACAGGTTTTAATGGCCGTGAACATCAAAAAGCGACAGGTTTTGGGCTTTATTTGACAAAGAGTGTTTTAAGTCAATTAGATTTAGGCATTAAAGTGGAAAGCCGAGTAGACGTCGGCACCACTGTAACCATCACCAAAGTACAGTAGAAGCTGTAATTTTCCCTTTTGAAACCACTTTAATTTATGATATACTTGACATAGTTTGAATTAGGAGGTTACTATGTCCCATCATCACGTCTTGCAAAATGGATCAGATATTCGTGGAATTGCTATCGCTACAGACGAATATGCTGTCAATCTCACTCCACAAGCCACCAAGGAAATCGTTCGTGGCCTGATTCATTGGCTAACTCAGAAGCCAGAACTGGCTCAAGCCTATCAAGAAGGACAGCTCAAGATCGGTATCGGTCGAGACAGCCGCCTCAGCGGTCCAGATTTGGTCGCTGCCTTTACAGAAGAAGCCGTTCGTCTGGGAGTTCAGCTGATTGACTTTGGCATGGCCACCACGCCTGCTCTCTTCATGAGCACCCAGTACCCTCAGTTCAAGTGCCATGCTGGTGTCATGATCACTGCTAGCCACCTGCCTTATTACTTCAACGGCATTAAGATTTTTTCGGAAAATGGCGGAGCAGAGCATGAAGATATTGACTTCATCCTCTCGCATAGTGAAGACTTGCCAGCTTCTTCCCTTGGAAATGTCACCACTGCAGACCTGATGACGCCTTACTCCCAAGACCTCGTAGGCAAAATTCGCTCAGCCTGTGACGGACAAGAAAAACCACTGATAGGTCTTAATATTATCGTCGATGCTGGAAATGGTGCAGGCGGATTTTTTGCTGAGAAAGTGTTGGCAGAATTGGGAGCAGATACCACAGGCTCACAATTCCTAGACCCAGACGGAACTTTCCCAAACCATGTTCCAAACCCAGATAACAAGGAAGCTATGGAAAGCATTCGTCAGTCCGTCTTGAAGCAAGGGGCAGATCTAGGCATTATCTTTGATACAGACGTTGACCGTGCCGCCCTGGTCACCAAGTCAGGTCAAATTCTCAATCGTAACAACCTGATTGCCGTTCTCAGCCAGATTGTCCTAGCTGAACATCCAGGAACCAGCATTGTGACCAATTCCCCAACAACTGAACACCTTAAAGTCTTTATAGAAAGCCTGGGCGGTAAACAAATTCGCTATATTTCAGGCTACCGTAATGTCATTAACCGTGCTATTTTAGCAAACCAAGAGGGAATTGACTGCCAGTTGGCTATCGAAACCTCTGGACACGCTGCCTTTAAGGAAAATTACTTTCTTGATGACGGAACCTATGTGGCGGCTAAGATTCTCATGCTCTTACCAAAACTGCAAGCGGAAGGCAAGTCTTTGGACGACTTGATTGCCCAGCTCAAACAACCGCTTGAAACCCAAGAAGTGCGGTTCAAACTAGAAGCAGAAGATTATCGCGTACTGGGTGAACAGGTCATTGCTGATCTCCGCCAAACCAGTCTCGAAGGCTTTGCTTTTAACCCAGAAAACGAAGAAGGAGTGCGGTTTGACCTGACCGAGCCTTATGGTGACGGCTGGCTCTTGCTCCGTATGAGCCTCCATGAGCCACTCTTGGTCTTGCAGGTGGAGAATGACCAGACTGGCTATATTCCTGCCGTTTTACGAACACTCTCAACCTTTTTGGACCAGTACCCAGCAGTTAATCAGGATAAATTGAAAGAATTGATTTAGATAAAAAGAGGAGTAGGCTTTGTGCTTACTCCTTGATTTGTTTACATAATTTATTTTACGTAACATTATAGCTGATCCAGAGCATTTTTCTGCTCATCGTTGACGATATGGGTGTAGAGGTCAGTGACCTGGGTATTGGCATGGCCCAGCTGATGACTGACTAGAACTTGCGACTTGGTGGCATCGTAGAGCCGTGTTGCCAGCGTGTGACGGAGTTTGTGGGGTGTCACACGTATCTTGAAGTCCGCAGAATATTTGGCCACCATTTTTTCAATAGAAGAAGCATCGATACGATTGGGCAGACCGCGGTATTCGGATAGGAAGAAGGCTGTATCCGTTTTTTCAGCCTTGTAGCGTTGCTGACGGATGCTCAGATAGGCTTCCAGATAGGGCTTAGCAAAACCAGCCACATTGACCGAGTCCCGTTTACCACCCTTACGGGTTACTTCGATCATCATCATATTGAGGTTGACATCTCGAAGATCCAAATTCACCGCCTCTGACAGACGGACTCCAGAAGCCAAGAGAAGTGCCAGAATCGCCAAATCCCGCTCCTTATTTTTCTGGAAGGATGAGAGGGCACGTTTGGATAACTTTACCTGGTATTCTTTATCGACATAGTCCAAGAACTCCATCGTTTCATCGCCCAAAAAGATCTTTTGCTTGATATTCTCCGCCCGCGCTGCCAAGGTTTCCTTCTTCTTCTTGGTGGACACCTTCTTCATGACATTACGGTAGAAGTAGGGCTCCCCCTGCTCATTTTCCACTTCTTCGGTTAAATACTTGAAGAGACTAGAAAGTGCCGACAGAGTACGGTTAATGGTGGTCTGCGACACACCATTCTGCGTGGTATTGGCGTTCAGCAAGGGACGCTCCCGCAGATAAAGAATAAAGGCCTCCATATCTTTCTTGGTTAGATGCTCCAGAACATCCAGCGGAATGTCAGCAATCCGTTCAACAGACACCAAATCTGAATCCTGTAACCACTCAAAAAAACGACGGTATTCTTTCAAGTATTCGTACAAGGTTGTAAAACTGTAAGGCACAGCCAACTTTGACTGATAATATTCCATGACATACCAAGGCATGATTTCCTTCAGTTGATCAATTTTTTCCAATAACAACTCGCGTCTCATCATTTTCTCCTGATTTTAGTTTACTAGTTTGAAAAGTACAAAATAATACCCCTTAGAAAATCCAGTTTTTCCAAGAATAATGTACATTTTTTGAGAAAAAATTTTTTCCGGTTATATGACTAGTAGTATAGCATAAACTCATATAACTTTCAAGAAAATTATAGTTTTTCGGAAAGATGTGTGGTGGTATGTTAGATTAATAACCAAAAAAAATTTTTTAGGAAAAATTAGCCTAAAATGTACTTTATTCAAGGCTAAACTGGAATTTCTAGATACCCTTATTTTTCCATAAAAATGTACTTTATTAACTAGAAAACTGGAAATTTTTTCAAAAGTACATTTTTCTAGTTAATTTGATGCCCAAAACTATATTATCGGATATAGAGATACCTCATTTTTAACCAAAACAAAAACAGATCTATAATTCTCTGGGTGTTGTAAATTATTTTATTATTTCAAATTCTTCGGCTGGGTATAAATAATCTTCTCCAGATTTATCTACAACACGGTACCATCCATGTTCTATAGAAAGGATTTCATAAATTTTCCCGTTATCCAAAGTATGAGATTCGGTCTTACCAATATATTTAGCTCGCATTACAACCACCTCTTGACTTTAAATTCAACTTTACCTATGTTTTTCGCCTGATACCAATGAGCTTCTATCTTACTGCTGGTAGATAATCTGCAATGCCTTTTACTTTTTCCAATCTTTTGCATTTGAGCGACATTCTCTAACCAATCGACGGATATAAACAATCTGACTTAGAACATCCTTCCCAGCAATTACTTCAATATTTGTAATTTTACTGCCACGTTTAATCAAATAGTCTCCTCTAACAGGAAACCCTATTTGAACATAGATGTCTCTAGCGTTAGTACTTAGCGACTGGCGAATACGATGAAGATGAAATTATATTACGATTAGAATTCTAAGAAAAAGTTTACACAAAATAAATTATGTAAACAAAATTAACTTCTTTGACTGAGCTGCAGGATTAAATCCATAGCTGTTTTTCGATTGCGGAAATAGATTTTTACCCCACTCGATTTCAAACGTTTGGTAAAGGCGCTTTGACTGAGTTTCATTTTCTCAGCAATTGGCTTTTGTTTGAAATCTTCTTGATAGATTTTTTGGGAGATTAAGGTCTCAAACAGATCCGTTTGCGAACGATTCCAAGCAGCTTTGATGAAATCGCTAGAAGTTAGCAAGGGGTTGATCACACGATCGATTTGCTTGTATTCAGATGAAAATGCAATTTTGCTGGTGCCGTAGTCATGGTTGTCATGAATGAAGTCAATAGCCTTGCGTGCTTCCCAATAAGCTGGACCATCTGCTCCAATACTTAGCTTTGGATTGATAGCTGTTAGAATCTCACCCAAACCAATTCCAAATCGAATCTCCACCTCATCACGAAAAGCTATTTGGATTTGGTCAATCATCAAAAAGATATAAGGGTTAGGCTTGCATAAAGCTTGAAATTTATCTCCCTTTGTAATGGTAAAAGGTGATGCGAAGTCCTGAGAGAAGGAATGATTGATTCTACTCAGCTGTTGTTTTAGTCGCTCTTGAATACTAGAGCGGTTGGAAATCTGTTTTGAATTGACAATATCTCCTATTATTGCGATATAATTCATAACTTGCCCTTTGTTTCTATTATAACGGACAATATATAAGTTGTCCATTAAAAAGGACATTTTCTATTATTTCTATTATAGCGGAAAGTATTTGAGTTCAAAAATCATTTTTTCTGCTTTGCTACTTCTATTTTATATTGCTGTATCTTACTTCTTCGAATAAAAAGTAAAAAGAAGAGATCATTTTCTCTTCTTTTTGGCTTTCTTAATCTTGTTGGCTTGGCGTTTCATGGCCTGTTTCATAGCGAATTCACCGATTTTACCTTTCAATCCGCCTCCAAACATTTGGGACATGTCTGGCATACCAGCACCTCCCATTAGTTGGCTCATATCCGGCATGCCTGCACCGCCCATCATATCTTCAAGAGCAGACATATCCATACCGTTCATATTTGGAATGTTTTTAGGGAGATTATTTGGATTGATTCCCATTTGTTTCATCATTTTGTTCATGTCGCCTGACATGACACCCTGCATCATGGTTTTCGCTTGGTTGAAATCCTTGATAAATTTATTGACTTCGACAAAGCTATTGCCAGAACCGTTAGCAATACGACGGCGACGGCTAGGTGTCAACAAATCAGGATTTTCACGTTCGGCTGGTGTCATAGAAGATACGATAGCTCGTTTTCGTGCAATTTCACGCTCGTCAACTTTCAAGTTGGCAAGGGCTGGGTTACCAGCCATACCTGGAATCATCTTCAGCAGGTCTTCCATTGGTCCCATATTCTGAACTTGGTCCAATTGATCGATGAAATCGTTGAAATCAAAGGTATTCTCACGCATTTTTTCAGCGAGTTCCAATGATTTCTTCTCATCATATTCTTTGCTGGCTTTTTCAATCAAGGTCAGCATGTCACCCATGCCCAGAATACGTGAGGACATACGGTCTGGGTGGAAGGTCTCGATGTCGGTGATTTTTTCACCAGTACCGGTGAATTTGATTGGCTGACCAGTAATGTGACGGACAGACAAGGCTGCACCACCACGTGTATCGCCGTCAATCTTGGTCAAAATCACACCAGTAATAGCCAGTTGATCATTGAACTCACGCGCAACGTTAGCAGCTTCCTGACCAATCATGGCATCGACGACCAAGAGGATTTCGTTTGGCTGAGCAAACTCTTTGATTTCTCTCAATTCGGACATAAGGGCTTGGTCAATCTGCAAACGACCGGCCGTATCAATCAAGACATAGTCATTGTGGTTGGCTTTGGCTTGCTCCAAACCTTGACGGACAATTTCTAAAGCTGGGACCTGGTTACCTAGCTCAAAGACTGGTACATCAATTTGTTTACCAAGGGTTTTCAACTGATCAATGGCAGCTGGACGATAAATATCCGCCGCAATCAAGAGAGGACGAGCATTCTCTTCCTGTTTGAGTTTGTTGGCCAGCTTACCTGTAAAGGTTGTTTTACCCGCACCCTGCAAACCAGCCATCATGATAATGGTTGGAATTTTTGGTGATTTGATAATGTCAGACGTTTCAGAACCTAATACAGCAGTCAATTCTTCATCAACGATTTTGATGATTTGTTGGGCTGGGTTCAGAGTGTCAATGACTTCGTGACCAATGGCACGTTCACGCACTTTTTTGATAAAGTCTTTGACAACTGGAAGGGCTACGTCGGCTTCTAGTAAGGCCAAACGAATTTCCTTAGTTGCTTCCTGAATATCACTCTCAGAAATTTTTCCCTTACGGCGAAGGTTTTTAAAGACGGATTGTAGACGCTCCGTTAAGCTTTCAAATGCCATTTTCTTCTCCTTAATCGCGATTATCTATACTGGACAAAATCAATAATTTTTCTTTTAAAGCCTCATCATCTGGATAGGTTTCTAAGAGTTCATCCAAAATTTGACTCCGGACTACATAATCAGAGTACATGTGCAGTTTCATTTCATAGTCCTCTAATAACTTTTCGGTCCGTTTGATATTGTCATAAACAGCTTGACGACTTACTTGAAATTCTTCTGCGATCTCAGCCAAACTATAATCATCTGCATAGTAGAGCTCGATGTAATTCATCTGCTTGTCGGTTAGTAAGGCAGCATAGAATTCAAATAAGGCGTTCATTCGGTTGGTTTTTTCAATTTCCATAAGATTTATTATACCAAAAATCTCTTCTCTTGATAACTTTTGAAATCAGTTTCAACACTTATTTACATAATTTTTGTTATGTAATATCAGTTATTCTCCAGATAGAACTCAAAACGCTCCCCAACATACTGACTATTGACAAATTCAAAAGCCTGACCATTTTCCAAATAGGAAACTTGGCGCAATGCTAGGATAGGATGGTTTTTTGAAATGTTCAACAGCTTGGCAATTTTGTCATTTGCAAGTCGGGCATAAATGGTTTGCTGAGTTTTTCCAAGTTTAAAGCCGTTTTTGGTTAGGGTTTTATAGAACTGATTGGTGACCTCTTCTTTTTTCATGTCTTGAATAAGCCGAGCGGGAATGCTAGCTACTTCATAGACAACCGGAACCGCATCCGCAAACCGCACGCGCTCCATTCGTATCACAAACTCCCCTTTTTCCAAAGCCAGTACATCAATCTCTTTTTCATTTGGCTTTGTTTTAACGAAAGAAAGGACACGACTTGAAGGTTCTTTTCCCTGAAGTTGGACAATTTCTGAAAAAGAGGTCGTTCCGCGCATTTTTTCTTGAACACGTGTATTGGCAACGTAGGTGCCTGAACCGACCTTGCGTTGCAGCACTCCTTCTTCTACCAGCAGGGTAACTCCTTGGCGCAAGGTCATACGAGAAACACCAAATTTATCTGCCAAATCTCGTTCACTCGGCAGTCTCTGTCCGATGGCCCAAATGCCCTGATCAATTTGTTCTTTAATTTTATCGTGAATCGTTATATAAGCTGCTTTCATCCTGGCTCCTTTATATCTTCTATTCTATCAAAAAAAATCCATTTTAACTAGAAATTCCCAAAATCATACTCAAACAGACTTGTCGAAAACTTTCTTAAAATATTTGGTGATACAACTGCAATTTCCGAACAAATGAAAAACTTATTTCCGACTTCGATAGTCTTTAAATGATTTATAGCTTCTTGTGGAAAATAGTCTTGATTTATGTTAGAATAAAAAACATACATTTAAAATATTCAAAAGGAATGAGGACAGAATGACTAAACAAGATGTTCAAAAGATTATTGTTCTGGATTACGGTAGCCAGTACAATCAACTCATTTCACGTCGTATTCGTGAATTTGGGGTCTTTTCTGAATTAAAAAGCCATAAGATTACAGCTGCGGAAATCCGTGAGATTGCTCCAATCGGTATCGTACTTTCTGGGGGACCAAACTCCGTTTACGCAGATAATGCTTTCGATATTGACCCAGAAATCTTCGAATTGGGGATTCCAGTTCTAGGCATTTGCTACGGTATGCAGTTGATTACCCATAAATTGGGTGGTAAGGTTGTGCCAGCTGGCGAAGCTGGTAACCGTGAGTACGGTCAGTCAACGCTTGAACTCAAGGCTGAGTCAGCCCTGTTTGCTGGAACACCGCAAGAACAGCTTGTTCTCATGAGCCACGGTGATGCAGTAACTGAAATTCCTGCTGATTTCCACCTGGTTGGTCTTTCCGCAGACTGTCCTTATGCTGCCATTGAAAATACTGAACGCCGTATCTACGGTATCCAGTTCCACCCAGAAGTCCGTCATTCCATCTATGGAAATGACATCCTAAAAAACTTTGCTCTTTCTATCTGTGGAGCAAAGGGCGACTGGACAATGGAAAACTTCATCGATACAGAGATTGAAAAAATCCGTCAGACAGTTGGCGACAAGAAAGTCTTGCTCGGTCTGTCAGGTGGTGTCGATTCTTCTGTTGTTGGGGTCCTTCTCCAGCGCGCTATTGGTGACCAATTGACCTGTATCTTCGTTGACCACGGTCTTCTTCGTAAGAATGAAGGCGATCAGGTTATGGAGATGTTGGGTGGCAAGTTCGGCCTCAATATTATTCGCGTCGATGCTGCTAAGCGTTTCTTAGACCTACTTGCTGGCGTATCTGACCCTGAGAAGAAACGTAAAATCATCGGTAATGAATTTGTTTACGTCTTTGACGATGAAGCTAGCAAGTTGACCGATGTGGAATTTTTGGCTCAAGGAACGCTTTATACGGATATTATCGAGTCTGGTACGGATACGGCTGAAACCATCAAGTCCCACCACAACGTTGGCGGTCTGCCAGAAGATATGCAGTTTAAGTTGATTGAGCCACTCAATACTCTCTTTAAAGATGAAGTTCGTGCCGTCGGTACTGCTCTTGGTATGCCTGATGAAGTCGTGTGGCGCCAACCATTCCCAGGACCAGGCCTTGCCATTCGTGTCATGGGTGAAATTACTGAGGAAAAACTTCAAACCGTTCGTGAATCTGACGCTATCTTGCGTGAGGAAATCGCCAAAGCTGGGCTTGATCGCGATGTTTGGCAGTATTTTACGGTCAATACTGGCGTTCGCTCAGTAGGTGTTATGGGTGATGGCCGTACCTACGACTACACCATCGCCATCCGAGCTATCACTTCTGTCGATGGTATGACAGCTGACTTTGCCAAACTACCTTGGGAAGTCCTTCAGAAAATCTCTGTCCGCATCGTAAATGAAGTCGATCACGTCAACCGCATCGTTTATGACATCACCAGCAAACCACCAGCAACGGTTGAGTGGGAGTGATAGAGCCTGGGGATAGGCTCTATCAGCCAGTCCATCACGACTAATTTACCCGATGCCTAAAAACGAAAGAGCATCGTTGTCTGGGGATAGACTGTTTTACCCGACACCTAAAAATAATAAAGCGTCGCTAGTCCAGTGGACTAATTTACCCAATGCTTGAAAAGTTGTAAGCCCATAGAAAGTCTATTTTCTATGGGCTTTTTTTCATAAAAACTGATTTATATCTACTTGTCTCCTTTAGTTTTATGTGATAATATATAAATGTAGAAAGGTAGGGGTTCTTATGCAAAAAAATTGGAAAAAACTTGCTTTGGGATTGCTTATCATTTGTTTAGTTGGTTTTGGTCTTCACTGGTTTGGCAAAGAACAGAATCGTTTGCTGAACGAGCAGTTTGTAGCCCTCAACTTACGGATCAATGATGATATGGGAACCAAGATTGATGCCATTGGAGGTCCACAGAATCCGAGAATTATTGAATTTCTACAGCGAGATAACCAGACTGCTATCAGCCAACGAATCAGTGCTGCTTCTGACGAAATACTGAAAACAGCAAAAGCTGATAGTCTGACTCAGAAAGAATGGATTGTTCTCTATCCACAAACTCGTACTAGCCCTTTTGAAAATGCGACTTCTTATGCAGTTATGAAAACAAGAATCAGAGCAGACTGGCTTCAAGTTACGACCAGCCAAGAGGAAGAACTGGAAATCTTTTATGAAAAGACAGATGAGAGCTTGCTTACCTTGGAAGACTTGGTTGCAGACAAGGATATTTTTCGATCTCAATTAGAGAAGATTTTGGCATCATCTTCTACTGCCAGTGTTGCTGCTCAAAAAATCAATGAGGAACTCATCAAAACATTTGCAGCAGATGATTGGTCTGATATATCCTTTCGCTATGAACAGCAAACCCTCGTTTTGCCAACAGCTATTATCTCCATGTCCGCTTTTGTAGAGAGTTTGAATGACACCTATTTTTCAGAGCAGACTTTGGCAGAATTTCGATCCCAAACTTCTTCTGCAACTGCAATTGATTATCCATAAGCAGTAAAAAACTGTCTTTGATATTCCAGTTGTGAATTAAATATTTTACATAACCTATCTTAAGTTATATCAAGTAAGTTACCTTATTTTTCTTCTAAAAATATTCAATAGAAGCAATTGAATCTTCAAAATATAAAACGGTGTTCCGAATTTGTAGGAACACCGTTTTAATTAGTTTTTCATTTCTTATTCTAAGTATTAATGGTAATTTATGGTGTATAAAGCAGTTGATTGTTGTCTCCGTAAATCACACCGTTTTGATAGACCCAGATTAGACTATCATCGGAACCTTGTAGGAGATTGTAAGGAACGGATTCTGTACGAGTGTAGTTTCCTTCTATCACGATCCAAGCCTTGTCTCCGATTTTCTCAGTCGCATAATCAATGCTGACCTGTCCACTTTCAAGTGTCACACCAGTTTCCAGGTTGCTTTGAGAATGGGGGAGAGCGGTTGATACACGATAAAATGGATCAAAGTTTTCAGTTGAGAGAACGTTTTGCGCTCCAAAAAGTCGGTCTTTTGTTTGGTCAGAAGGATCAGAACCATCTGCAAAAAATTCAGACGGGATCTCCATACCTCTAGGAACCAAGACCAAAGCATAGCCACCTGCACCAGAACTAGCTTGAACACTAGTTGTCAATAAACCGTTTGACCATACAAACTCTCCTGACCAAAATGAATCTTCAGATACAAGGCCGGTTTGGTCAAATACTAATATATTTCCTTGGCTGTTCATCCATGTGCCCGCCAGACTAGAAAAATCTCCAGCGGCAATTGCATCTAAATTCAACGCCGTATCCGTTTGAGTTTCTGAACTACTAGATGACGTTGATGAGCTAGTCGTAGAAGTCGCTTCAGTACTGATAGTAGTTGTTTGTGAACTTGTTTGGCTGGTAGAAGAACTGCCTCCACTTTCTTGCTTGGAAATCGTGCTGCAGGCAGTTAAAAAGAGACTAGCCAGTAGTGACAGACTCAAAGTTTTTACAAAGGATTTATTCATGTTTACTCTCCTTCTCTTCACGATGGATTAAAAATCCAGTAGCTTGTTGGCGGGCCATAATGGTCATATCCGAAATCTGCACATGTGCTGGTTGATTGGCGACGAAAAGAGCACAATTTGCGATATCCTCTGCCTGTAGAGCCTCGACACCTGCATAAACTGATTTTGCCCTTTCTTGATCACCTTTGAAACGAACCTGACTAAAATCTGTCTCAACAATGCCAGGTTGTAATGTCGT
Source organism: Streptococcus suis (assembly GCF_017601095.1). GTDB lineage: Bacteria > Bacillota > Bacilli > Lactobacillales > Streptococcaceae > Streptococcus > Streptococcus suis_Z. The sequence goes on along the minus strand of NZ_JAGFUX010000001.1, from coordinate 127,887 downwards.
TACCTTAATATTGCTGGCCATAGTATCAATTCGAATACCATCACTAATAAAACGTACAGCTGCCTTGGTGGCCGCATAAACGGTAGCACCAGCGTAGGCATAAATACCCGCAGTTGAACCGATATTGATGATATGTCCCTTGTTTTTCTCTACCATTTTTGGTAAAAACTGGCGTGTCACAGCTAATAGCCCGCGAACATTGGTGTCGATCATGGTCAGACTATCGTCCAAATTACTATCCTGATAGGGTTCTAGGCCAAGAGCTAAGCCTGCATTGTTTATCAGAATGTCAATTGACCCATGTTGGGCTAAAATAAGAGATGAAACCTCTTTAACAGCTTCAATCTGAGTGACATCGAGCTGGTAAACCCAGACATCAGTTGAAAATTGCACTTCTAACTCGAATTTTAAGTCCTCTAATCGTTTTAAACGGCGTCCTAGTAAAATCAACTTGTCACCATTTGATGCGAAGGTTTGCGCCATCGCTCTTCCAATACCGCTAGTTGCTCCTGTAATAAGAACTGTCCGATTCATTCCATCACCTCTTTCATTAGTATTATAGCATATTCCACAAAAAAGCGGGATTATCCCGCTAATCAAATTATATAAACCACTTCATAAACCGAATGAGGTACTGGTTGAATTCAACTTGTCGAGAATAGTAGATATTTCCGCCATTCACATACAACTTTCCCCCATTTAGCACCGCTATCGGGTGGTAATAGGTATAGGTCTCACCATCAGAATTGCCCAGATTAGGAGCAACGATGTTAAGGGAATAGTTCTTTGATAACTCGATAGTATGTTCACCACCATTTGCAGCGACATAGGAAATATATCCTGGCCCATAATTATAGGCTTGCACAGCTGTCCAACTGTCCACATTTGCTGCTTTTGCTGCTGCAAACATCTGATTGAGATAAGCTACTCCTACTTGGATACTTTCTCGACTATCTGTAATGGTATTTGTCGTCCCTGTTTCAGCTTCACTAGACTGCATGACATCTGCCTTCAGCCCCTTGGTTTCCGTATATATCATCGCCAGAATCAAGTCCTCACTTGCTGAGCTTTGGCTTGAAATCAATACTTCTTGTATAGTGCTTTGAAAGGTCAAAACCTGTTTCACGTTTGTACGAATCACATAAAACTGATAGGCTAAGAAAACAAGGACGACGAGAAAAATCGTTCTTGTTAATTTTTTCATTTATTTACTCTTAATATCTTCTATGTTCTTAATGAGAATGGAATAAGTCCCATTATCATTTTGAATAAACTCTACTGATTCAGCATCTTCATAGATTGCGTTAGGCACAATCAATTCAATGCCATTTGATAAGGAAAGTTTTTGGTTTTCAAATTTCTTGAGCTGACGACTACTATCAATCTCATCGAAAGAAATCTTATCTGGAATGACTTCTTTTAATTGATCAACAAAATTCAAACGAGCAGTCAAATTGTTATCGAATAACTGATCAGCTAATTTTTCAGGAGAAAGTTCATTGTCTTCTTCCAAATGGTTGAAAATAGCTGATTTGACCTTGGATTGAAATTGGAAATCTCCTTGGTGAAAATTGTCCGCAATTTTTTGAGCTGTCTGTTCTACTGCTTTGATAGATTTCTTTGCAGAAATGGCTGGCGTGACCTGCAAGAGATTATCTGAAAAGTAATGAAGAAAGGCTCCATTATGCTTAATTCTCTTTTCAATCAAATAATACTTGCGCGTCTGTAAATTGATAATCAGGGCTTCATCTGGCGTAGAGCCTGCTCCTGGTAGATTGTTTTGAGTGATTTTTAGCGGACTATCACTTTCTGAACCAACGTGAGCTAGGTTTTCACGCAGGGCAATTCTTAGAAAGGCGAAATGTTCCACACCAATTCTCTCAAACTCGATAAAGATTAAATCATTGGTCTTGAGATTTTCTGAAATGGAAAATTCTTCTTTCCAGAGGCCAGCAATCTTGACAGAATTGGTCAGTAAATCCTCTTTTAAATAATCAAGAAAAGGACTATCTGGCTCAAACTGTCCAGTTTTGGCTTCATCAGAAAACACACGCTCGATTTTCTTGCGCAAGTATTCTTCAATTTTAGGGCTGACAGTCAAAAGCTGGTCGGCAAGGACCAGCTCTGTGTCATCAGGACTAAATTGATGTATAATAGCTTTTTTTACAAATATATCCATTATAAACCTTCGTAAAGTGGGAAGCGGTCTGTTAAAGCACGTACTTCTTGACGAACTTCTTCAAGAACTGCTTCGTTTTCAGCATTTTCAAGGGCTTTGATTGTCAACTCAGCAACCTTACGCGCTTCTTCCTCTCCAAAACCTCGGGCTGTGATAGCTGCTGCACCAATACGAATACCACTAGTTTTGAATGGTGAGAGCTTTTCGTAAGGAATTGAGTTTTTATTGAGAGTAATATTCACTTCATCTAAGAGATGTTGTGCAACTTTACCATTCTCAACTACTTTTGTCACATCAACCAAGAAAAGATGGTTGTCTGTGCCACCTGTGATGACTTTGAAATTAGGGTTGGCAAGGAAGACTTCTGCCATAGCCTTGCTATTATCAATAATTTTCTGAGCATAATCTTTAAAGGCTGGATCCAAAACTTCTTTGAAGGAAACAGCTTTCGCAGCGATAACGTGCTCAAGTGGACCACCTTGGATACCAGGGAAGATGGCAGAATTGATTTTCTTGATAAGCGCTTCATCATTAGTCAAAATCAAGCCACCACGAGGGCCACGAAGAGTTTTGTGGGTTGTGGTCGTTGTGATATGAGCATGAGGAACTGGGTTTGGATGAAGACCTGCTGCTACAAGACCTGCAATATGGGCCATGTCGACCATCAATTTAGCACCAACTTCGTCTGCGATTTCACGGAATTTTGCAAAATCAATGATACGAGCATAGGCTGAAGCACCTGCTACAATCAGTTTAGGCTGCACTTCTTTTGCCTGCTCTAAAATAGCATCATAGTCAAGCAAACCAGTTTCTTCGTCAACGTTGTAAGCCACAAAGTTATAGGTTTGTCCTGAGAAGCTTACTGCAGCACCGTGGGTTAAGTGACCACCGGCTGACAGGTCCATACCCATGACAGTGTCACCTGGCTCAATCAAGGCCATGTAAGCCGCGCAGTTGGCTTGGCTACCTGAGTGTGGTTGAACGTTGGCATACTGAGCACCGAAGATTTCTTTAGCACGTTCAATGGCAAGGCTTTCGATGACGTCAACGCACTCTGTACCACCATAGTAACGACGACCTGGGTAACCCTCAGCGTATTTATTGGTCAAAATAGAACCTTGGGCAGCCATAACTGCTTTAGAAACAACGTTTTCAGAAGCAATCAATTCGATATTGTTTTGTTGGCGTTTTTCTTCAGCTTGAATAGCTTCCCAAACTTCTTTGTCGAAATCTTTGTAGTCAACTTTGTCAAAAATCATTTACGGTACTCCTTTATAAGTGTTTGAAAAAAATAATGCAATTTGTCAAATTTGTAGCCCAAATACTTGAAAAACGATGTGCTTGATTACGAAGTTCAGACAAATCAATTCTCAAATTCAATTTCAGGAACAGCTGCTTGGATTTCTTCTTGGCTGATACTACCTTGTCGAAGTATTCTAGCTCTTGGTCCTGAAAGATCTAAGATCGTTGAATCAATTCCGGTCAATGCTTGGTCATCTGCAAATCCTTCTATTTTTTCGGAGAATTGCGATAGGAGCTTGCTAAACTCTTTCCCACTTTCTTGACCTGAGACATTAGCTGACGGTCCAATTAAAGGACCGGTTTCTGCAATCAAACGTAAGGTTTTTTTGTGCTTTGGCAGACGAAATCCAACAGTATCCAGACCTGAATTAACCCAAAAAGGAACATTATTGTTCGATTTTAGGATAATTGTTAGCGGTCCTGGCATAAACCTATTATACAGTTTTTCCAGAAAAAAGGGTGGATTTTGACTAAAAAAATAAATATCGTTCAGGTTTGAGACATTTAAGTTCATGGCCTTGTCCCTCGGACGTTGTTTCAACTGATAGACACGATTGACCGCCTCTTCATTTAAGGCTTGGGCAAAGAGTCCATAGACTGTTTCAGTTGGTAGGATAACAGCACCACCACTTTCAAGAATTTTTCGGAGTTTATCCATTGTCATCCGCGACAACCTTTCTATCTTGACCAAATTGGTCTTTGAGAACTCGAATTCGCTTTTTGGGGAGATGCAGAGTGAGTAAGTCGGTTAGGTCTTGCCCTTGCTTGTAGCCAATTTCAAAGTAGAGTTTTCCATTTTCCTTTAAAAATGCCCCTACTTGCTCCGCAATTTGACGATAAATGGCTAGCCCATCTTCTTCTGCAAATAAGGCCAGATGTGGCTCAGAAGTCAATACATTGAGCCCAACTTCATCTGTGTCATCTGGTGAGATGTAGGGTGGATTGGAAACAATGATATCAAACTGACCTGTCACTGCTTGTAAGACATCCGATTCTAGAAAGTGAACTGAGACTTTGTTGGTTCTTGCATTTTCCTGAGCCACTGCTAGGGCATCCTTTGAAATGTCAACTGCTACCACTTCCCAATCAGGTCTAGCTTTTGCAAGGGAAATTGCAATAGCGCCACTTCCTGTACCGATGTCTAAGATACGCAAACCTGCTCTGCTATTTTCCTGCAAAATCAAATCAACTAACTCTTCTGTCTCTGGCCGCGGAACGAGTACTCGCTCATCTACCGTAAACTCCAAGCCATGAAAATCAGCCTTGCCAATAATGTACTGGGCAGGCCGGTGCTGGGAAAGTTGCTGAAAAATATGGTTTAGTAGTTCTTGGTCATCTGGACTAACTTCCTGACGGAGCAGGAGGAGATATTCCGTAAAATTCAGTCCCTTTAAGCCACGAAAGGTGAAGGACAGGGATTCTGCCTCTTCACCGGCTGCGACTAATTGTTCTTCGTATGCTGCAAATAATTGAGCGTAATTCATTATTTATTAAGCTCTTCCAGTTTTTGCGTTTGATCATAGAGCACGAGGGCATCAACAACTTCGTCCATCTTTCCTGACAAAATAGTATCCAGCTTTTGCAAGGTCAAGCCGATACGGTGGTCTGTCACACGGTTTTGTGGGAAGTTGTAAGTACGGATACGCTCTGAACGATCTCCTGTACCAATGGTTGATTTACGCTCTGCATCCTGTTCATCTTGGGCAATCTGGGCAAAGTGGTCCGCAACGCGGGCACGGATAATTTTCATGGCCTTTTCACGGTTTTTCTGCTGAGTCCGTTCTTCCTGCATCTCCACCTTGATGTTTGTTGGCAAGTGAACGATACGGACGGCAGTCGCAACCTTGTTGACGTTCTGTCCACCGGCGCCAGATGCGTGGTAGATATCAACACGGAGGTCTTTTGGATCGATGTCATATTCCACTTCTTCAACTTCTGGCATGATGAGGACAGTCGCTGTTGAGGTGTGGACACGACCTTGGCTTTCTGTCACTGGGACACGTTGGACACGGTGAGCTCCTGATTCATACTTGAGTTTTGAATAAACGGATTGACCAGAGACCATGGCAACTACTTCCTTGATACCACCAACACCGTTATAAGAAGCCTCCATGACTTCAAAACGCCAGCCTTGACCCTCTGCATACTTTTGGTACATAGTCAAAAGGTCACCAGCAAAGAGGGCGGCCTCGTCACCACCTGCTGCACCACGGATTTCCAAGATGATATTTTTGTCATCGTTAGGGTCTTTTGGCAAAAGAAGGATTTTCAGCTTTTCTTCGTACGCCTCTTTATCAGACTTAGCTTGTTTAAGTTCTTCCTTAGCCATTTCCTCCAAATCAGCATCGCCAGAAGATTCTTTGATCATCTCTTCTGCATCGATGATGTTTTGAAGTACATTCTTATATTCACGGTAGGCTGTTACTGTATCACGAGTTGCCGCTTCTTCCTTAGACAACTCCATAAAACGCTTGGTATCACTGACCACATCAGGGTCAGACAACAATTCACCAAGTTCCTCATAGCGGTCTTCCACCGCCTGTAATTGATCGTAGATGTTCATAAAATTAAGATATTAAAGGCGTTAAACGAACATAGCAAAAATAGGAGTTTTGACGAAGGACGAAAGCGTCCTAGGAAAAACTATCTTTTTTGCACAGTTCGTAGCCCGAATTCAGTTCCTTTCTAAAAATTTGGAAAGAACACACTTCTAGTTAGCTTGTAGGGCGTGTGCAGTTCTATTAAGATACAAAGCCCGTTAAGCAAGCACAGTCAAAATAGGAATTTCGACCAAGTGTTACAAACACTTGGAGAAATTATCTTTTTGACACAGCTTGTAGGGCGTGTTCAATTCCTTTCTGTAATATATAGGTCATGAAATAGGCACAGTTCGTAGCCCAAATTCAGTTCCTTTCTAAATATTTGACCGAACAAACTTCTAGTTTGCTTATAGGCGTGTTCAAGTCCGATCTCCAAATATGGGCAGATTTGTAACTCCATATTTCTTTATTTGATTCAAAATGGCTATATTTCTGGCGAAAAATAATGTTTGCGGCAAACTGGGATGTAGGTTTCATTTCCACCAATTTGAATTTGAGCGCCTTCATAGGTTGGTTTTCCGTCTTGCGTTCGCAACACCATAGTTGCCTTTTTGGAACAATACTGGCAGATTGTTTTAATTTCATCCAATTTGTCTGCCAAAAGCAACAAGTGTTTGGAGCCTTCAAAGAGTTCATTTCGGAAATCATTTTTCAGACCAAAAGCCATAACTGGAACATCCAATTCGTCTACCACTCGTGCTAAGTCATAGACATGATGACGGCGGAGAAATTGCGCTTCATCAATCAAGACACAATAAGGACGAGGTTCCATTTTCTGAATGTAACCAAAAATGTCCATCTCATCATCAATTGCTACTGCTTCACGTCGCATACCAATACGGCTTGAAACAACGCCAAAGGCATCACGAGTGTCCAAGGCAGAGGTCATAATGACGACAGGCTTACCTTGCTCTTCATAGTTATGGGCAACTTTAAGAATTTCAATGGTTTTGCCAGAATTCATCGTCCCATATTTATAGTATAATTGAGCCACTTTTCACTTTCCAATCTTAAAATTTCACTCCCTCCATTTTATCATAATTTGACCATTTAGGAAATAGAAAAACAAGCCCGATTTGAGCTTGTATATACGATTAAAAATTGATTTTTTCCAGCATCTGTTTTTCCTCATTTTTCATCTGCTGACAAAAATCCTCATAGCCCGTGTAAGTTTGAGGAATCTGGAAGTGATAGCCAAATAAATTACCACCCATTCCAGCTAACTCCCCGATTTTTTCCAAACCTGATTTTTCAGTACTTGGTTGGATAAAACCACCTTGTTTCGCTTGTAAGATATGCAAATAGGTTGTTAACTGATTATAGTCATTACGGCTATCTAAAATGCGTTTATATTTTGTATCAATGGGGATTCCTTGATAAACAAAATCAGGATAGCGGGGCGAATGTACTGGATTTTTAAACAAATGGAGAGTTTTTAATTTCGAATCTCGGCCATAGTGCTCCCAATTTGTAACTTTTCCGATGTATTCCTCCCAAAGCCATGCAATGTCAATCAGAAAACCATTGATATTGTGATGGTGAAACCCAAAATGTATCTTCTCCTCCTGCAAAATTCGGATACAAAGATCTTGCAAATGACCATATTCTTCATAATAGCCGTGCCTAAGCGGAGAATTGATGTTTTTCAACAACACAGCCCCTCTATCCATTAAAGAATACGTAGGTGTTAGTTGTCGAATTGCTTGAACATTTTCTCGAATGATTGGTTCAGTGTCTAGGATGAAGGCATGGTGATGACATATTTTTTCAATAGTATGTCTAATGAGCTGGTTTACAGGATTGTCAAATGAAAACTCCCTGGTCTGATAGGCAATGCGACCTGTAAAAAGGGTATTTTGTTGGATATGTCGTGAAATATCAATCCGTCCCCTTATATGACTATCATTGTAATTATTCTTAACATATTCTTTATAAATCCCCTTTGACATAGCCTGGTTCAAATAATAAGGGAACAGAAAGACAAGCAAGTCATAGAAAGATTGATTTCGCTGACTATTTAATTGATGTTTTGTAACATTGTAGTGGAGGACAGTTTCCAACATGTATTGTAGAAAGAAATCATCCCCATCGTCAAGACTAAACCTTGACCGAATCGTCATACTATCCCCTTGACCAATAAGAAAACCAGCGATGTTACAAGTCCACCATTGTCCATTTCTCAATTCAAAAATTGATTGGTCCGCTTTGAGGTCTGAAGATTGTTTTAAATTTGGTGGGAAAAGCAGGAAATCTTCCCTAGACAACTGCTTTAAAGTTCGGTTACTTAGATTCTCTACGAGCAAATTTGGGCTGATTTTTGAATTGTCTGTGACAAGATAGTGAACCATCATCCCTACTCTCCGTTAAAATAGATTGATTGTAGCTGTTTCAATTTTTCAGCAGAATGCGGATCACCACGGAAATAGTCTTTCAAAAGTGGCTGGAGTTTTTTGGTCCATAGCGGAGCTTCATTTATCGTTAGCTCTGGCGAAGAAGAATCTTTGAAATAACTAGCCCCAATTTGATAATCTGCAGACAAACCACAAATAGTAATAATAGCCTGATTCAAGCGAAACATCTGCTCTTTGACAAACTGAGGTAAATCCATATTTTTAGCGGACTGTTCGGCTGTAATTTCGATAAAGGTAAATCGCCTTCGCATCGCAAAGTCGAATGTATCCACTGATCGATCAATATCATTCATTGTTCCAATGATGTAGACATTTTCTGGAATATAGAACTTTTCAGTTGGATTTGTGTGTAAATTTGCATACTGGGTAAAGACCGCCCCCTTTGTCCCCCTGTAACTTGGATCTAGCGAGAAGAACAGTTCACCAAAAATTTTACTCATTTCACCCCTATTTATTTCATCAATAATAAATACATAGGGCTTGTTTGTAATGGTAAGTTGGCTTTCTTTTAGCTTCGGCAGGATGTAAGTTTCGAAAATTGGGGTTTTATAGGTTGAGTGGTAGTTCATTTCTCCCCACTTCCCAGTTTCCAAGTATTCACGAACATTTTCTAAGGTCAGACTGGCTTCAGAACCTCCAGGGACGATATAGGTGATATTTTGACGACTATTGACTTTAAAATGAAAATTATTAAGCTGTATTATATCATTTCCAATGGATTGAAGAAAATCCTGCCAAATTGTGTTCACATCTGCATCCGACATTTGCCCAGCTTTAGCCTTCTCACAGAAAATCTTAAATATTCCATCTCGTAACTGAAAACCAAGACTGCTTCCTACATTTACAGGTCTAAGTCCTTCCACAAAATCTGTGTAATCATAGCTTGGGTGGAATTGAACAAAACCAAGACGCTCTTCTTCTTCAATAGTGAGTTGCTCTATATCTTGGACACGTCCTCCGCTGATGATATCAGCTGCAATCTGCTGGGCAAGATATGTTTTACCTGTCCCTGGAGCACCACGAAAAATCACATTCTTTGCTTCTAACAAGGTCGAGCTATACTGATTTTTCAAAAACAAGTCTTCTTCCTTTACTGAACTGTTTGAAGGTAATACCTCATTTCGAAATTCCCACAAAATAAAACTTAGTATTTCAGCATTCAACTCTGGGTGCCGTTCTGAAAGGATTTTCACCAACTGATAGTTTTGTTTATAAACCCCACCTAATTTTTCAAGTGGAAGCAAGTTTCCCCAAATTTCTTTTTGGTTGGTTTGAAGATTGAGACCTGTAAATACCTTACATTCACTATAAATACAAAGTAATTTTGTAACCATCGCAGAACGACTAAAGAATGAATTTATATTAAATTCATCATGATCAAATTCTAAGACTAAACCTCTCTGAATAATCGCAATTAAATCATATTTCAAACGAGAAAATGCTGTAGCCAATTCTTCAGGGGCTAACGGTTTATTATTCTGATTACAATAGGAAGCTAGTTCTTTGCTCCAATAAATCCCAAATTTTCCAGCATTCCCGCCTCGGATTCCTAAATACAAATCTCGATATTTCCCATGTTCCAATTCGTAGCAAAGCGACTTATTTTCAGGGCCCTTGCCGGTTACATAGTCATCCAAATCCATATCCTTCAACCGTTCTAAGGGCCAGGTCTGCAAGAAATCATTTACTAATTTTTGGTTTTCCTCCTGCCACAATCTTGCCTTTGCCAGTAAATCAGACTGATTAGCAAGATACCATTCTGAAAAATAATCTAGACTTATTTTTGACATACATACCTCCTAATTTATTCTATTATACTCTATTAATTAGCATGTTAACAAGAAAAAAAAGCCCGATTTGAGCTTGTTTGATATTAGGTCAAAGGTAATGTTAAGAAATTTCCGACACACTCAAAAATGATTTTAGCTGCCTTTGGTTTCCACTTGTAGAGCATAACACATCCATAGATTAAGCTGAGGAAGGAAAATGCAAGAAACAAGGGGCCTTCCCATATAGTTTGATAATAAACAGTTATTACTAGATACAAAAATAATCCAGCCAGTAAGAAGGATAAAATCATACGATAAAAATAATTCATAAGCTATTACCTCCTATGTACGTGTAGATTAGCATAAATTGTAAGCGATGTCAATTGCTTACTTATAGAAAGCAGGTGAAATTTATGCTATACTGAAACGAGCAAACTAAAGGAGAAACTATATGCCATTTGTACGAATTGATTTATTTGAAGGACGCACGGAAGAACAGAAAATTGCTCTGGCGCGTGAAGTGACCGAGGTTGTGTCACGAAATACTAAGGCACCCAAAGAAGCAATCCATGTTTTTATAAATGATATGCCTGAAGGAACCTACTACCCACAAGGCGAAATGAAACGAAAATAAGAAAATCCAGAAAGAAATTTCTGGATTTTTAGTTTGTTAAGATGGCATCCAGGTTAGATGGTAACTCAACAGTATATTGGTAAGGTTTCATCAAAAATGTTTTTTGATCTTTTTCATATAAATAGTAAGTCTCTTCCTCCACTTTCATCACCAACAATCGGTCAGGATTACTTGGCTGATCAGTTGCACTGGCATTATTGAAGAAATAGGGCTTGGTAGATTCTAACTGAAGCAAAAAGAGCTGGGCATCCTTTCCAGAAAGTTCCTTAAGAAGCTGGTTATTTTCTGTCAAGACAAGAGATTGGGAATTGGGTAATTCAACTGACCATTTGACCTGACTAAAAATCAACAGGGTTACAAGAATAATAAGACATAGATAGAAAGTAAGTGATTTTTTCATAAACCTGACTCCTTTTGAATCCATTTTAATCGTAAGTTAAGGCTAATACCGCAGCAGAAAATACCGGTAATCAGACCAATCCAAAAAGCTTTTGGACCAAGTTTTAGCCAGGCATCCAGGAACCAAGCAAGGGGAAAAGTTATGGACCAGTAAGAGACCAATCCCAAAACGAAAGGAACGCTGGTATCCTTGTAGCCACGCAGGATTCCTTGTATAGGCGCCGTGAAGGCATCTGCTAATTGAAAAAAGAGGGCAAAGGTGAGGAAACTAGCCGTTAACTGGATAAAGTCCGCTTCTTGACCGTAGAGGCTAGCTACCCATTGACGATTGAAATACAAAAAGGACAGAGTTAAACTAGCAAATGCCAAAGCAGTCAAACGTCCAATCTGAGTATAGGAACGCACCGATTCACCATCACTTGCGCCGATTTCATACGAGATGACAATCGGCAAGGTCATAGACACACTCAAAGGAAAGGCATAGAGCAAAGTCGCAAAATTCATGGCTGCCTGGTGAGCAGCAATGGTCAAGGAAGAATAGTTTGACATATAGAGGCCGACAACTGCAAAAATCGCGACTTCTGCAAAAACTTGTAAACCAATCGGTAAGCCAATACGCAGGCCTTCTTTAATCCATTTTTTATGGATGGGCGTCCATTTCCAAATCGAAAATGCTTGAATGGCCGAGTGAAACTTGGTCACTAAGAGAATGATGAACAATAGGCACCAGTAAGCAAGACTTGTACCCAGCCCAGCTCCTGCTCCTCCGAGGGCTGGAAGCCCCATTTTCCCATAAATCAATAAATAGTTAAAGAGAGAATTCAAAGGTACCAGCAGCAACATTAGGTACATGGACAGTTTTGTCAGGCCTATACTATCAAAAAAAGAGCGACAGATACTGAACAACAGAAAGGGAGGCAGTCCAAATGCCATATAAAAGAGATAAGTCTCTGCTACCTGTCTAACTGCTGTTTCTAGTTGCAGATTGGCTAAAAACGGCCGAGCTAAAAAGAGCAGACAGGTTAAGAAGAAAATGGACAGTCCAATTCCAATATAAACAAAAGAATGAAAAATCGTACGAACTTTTTCCTTATCTCCCTTCCCCAATTCCTGCCCAATCATGGGAATCAAGGCTGAGACAATTCCAGTTAAGAAAGAAAAAAGCGGATTCCAAAGGCTAGTCGCCATAGAAACACCTGCTAAATCGGTCGTGCTAAAACGGCCCGTCATCATGTTGTCTATAAATGAGGCAGAAAAATTTGCAAATTGATAGATTAAAATTGGGATAAAGAGTTTGAGAAAGAGGCTCCAACGCTCTCTAGTAGAACCAGTTTTATACATAACATCTCCTTATTTTATCGTTTCTATTGTAACAAGCCTAGAAAAAAAGTGCAAATCAAAGACGGACTCTTTTGGGTCCGTCTTCATATCTATTAAATAGAATCACCGTTCCAGATTGAATTTTTCACGATGACATAATCCACGTGTTTCAAGCTGGTGATATCACGACCGCCAGCATAAGAAATGGATGATTGCAAGTCCTGTTCCATCTCTACAAGCGTATCTTTTAAGTGTCCTTTGGCTGGCAGGAGAATTTTCTTTCCTTCAACGTTTTTGTAAGCACCTTTTTGGTATTCAGAGGCAGAACCGTAGTATTCTTTAAACTGTTTGCCATCCACTTCTACAGTCTTCCCCGGGCTTTCGATATGACCAGCAAAGAGCGAACCAATCATGACCATGCTTGCACCGAAGCGGATGGATTTGGCAATATCTCCGTGGGTACGGATACCACCGTCCGCAATAATCGGCTTACGAGCAGCCTTTGCACACCAACGAAGGGCAGCCAGCTGCCAACCGCCTGTACCAAAACCAGTTTTGACCTTGGTGATGCAGACCTTACCTGGACCAATTCCAACTTTTGTTGCATCCGCACCGGCATTTTCCAACTCACGAACAGCTTCAGGTGTGCCGACATTACCAGCAATGACAAAGGTATCAGGCAATTCTTTCTTGATATGCTTGATCATTTTAATCACGCTATCCGCATGACCGTGTGCGATGTCAATGGTAATAAATTCAGGTGCGTCAGCTTTTAAACTAGAAACAAAGTCGTACTCATAGTCTTTTACACCAACCGAAATGGAAGCAATCAAACCTTGGTCATGCATGCGCTTAATGAAAGGAATTCGTCCCTCTTCATCAAAACGGTGCATGATGTAAAAATAACCATCTTTTGCTAGCATCTCTGCTACATCTTCATCCAAAATCGTCTGCATATTGGCAGGAACCACTGGCAGTTTAAAGCTGTATTTTCCAAGAGTTACAGATGTATCTGCCTCCGAACGGCTATTGATGATACATTTATTTGGAATCAACTGGATATCTTCGTAGTCAAAAACAGGTGTTTCATTAAACATGATTTTCTCCTCAGTTCGTTTTCTAATGATTTTTTACATAAGAAAAGCGTATTTGTTCGCCTTTCCTTAACCGACATCTAAAATTATATCTCATCGTTTGGTTTTTGTCAATATCAAAGGCTGTTCACGATGTAACATTCGTTTTTATGCAAAATATTCAAATAAAATCCGGCCGAATATTCGTATAATTTCATTTTAACAGGTTTTTTGTTGAATAATTTTAAAAATGTTCTGATTTAGCTAGGTATTTCTGACAAGAAAATTAAAAAAATCTCCAAAAACTGAAGATTTTTTTAATCAAATTCATATAATTGTGGGAATTTATCACAGTCAGGATTTTTTGGATGACAGACTTCTCGTCCAAAATATATCATAGCCTGATGGGCTGGTAACCACAATTCTGGTGGTAAGACTTCCATGACCCGCTTCTCCGTTTCCAAAGGAGAAGCTGATTTTTTAACGATGTCATGATGTTTGCAGATCCGTCCCACATGAGTATCAACTGCAAAGGCAGGAATGCCAAATCCAACACTCAACACTACGTTGGCCGTTTTTCTACCAACTCCAGCCAAGGCTTCTAATTCCTCACGAGTTTGAGGTACAAGGCCATCATGTCGATCCAATAACTGCTGAGCGCATTCTTTCAAAAATTTGGCTTTATTGCGATACAAGCCCAAGCGAGAAATATAGGGCTCGATGTCCTTTACTTCTGCTGCTGCCATAGCCTGGGGTGTTGGGAAAGCTGCGAACAAACCAGGTGTCGCCTTGTTGACGGCAGCATCCGTTGTCTGAGCAGATAAAAGTACTGCACAGACCAATTCAAAATGATTGCGGAAATCCAAACTTGGTTGAGCATCAGGATAGAGGGCGATAATTTCTTCAATAACTTTTCTTGCACGTTTCTTTGATAATACCATGTCATACTCTTTCTAGTTTTTTTACAATTATATCATGAACCAGGATAAAAGAAAAAGCATCAGATTAATGATGCTTATTTCCGATACATTTTAAACTGAAGGAAGAGGTCATTATAGGCTCCGAGGAGCTTGACTCCAAGGTTGTCATAGACTTCCATGTTTTCCATAGTTTCTTCTGACGGGTAGAAGGCTTCATCGTTCTGCGTTTCTTCATCCAACATAGCCTTAGCTTCTGGAATCGGTGTTGAATAGCCTACATACTCTGCATTACGGTAGGCATTTTCTGGACGAAGCATAAAGGAGATAAAGGCATGAGCACCGTCGATGTTCTTGGCTGTTTTTGGTATAACCATATTGTCAAACCAAAGGTTAGAACCTTTTGATGGTACCACGTAACGAAGGTTTTCATTTCCATCTAGCATCTCGCTAGCCTCTCCTGAGAAACTAACGGCAACTGCTGCTGCATCTTGGATCATGTAACCCTTAATCTCATCTGCAACAATGGCCTTGACATTCGGGGTCAGATTATAGAGATGATTGGCTGCTTCTTCCAGCTCGGCTGGATTTTTGGAGTTAAGACTGTAGCCCAAAGACTGCAAGCCAAAGCCCATGACCTCGCGTACACCGTCGATTAACATGATATTGTCACGGTATTCCTCTGACCAGAGATCTTCCCACTCCTCAGGGGCATTTTCTACCATGGTTTCATTGTAAACAATCCCCAATGTGCCCCAGAAGTAAGGGACAGAGTAGTCATTGTTCTCATCAAAGCTGAGTCCCATAAACTGCGGATCGATATTGTCCAAGCCTTCCAATTTAGACTTGTCCAGCTTGACCAGCATATCTTCCTCAATCATTTTTGAAATCATATACTCTGATGGAACAGCTAAATCATAGGTTGTGCCTCCCTGCTTGATTTTGGTGTACATGGCTTCGTTGGAATCAAAGGTCTGGTAATCAACCTGAATCCCTGTTTCAGCTGTAAATTCTTCAATCAATTCAGGGTCAATATAGTCTCCCCAGTTGTAAATGACCAATTTATCCGTCGTTCCCTGGGTAGACTGCTCTTCCAAATTCTGACTGACTGCCCAGAGAGCAAGGATAATTACCACTACTCCTGCTAGAAATGAATAGAGTCGCTTCATTATTCTGCCTCCTTTTCACGTGAGATAAAGTAATAGCCCACCACTAATAAGATTGAAAAGAGGAAGACAAGAGTTGACAGAGCATTGATCTCCAAAGAAATCCCCTGACGAGCCCGTGAGTAAATCTCAACAGAAAGGTTTGAATAGCCATTTCCTGTGACAAAGAAGGTCACGGCAAAGTCATCCAAGGAATAAGTAAAGGCCATAAAGTATCCTGCAATAATAGCAGGGGTTAGATACGGCAACATGATTTCTCGCAGCATCTGAAATTGGCTAGCTCCCAAATCATAGGCTGCAGATACCATATCCGCATTCATTTCTTTTAGACGAGGCAAGACCATCAACACCACAATCGGAATGGAAAATGCTATATGGCTAAGTAAAACAGACACAAAGCCTAATTGGAAGCCAATCATAGTGAAGAGAATCAAGAAACTGGCACCAATCATAACATCGGGAGCTACCATTAGGATATTATTGATAGACAAAAGAGCATTTTGAAAACGAGGACGAGCCTGATGGATATAAATTGCTCCAAAAGTACCAATAATCGTCGCAATTAAGGAACTAGTGAATGCTAGGAAAAAGGTTTGAGCAAGGATAAGCATCAAACGCTTATCCCCCAGCATGGAAGAAAAATAATCCAAGGTAAAACCAGTAAACCCGTTCATGTCACCGCCTTCGTTAAAGGCATAAGCTATCAAGTAAAAAATAGGAAGATAGAGGACAAGAAAGGCTAGCGTGAGATAAATTTTTGCAAATTTCTTCATTATTTTTTCCTCTCTTTCGTCAACCACATGGTAAAGAGCATGGCCACAATTAAGACGACACCAATTGTAGAGCCCATTCCCCAGTTTTGTGTTGTGAGGAAGTGTTGCTCAATAGCCGTTCCCAAGGTAATTACGCGGTTTCCTCCAATCAAGCGTGTCAACATAAACAAGCTTAAACTTGGAATGAACACCGCCTGCACACCTGAACGAACGCCATTCATAGAAAGAGGAAAAATCACTTTAGTAAAGGTTTGCCAAGAAGTCGCGCCCAAATCCCGACTAGCATTAATGAGATTTGGATCCAAATCATCTAGCGCATTGAAAATCGGTAAAATCATAAAGGGAATTTCAATGTAGGCCGCTACTGCTATGAAAGAAAAATCTGTAAAGAGAATCTGCTGGGCACCAATGCCAACAAACTCCAAGAAGGAATTTATCGAGCCATTTTGACCAAAAATCCCAATGAAGGCATAGGCTTTCAACAAGAGATTGACCCAGGTCGGTAAAATAATCAACATCAGCCACAGCTGCTTATGCTTGAGTTGCGTCAAAAAATAAGCAGTTGGGTATGAAACAAGTAAGGTGACCAAGGTGATAATGCCTGCATAGAAAATCGAGTTGAAACTCATACGCAGGTAAGTCATGTTTGGAGAGTTGAAATAACTCGCGTAATTATCCAAAGTAATATTTCCATCTAAATCAAAAAATGACTTGTAGATGATTAAGACAACTGGAGCTAAGACAAAGAGGAAAACCCATAGAGCATAGGGAATAGCAAACAGTCTAGAGGTTTTCTTCATTTCTCTCCTCCTCGATGGCATTGATCAAGCCATCTTCGACTTCTTCAATTTCCACGTACTCTTCAATACGAGCATCAAATTCTTCTTCCGTTTCGTTGAGACGCATGATATGGATATCTTCTGGCTCAAAGTCAAGCCCAATTACTTCTCCGACAATGGCCTTGCGTGTCGAGTGAATCATCCATTCATTGCCTAGGTCATCGTAGGCAATGATTTCATAGTGAACACCTCGGAAGAGCTGGGTATCCACTTTTACCTGCAACTTGCCTTCTTCTGGTAGAGTAATCTGCAAATCTTCTGGACGAATGACCACTTCGACCTCTTCATTTGGTCGCATACCGCCGTCCACCGCCTCAAAGCGTTTGCCATTGAATTCTACGAGGTAGTCTTCAATCATACGACCAGGCAAAATGTTGGACTCGCCGATAAAGGTTGCAACAAAGTGGTTGATCGGTTCGTCATAAATATCAACTGGTGTTCCAGATTGGACAATCTCTCCTTCATTCATGACGAAAATCCAGTCACTCATAGCCAATGCTTCTTCTTGGTCATGAGTGACAAAGACGAAGGTAATCCCCAACCGCTGCTGCAGCTCACGGAGTTCATACTGCATCTCTGTCCGCAATTTCAGGTCCAAGGCAGAAAGCGGCTCATCCAGCAAGACCACGCGGGGCTGGTTGATAATAGCACGAGCAATGGCTACACGCTGGCGTTGTCCACCAGAGAGTTTCTGGATTGAACGCTTTTCATAACCCGAAAGACGGACCATTTGAAGAGCTTCCGTAACACGGCGCTCAATTTCTGCTTTCTCTACCTTACGCAACTTCAAGGGGAAAGCCACATTTTCAAACACGGACATATGTGGGAAAAGAGCATAGGACTGAAAAACGGTATGCACATCCCGTTTATTGGTTGGAAGATCATTGATCCGTTGACCATCTAGGAAAATATCGCCAGAACTCGCGTCCAACAAGCCAGCAATAATGTTCAAAATGGTTGATTTTCCAGATCCAGAAGCACCCAACAAGGTATAAAATTTTCCTTCTTCTAATGCAAAGTTAATATCCTTGAGAACGGTTGTGCCACTATCTTCAAAAACTTTTGAGACATTTTTAAATTCAATAATTGGTTTTTTCAATTTTCATCAATTCCTTCTTAATTGGCTGACGAATCCTCACCGATGATGCGGACTTCTCTTTCTAACACGATGCCAGATTCTTTTTCAACAACAGAAATCACGTGGGCGATCAGGTCTTCGTAATCTTTAGCAGTACCATTGTCCACATTGACCATAAATCCTGCATGCTTTTCAGAAACTTCAACACCACCGATTCTGTAACCTTTTAGACCAGCTTCCATAATCAATTGACCAGCAAAATGACCAAGCGGGCGTTTAAAGACGGAACCACAAGATGGCCATTCCAATGGTTGTTTCAATTCACGTAAATGCGTTAGACGGTCCATTTCTTGTTTAATAACCGTGTGATTACCTGGCTTCAATGCAAACTTGGCAGATAATACGATGGCACCATTTTCTTGCAAAATAGATGAACGGTAGCCAAAACGCAAATCACGTCCATCCAAAGTTTCAACATATCCAGATGGAGTCAAAACTTGGGCGGAAACCAAGATATGTGCAATCTCCCCACCATAGGCACCTGCGTTCATATAAACAGCACCGCCGATGCTTCCTGGGATACCACAAGCAAACTCAAAACCTGAAAGCGAATGGAACAAGGCTACTTTAGTTGTTTCAATCAAATTAGCTCCTGCTTCTGCCTCGATTGTATAGCCAGAAACGGTCACAGACTTGAGTTCATCCATTCGGATGACAAAACCACGAATACCCCCATCTTTTACAATGATGTTGCTAGAATTACCCAGAACCATCCATGGAATCTGTTCACGATTGGCAAATTCAACAATGCGAACAATTTCATAGCGATTGCGTGGAAATGCCAGGTAATCTACTGCTCCCCCTACTTTAGTATAGGTATAGTCTTTCAACGGTTCGTCGAAACGAATATCGATTCCTTCGAGTTCTTGCCTGATTTTATCTTTCATATTACATCTCTTTTCAAAAAATAGAATATCTAACACATTATACCAAACTTTGGTATGAATTTCCATCCTATTTCCCTCCTTTCTCATTTGACCAAAAGAAAAATCCACCGCGGTGGACTTTCTTATTCTTGGATCTGGATCCCTTCTTGGTCAACTTCAAGAACATGGAGGCTACCATCCAGTTGTAAGGCAGTAATTTTCTCCGAAATACACTCCAGTTTTTCTTTGGCTGCAAGGACCATGACAGTTGGGCCTGCGCCAGAAAGATAGGTCGCATAGGCTCCTTCTTCATGACCAATTTGTTTAATTGGGTAGAATTCTTGAACCAATTTTTGACGAAAAGGCTCATGGAACATATCGGATTCAATAGCCTTACCAGCTGTTTCAATATCCCCTTTTAAAAGGGCTGCAACTGCCACGTTTGCAATGCTACTGGCTGCAACGGCTTTCTTGGCTGATAATTGACTAGGCAAGACACCGCGACTTTCGCTTGTACGCAAGGGGTAATTGGGAATGAAGGCAAGAAAACCTGACTCAGGAAAATCTGCCACAACTGCTGCTACCTTTTTATTGACATAGCTTGAAATCACCAAATTTCCATAAATAGCTGGTGCTACGTTGTCAGGATGGCCTTCTATTTCAGTCGCAATGGTCAACTTTTCTTCCTTTGTCAGTTGAAGGTTTCCAAGTTGGTTTGCCAGTTCAATACCAGCAACAATGACAGAACTAGATGAACCAAGTCCTCGAGCTAGAGGAATATCACTGGTCATCTTAAGCCGATGGGGTTGCAAATTTTTACAAACCTTTAAAGCGGTTTTTATCAATAAATTGTTTTGGTCACTTGGTACGTACTCCAAGTTGTGTTCTATTGCCCATTGGTCTGCCGGTTCAAGAATATCGATATGTAGATACTTGCTCAAGGCAACACCTACTGAGTCAAAACCAGGACCAATATTGGCACTGGTTGCAGGTACCGTAATTCTCATATTAATCTCCCAAAACTTTGAAGGTATTTTGAACTTCAACAGCTTCCGCTGCAGCTAGTTTAGCTTGTACCTTTTCCAACTGGGTTTTACTCATTGCGTGAGTAACAATGACTACACGTGCCTGGTCTCCAAGTGAAGCATCTTGCAAGATTTGTTTAAAGGAGATGGATTCGCTATTGAAGATTTCAGCCAAGCGAAGTAAGGTACCAGTCTTGTCAGGTGCTAAGATAGAGAAATAGTATTCACTCACGACATCCTCAGGTTTGGCCAACTGTAGCGGACGACTGTATTCATTAAAGGCTTTGCCAACAGTATTATCATTCAAGCGACGAACGATCCGAACGATATCTGCCACAACACTTGTTGCAGTTGGCTTTTGACCTGCTCCTGGTCCGTAGTACATGGACTCGCCAATTCCAATTGATTCCACAAAGACGGCGTTCATGACCCCGTTGACACTTGCAAGGGGGTGTGATTTTGGTAAGAAGGTTGGAGATACTTCGGCTGCAATACCAGAGGTGGTTTCTTGAATATCACCTACGAGCTTGATAACGTAGCCCAGCTCTTGCGCTACCGCTACATCTTCTGGTGTGATTCCTGAGATGCCCTTGTGTGCAACTTGTTCAAAATCAATGGTCATACCAAATGCAAATTGACTCAAAATCACAGCCTTGTAAGCCGCATCGATTCCTTCAACGTCATTGGTTGGGTCTGACTCTGCATAACCCAATTCCTGAGCTGTTTTTAAGGCTTCATCATAGGTCCATCCTTCGTCGACCATTTTAGTCATCATGAAGTTTGAAGTACCATTCAATACTCCAAGAACGCGGGTAACCTTATCAGAAGTAAGCGAATTTGCCAAGGTCCGCAAAATTGGAATACCGCCAGCGACTGCTGCTTCATAATAAAGAGCTACACCCATATTTGCAGCCAATTCGCGCAATTCACCACCATGAACAGCTAGTAAGTCTTTGTTTGCAGTAACAACATGTTTCCCTGCTTCTAATGCACGGCTAATGAAGGTTTTAGCAGGCTCGATTCGGCCCATTAATTCTACAACAATTTGAATTGTATCATCAGATAGAATATCATCAATATTGGTTACAAAATGATAATCATGTCCAGCTGCAAGCAATCGTTCCTTTTCCGCTTGGTCTTTCACCAAAACCTTTGCAACTTGGATGTTTTCTTTAGCAGCTTGTTGAATTTTCTCAGCATTTTCCTTCAACAAAAACGGAACACCACTCGCTACTGTTCCAAAGCCTAAAAGGGCAATATTAATTGTCATAAATACTCCTTAAAATCTATTTTTCCCATTATAGCACAAATTTTTAGAAAATTCTGCTACAATAGATTTATAAATAAATATAGGAGGAAAAAATGACCACCAAGCACACACGATTCAGTCGCAGATACAGGAGGAAAAGCGGCCCCAAACTTACCCTTTGGCTAGGCATGCTCCTCAGTCTTTTATTTATCCTTGGAACCATGATTCTTTTTATCAGAGGTAATAGTCTTTTCAGGCAGGATAGTCAAGCAAGCACTCCCATCTCTAGCTTTGTAACGAGCTCAACCACAAGTGAATCCCAAGCAAGTACTAGTCAAGATGACAGCACAAACTCTTCTGATATTCTTTGGGAGCAACAAGCAGAGTCGGTTAAAATCCCTATTCTTATGTATCATGCCATTCATGTCATGGCCCCTGAAGAAAGTGCCAATGCAAATTTGATAGTGGATCCAACTACTTTTGAAACCCATCTCCAAGCCTTGCAGGAAGCCGGGTATTATAGTTTGTCTCCCGAAGAAGCCTATAAAGTGTTGACGGAAAATGTCTTGCCTGCTGGAAAAAAAGTGGTTTGGTTAACTTTTGATGACAGCCTCTGGGATTTTTATGAAATTGCCTATCCGATTTTGAAAAAATATAAAATGAAGGCTACCAACAATGTCATTACTGGTCGGACAGAAAGTGGTATGACCGGCCACCTCACACTTGACCAATTGAAAGAGATGCAAGCAAATGGCATGTCCTTCCAAGCCCACACCGTGACACATCCTGATTTGGAATACTCGAGTTTAGAGGACCAGACAAGTGAACTTCAACTTTCCAAGACCTACCTAGACACCAATCTCCATCAAGATACCCTTGCAGTGGCCTATCCAGCTGGGCGCTATTCAGCCGACACCTTAGCCATCGCTGAAAGTATAGGTTACAAGTTGGGCGTCACTACCAACGAAGGGCTTGCTTCGGCTGCTGATGGCTTACTCAGTCTCAATCGTGTCCGCATCCTACCAATCACCACTCCTGAGACACTCTTACAAACAATTACACAGTAAGATATATAAACAAAAATCGCACCCCATTTTTGAGAGTTGGGGTGCTTTTTTATTCCTCGAAATCTATAACAAATAGACATCTAGAAGAGTTCTTTATAGAAGGCAATGGTCTCTTCCAGGGTCGGCATAAATGGATTGCCTGGTGCGCAGGCATCAATCAAGGCATTCTTGGAGAGGTATTCAAAGTCGAAGTCTTCCTCTTTAATGTCCAGTTCTGTTAATTTCTTCGGAATGCCAACTCTAGCAGACAATTCTTCAATTTGTGCGATGGCGTAGTCTGCGCATTCCTCATCAGACTTGCCTGCAATATCAAGTCCCAAGGCTTTTGCGACGTCACGGAAGGCAGCTGGTACACGTTTGGCATTTTCACGCTCGATGATTGGCAAAATCATGGCACAGCAGACGCCATGTGGTAAATCATATACAGCCCCCAACTGGTGTGCCATAGAGTGAACATAGCCTAGACCAGCATTATTGAAACTCATACCACCAAGGAAAATAGCATGGACCATAGCTTCCCGAGCTTCAATGTCCTGTCCATTCTCAACTGCACGAGGCAAATATTCCTTGATCAGTTCAATTGCACCCATAGAAAGTTTCTTAGTCACGCCATAAGCACCCGGTGTTACCAAAGCTTCAATAGCATGGGTCAAGGCATCCATACCCGTTGCCGCCGTTAAAGCTGCTGGTTTAGAAAGCATAAGTTCTGGATCATTAACTGACATCACAGCCAAGCTATTCTTATCTACCATTACCATTTTCACCTTACGTTCCTCGTCCGTAATAACATAGTTAATGGTAATCTCAGCAGAAGTACCTGCAGTTGTATTGATAGCGACAACTGGCAAGCCTTTTTTCTCCGACTTATGAAGACCTTCATAATCTTGAGGTTTTCCGCCGTTTGTTGCCATAATGGAAATACAGCTTGCCGCATCCTGTGGAGAGCCGCCACCAACCGAGATAATGAAATCACAGTCATTTTCCTGCAAGACTGCCAGTCCATCGTAGACATTTTTACAGGTTGGGTTTGGGTCCACATGACTGAAGACCACATAATCTACACCTGCTTCATCAAGCGGCTTGGTCACTTTGGGTAGAATATCACTTGTTAGCAGAAATTCATCCGTCACAAGCAAAGCCTTCTTGTAGCCCAGTTCTTTGACATAGCCACCGATTTCATTGACACAACCGCGACCAATCAAGTTGACAGCTGGAACATAAAAAGTTGCCATAGCAAAACCTCCGTTTAATATATATTATTATGTTTTCTATACTATTAGCATACACCTTTTTCCTAGCTTTTTCAATTAATATGTGAAGTTTTTCTCAATTAATTCACGAAAATAAAAGAAGGTAAATAACGCATTCTATCCTCGATTAATTGAATGCCACCAAGAATAATGAAATACGACACTAGTCATATAAATGATTAACCTAGAATTCTATTTAATAATCAATCAGCTCAACTAAAAAAACGACCAACAAATAGTTGGACGTTTTCTTTGAATTAACGAATCTGTTCAAATCGCAAATGTACAACAATCTTATCTGCATAGCCATTGCGTTCCAAATCACGTTGCAAACGATAAGAAATATAATGTTCAGCAATGGTAATATAGCCTGCATCCAAGAGACGATGCTCAACTTGTGACTGAACCATGCTAATGGTTGGACGTTCTGTATGAGCTTCTTCCAAGTCTAGCACGACTTTTTTAGTCACTTGCGCTAGGTTCTTCCGCCATGTATCGTCGATTACATATACAGTTTGAGCTGCCTTAATAATGGCTTGGTAAATCTTTTCTGGGTCGAATTCTACAATTTCACCACTTCGTTTAATAACCTGCATATCTAACTCCTTTCCGGTTTTCAGTAAACCCTTTCATACTATAATTATCTACGTTTTTAAGCATTTTGTCAAGTTTTCTTTTCATAAATTGGTCTATAATAATTTTTCCTCAAACCAATTCTTATGTTATAATGTAGCTATCAATAAGAAAAGGAGAAATATATGACTTCTGCAATGCCAAAGCGTCAAGAAATTGATGCGCAATTAACTTGGAATACCGATTTGCTATTCCCAACACCTGAAAATTACAAAGAACAATTGGTTGCTTATACAAATCAAGTCACTGCCTTCGAAACAAACTTCAAAGGAAAACTAACAGACAAGGAAACCATTGTAGCTGCTCTCAAAGAATATGAGAAAATCGTTATTCTGGATAGCCGACTTTCCCACTATGCATTTTTGCCACTTGAAGTCGATAAGATGAATACTGAACTTGCTAGCCTTGCCAACGAATATGACTTGGTTGCAGCTAAGACTCTTCCAAAACGTGATTTCCTCTATTCTGAACTTGGTCAGTTAGATGAAGCCTTTCTTCTTGAATTAAAAGATGAACAACCACAATGGGCTGCATTCTTTGACGGCATTCTCCGTGACAAGCCGCACCAGCTTCATCCACTTCAAGAAGAATTGCTAGCAAACTTTGCACCAACCTTTGGTCAGCCTTATAACAACTATGGTGTGACAAAGTTTGAGGATATGACCTTTGACAACTTTGAGGCAAATGGCGAGACGCTCGGAAACAGCTATGTACTTTTTGAAAATGATTATGAACTCAGCCACGATACCGAAATCCGTCGCAATTCCGCGGCTAGTTTCTACTCAACCTTGAAGAAATACAAGAATACAACCGCAGCAACTTATTTGTCTCACATCAAGAATGAGCAAATCGAAGCTCGCTTGCGTGGCTTTGACAATACCATTGACTTCCTCTTACATCGTCAAAACGTATCCCGTGACCTATTTGATCGTCAGATTGATGTCATCATGAAGGAATTGGCTCCTCACATGCGTCGCTATGTGAAATTGGTTGCCAAGGCTCATGGTTTGAATAAAATCACTCATGCTGACTTGAAAATCAGCTTGCCATCGGAATACAACCAACGCATTACTCCTGAAGAATCCAAACAATTCTTGATTGACTGCTTGGGCATTCTTGGTGAAGATTATGTGAAAATGATTGAACAATCATTTGATGAGCGTTGGATTGACTTTGCTCAAAACGAAGGCAAGGCAACAGGTGGTTTCTGTGCTACTCTTTATGATGGACCATCCTATATCCTCCTTTCATGGACAGGTTTGATGAACGAAGTCTTGGTTTTGGCTCACGAATTAGGCCATGCTGGACATTTCCAATGGGCGAAAAAACAAAGCGTACTTAGCTATGAACCTTCACTTTACTTCATCGAAGCTCCATCAACTGCTAATGAAGTCTTGACCTGTAACACCCTTTTGAAAAACAACCAAGACCCTGGCTTCCAGGCTTACTTGATCAGCGAGTTGATCAGCCGTACTTACTTCCACAATATGGTGACTCACTTGCTTGAAGCAGCCTTCCAGCGTGAAGTCTATACTCGTTTGGATAATGAAGAATACCTCAATGGTGATATTCTCTGCCAAATCAAGTTGGATGTCATCAAGGAATTCTGGGGTGAAGACTTTGAAATCGGTGATGATGCAGGTCTTATCTGGATGCGTCAACCACACTACTACATTGGTTTGTATCCATATACCTACTCAGCTGGTTTGACCATCGGTACAGCCATGGCAAAACAATTGGAAGAACATCCTGAAGAAGTTGTTGAAAAATGGTTGGAAACCTTGTCACTGGGTGCTAGCCTTTCTGCTCAGGACCTTGCTAAGCACGCAGGTGTTGACGTTTCAACTGACCAACCACTTAAAGAAACTATTGCTTACGTCGGTTCCTTGGTGGATAAATTGGAATCACTAATCTAAGACACATAAAAGACTTGAACTTATTAGTTCAGGTCTTTTTGTCTATTCTTTCTTGATACCAATTTTTTATATAGGTCAATTCATCCTGACTTAAAAAATGTCCCTTGTCAAAACGAGCTAGGTTGGCTTTGGAAAAAGCTGACGCTTGCCAATCTACTACAAGATTTTCAAGAGCCAATGGGTCAATTAACACATCATTCTGACCTAACGTAAATAAAAGTTCTGCTCTGCTATTTTCCATAGGAAAAGCATAATCTAAGGCTGAGGGATGGAGTAAGATATAATTGTCCGCCAGGTTTGACTGCTTGGTCAACAAGCCCATGATGAAATTAGCACCGTTTGAAAAACCTACGAAAGTAATCTGACGATAATCTCGGATGTCCAAGTCCTGCCAAAAATCCAGAAAAGCCGACAAGCGCATTTCAAAATCGACAAGATCCAGCTGACCGTCGATCAGCGGTGCAAAGAACCGCCTTTCCCTGCCTTGGCCCCAACTTCCATCCAAGGAAAGGACAAAAGCTTCTGGATCCAGCTGTTGGCGGAGAAAGAGCATGGAGTCCTTGTTGCCACCTGTGCCATGGAAAAAGAACAAAAGACTAGGACTGGTCCCTTTGATGAAGCGATAATCCATACTTCATTTCTCCTAATAACGTTGGGAGAGATTTTTTTCGATAACCTGTCTGTCCTCTTCAAAGAAACTTGGCAAGAACAGTTCAACTTTATCTAGTAACTTATCTTGTCTTGGCATGGCAGCCTCTCTTTCGCCAGTCATGGTCGCGACCTCAAACATAAGGTAATTTGGCGCGCGGAAGTACAAGGAATGAATGAAATCTCGATTTATGATACCAGAATGTGGACGATTGATGAGATTTAATCGGCTAATCAGATCTTCCAAATCAGACTCATCTAAGACACCAAATGCAATATGATGAATAGCCCCAACTCCCAATACACTGATTGGAGACTCTTGGTCTAAAATCAAATAAAGGCGATGCTGGAAGGTGTTAACAAAGAGCAGAGAAATCACTAAATTATCTTCAAAAACAAATCGACCTTCCTCGACGAAACCAAAAGTCTCTGTCAATAAAGATAACAATTCTTTTTCTTCACGAATCCGCATATGTAGACTGGCGATGCCAAGAATAGCATATTCCAACGGAATTCCATCTGTTTCATATGGAAACATTTCACCGACAGATTCATGATAGGTCAATCCAAGCAATTGTCCATCTTCATCTTGGAAATTCAGAATATGCCCATTTCCAAAAGCAAGAATTCCTTCATTTTCCACTTCCAAATCTGTCAACCTTTTCTGCCAAAATTCCAATGCCTCAAAATCTTTTACCAGAAAAACAGTTCTTTCCAAGCGATTGGTTCCGTTTCGATGACTGGGATGGTTAGGCATATCAAAAATGGTGTATTCCGTTCCAAAACGACCTTCATCATCACCAAAAAAAAGATGATACATGCTTGAATCTTCTTGATTGACTGTTTTCAAGGTCAATTTCAAACCAAGAATATGATGATAAAAATGATAGGCTTGGTGTATGTTCCCTACCAAACTTGAAATGTGATGAATACCTGTATTGTTCATAGCTTTACCTCGATAGTTAATATGAATGTATTTTATCACTAATTAGTTATAAAATCAAGAAAAATGCACAAAGAAAACACCTGAATGACTTCAAGTGCTTCTAGGAGATTATATGAAAAAGATGATTTTATTATAAGGCACTTTCCTTAAAACAATCTAAACCAAAAACAACTAGAAAAAAATGTTCTAGCTGTTTCTATCTATTATAAAATGAAGGAGAGGATTAAGCCACCTAGGATTCCACCTACAAGTGCTGCAAGTAGATTATTTGTCGCTTTACCAACTTTACCACCTCTGGCTGCCGAAGCAACAAATAAGCCGATACCTGCTGCCAATCCCATGTCAACCCAAACTGCACCAGACTGGGTCATGAGTCCAACACCGTGGTTAAGGGTCCAAATTGTTCCGACAATCATAGAAGCTGCCATCCATCCTCCAATGGCACCCCAGTGCTCAACCATTTTTCCCCACATCAGGCGAATGACAAATGGGAAGATAAAAGCACCTACAATTGTTGCGATTGCTTGTTGAATTGTCATCTCTACTCCTCCTTAATCTTTTTCCATATCTTCTTCGACTTTTGCAGCAACCAAGCCACCCAAAACAGCACCTACTGTAATCAGAAGAATGGTTGGAAGAGAATCTGCCAGTGTTCCAAATCCATTGAGAAAGGCATCACGGAAAATACCACACAGCGCAATTCCCAATCCCATATCAACAAAAGCTGAATCAGAATCGTGTTTGATTAGACCTAGATAGTGGTTCATAAACCACATAGGTCCAATGATAATAAAGGCTGCAAAGTAGCCACCTGCTATGCCATAGGCTTCCGCAAAGGCTCCCCAAACACTCATGACAATCATACCGGCAATCATATAGCCGATTGTTGAACGTAAAAATTTCATAATTCCTCCTTTGGATATTCTAATCTACTACCTTGTAAATCAGATAAATTATATTATGCTTGTTTCAAATATGCCAAATCATTCTTAACGAGTGTATCAGCTAGCAATTGTTCCTGTTGAGTCACTTCCTCCTCAGACCAAGCATAATAGGCTGCCATTTCCTTGATGATTTTAGGTGCTACTGCATCCAATTGTTCTCGCATGAAGAGCATATAGTTTGTTCTACGAAGCAGATAATCCACTACTGTTAAGGTCATTTCTTCTTTCATGGCATAATGAAGAGAAAGCAAATCACGTTGATTAAGGTCAGACACAGCCTCTACTTTATGGTTCAAGGCAAAAACTTTAGGTGCATTTGAACCGTACAAGTTAGCAAGGTAGAGTGCATCCTCGTAATCCAAACCTTTTTTCACCCCTAATTGTGCCAAGTGTTCGATTTCTTCTGCTACATTAGCTGGGTTCAATTCACCACCAGATACAGGATAGGTCTTGGAATTGATGAGTTTAAAGCTACGCCCATGTTCTTCTTTTAGAATGCTTGCCACTTTTTCAAGTGCACCTTCTGCCATCTTACGGAAGTCAGTGATTTTACCACCGGCAAGTGTGAGTAAACCATTGTCATCACGGTCAAGGGCAGAACCACGCGATACAGCAGACGGATCCAAGTGTTTTTCAGAAACACTACCTTCCAGATGAGTCAAATCGTGTTCCACATCATCACGGGTCTTTTCATTGTTCAAGTAACCTTTGACTGTTTCAATTAAGCTGTTGAAACTATCATCGCTGAGTTTTCCATTATTGCCACCATTGTAGTCAGAAGCACCATTTCCAGATAAGAGGGGACGAAGACCAGCCCAGCCACTTTCAATATCATCCAAGGTCAAGTGTGCTTCTGGGAAACGATTGTTAACGATATCCAATAGATAATCGACATCTTCTTGAGTGACCGTTGGGTTTGCCAAATCGCCTGTATAGTCCGTATCTGTCGTACCAAAATAGGTTTTGTTTTCACGAGGAAGGACAAAGACCATACGGCCGTCAGCGTGACCAGTGTCGAAATAGGTTGGCTGAGGGACAGACAAGCGAGAGCTATCAACAACTAGATGCACCCCCTTGGTTGGACGCATTTGGAGAACACCTGAGCCTTCTCCTCCAAGATTACGCACTTCGTCACTCCATGGTCCTGTTGTATTGATGACCAAACGCGCACGGATTTCAAAGGTGCTGTCTGTCAGCAAATCACGAGCGATGATTCCGACAACTTTTCCAGCCTCATCCTTGATGAATTTTTCCGCTTTGACACGGCTGGCAATCAAGGCTCCGTCTTTGGCTGCACGTTTGATATTTTCAATTACCAGACGAGCATCATTGTTACGGAAGTCAAGATAAACACCACCACCAAGCAAGCCTTCTTTTTTCAAATGCGGTGCTCGTTCCAGCACTTCTTCTCTCGTCAACACCTTATTGGCAAGGTCAGTATTGTTGACACCAGCCAACAAATCATAGAGATCCATAGCCACTTTCAAGCGGAAGAGGCTAAAGGTAGATCCTTCTTCATCGTAAACTGGAAGCAACATTGGGTCTGGTTTGGGAATGTGAGGTGCAATATTTTGCACTACTGCACGTTCTGAAACTGTATCTGATACTACTTCTACATCAAACTGTTTGAGGTAACGAAGCCCACCGTGAACCAACTTGGTTGAACGACTGGATGTCCTTCGGCAAAGTCCTGCATTTCAATCAAGCCAGTTTCCATACCACTAGCAGTGGCTTGGAGGGCAACACCCGCCCCCGTAATACCACCACCAATAATCAAGAGATCCAACTGTCTATCTTGCATTTTTTCAATCGCTAAGCGACGTGTTTCTTTTGAAAATTCCATGTTTTCACACTTTCTAACTTTTTACTCTTCATCCAATTGTGCAAATAATTGCGTTGCAGCAACTGCTTTTTTCCAGCCTTTATAGAGCTGTTCTTTGCGTGCTTCATTCATTGCTGGCTTGAAGGATTGACCAACTGCATTCAATTCCTTCAATTCATCCAAGTCCTTCCAGAAACCAACTGCTAAACCTGCTAAGAAGGCTGCACCAAGTGCAGTTGTTTCCAAGTTTTTCGCACGGGCAATCTCAATACCAAGGATATCTGCCTGGAATTGCATGAGAAGACTGTTCATAGCCGCGCCACCATCAACCTTCAAGACAGAAATGTCGATACCTGAATCAATTTGCATGGTATCAATAACATCTCGCACCTGGTAGGCAATAGATTGAAGAGTTGCTTTCACAAAATCTTCCTTGGTTGTTCCACGCGTCAAGCCAAAGACTGAACCACGCGCTTCTGAATTCCAGTATGGAGCTCCTAGACCAGTAAAGGCTGGCACAACATAGACTTCATCATTGCTGGTTGATTTGCGAGCCAACTCTTCAGATTCTGGTGATTCTTTAACCATTCGCATACCGTCACGAAGCCATTGCACAGCTGATCCTGCGATAAAGATTGACCCTTCGAGTGCATAGTAAACTTTACCGTTGATACCATACCCGATTGTGGTCAAGAGGCTATTTTCAGAAAGCTGCATTTCCTCACCCGTATTCATTACGATGAAGGAACCTGTTCCGTAAGTATTTTTCACCATACCTGGTTCAAAGGCCAACTGTCCAAAGAGGGCTGCTTGTTGGTCACCTGCCATACCTGAGATTGGAACTTCTGCACCGTAAAAGTGGAATGGTGCTGTTGTTCCGTAGATTTCTGAGTTGGAACGAACTTCTGGCAGCATGGCTTTTGGAATATTGAGCAGTTCAAGGATTTCATCATCCCACTTGAGTTCCTTGATATTATAAAGCATGGTACGAGCTGCGTTTGAGTAGTCCGTCACATGGCACTTGCCGTTTGTCAACTTCCATACCAACCAAGTATCAATAGTGCCAAAGAGGATTTCACCTTTTTCTGCACGTTCTTGGGCTCCAGGAACTTGGTCCAAAATCCAACGAACTTTTGTAGCTGAGAAGTAAGCATCAATGACCAAGCCTGTTTTCTTATGGAAAAGGTCAGCATAACCATCTTGTTTTAACTGTTCTGCAATATGTGCTGTCTGACGAGATTGCCAGACAATGGCATTGTAAATTGGAAGTCCTGTTTCCTTGTCCCAAACAACTGTAGTTTCGCGTTGGTTGGTAATCCCAATCCCCTCGATCTGGTCTGGACGAACACCACTTTCAATAAAGGATCCCGCAATAACAGACTGAACGGAATTCCAGATTTCATTGGCATTGTGTTCTACCCAACCTGGTTTAGGGAAAATTTGAGTAAATTCTTTTTGGTAACTACCCACTTTCTCACCTTTTTTGTTAAAGATGATGGCGCGTGAACTCGTTGTACCTTGGTCGATGGCCATGATGTATTTTTCTGTTGACATTTCCTGTCCCCCCTATTTTTTGTTTTTGAAAACGCTTCCGTTTTCCTTGTGACTTTATTGTAAACTATTTTGTGAATTTTTCCTTATCATTTTTTTTACATTTTACAAAAAATCTGATAAAACACTCTTCTATCAAGGCTTAAACCAACTTATGAATCATACAAAACATGCAAAAACTTCCTAGATTTTTCTAGGAAGCTGATTGATTATCGGCGCTCAATCTTATAATACTCTCCTTCCAACAATCGCTTGGCTCGGTCAAATTTTTGAAGATGTAGAGAGGAAATAATCTTTTTTAGAGCGAGAATATCATGTTGATGTGGATAGGAAAAAAGCTGATATGTATGAGAGCTAGTCAGGGGGTAATCCAAGCATAAAATCAGGTCATAGTCTTTTCCTTCTTCGAAGAATTCAAACTGTAGAGCACCATTTCCATCTAATTCCTGTTGCAAGTATTGGAACAAGGGAAGATTCCTTACTTTGGAATAACTAGAAGCCAAAGCAAGGCGAACCTTAGTTCTCTCAACTTGTAAGAGATAGACAATGAGTTGGACCATGGCTTGAAACTGCTGGTCAGCAATTGGTTTTGACACTTGCTGAAACCAATTTTCTTGAACTGAAATCAGTATGTGCTTGGTTAAATCCTGTAAGGCTGTTGGACATGATGGGCATTCTTCGAAGCCTGTTTCAATCCAAGATTGAAAAAAATAGAACTGACTTAAGAGTTGATTGAGTTGATAAAGGCTCTCTTCTTCCATCATCAACTCCATCTGCATTGAAGTTTTTAGTTCCTGAAAACTCCAACTGGTCGCTTCCATGATTGGGCCACCAAAGCCTAGCAATTGCTCTAATTGATGGGCAGCCAAGATACCTTGACTAAATAGAAAAGCAAAAATCGTCATGGTATCTCTTTCTTGAAAGGAGCTTGATTTTTGTTGACTCATGGTGAGAAAAAGGCTGCGCAATTGACGGTAAAATTTATGCTGGTGATAGGGCTTCATTCTTTCATAAGTCGACTGGAAATCCAGATCCTTTAAGCGCATGCGTTTTTGAACCAAGGTCAACCAGAGAGCCAATTGGTGGGCTTGACGAGGATTAAAGGATGATTGATACTGTCTTTCAAAAATAGGTAAGTAGGCCAATTGTTCCTGGTAAACCCGATCCAGTTCAAAATCAGAGGCCGGCTGGGTTAGCCACAGCAAATGAAAATAGAAATAGCGGATCTGTAACTCACTCCCCTTTAGTTTCCCACCCTTGATTCCAATTTGAAATTCCTTTAGCAGTTTATTAAGACTGGCTAATTGACGGCTAATCGTTGCCTCACTAACCAACAATTCCTGAGCCGATTGTGGAATTGATACATCATTGCGATCGAGTAAACAAAGTAAAAGCTGGTAGCGTAAGCTCGGACGACAGAGATAGCCCAATAATTCCTGACTAGACAAACTTGCAGACCGTTTCAAAGTAAGACTTTCGTCTTCTAAGGAAAATTCCAAGCCTAGTTCATCTACGCCCGCATCTTCATTAAAAGTTGTAATATAGCGAAGAAGTGTTGATCGTGACACATCAAGACGTCGGCATGCCTCTTTCAAACTAAGAGCATATCCCCATCTTTGTAAATCTATTATCAAGTGTAGTATGGTGCTTTCACGTTTTTCTAATAAGAGAGCAATATGCACTAGATACCTGCCTCCCTTCTTCGTTTTTCGTGGTAATAGTAATTGGCTGCTTCTATTAAAAATGGAACCAGAGCAGTCTGCTGGGGTAAACAAAGCCAAGATTGTTGTAACAAATCATCAATTGCTAATCCTTGCTGAATAGCTAAAGCCAGCTGATTCATTTGTGCCAGATGATCCGATTTTGAAATCAATTGTCCGCCCAAAAGACGACCATCGGTCTGGCTCAAAACCAGCTTGAAATCCAGTTTTTCCTTATCCCATTGACTATAAGGTTGCTGGATACGAACCACGTCTGTGTCCAGCCACAATTGCGCCTCTTTTTCTGTCAATCCAACGCTTGTCATATTCATCCCAAAAATCCGACTGGAGACAATACGCACAACATCTTTTAATGGTCGCTTCTTCTCTTGTAAATTTGCAACTGCTAGACGACCTGTTAAAATTGCATGGTTGATCATTGGGAGATAGGCTTGACCAAAAAAGGCAAATGGAAGTCGTATAAGGTCGCCAACCGCAAAAACTCTTGGACGACTGGTTTCTAGGAAGGCATCAACAACCAAGCAACCATCTGGATCCATTTCTAATTGCCCTTGCAAGAGCTGACTATTGGGTCTAAAATTCGTTGCTAAAAGACAAAAGTCTGCCCGAATGCCTTCTTCATAAGTTTCACAGACAAAACTACCATCCTCAATCTCTAGCTTATTAACAGTTTGACCGAAATAGGTTTTGATATTTCGACTGTCAAATTCCTCTAAGATAAACTCCGTCATCTCTTGATCAAAATACTTTGCCAGCGGCCACTCTTGTGACTCAATCAACTGCAATTCGATGGGATATTCCGATAAAGCATCAATGGTTTCCAAGCCAATTTGCCCTGCCCCAATAACTGCAATCTTTTTGGCAGTAGCGATTTTTTCAAATGCTACCAAAGCCTCTCGTTTCGATTTACAAGATAGAATTCTCTCCCTGCTATCCTGACTTTGGTATTCCCATACCTGACAGGAGCCCATAGCAAGAATCAAATAATCAAAAGAAAGATTCGTTACTTGACCATTTCGACTGATTTGGATTACATTTTCCTCCTGAGATAAGCTCAAGAATCGCGTTTCCAAGAGTAGCTCAATGTCCGAAGAAAGGACTTCCTCATAGAGTTGACAAGTAGCTTCTTCCCAAGTCGAAATACGATTTTTCATTCGCCAATTGAAAGCATTGGGAAAATAGCCAACTTCTTTTTCCTGGTCAATCAGACAAATATTAGCCTGAGGATAGGTTTTTCTTGCCTCTACTGCTGCTGCTAATCCAGCAAAAGAAGCTCCAATAATAATAATTTCCATACAAGATCCTTATTTGTTTTTGCTATTATAACAAGAATTACCCAAAAATGAAAAGGCTTGCAACTAAAAAACACATCAGAAATCTGATGTGTTTCACTACATGGAATATTTTTTAATAATCTGGTCTTACGACTCCTGTTACTGTTGCTTTGGTTGCTTCGTAGTCGCCATCAACGACAACTTTGATAATGCGTTTGGCATCTTCTTCTGGACATGGTACCAATGGTAAGCGGAGCGGGCCAACTTCAAATCCCATATAATTAAGAACTGCCTTAATCGGTGCAGGACTTGGGTAGGAGAAGAGGGCATTGACTTTCGGAATAAACTTACGTTGAATCGCGGCTGCTGTTCGGATATCTTGTTGCTCAATGGCTGTGAACATCTCATACATCTCATCACCATTTGTATGGGAAGCCACTGAAATTACACCGTCTGCTCCCAAGTTCATGGCATGGAAGGCATCTCCGTCCTCACCTGTATAAATCAAGAAATCTTCTGGCTTGTTTTCAATCAAGTAAGCCATATTGGCAAGGCTGGTACACTCTTTGACCCCAATGATATTGGGATGTTCTGCCAAACGCAACATGGTTTCTGGCGTCATTTCAACAACGACACGACCTGGGATATTGTAGATAATGATTGGCAAATCTGAAGCATCTGCAATGGCCTTAAAGTGCTGATACATTCCTTCTTGAGAAGGTTTGTTGTAATAAGGCACGATGGCAAGACCAGCCGCAAAGCCTCCGAATGCCGCTACTTCCTTAGCAAACTCAATCGAATCGCGCGTATCGTTGGTACCGATACCTGCAATCAAGGGGACACGACCGTTGACAATCTTTTGCACGGCAGCAAATAATTCTAATTCTTCCGCGTGAGTAAGGGTTGGACTTTCAGCAGTTGTTCCTGCCAACAGAATCCCTTCTGTGTGATGGGACAACAGATGCTCAACCAACTCGGGCAAGACTGCATAATTTATCGAACCATCCTCATTGAATGGTGTAATCATAGCTGTAATAATTTTTACATCTCGTAACTCTTGAATAGACATGGCATTCCTCTCTTATACT
Organism: Streptococcus suis; assembly: GCF_017601095.1. Taxonomy (GTDB): domain Bacteria; phylum Bacillota; class Bacilli; order Lactobacillales; family Streptococcaceae; genus Streptococcus; species Streptococcus suis_Z. The sequence goes on along the minus strand of NZ_JAGFUX010000001.1, from coordinate 91,367 downwards.
TCCTTTCCAAAAAAGGCTGATTTGAACCAATGGTTCTCAATCAAGCCTATCCATTAATTATTTCAATTCAAATTTCAATTCTGCAGTTGGACGAACTAGACCACGTTCATGAAGAGTCTCAGCGATTTGCACAGAGTTCCATGCAGCACCCTTGAGCAAGTTATCAGAAACAACCCACATGTGGATACCGTTTTCCTTATCCAAATCTTTACGGATACGACCGACAAAGGTATCACGGCTACCAACAGCGTTAATGGCTTGCGGATATACTTGGTTTGCCACATCATCTTCCAAAACAGCACCTGGGAAGGCTGCAATGGCTGCTTTTACCTCATCAATCGGTGCAATTTCTTTTGTCTCAATATAAACAGACTCAGAATGAGCAGACAAGACTGGAATTCGAACACAGGTTGCAGAAACGGCAATGCTGTCATCTTCCATGATTTTCTTGGTTTCTTTGGTCATCTTCATCTCTTCATAAGTGTAGTCATTTTCAGTGAAGAGGTCAATTTGTGGAATCGCATTGAAACCGATTGGATAGTGCTTCTTATCACCACCTGAAGGAAGAATATTTGCTTCTACCGCTTTTGGTTCCACGCCATCATTCAAGACAGAACGAAGCTGAGCTTGTGTTTCCAAGATTGCTCCCATACCAGCACCAGAAACTGCCTGATAGGTTGATACGATAATCCGCTCCAAGCCCCATTTCTGACGAATAGGCTCCAATGCAACCATCATCTGAATAGTTGAGCAGTTTGGACAAGCAATGATACCATTATGGGCATCAAGCGCGTGTGCATTAACTTCAGGAACAACCAACGGTACATCTGGATTTTGACGGAAGTAAGAGGTATTGTCAACTACTACAGCTCCTGCTTTTACCGCATAAGGAGCGTACTTGGCAGATGTAGAGCCTCCAGCTGAGAAGAGGGCAATATCCACTCCTTCAAAGGCTGTTTCTGTTGTTTCTTCAATGACAATGTCCTGTCCCTTAAACTGCAAGGTCTTGCCTGCTGAACGGGCAGAAGCAAGGAAACGCACTTTCTCGATTGGAAGTGTTGACTCTTCCAACATTTTTATCATTTGGGCACCAACTGCACCAGTTGCACCAACAACAGCTACTACATAAGCCATAGAAATCTCCTTTAGGTTAATTCTTCAAAATTTTCTAAAAATTTGTTATTTCATAATTATACCACAATTTCAATAAATGGAAAGTCTGAAATACAAAAAAAAGCCCACCTAAGTGGGCAAGGGCATCGTTTCCGATGAGAATAGAAGGTTCACACAACTATTCAAGGTCCGCTCCTGCGTTTCAATCTAATGAAGACCTCCCTAGCGTCGAATGTGACAAAGTCACTACTCGGCTCATCGCATGAATCTATTCTACCATAATCTCAAGGATTTGCAAGCCTGATTACTCCATTCGTTCTTGAATGGTTACTTGTACTCTATCGCCAGCCTGTTTTCCAATAGCCGCTCGAATAGCTTTTTGAACGCCTATTATGTAACAGATATTGCCTGCTTCATCCTTAACTCCCATATTGACAATGGAGCCATCATAAGGATGACCATCAAATCTGGCATGGACTTTTACCCTTCCCTTACCAAATTCTTCTCGAATATCATAGGGAAAGATGACATAGGCTCCGCCCTTATCTGGTACTGGATGTATAAGGGTTTCAAATTCATAGACTTTGGACATGGCTCCTCCTAGATATACTTACTGGCTTCGCGAATGGACAAGCCTGCCATTTGGGAGCGGTATGTGTCAAGGAAAGCCCGTACCCATTCAGGATTGGTTTTAGAATAATCCCGCAAACTCCAGCCAATCGCCTTGTTGATGAAAAATTCAGTCTGATTGAGATTGTTGACCAGAATTTTCTCTAGAAGTTCTGTATCTGTCTTTTCTTTTTGCAAGAGTTGATGGTCAATGGCAATTCGCCTCAACCAGAAATCATCATCAAGACTCCATTCCAAAACGGTCTGCTTGGCCTCTGGATTGTCCAAGACAATCTTACCAACTAACTTATCAAGACCGTCAATACTGTCCCACCAAGACTTGCTTTGAGCCAGTTTTTTCAAGCGGGATAAATCAGCTAGAACCAGGTCTTTTTTCTTAGTAACCAGGTAATCAATGGCGATATACTGAAACTCACGATAAGGCTTTTCCCAACAAGCCTCCACAAAATCCCAGTCAATTCCCGGAGCCTTAAAATCTTTGAAAAATTGCTTGGCAACTGTTCGACGGTTAGGTGTCCGAACTCCCAGAAAATCAAAGTTATTTTTCATGTAGGCCTTCATAGGCTGGACCTGACTGGCATCTGCTACCGCCATCAAACGTTTTTCTAATTCTTTAATCTTCATTACATTCACCTACCAAGGATTTTTGTAGCCAGACAATATCATGCCAGGTCCCAAATTTATATCCCACCTTTTTGAAATGCGCCATCTGTTCATATCCCCTCTTCTCATGGAGGGCAAGGGAGGCAGGATTTGGCAGGGCAATACAGGCTAAAAAGTTCTTAAAACCACGCACTTTCAATTTCTCTTCCAAAGTATCATATAAAAGACTTCCGATTCCTTTTCCTCGTGCTTCTTTACTGACATAAACAGACAATTCAACTGTCCAATCGTAAGCAGCACGGGCATAGTAGGTCGATGCATAAGCATAGCCCACAACTCGCCCATCTTCTTCAGCGACTAGATAGGGAAAATTCTCCAAGGTCTTTTCTATTCTACTTGCAAAGTCTGTCACAGTCGGCACTTGAGTCTCAAAGGTAAAAGCGGTCTTTTCTACATAAGGTGCATAAATTGCCGCCAGGTCTGCAGCGTCCTCTATCCTTGCGGAACGAATTTCTATCATCTAGTTCTCCAATAATTCTCTATCATAAATGGTATAGTCACAACGATAGATGATCAAACGCTTGCCGTCAATCAAGAGCTCGGAAGTCTTTGGTGCATCTGAGGCATAAAGCGATACCTTATCCCCAACATAGGTCGCAAGTGGTGTCCCGTTTTGCGAACGAATCAAGACCACCTTGGCCTTACCAGTAAAATCATTTTTCAGGCTAGAGACCATGCGATTAACCAGGGGGATAGAATGGTCATAGTTGGCAATATCGACTGTAGTTTGGTACTTGGCAAACAAATCTTCCAACCCCTCTTCTGCTGCAATTAAGGAGGAACCGACATGGTCAATTTCATAATTGCCAAGTGTCACCTTCAAAACAGACGAATCCGCATTAGAGTAGCCTTCGGCATCCACAGAGTCGAATTCTTCATTCCGCGAAATCGATAGGGACTTACCAGACATTTCATCTATCAATTGAGAATTTTCATCGTATGTCCGTACCGTCATCTCCAAGCCAATCCATTCTTCCTTGGTATTTTTCCACCAATTTGAAATTGATTGACAAGCAGACAAGGTGACTAGGCTGGTTGCTAATACAGCACCCAGTGCTAACTTTTTATTCCATTTCATATAAAACCTCCAATGGTTGATACCTTATTGTAACATGAAAACTGGTTTTTAGACTCGTTAAGCTAGAGAGTAGTTTCTTTTTTCTACTACCTGAGGAGTGTAGATAAGAATAATACTCTTATCACTTTAACGAGCTAGAAAAGGAAATTAGAGCCTTTGAACAACGGTATGCTGATAAGAATGGTTTATCTTTGGCTGAAGTGAAGGCTCGAGTTGATGACTTCGATGTCAAGGCTTTTGAGGAAAAAGCAAGGCGGTATGTGGCTGAGAAAAATTTTTCGGCACGGGCGAATTCAGAGCTTGCTTTGTACAACTTGAAAATAAAATGATGGCTGAATTTGAAACGAAAGCCTATGATGCTGAATTAGCCTTTTATCGCTTGAATAATGTTGCTGAAGAGTCTATAATTAGATTAGAGAAATTGAAAGAAGCTGAATTAAAACGAATAGAAAGTAGTTGGGCTAAATGGCAGGAATAGTGGACAAATTAAAATTCATTCGTAACGTTGTTGAAAATCGTGATACTAGTGAAAATGCCGTGACTCTCTTGACTGATTTGAAAACAGATAAAGAACTGCTACCTGTCTACAAAGTACCTATTAGTGTTTTAGCTGTAGCCGCACTTGATGTGTTAGGGATTGAAAAATACCAAGGGTTTGATGATGATGTCCAACTTTGGAAAGTAAATTTATTAAATACATAAGCACCTAGAAAAATCTACGTGCTTTTTTTGTTATTGAAAATAGAATCATATCATTTCAATTTGAAAACTCGCAAAACCAATGATTTTATTGCAAAAACAATTTTTAAACATGTAAATCAAACTGAATTGCCACTTTTAAACATTTATATCATTGTGTTTCAATGTAATTTTTAAAAAATAAAATTGTATTATAGGAAAACCATATGATTTGACAAGTTTTTTAAAAATTTTTTTCTATTTCATATTTTTCTCCTACATATTTTCGAATAAATAGATGACCATAAAAAAAGATAGTGAGGTACACAAATGAAAATCCGAATCCCTTTATATACACAACGATTGAATCAAGCAGAATTTACACAACTCATCACCACTAGTGTTGATACCTTGAAACAATATAGTTCAGCCACCAATGATCCCATGGTAACTGACTTAATCACACAGCTTGAAGAATCCTTGCCCATGTTGAAAAAAAGTATAAAACAAAAACGAGGCTCAGATATGACTAGTGCCCTAAACAAGGCCTTAAAGAATCGAAAGGCTGACTACTCTGCATTTGTCAATGGATTAAAACTCTTTAAAAATGCGCGAACACCAGAGAAATTACAAGCCTATCACCGCCTGCAAGAACTCATCAAATTATACAAATATACACGGTCTAGCAACATGCAAGAATCGTCTGCTTTACTGGATTCACTTCTAGCTCGACTGGCAAAGTCCCCCTACTCAGAAGATGTTAGCCTACTGCTGTTGGATGAAGCTGTTGCCAATCTTCGAGAAAGTCATGAAAGTGCTTATCATATTTATCTAAATAGAAGTCAAGACACCGGCACTCGTGAAAAGATAAACAGTTTTGAGGTCCGTAAGACAGCCCTTAAATACTACACTCTTCTTTATAGCCACTTGGTCAATAAAATCAGCTATGACCCAACGGCACCAGAGAAAGTTATCCTGCAGGTCTTAAATGACATTCGTCAAGATTTTTCAGAAAGAACTCGACAGAAAAATCAAACTGGAACAAGTACTGCTTCCATAAACATCGTGACAAGTCTATCACAAGGAAAAGAGATTGAAACGACATAGAAAAATTCCCCCTAGTCGACATGATTAGGGGGTACATAATTTCATCCTTTAAAATGCTTAAAAATTAAAGACGTCATTCAAATTCTCAGCCATAGTCGGATGGGTGAAAATCTGTGTTTTGAAGTAGGTATAAGGAATCTTATTGTCAATGGCCATAGCAATCAAGTTGATCAACTCTTCAGAATTGCGACCAAAGAGAGTCGCGCCCAGAACAAGCTTACTTTCCTTATCCACGATAACCTTGAAAATGCCTTTGAGGTCATTATTGACATGGGCACGTGGCATATTGGCAACAAGCAATTCATTGGCAATGTAGTCGTAACCTGCTGCCTTGGCTTCCTTCTCGGTCAGACCGACACGAGATAGCACAGGCGTGATAAAGACACTGGTTGGGATTGACTTACGTTGGCTCAAGCTGTAAGTTCCAGTTCCAGTCAACTTGCCGAAAACGATACGGAAGTCGTCTAGGGATGTGTAAGTGAATTGTGGACCGCCATTGACATCGCCCACTGCGTAGACACCTGGAACAGTGGTTTCACAGTAGTCATCCACCTTAACAGCACCATTTTCCAAACGCTCAATCGCCGTATTTTCCAAGCCCAAGTCAGCAGTGTTTGGCACACGACCTGTCGCATAGAGGACAGCATCGAAGATTGCCGTTTCACCATTAACCGTCACAGCAACTTGCTCGCCCGCAGCTGCTACTTGCTCGATGTTAGCTCCAAGCTCGAAGGACACACCAGCTTCTTCCATATACTCCTTGGCTAACTTGGCAACCACTTCCTCTTCTCTTGGTAAAATAGCAGAGCTGGCTTCATATACTGTCAACTGGCTGCCGAGTTTGCTATAAAGACCAGCAAATTCCAGTCCAATGTTACCACCGCCGATAATAGCCAACTTACCAGGACGAGTTTCCAAGTTCTGAATGCCTGTACTATCATAAACGTGAGCTGTATCCAACAAACCTGGAATTGGAAGCACGCGCGACTTAGCACCTGTATTGATGACAATAGTTTCCGCAGTTAGTTGGATGGATTCCTCACCTGCCGACACTTCAACAACTTTGTCCGCAACAAAACGTGCGTGACCTTGATAAAGATTAGCACCACTACCTTTCAAGACTGCCTCGTTTTTGTTCCTCAAGCGAGTGGTGACCATTTCCTTTTGCTCCATTACCTGCTCAAAAGTCCAGTTTTTATCTGCTGCTACCAAGAGAGTCTTGGTTGGAATACAGCCAATATTGATACAGGTTCCGCCAAACATAGCAGGATTTTCCTCAACCAAGGCAACCTTTTTTCCAGCTGCTGACAGCTTACCTGCCAAGGTCTTACCAGCCTTTCCAAAACCAATGACTACTAAATCATATTGTTCCATAAAATACTCCTTTTATTTTTTCAACATTAGTCTATCAAAAAAGAAAATTTTTGGCTCAATTCTGCTACGACAGTAAAATTTTACGGCATTTCGGCAAAAAACAGATAAAAATTAGACAAAATGTCACATTTTTTGCTACAATGTATTCATACACTAACCAATTAATACAAAGGAGTTTTCAATGCGAACCATAATACACTATTGTAAAACCTATTTCCCGATTCTTTTAGCCAGCTTTGGCTTTGTAAAAGGCTGTCAGATTATCTTTGAAGAATTGGCCAAACCAAATGGCATGGAAGCCAAGTACCCCTTATTTTTACTGACTATTTCTGTTGCTGCCCTTTATATCATTCCCCTGGTCTATTTGATCCGCTACTTGGAAAACCGCTATGCTATTTCCAAAAAAGTCAGTCATTTAAGTTGGATTTTGGGACTAACTGCCGGAGTGGCTTTTTCAGACTACGGACACACTGCTATCGGTTACTTTTTGCTAGAGATTGTTAAGGTCAGTGATGATTTTCGTTATGACTGGGGGGCTGCTGTTTCTGCCCCGTTTGCAGAAGAGTTTGGCAAGGCTCTAGTTGTTGTCTTAGTTTTACTCATTGCAAGAAAAATGACTCTCAAACATGCCTTGGTCAGCGGTATGATTGCAGGTCTTAGTTTCCAAATTGTTGAAGATATCATGTTCACTTTTCGTGATATGTTTATTGGTAAACTAGATGGGTTTGAGACCATTATCGGTCGTGTTGGACAGGCTGGTTGGACCCACTGGGTATTTACCATGCTCTTTGCTGTTGGTATGGTGGCACTTTTTACCAAACAAAAAGCCATGTCAACTGTTCAAGGTCTACTGTGGATTACAGCCAGTATCTGTCTTCACTTCTTCTTCAACTCCCCATTGCATACAGGTATTTTGACAACCCTGCTTCCGATGGCTAGTGTCTTACTAGGACTTCTTGCCTATAGAACAGTTGATCAACTACCAGAGTAATAGAAAAATCCGCCCAACCGAGCGGATTTTTTCTGTTCATTCTGATTAGAACAAACCGATTGCTGTCCCATCTTCTGCCACGTCCATATTGAGGGCTGCAGGGGCTTTGGGCAAACCTGGCATGGTCATGACATCTCCGGTAAGAGCTACGATGAAGCCTGCTCCCAATTTTGGAACAAATTCACGGACTGTAATGTCAAAGTCAGTCGGCGCCCCCAGTGCAAACTGATCATCAGAGAAGCTATACTGGGTTTTAGCCATGCAGACTGGCAACTTGTCCCAGCCATTCTTAGCAAATTCAGCCAATTGATTACGGGCTTTTTTCTCGAAAACGACTCCTCTACCACCGTAGATTTGCGTAACAATTTTAGTCACTTTTTCTTCCAAGCTGTCTTCAGACTTGTAGAGACGTTGGTAGTTTGCTGCTTGGTTATCAATAGTAGCAACAACAGTTTCAGCCAATTCGACACCACCATCAGCTCCATTTGCCCATACGCTTGCTAATTCCACAGGTACGCCAATCTGGTCACAAAGTTCTTTCAAAGCAGCAATTTCATCAGCGGTATCGGAGACGAATTCATTGATAGCAACAACTGCTGGAATACCATACTTGCGGATATTTTCCACATGGCGTTTGAGGTTGGCAAATCCAGCTTTGACTGCTTCAACGTTCTCGCTAGAAAGCTCTGCCTTGTTCACCCCACCATGCATTTTGAGGGCACGAAGAGTTGCGACGATGACAACGGCATCGGGTGCTTTTGGTAAGTTTGGCACCTTGATGTCAAGGAACTTCTCTGCACCCAAGTCGGCACCAAATCCTGCTTCTGTGACAGTATAGTCGGCCAATCGCAGAGCTGTAGTTGTTGCAAGAACTGAGTTACAGCCGTGGGCGATGTTAGCAAATGGTCCACCATGAACAAAGGCTGACGTGCCATAGATGGTTTGGACAAGGTTTGGTTTAATGGCATCCTTCAAAATGAGGGTCAAAGCACCCTCCACCGCCAAATCACGCACATAGACAGGACTGCGATCGAAACGATAACCAATCACAATATTTGCCAAGCGTTCTTTCAAATCATTGATATCTGTCGCTAAACACAAGATAGCCATAATCTCAGAAGCAACAGTAATATCAAATCCATCTTCACGTGGAATGCCATTGAGCGGACCACCCAAGCCGACTGTTACCTTACGAAGGGCACGATCGTTGAGGTCCACAACACGTTTCCAGATAATACGACGTTGATCAATCCCAATCGCATTTCCTTGGTGGATATGGTTATCGATCAAGGCTGAAAGAGCGTTGTTTGCTGTGGTAATGGCGTGCATATCTCCTGTAAAATGCAGGTTAATGTCTTCCATTGGCAAGACTTGAGCATAGCCACCGCCTGCAGCTCCACCCTTGATCCCCATTACAGGCCCCAAAGATGGTTCACGGAGGGCGATCATGGTTTTCTTACCAATTTTAGACAGGGCATCCGCCAGTCCAATGGTTACCGTTGACTTGCCTTCTCCAGCAGGGGTCGGGTTGATAGCCGTCACCAAAATTAACTTGCCTGGTTCATTGTCCTTAACAGCATTGATCTTATCAAAAGATAATTTAGCCTTGTATTTTCCATAGAGTTCAATATCATCAAAGCTGATACCAATTTTTTCAACGATTTCTGTGATGGGCTTTAATTCTACACTTTGAGCGATTTCAATATCGGTTTTCATTGCTAACTCCATTCTATTTGCTAGTTGTAGTATATCAAAAATTTTGCTTTTTGCTAAATTTAGATGCAATTTTCTAAAGATCGTACGGATTTTTTCACTTAGTCAACGCCCAGTTTTCTCTAATATCTTGTTTTAGTATTTTTAAACTGAACTTGGTCTTGAAAACTTTACGAAAATAGTTATTTCTAGTAAAATAGGACCATGAAAATCTTGATTACTTCTGGTGGGACGAGCGAAGCTATTGACCGCGTTCGCTCCATCACCAACCACGCAACAGGTCACTTAGGAAAAATAGTGGCAGAAACTTTTTTAAAAGCTGGGCATCAGGTCACATTGGTCACAACCAAGGCTGCGGTAAAACCCTCGCCGACCTCTGGTTTAGTCATCCATGAAATTACTAATGTAGAAAGCCTCAAAGCATGTTTAGAAAAACTTGTTCCGCAGCACCAAGTCCTCATTCATAGTATGGCTGTTTCTGACTATACTCCTGTTTATATGACTGGTTTAGAAGAGGCAGAGCAAGCCGAGCATCTCTCAGATTTATTGACCAGAAGCAATACTGAAACAAAAATTTCTTCCAAGGATGACTACCAGGTTCTCTTGCTCAAGAAAACCCCTAAGGTTATTTCGCTTGTAAAAGACTGGAATCCTGCTATCCAATTAATTGGCTTTAAACTCTTGGTCGATGTTTCAAAAGAAGAACTCTTTTCTGTTGCAAGAGAAAGTCTGGACAAGAACAAGGCAGACTACATTGTTGCCAATGATTTATCAGAAATTGGTCCCAACTATCATCATGCCTATTTGGTGTCCAAGGATGATACCGTCTTGGCAAAAACTAAGGAAGAAATTGCAGAATTGATTTTGAAAAGTGTTCAGAAAGGGGAATAAAGCAATGGCAAATATCACTCTAGCTGTTTCTGGTTCCATATCTGCTTATAAATCAGCAGATTTGACCAGCCAACTGACCAAGCAAGGTCATCAAGTGACGGTTTTAATGACAGAATCAGCTACACAGTTTATTACTCCCTTAACCTTGCAAGCTCTGTCGAAAAATATAGTTCATACTAATATTATGCAAGAAGAGGAGCCCCGTTCCATCAAGCACATCGATATCGCAAAGGGAACGGATTTGTTTTTGCTAGCTCCAGCCTCTGCCAATAGCATTGCCAAACTAGCTCATGGCTTGGCAGACGACCCTGTCTCAACTGTTGCCCTGGCTCTACCTATTGGAGTACCTAAACTTCTTGCTCCTGCAATGAATACCAATATGTATCTCAATCCTGCTACCCAACGCAATCTCCAATTGCTTGAAAAATTTGGTTTTCAGGAAATCAAGCCTCGAGAAGCCTTGTTGGCTTGTGGCGATTTTGGGACTGGCGCCCTCGCCGAAATTGATATTATTTTAGAGAAAGTGAGTCGAACGCTCAGTGAAAAATAAAAAATCCAATCAAGTTGCAACCCTAGCTATTTTTATTGCCATTATGATTGTTCTTGAATCCATCAGTCAAGCAATTTTTGCCGCTTTTGTCCTCCCTATCAAACCAACCATTACCCATATTCCAGTCATCGTTGCCAGTATCATCTATGGACCGAAAATTGGAGCACAGTTGGGAGGCTTCATGGGGGTTATGAGTATGATTCGTAACACTATATTGTTGGGTCCCATGAGTTATGTTTTCTCTCCATTTGTAGAAAATGGTAATTTTAATTCCATTCTCATCGCAGTCCTTCCTCGTATCCTCATCGGGATTACCCCATTCTATGTCTATAAAGCCATGTCAAACCGTACTGGATTGGCTTTGGCTGCTGCAACTGGTACATTGACCAATACTTTGTTTGTTCTCTCGGGTATCTTCTTCCTGTTCGGATCTGTCTATGCTAGCAATATTCAAGCTCTCCTGGCTTCAATCGTTTCCTTCAATACCTTGGCAGAGTTGATTATTTCTATCAGTCTTGTTTTGGCCATTGTTCCGGTTTTACAGAAAGTTAAAAAATAAATATCAGAAAATCACGTGAAAGCGTGATTTTTCTTTTCAAACATGGTATAATGAAAGCGTTTAATAGAAAAATTTTTAAGGAGATATGCGATGACTTATCAAGAAACCTATCAAACATGGCTGGACTTTGCGGACCTTCCAGACTACTTGCGTGAAGAATTAGTCGCAATGGATGAAAAAACAAAAGAAGATGCCTTCTATACAAATCTTGAATTTGGTACAGCTGGTATGCGTGGCTATATTGGCGCTGGTACCAACCGCATCAACGTATTTGTAGTCCGTCAAGCTACTGAAGGTTTGGCAAAATTGGTAGAATCAAAAGGTGAAGAAGCTAAAAAACGTGGTGTAGCTATCGCCTACGACTCACGCCACTTCTCTCCTGAATTCGCCTTTGAATCAGCTCAAGTGTTGGCAGCACATGGTATCAAGTCTTATGTCTTTGAAAGCCTCCGCCCAACTCCTGAGTTGTCATTCGCTGTACGCCATTACAATGCCATAGCAGGTATCATGGTGACTGCCAGTCACAACCCGAAAGAATTTAACGGCTACAAGGTTTACGGTGAAGACGGCGGACAAATGCCACCTGCTGATGCAGATGCTCTTACTAACTTCATCCGTGCCATCGACAATCCATTTGCAGTTGAATTGGCTGACCTTGAAGTAAGTAAGGAAAATGGCTTGATTACAGTTCTTGGCGAAGAAACTGATGTCAAATACTTGGAAGAACTCAAAGACCTCAACATTAATCCTGACTTGATTGCTGAGTACGGTAAGGACATGAAGATTGTCTACACACCACTTCATGGTACAGGGGAAATGTTGGCTCGTCGTGCACTGGCACAAGCTGGTTTTGAGTCTGTTCAAGTTGTGGAAGCTCAAGCAACTGCCGACCCTGACTTCTCTACTGTCGCTTCTCCAAACCCAGAAAGCCAAGCAGCCTTTGCCCTTGCGGAAGAACTCGGCCGCCAAGTCGGTGCAGATGTCCTTCTTGCAACTGATCCTGACGCTGACCGTGTTGGTGTTGAAGTTCGTCAAGCTGACGGTTCATACTGGAACCTCTCTGGTAACCAAATCGGCGCAATCATTGCTAAATACATCCTTGAAGCCCACAAGCAAGCTGGCACACTTCCTGCAAACGCTGCCCTTGCTAAGTCAATCGTTTCAACTGAGTTGGTAACCAAGATTGCTGAAAGCTACGGCGCTACCATGTTCAACGTCTTGACAGGTTTCAAATTCATCGCTGAGAAAATCCAAGAGTTTGAAGAAAAACACAACCATACCTACATGTTTGGTTTTGAAGAAAGCTTTGGTTATCTCATCAAGCCATTCGTACGTGACAAGGATGCTATCCAGGCTGTACTTATGGTTGCTGAAATTGCTGCCTACTACCGTTCACGTGGCATGACACTTGCTGACGGTATCGATGAAATCTTCAAAGAATACGGCTACTTTGCTGAGAAAACAATTTCTGTTACCCTTTCTGGTAAAGATGGTGCAGAGCAAATCAAGGCAATCATGGCTAAATTCCGCGATAACTCACCAGCACAATTCAACGCGACAGACATTGCAGTCTTTGAAGACTTTGCCCTACAAACCAAGACAGACAAACTTGGAAACGTTGAAAAACTCACTACTCCTCCATCAGATGTCTTGAAATACACCTTGGCAGATGATTCTTGGTTCGCTGTCCGTCCTTCAGGAACAGAACCAAAAATCAAATTCTATATCGCAACTGTTGGTGAAACACTTGCTGAAGCAGAAGAAAAAATCAACAACATCGAAAAAGAAATCAACGAATTTGTTGGCTAATCCTTTAGGTTCAACAAAAGACAAACAACGAATTGTTTGTCTTTTTTGTTGCATAAACATAGCCGACCATCAAACATGACGTTTTTTTATCAGGCACCTTTCAGAACCTTCTGGACAGAAAGTCAATAAAAAATGGAGGCGAAAGCCTCCACTTTATTTCATAAATCGGAAAAGTCCATTGCTGCTAATTACTTTTTTATTTAATCGTTTCCTACCATTTACAAAGAGGTATCATACTACTTGTCATAAAGTGCGGAGTTTGCATGTTAAAGTTTTATAATGATTCTATCCTTATCTCGGACAGTCCAACCCCTCTTGAACTCAACATTTTCTGATTCCAAGATAAGAATGGTGGCAAATTTTTTCAGACAGCTAGCTACTAGAGCATGAGTTATATATGTGAAATATATGTGAGAATGGCACAACAGACTTTTCCTCTATTGATTTCCCTATTGGAAACCAGTAGTTGTAATTTATCGGATTGCTAAACCCTTTCCTCCTTCTTATCATTTAGCAACCGCTTTCCTTTTCTAAGTCTATCTTACCACCTTTAAAAAAATAAATCAAAAAATTGTATGCTCAAAACAAACAAATTTTTTATTTCTTATTTTTAGTTGCCAAATAGGATTCCCACATCTTCTGTTGGGGTTTCGCGAAAGGGTAGGCATGGAAGTCTTCAGCAGCAACCCACTTGATTTCAAGGTCCTCTGGAAAACTAGCTCCGGTAGCAATTCCTTCTGTCAAGTCAATCTGCCATTTGCGGTGGCTGAAAATGTGTTGAACAGAGGGAAATTCTTCATCCTGCCAGTCGACTGTCAGTCCATACTGGTCTGTAAAGCTCTGCCTTGTATCTGGCTGAACAGGCTCTTCTGCAACTTCGAAGAGGGAAACTTGTTTGTCTAGGACAATCCCTTTTTCCAAAATTGGAAAAGACCAGAAACCTGCAAGCAGTTGGCTGCTTTGATTTTTCTCGAGGAGAAATTCGTTGTTCTGGTTGCGGATAATCATGCCTTGGTAGGCAACGGGGATAGGCTTTTTCTTGGGTGCCTTGATAGGAAACTTGTCCATGGTGCCGTTGAGATAGGCAGCACTAAAGGCTTTAACTGGACTATCTTCTGGCCGTGGATTGACAGGTGCCTCGATGTCGGAGCCAAGATCCATGAGGGCTTGGTTGAAATCCCCTGGTCTGTCTGGATCAATCAGGATGTCCATCATAGCTTGGAAAATCTTGCGATTGGCAGGCACTCCGATATCGTGATTGACTTCGAAAAGTCGGCTCAAGACCCGCATGACATTGCCGTCAACAGCAGGTTCTGGCAGGTTAAAGGCGATACTGGCAATAGCTCCAGCCGTGTAGGGACCAATGCCCTTGAGGCTAGCAATCTCTTCGTAAGTCCGTGGAAACTGGCCGTCGAACTGTTCCACCATTTGCTGAGCCGCCTTTTGCATATTGCGGACGCGAGAATAATAGCCTAGCCCTTCCCAGAGTTTGAGAATGACCTCCTCTTCTGCCACCGCCAAATCTCGAATGGTTGGTAAATGGTGCAAAAAGCGTTCATAGTAAGGAATGACGGTATCAACCCGGGTCTGTTGCAACATGATTTCTGATACCCAGATTGCATAGGGATCTCGTGTGCGACGCCAAGGCAAATCACGCTTGTTGGTATCATACCAATCTAAAAGTGCCTTGCGGAAGGCTTTTATCTTGTCTTCCTCCCACATAGTCACTCCATATTTTTTCAAATCTAACATAGGTCTAGTATAACAAAAAAAGAGAGAGTTAGCTTCAACTAACTCCCCACTTCTTTGGTAACAAACATGGTAAAACTTGCGTTTGCGACTAGTTCGCCAGCTTGGTTTTGAATAACAACATCTATCACCTTTGTCGTCCGACCGTCATGGAGACACTTGCCACTAATGGACAGGCAATCTCCCTCCTTGGCAGCCTTTAGATAATTGATATTGGACTGCAGGGTTACTGAAAAATAGCCCAGCGAATAGACCGTCATGCCTGCGACCGAGTCGGCCAAGGTAAAGAGATAACCACCATGAGCCAGTTGATAGGGATTGAGCGAATCTCGTTTCACTCGTACCTCCATAGTAACCTGACCAGGCTGAGCTTCCCTGATGTCATATTCATCTAATACTTGAATTGGCTGTAAGCCAAAATTGGCTAGTTCTTTTCGTAAATCAGTCATCTATACTCCCTTGACTTTTCTGCATCTGATAATAAACACCCTTGGCTTGCATAAGTTGAGCATGATTGCCCTGCTCCACAATCTCCCCATCAACCATCACTAAGATAATATCAGCTGATTGAATGGTTGATAGGCGGTGGGCGATGATAAAGCTAGTTCGCCCCTGCATGAGTTTGGCAAAAGCTTCTTGCACTAAAATCTCCGTTCGCGTATCGATTGAAGAGGTTGCTTCATCTAAGATTAAGATTTTTGGTAGCTTGACAAAAACTCGTGCAATGGCCAGCAACTGCCGTTGTCCTTGAGATATGGAAGCTCCTCCATCTACCAGGACAGTGTCATAGCCATCTGGCAACTGGCGAATAAAGAAATCTGCATTAGCAGCCTGGGCTGCTTCTATCACCGATTCTCGAGTAGCATTGGGATAGCCGTAGGCAATATTATCATGAACGCTAGCCGACTTAATCCAGGTTTCTTGTAAGACCATACCAATCTGCTGTCGCAAGTCTTCGCGACTGTACTTGGTCACAGGCTGACCATCTAGTAAAATCTGCCCTTGATTGACTTCATAAAAACGCATGAGTAGATTGATGAGGGTAGACTTACCAGCTCCGGTCGGTCCCACAATGGCCACTTTGGCACCTGCTGGTACAGATAGATTCAGATTTTGAATAAGGGGCTTGTTAGGATTGTAGGAAAAAGCAACTTGCTTGAAATCAATCTGTCCTTTAACCTCTGTTATTTCAGCGCACTGCCCTCTTTCTTCCACATCATCCTGGTCAAGAATTGCAAAAAGCCTCTCGGCACAGGCTAAAGCGCTCTGCAATTCTGATAAAACCGAAGATATATCGTTGAAGGGCTTGGTGTATTGGCTTGCGTAGTTGAGGAAGGTCGTTAATTCACCAATCGTAAAGCTACCAGCCATAATCCGCAGAGCTCCCAAGCCAGCCAAAAGCGCATAAATTAAGGCATTGATGAATCGGGTGCTAGGGTTTATAGTTGAAGAGACAAAGATGGCAGCTTGCGAATAATGGGCATATTGAGAATTTTCTTCGACAAAATCTTTCTGAAACTGCTCTTGAGCATTAAAGCTCTGAATCAAGCTCAGTTGGCTAATACTTTCTTCCAAAAAGCGACTTTGACGGCCACGAGCAGTGGTTTGCTGCTGATAATAGGTATAACTTTTTCGAGCAATAGTTTGAGCCACCAAGAGACTCAATGGTGTCAAAGCCACTACAACAAGCATCATAATCCAATCCAAACGCGCCATCGTAACAATGGTCAATAAAATTGTTAAAATACCAAGGAAAAATTGGTTAAAAATCATCAATAGTCCATTGGTCAACTGCTCGCTATCTGTCGAAATCCTTGCAACCAAATCTCCGACCGATTGCCTATCAAGAAAAGATAGAGGCAAGCGATGCAACTTATCATAAACTTGCTGGCGTAGTTCCGCCATCAGATCATAAATCAAACGATTGCTTGCCAAAGGGAGGTACCATTGGACCAGAGTATTGGTAAGTACCACCGCCCCCATCTGAACCAGTACGCTAAAAAAAGCTTGCCCATCACCGTCCAGAATCAAATCCAAGGCCCGCCCCATCAAAATCGGTTGATAAACAGTTAACAAAACCTGGCAAAGCGTTCCCACTATCAAGACCAGCAAAGAAAAAGGTTTACGCCAAAGTAGAGCCACTAAAGAGTTGAATACATTTTTTCTCATGCCTCCACCTCCTGACTCTGTTGCGATTGATCGATGTCATAGTAAATAGCAGAGCTTTCTAACAAGTCTTGGTGACGGCCTAGCCCCACTTGTTTCCCCTTGTCCAGCACTAGAATCTGGTCAGCAACCTTGAGACTGTTCGTCCGTTGACTGATGACAATCATAGTCTGGTCTGGTAATTCCTGACGAATCGCCGCAAACAATCGACTTTCCGTCAGATAGTCCAGAGCAGATGTCGCATCGTCCAATACCAAAATCGGAGCTTCCTGTACCAAGGCTCTGGCAATGGTTATCCGTTGCCGTTGACCGCCAGAAAAATTTCTTCCAAAGGATTCTACTTCTGTGTCCAATCCAGTCTTTTCCAAGAGAAAATCCTTGGCCTGAGCTATTTCCAGTGCCCACCACAATTTCTCATCGCTGTACACGCCACCTATGGTCAGATTTGAACGAACTGTCCCTGAAAAGAGCTGGGCCTGCTGTGGCACAAGGGAAAACTGTCCCCGCCAGTCAGCCAGTGTGGATGGACTGCTCCCCTCCTGATACAAACGGATTTGATCATCTGCTGAAGGATAGAGTTTCAATAGGAGGTCGATCAAGGTTGATTTACCAGAACCTGTTCCCCCGATAATGCCCATAAACTGCCCCTTCTCTAGCTGAAAACTGAGATTTTCCAAGGCTGGCTGAGATGCTCTGGGATAGGTAAAGGTCAAATCTTGGACAGACAAAACAAGATTAACTTGATCCGTTTGAGTGTTTGATAGGGGAGCTTCTACATCTTCTGACTGCTGGTCTAAGATTGCCTGAACGCGTTTAGCAGCGATAAAACTTTGGTTCAAACTGGATATAACCATGACCATTTTGACCAATTCTACTAAAATTTGCAAGAGATAGTTGATAAGGGCAATCAGCATCCCTTGTTCCAATTGGTTAGAGGTAATTGCAAAATTCCCATGCCAAATGAGAACAATCAAGGTCATATTTACAATCAGATAGGTCAAGGGTGTCAGACTAGATGACCATCTTCCTGCACGCACTAACTGACCAAGATAGGCTTGATTTCCTTTTTCAAATGCTTCTTTTTCACGCAGTTTTTGGCCAAATGCCCAAATCACTCGAACACCTGTTATCGTTTCACGCACCTGGCTAACCAAGCTATCCAACAACTTACGAATACTCTGGTAATGACGACTGGTAACCCAACTGATGAATGTAACGACTAGAAAAAGCAGGAAAATCATATTGACAAAATAGGCTGCCAAGCTTGGACTTATTAGGTAAGCCATTATCAGGGAACCAAAGACGACAATCGGAGCCCTCAGAAAGAGGCGGAGAAAAATGTTTATTCCAGACTGAATCTGCAAAGTATCGCTAGTTAGTCTAGTAAAGAGGCTTGAAGAAGACAAACTGTCTCGAGAAGCCTTGGGAAGAGATAGTATTTTTTGATACAGATCCTGAGTCAAATCCTTGGTAAAGCCAACTGCTGCCTTGGCTGCAAAATATTGAGCTGTCAACGAAACCACTACGCCAACAATCGCCAAAGCAACCAGATATAAAATCATAGCAACCAAGTTTCCTTGGTTGCTATTGGGTATTACCTGGTCAATAATCATGGCGATAATAAGCGGAACCACCAATTCAAAACTGGCCTCCAGTAGTTTGAAGAGGGGGGCTAAGATAGCCTCTTTGAGATATGCATGAAAATACCGAACCAGTTCTTTCATATTACAAAGCCGCTACTGCTTGTGCAGCTGTGATGATACCAAGCTTGTAAACATCTTCTGAACTGCATCCACGTGAAAGATCGTTCACAGGCTTATTCAAACCTTGCAAGACCGGACCTACCGCTTCGTAGCCTCCAAGTCGCTCAACTACTTTGTAAGTAATGTTGCCTGCTTCAATAGCTGGGAAGACAAAGACATTTGCTTGACCTGCTACTGGACTTCCAGGTGCTTTCAAACGTGCTGTATCAGGAACCAAGGCAGCATCCATCTGCAATTCTCCGTCAATCAAAAGGTCTGGGCGAAGTTCTTGAGCCAAGCGAGTTGCTTCTACAACCTTATCAACACGTGGACCTGAGCCTGAACCTTTTGTAGAATATGAAATCATTGCTACTTTCGGATCGATACCAAATGTTTTAGCAGTTTCTGCTGATTGGATTGCAATCTCTGCCAAGGTTTCTGCATCTGGTTCAATGTTGATTGCACAGTCACCAAAGACAAACTTGTGTTGGTCTTTAACCATCAAGAAGACACCTGACGTACGTTTTACACCTGGTTTTGTCTTAATGATTTGAAGGGCAGGACGTACAGTATCTGCTGTTGAGTGGATAGCACCTGACACCATACCTTCAGCCAAGCCAAGTTGAACCAACATAACACCGAAGTAGTTTACGTCACGCAAAATTTCATCTGCCTGCGCCTCATCAACCTTGCCTTTACGAAGTGTTACAAATTCTTGCTTCATTGAATCAAAATTGGCATAGTTATTCGGATCAATCACAGTAATACCTGGGTTTGAAAAACCAAAGTCTGTCAACAAAGTATGAACATCTTCAGGTACACCTAGAATAATTGGCTCTACCAAACCTTCAAATTTCAAACGAGCAGCTGCACGAACCACACGCTCATCCGTTCCTTCTGGGAAAACGATCCGTAGTTTTTTACCTACGATTTTTTGCTTCATTTCACCAAATAAATTCCGAATTTCCATCTAAATTCTCCTTAAAAAATTTTTTTTAATTATTTAACAATTTTATGACAGCCTGAAAATCATCTGGCAAGATCGACTCTAAATCAATCCTTTCGGCTGTAAAAGGATTGTCGAAAGCTAGATTATGGCAATGCAAAGCCTGTCGTTCAATGCCTAATTCTAAACTCCCCCCGTACAGATCATCTCCCAGTAAAGGAAAACCAATATGGGAAAAATGCACCCGAATCTGGTGGGTTCGACCAGTATGAAGTTGAATATCCACTAGATGAACATCTCCCCAAGACTGAACGACACGATAGGAAGTATGGGCATACTTGCCATCCTTTGTCACACAGCGTGTGATAATGCTATCTGTCGGACGACCAATTGGAGCAATAATTTCTCCAACTACATCAAGTTGGCCCGAACCTTGAACCAAGGCAAAATACCGTTTGAGAATGATCTTGGCTTGTAGCTGTTTGTCCAAACGAGCATGAGCATAGCCATGTTTTGCAAACAACATGATGCCAGAAGTATCCCGGTCTAAGCGCGTGACAATATGCACCTGCTTGTTCTCATAGTTTTGCTTGACCAAATAGCCCTTGACAAAGTTGGCTATGGTCGAAGAATGAATGGAACTAGGAATCGATGCATAGCCAACTGGCTTGTTTATAGCTAAGAAATTCTCATCTTCGTAGAGAATATCAAGAGGAAAATCAATTGGTTCCAGTTGGCCTGTTACATCTTCCTCCGCCGGAATATCAATTGTAACCTTGTCACCGATATCAAGCAAGTAGGTCGCTTTTTCTTCTCTGCCATTTACTAAAATCAAACCACCTGTATATTTGATTTTGGCAAGCAGACTCTTTGAGACCCCATGTTTTTTCAAGAAAACCTTGATTTTGACATGTTGGTCCGCAACAAATTCAAACCGCATCTATTCAACCTCTCCAATAAAGGCATCCTTGACCCGATTCCAAAAACTGGTGTGACTTGGACTGGCTACAAAATGAATCTTTTTCTGATCAATCTGGTAATCAATCTGCTGGATCTTGTCATAAGTGTAGTTTTTGTTGTCGATGGAGATAGAATATCGATCATCATGCTTGGGCTCAATGACAATCTTATCTTTCTTTGGAACAACAATCGACGATCCAAGAGTTCGATAAACACGATTATTCAAACTAGCCACTTCTGCAATCTGAAGCGCTTCAATAGTCGGATGCAGGACTGCCCCTCCTAAAGATTTATTGTAAGCAGTGGATCCAGTTGGTGTCGAAACCGAAATCCCATCACCACGAAAACGCTCAAAGGCTACACCATTAATAAAAATATCGGCAACCATGGTTTTAGACAAGCGCTTAACGGTTGCTTCATTCAAGGCTCGCATGGTCAATACCCGACCGTCCATCAATTTCACCTTAACATTTAAAATGGGATAGGAAACACGCGCTCCAGTATCAAGTGCAAGATTATCCACCAGTTTATCGACTTCAAAATCACGGTAATCTGTATAGAAACCCAGGTGACCAGTATGAATCCCTACAAATCGAACATGGTCAATCAATTTTTCGTACTTGTGAAAGGCAGAAAGCAACATGCCATCCCCCCCTATCGAGATAACAACATCTGGATTTTTAGGGGTTAGAATGAAATTTTTTTCTTTTAACTTTGTCCAAAGACTTTGCAAGACTTCTTGACTCTTCGGATTGCGGCTGGCCATCAAGGCTACTTTTAGTCTATCTGTATTCTTCATCAGTATCGTCGCTGTTTCCGACACCATCGTTTACCTTACGATTTGGTGGATTAAAAAGCACCTGGGCTTCTTGTATATCATCTCGGATTTGCCGCATCTCCTCATCTAATTGGTAAGCAATTTTTGCTGTAATTTCTAAGCGCTTCTTGATTTCTTCAGGGAACTTACCCTTATACTTATAATTCAATGAATGCTCAATGGTTGCCCAAAAATTCATTGATAAGGTCCTGATTTGAATTTCTGCTAAAACAGTTTCATTGCCATTTATGGTATCAACAGGATAAGAGATAACTACATGATAGGAACGGTAGCCGGAAGACTTCATATTATTGATGTAATCTCTTTCATGGAGAATCTGCATGTCCTTGCGTTTTCTCAAGATAGCTAGGACTTCTTCGATATCATCAACGAATTGGACCATAATCCGTAATCCTGCAATATCTTGCATGTCTTGCGCTAGCTGCTCGTAAGAAATATGGCGTAGGGCCATCTTCTCTTTAATGGACTCAACAGGCTTGACTCGACCTGTCACGAATTCAATCGGTGAATGACGGTTGGCCTTATGGTACTGTTTGCGAATGCCTCGCAACTTGATTTTCAATTCTCCAACTGTTTGGATATAGGGATCTAAAAAATTTTCCCAGTTAAATTCCATCCGCACCTCCTAAATTTGATTGATACGCACAAGGAATATTATACCACATATACTAGATTTTAGTATATATACAGCCTGAAATAACAGCTATGATTTTCCTTTTCTCAGTGCATCTTTCTGGCTTATAAACTAGTCAGAATCGTTTTTTTGGTGTATAATATTTTGAAATAAATTGAGGAAAAAAGAATGGACAAGACAAATTTAGAAATTGAGTTTAAAACACTGCTTTCACCAGCGGATTACCAGGCACTCCTGCCCTTATTTCAGACCGTTCCTTTGGTCAAGCAGACCAATCACTACATCGATAGTCCGGATTTTCAATTGAGAGCCAATAAATGCTCTCTCCGTATTCGTACCTTTGTTGATCGTGCAGAACTGACTTTAAAAATTCCACAGGAAATCGGCAATTTGGAAATCAATCAAGCTTTAGAACTCAAGGAAGCTGAAAGGCTCATTGACAATTTTCAGTTGCCAGATGGTCCCATCAAAGCCTGCCTTGAACAAAAACATCTGGATCAACTCCCCCTATCTGTCTGGGGCACCCTTACCACCCAACGAAAGGAAATGGAGTCTGACATTGGCTTGATGGCCCTTGATAAAAATATTTATGGTGATCAGATTGATTTTGAACTGGAACTGGAAGTTCATCAAGCTAGCAAAGGTGAAAAAGATTTCCAAGCCTTTCTGGCCAAACATGCTATTCCATTTCGCTATGCTCAGAGCAAAGTGGCACGAACAGCAAAAAATCTATTGTCCGCAAAATAAAGGACAATAGATTTTTTTTACTGAAAAATATGGATTTTTTTGATAAAATAGAAAACAGTTAGGGTCCAAAAGGCTTGGACAGAGTTGAAAACAAAAAAGGAGTTTATTTCATGGTACAGCCATACGGTGACAAGCAAATCAAACTATTTACTCTTAACGGAAATCCTCAGATTGCAGAAAAAATTGCTCAGTCTGCTGGCATTCCACTTGGAAAGGTCTCGTCACGTCAATTCTCTGATGGAGAAATTCAAATCAACATTGAAGAAAGTGTTCGTGGTGTTGACGTTTATATCATCCAATCTACTAGCTACCCAGTAAATAACCACCTCTGGGAACTACTCATCATGGTTGATGCTTGCAAACGTGCATCAGCTAACACCGTTACCGTTGTTATGCCTTACTTTGGCTACGCTCGTCAAGATCGTACAGCTTCTCCTCGTGAACCAATCACAGCAAAATTGGTAGCAAACATGCTGGTGAAAGCTGGCGTAGACCGCGTTTTGACACTTGACCTTCATGCGGTTCAAGTTCAAGGTTTCTTCGACATTCCAGTCGATAACCTCTTTACTGTACCTCTTTTTGCGAGCCACTACTTGGAAAAAGGGCTGTGTGGTGAAGATGTTGTTATCGTCAGTCCAAAAAATTCTGGAATCAAGCGTGCGCGTGGCTTAGCTGAGCATTTGGACTCGCCAATTGCCATTATCGACTACGCTCAAGATGATTCTGACCGTGCAGAAGGGTATATTATCGGCGATGTTGCAGGTAAACGCGCGATTTTGATTGATGATATCCTAAATACAGGTAAAACCTTCTCAGAAGCAGCTAAAATTGTTCAAGAAGGCGGAGCTACTGAAATTTATGCAGTTGCTAGCCATGGCTTATTCGCTGGAACTGCTGCTCAACTCTTAGATCAAGCACCTATCAAAGAAATCTTGGTAACAGACTCTGTTGCAAGCATAGAACAACATCCAAAAAATATTGCTTTCCTTACTGCAAGTGACTTGATTGCGGATGCCATTATTCGTATCCAAGAACGCCGTCCAATCAGCCCGCTCTTCAATGTCGCTCAACCTGAAAAACACAACTAGGAGATCGTTTGATTTATTTCGACCATGCTGCAACGACTCCCATGTCTCCAGCAGCCTTAGAAACTTATTTATCCATCGCCCAAACAGTTTATGGTAATCCATCCAGTATTCATAGTGCGGGTAGATTGGCCCATAAAGAATTGCGTCAGTCACGACAAACCATCGCAACTGCTATTGGTGTTCATACTGACCAGATTGTCTTTACATCAGGAGGGTCAGAAGCCAACAATCTCGCAATTAAAGGCTATGCCTTAGCTAACCAAAGCAAAGGCAAACACATAATAACCACTGCTATCGAGCACCATTCCGTTTTGGAAACCATGGACTATTTAGCAACACAACATGGTTTTGAAGTAACCTATCTACAACCAGTAGATGGTAGCATATCGGCTCAACATGTGAAAGAGGCACTAAGAGCTGATACCATTCTCGTTTCAATCATGTATGTAAATAATGAAACTGGTATGATTCTTCCCATCGAAGAGATTGCATCAGTTCTTGCTGATCACCCTGCTCGCTTCCATGTGGATGCCGTCCAGGCTATCGGGAAACTACCGATTCAGCTAACAGATCTAGCCATTGATTTTCTTTCAGCATCGGCCCATAAATTTCATGGACCCCGAGGGGTCGGTTTTCTGTATGCTGCTGACATGCATTTTCATGCCTTGATACACGGCGGCAAGCAGGAAGGACAACGTCGAGCTGGAACTGAAAACCTTGCAGGTATTGCTGCTATGGCAACAGCCTTGACACAACAGTTGGAAAACATAGAGAACAATACGAAGCTTGTCCAAGATTTAAAAGACTATTTTCTTGAACAGCTGAGTCCACTCCCTCACTATCTAAATTTACCAAAGAATCATCTTCCATATGTCTTGAATGTTGGTTTACCAGATACGCTTAACGAGCAGGTGCTTATGCGACTTGATTTGGCAGGTATTGCCCTCTCTAGTGGCTCTGCCTGTACCTCTGGCGTCGTCCAAACTAGTCATGTTTTAGAAGCTCTCTATGGAAAGGATTCACATCGTTTGAAAGAATCCCTTCGAATTAGCTTGGCGGAATCCAACACCAAGGAAGAAATTAATCAATTAATTCATCAACTATCACTTATATTAGGAGTTTAATATGGCTTTTGAAACATCCGTCAGCTTGAAAGACTGTTTATATACCTACGAAATCAGTCCTCAGATTAAAAAATATACTTTAAAGGACACCACTTTCGAAGAAACAAAAGCAGGGCATTTTCAATTGACTCGTCTCCTTGAAGAAATTCCGAATTCAAAAAAAGGATTTCTGCTGAAAATCATTATTAATAAAGATTTGACTGCCTTTAAAATCAATATTACAGACCAATCCGGTTTGCGTATTGTCAATATCTTCAAAGAAAATAGCAACCCAGTTATTCAAGAAAAATTTTACTTTTTGCTAGAAAGTCTTGTTGATCGCAACATCTTTAACAAGATTGAGAGGTAAATATGATTAATATTACCTATAAAGATGCCTATCAGCAAGTTCGAAGCCAAGAATTTCCTGATCTGACTGCTGCTCAGCTAGCATTTTCTGGCTGCCTTACCTTACCCGATTATTATCCTGTTCTGTCACTTACAAAAGACGGTGAAGACTTGGGCTTTACTGGTTCGATTGGTCAAGTTTATCACTTTTTACAAAGTCTATAATCAACTATCTGGTTTTCTTAGCAACGATTTCACAAATCCTCTGCTTTTGTAAAACCAGATTTTTCTTGTCATTTTCCAAGCTAATCTGTTGCAATATTCACAAACTTAATCTAGAATATTTTTAGAAACTGAAGGAGAATATCGAGTGAAGAACGAAAAATCGTCTATCCCAAGAGCAACAGCCAAGCGTCTGTCGCTCTACTACCGTATTTTTAAACGCTTTAATGCAGAAAATATTGAAAAAGCTAGTTCCAAAGAAATCGCTGAAGCCATTGGCATTGATGCCGCAACCGTCAGAAGGGACTTTTCTTATTTCGGTGAATTAGGTCGCCGTGGTTTCGGTTATGATGTGAAAAAACTAATGGAATTTTTCGCAGACATCCTAAACGATAATTCCATCACTAATGTTATGCTTGTCGGAGTTGGTAACATGGGACGAGCCCTACTCCACTATCGATTCCATGAGCGCAATAAAATGAAAATCGTGATGGCCTTTGAAGCAGATGAAAATCCTGCTGTTGGAACTGTGGATGCAGGAATTCCTATCTATGCCATTTCTGAAATTGAAGAAAAAATCAAGGAAGCCAAGTCACAAACTGCCATCTTAACTGTCCCGAGTAATAAGGCACAAGAGGTTGCAAATATCTTAGTAGCTGCTGGTGTAAAAGGCATTCTGAGCTTTTCACCTGTCAATCTTTCTGTTCCAAAAGATGTTGTAGTCCAGTACGTAGATTTGACAAGTGAACTACAAACCTTGCTCTACTTCATGAGAAAAGACTAGTTGAAGCTATCAACCAATTCCCCCTCTTCTCGAAAACTAAAATAACGCGACTTTCCAACGATTAGATGGTCCAAAAGTACAAGTCCTAGCATATTGCAGGACTTTTTTAATGCCTGAGTAAACAAGAGATCATTCTTACTTGGCTGAACAGAGCCAGATGGATGATTATGAACTATAATCACACTTGTTGCCATGTTTTTGACAGCATAGTAGAGAATCTCTCTTGGTTCTGCGATAGACTTATTGACACTTCCGATGAAAATCGTTTTCTGCTGAATGATGCGGTTTTGGGTATCCAAATAAATAGCTACCAGATGCTCTTGCTTTTTATCTCCTAACTCCTGCATCATACGAGAAGCTAGCATCTCACTGCCTAAAACTTTTTGTTTTAGGGTGATTTCGGACTGGTGAATCCTACGCCCCAATTCAATCATGGCTTGAATTTCAATTGCTTTGACGCGACCAATTCCGCAAATCGATTGTAATTCTTCAATGGACATTCCCTTCAAATTTGCCAGATGATCCACCTCTTTTAGGATTTTTGTAGCCAATTCCTGGACTGGGTGCTGCTTGGTGCCAGTTCGAATAAAAATCGACAGCAATTCTTGATTACTAAGTCCTTCAGGTCCAACTTCTAGAAGTCGCTCTCTTGGTAATAATGAATTCTGATGAAATGATATACTATACATTTTTTATCATCCTCCTACTTCTTCTATTCGAAAAAAAAAAGAGAGCCTTGCTCTCTTTTTAAAGTTGAATTTGATTGTAAGAAATTTCAAATGAATCTAAAATCTCTGCATCTGTCTCATCAAAAGCGGTTACCGTCTCAAGCTCTCCTTGAACAATTGTTCGCATTGTGGCTGCTGCGTCTTCACAAGTTACAAGCGTTACTTGGTTCTTCCCTTCAACATCATCAATCACATAGACGCTTTCTGGTGTCACAACTTCAACACTAGTTACAATATAAGTATAAACATTTGTTTTGTCCGTTAAGTAGATTTTCATACCCTCTTTTGCATGTTCCAGGGGTGAAAAAAGGGTATCACTGGCTCCTGCAATTCCAAATATATGATGGCTTGCTAGGGCATAGTTACCTTGCCCCATAACCTGGTCCTCTTTCATGGTACCAGCTCCGTACATAAGAGCTACATTGTCCAAGCCTTTAAAAATCGGCAGGTTGATCTTTAAATCTGGAATTGCTATACCACCAATTACAGGCAAGTTTTGAGCTTCCCACTGGGCCTTCAAAACTGCTTCAGTTGAAATAGATTCTACTTGTTCGAAATCAAAAGTAGAACTTGCTTGTTTGTTTTGCTCAATTTCCTCTTCAGACACCTGTGTCACCTGATAACGATTACTGTTCCAGGCGATAATCATATTTCGAATAGAGCTATTAAAAATCAAGCAGATCGCTAGAATAATCAAAATTCCCGATAGAATATTTCTCCAAAGAGAGGAGCGCTTCTTTTTTGTTGATTGGTCTTTTCCCATCTTATTCCTCAGTTTCCTTTTCATCAGCTGCGTCTACCAAGGCAAAAGTCATAATGTGTGCATCTTGGTCCAATCGCATGACTTTAACACCCATGGTCGAACGGCCAGTTTGCGAGATATTGGCTACACTGGTTCGGATAATGACACCTGTGTCTGTAATGACCATGATATCTTCATCTCCATTAACTGTGGTCAGACCAGCAAGGTAGCCGTTTTTCTCTGCAACTTTTAGAGTCTTCATCCCTTTACCGCCACGGCCTTTTGTTGGGTATTCGCTGGCTGGAGTTCGTTTCCCGTAACCATTTTCTGTCAAGACCAGAACTTCTTGGTCTTCTGAAACGACTGTTGCATTAACAACATGGTCTTGGTCACGTAAGGTAATACCTCGAACACCCGTTGCTGTGCGTCCCATATTTCGAACGGCAGTTTCCGTAAAACGTACCGAATAGCCAAACTTGGTTCCCATGATGATGTCTGCTTGACCATCTGTTAGGAAAACATTGATCAGCTCATCATCATCTTTCAAGTTCAAAGCCTTGAGACCATTTTGACGGATATTGCCAAATTCTGACACACTAGTTCGCTTAACCAAACCTTGACGCGTTGCAAAGAAGAGATAGTGGTCTGCTTCTTGATACTTAGTAACGTTAATGATGGTCTGAATAGACTCGTTTTCTTCTAGTTTTAAGAGGTTGACAATTGGCAAACCTTTCGCTGTTCGACCGTATTCTGGAATTTCATAACCCTTGAGTCGGTAAACACGACCTTTATTGGTGAAGAACAAGAGACGGTCATGGGTGCTGGTCGATACTAATTCACGGACAAAATCATCATCTTTGACACCTGTCCCCTGTACGCCACGACCTCCACGTTTTTGTGCTTGAAATTCATCTTGCGATAAACGTTTAATATAGCCTTGATTTGACAAGGTAATCAATACGTCCGCTTCTTCGATTAAATCTTCATCTTCAAGCGAGAGAACTTCGCCAACCATCAATTCTGTACGGCGTGGATCTGCATACTTACGTTTGACTTCTTCCAATTCTTCCTTGATAATCAAAACGACACGTCCTGGTTTGGCAAGAATATCCGCCAAATCTGCAATCAATGCAACCAAATCATCGTACTCTGACTGAATCTTATCACGTTCCAATCCTGTCAAACGACGTAGACGCATGTCCAGAATAGCTTGACTTTGACGCTCAGATAGGTTGAATTTCTCCATCAACTCAGCCTGGGCAATAGCGTCCGTTTCTGAATTGCGGATAATACGAATCACTTCGTCGATATGGTCAAGGGCAATCAGCAAGCCTTCCAAGATATGAGCACGCGCTTCTGCTTTTTCTTTATCGAATTGCGTACGACGAGTGACTACTTCCTTCTGGTGTTCAATATAGGATTCTAAAATCTGACGGACAGAAAGAATTTTCGGCACCCCGTTTTGGATGGCCAACATATTGAAACTGAAATTAGTCTGCAACTGGGTTTGCTTGAAGAGATTATTCAAAATGACATTGGCTGAAGCATCGCGACGAACTTCGATGACAAAACGCACACCCTCGCGGTTGGATTCGTCCCGAACAGCCGTAATTCCATCTATGCGCTTCTCTTGCACCAATTTGACAATATGTTCTTGAACCTTGGACTTGTTAACCATGTATGGAAACTCAGTAACGACAATACGCTCACGGCCGTTTCCATACTCTTCGATTTCTGTACGTGAACGAAGGGTAATAGAGCCATTACCTGTCTCATAGGCACGGTGGATACCTGATTTCCCCATGACCAAGGCACCAGTTGGAAAGTCTGGCCCAGGAAGGACTTCCATGATTTCCCGAGTTGTTACCTCTGGATTGTCCATCACCAGCTTCACAGCTTCGATGGTTTCGCCCAAGTTATGTGGCGGAATGTTGGTCGCCATACCAACGGCAATACCAGTCGTACCATTAACCAAAAGATTAGGGAAGCGAGCCGGTAGAACTTCTGGCTCACGCTCACTAGCATCATAGTTGTCCGCATAGTTTACCGTATTCTTGTTAATATCACGGAGCATTTCCAAAGCAATCTTGCTCATACGAGCCTCTGTATAACGCTGGGCAGCAGCTCCATCACCATCCATAGAACCGAAGTTTCCGTGGCCATCAACTAGCATATGGCGATAGCTCCACCACTGCGCCATACGAACCATGGCGTCATAAATGGCCTTATCCCCGTGCGGATGGTATTTACCCATAACATCCCCTGTGATACGGGCAGATTTCTTATGGGGTTTATCTGGTGTAATCCCTAACTCATTCATTCCGTACAAAATACGGCGATGAACAGGCTTGAGACCATCACGCACATCTGGCAGGGCACGTGAAACAATGACACTCATCGCATAGTCAATGAAAGACGTCTTCATTTCACTGGTTAAATTTACATTTACTAGGTTTTTATCCTGCATTCAATCAGTCTCTTTTCCACAGTATTTATCTAGTCTATTATATCACAAATAGGCTTAAATTTCTTGATAATGGTGGACAATGTAAACATTTTCAAAGACCGATTAACAAGTGACAAAAGGCACAAAAAGTGCTAGAATGTTATCTGTTAGGGAATTATTCCCACAATAAAACTAAGGAGATGTTTAGAAAATGACTGCAACTAAACAACACAAAAAAGTAATCCTTGTCGGTGACGGTGCCGTAGGTTCTGCTTATGCTTACGCACTTGTTAACCAAGGTATTGGTCAAGAATTGGGTATTATCGATATCAACAAAGACCGTACACAAGGTGACGCAGAAGATTTGAGCCACGCATTGGCCTTCACTTCGCCTAAAAAAATCTACTCTGCTGAGTACTCTGACGCTCACGATGCAGACTTGGTTGTATTGACAGCAGGTTTGCCACAAAAACCAGGTGAAACTCGTCTTGAGTTGGTAGAGAAAAACCTCCGTATCAACCAACAAATCGTTACAGAAATCGTTAAATCAGGCTTCAACGGTATTTTCCTTGTTGCTGCTAACCCAGTTGATGTCTTGACTTACTCTACTTGGAAATTCTCCGGTTTCCCTAAAGAACGTGTTATCGGTTCAGGTACTTCACTTGACTCAGCTCGTTTCCGTCAAGCCTTGGCTGACAAAATTGGCATCGACGCACGTTCAGTTCATGCCTACATTATGGGTGAGCACGGTGACTCTGAATTTGCAGTTTGGTCACACGCTAACGTTGCCGGTGTGAAATTGTACGACTGGTTGCAAGACAATCGCGACATCGATGAGCAAGGTCTTGTTGACTTGTTTGTATCTGTTCGTGATGCTGCTTACTCTATCATCAATAAAAAAGGTGCTACTTACTACGGTATCGGTGTTGCACTTGCTCGTATCACAAAAGCTATTTTTGACGATGAAAAAGCAGTACTTCCATTGTCAGTTTACCAAGCTGGTCAATACCAAGGTGTTGAAGATGTCTTCATCGGTCAACCTGCTATCATCGGTGCACATGGTATCGTTCGTCCAGTAAATATCCCGTTGAACGATTCTGAATTGCAAAAAATGCAAGCATCTGCTAAACAATTGAAAGACATCATCGACGATGCTTTCGCTAACCCAGAAATCGCTGCTGGTGTTAAAAACTAATATGAAAAGGTGAACCATTGGTCCACCTTTTTTCTATGCTCGCACGTCATAACGCAACATGGCAATCCCGTCTGTAACCGTTGACTCCACCAAGGTCAGCTTCTGCTCCTCTGGCAGTTTGTCAAAAAGGGAAATCCCTTCTCCCAGGATTGTCGGAATAATGCCGATGATAAAATGATCAATTAATTTGGCTTCCAAACAAGTCTGCACCAGCCCTGCTCCACCAAAAAGCCAAATATCACCACCTTCTTCAGTTCGCAATCGCTCAATTTCTTCAACAATGTCCTGCACAAATCGAACATTTTCATAATCATTCTGTTCAGCACGGCTGGCAATGATAAACTCTTTATCCTGATATCCTTCAATCATCTCCAGAGGGCAGTCTTCCAGTGATTTTCGTCCCATAATGACCGTATGGCAACCGCTGAAAAATTCAGGATTATCGAATTGAAGGGCAGTGTCATATTGAGCTGTTCCATGCCCCTCTATCCAATCATAAGTACCGTCTGTACGAGCGATAAAACCGTCCAAACTCATGGCAATATTCAAGACTAAGCGTCGCATTTTGTATCCTCCGTTTGAAAATGTATAAATTTAGTATAGCATAAAGAAAGTGAAAGAATTAAGAAAGGGATCGTTCGATAGACAGAAAGTACCTCCGCATTCAAGGTTTGGTAAATATCACTTTTCTATTATTAAGCTTCTTTCCTTTCTCACCATCTCATTTCTTGGCTCAGGCTGAAAGCGCCTATTCCTAGGCTCTACCTCGCTTTTTCATTACTAGGCTCGGGCTGAAAGAGCCTATCCCTAGGCTCTACCTCGCTTTTTCATTTCTAGGCTCGGGTTGAAAGAGCCTATCCCCAGGCTCTACCTCGCTTTTTCATTTCTAGGCTCGGGTTGAAACAGTTCACTGAACTGTTTCAATCCACCAGACCTTAATTCGCGTTCGTATTTTCATGCTCGTGAAAAAACAACCCTTTGAAGTTGTAAATTCGCTTTCATATTTCCAAGCTCATGATAAAAAGGTCCACTGGACCTTTTTATTACTTCGATTTGATATAGTTGACGCCGTCGGCTTTAGGTGCTACTGCTTTTCCAAAGAAAGCTGAGAGAGCAACTACTGTAATGAGATATGGTGCGATTTGAAGATAAACAGTTGGAATATCCTTCAAACCTGGTAACTGGCTTCCAATAACGGCCAAACTTTGTGACAAACCGAAGAAAAGGCTGGCCAACATGGCACCGATTGGGTTCCATTTACCAAAGATTACCGCTGCCAGCGCAATGAAACCTGAACCAACGATTGTTGTTGCTGAGAAGTTGATGTTTACAGATTGTGCACTAACAGCACCACCTACTCCACCTAAGAATCCGGCAATAATAACACCAGAGAAACGCATGAGGTAAACATTGATACCAAGAGTATCAGCTGCTTGTGGGTGCTCACCAACCGAACGCAAACGCAAGCCAAATTTTGTCTTATACAAGATAAACCAAGCAAGGAAAGCTGTTGCAATAGCCACATACCCCATCAAACTCGTATTCTTGAAGAAAATATCTCCAATCAGAGGGATATCTGCCAAGACTGGGAAAGAGAATTTACCAAATGACTCGCGAATGCTATCAGTTTGACCCTTGTTATAAATGACTTTGACAAGGAAAACCCCTAAAGCTGGCGCTAAAAGGTTTAATACCGTACCAGAAACAACGTGGTCTGCCCGGAAATAAATAGTTGCTGTAGCATGAATGATTGAAAACAGCAAGCCAGCAAGTCCACCGACCAAAATAGCCAAAAGTGGAGTGGATTTGCCAAAAACTTCTGCAAACTCGATGTTGAAAACAACCCCTGCAAAGGCACCAATAACCATAATGCCTTCCAGACCGACGTTAACAATACCGGCTCTTTCAGAGAAGACACCACCCAAACTTGTGAAAATCAATGGTGCGGAATAAATGAGCATTTGCGAAACGAGTAAAGCAAGTATAGTTGTATTCATCTTATTTCGCTCCTTTCGCTTTGTTTCTTGGTTTCAATAATTGTTCGAAAATGAATTTGACACCAATGAAGAAAATGATGGAAGCTGTCACAACGTTGATCAACTCTGAAGGAATTTGTGCACGAACCATACCAGGAGCACCGATTGAAAGGACACCAAATAGGAAGGCTGCAAATGGGATACCAAGAGGAGAGTTAGAAGCTAGCAAAGCAACTGCCATACCATCAAAACCAATATCCAAACTTCCACCTTGAATATAGACATTTTGGAAGGTTCCCAAACCTTGAACTGCTCCTCCTAAACCAGCAAGAGCACCTGAGATAATCATTGATAGGATGATTGTACGTTTTGCTGACATACCAGCATAATCCGAAGCCGTTGGGTTCAAACCAACCGAACGAATTTCAAAACCAAGTGTTGTTTTGGTTAACAAGAACCAAATCACAAGAACTGCAATAATAGCAAAGAAAATACCTAGGTTCATCCGAGAGTTTTCTGTTAAAGCACGCAACCACTCTGTTTGATAAGAAGCGTTAGCTGAAACGTTGACAGTAGAGTCAGTATTTTTCATTAAATTTTCTGCAAAAACATCACGAATCAAATAGTTACATGAATACAAAAGAATATAGTTCAACATGATAGTTACGATGACTTCACTAGTCCCGAGGTAAGCACGAAGAATGCCTGGAATTGCTCCAGCAATACCTCCTGCAACCATTGAGATGACAACTGTTGCAAGAATCAAAACTGGACGTGACATATCAGGATTTTCTAGAGCAAACCATCCAGCGAATACCCAGCCAACAAGAGCTTGACCAGAAAGACCAACGTTGAAGAAACCAGCTCGGCTAGCGACTGCGAAACCAAGGGCTGTGAAAACAAGTGGTGCCATAGCGCGGAAGATTTCACCGATAGATTTTACAGAACCAAATGCAGAATAGAATAACTCCTCATAACCCCAAATTGGATCGTAACCAAACACAAGCATGATAATGGCCCCAAGCAAGAGTCCTGAAAGAACGGCTAGTAAAGGTAGGGCAACATTTTGAAATTTCTTAGGCATGACTTTCTCCCTTCTCTAGTTTTCCGCCTGCCATTAAGACACCAAGCTCTTGCTTGTTGGTGGTTGCAGGATCAACAATACCATGAATGGACCCGTCATGAATAACAGC
The DNA here is from genome assembly GCF_017601095.1 of Streptococcus suis. GTDB lineage: Bacteria > Bacillota > Bacilli > Lactobacillales > Streptococcaceae > Streptococcus > Streptococcus suis_Z. The sequence continues at coordinate 56,604 of NZ_JAGFUX010000001.1, read as the reverse complement.
AATGCGGTCTGAGACATCTAAAATTTCATCTAATTCAAAGCTGACAACCAAGACAGCCTTTCCTTTATCACGTTCTCCAATCAAGCGCTTACGGATATATTCAATCGCACCAACGTCCAAACCACGTGTTGGCTGACTGACGATGAGCAAATCTGGGTTTCGGTCGATTTCACGAGCGATAATGGCTTTCTGCTGGTTACCACCAGACAAAGCTTTAGAAGGAACCAATTCACTTGCACCGCGAACATCAAACTCCTCCATCAACTGACGGGCTTTTTCATTGATTTCCGCGTAGTTCAAGATACCATTTTTCGAATTCGGTTCCTTGTAGTAGGTTTGCAAAGCAATATTCTCTGCAACTGACATTTGAAGGACTAAGCCATCACGATGGCGGTCTTCAGGAACATGGCTGACTTGCATCTCTGTGATCTTACGAGGTGTTTTTCCGACGATATTTTCTCCTTTGATGAGAATTTCGCCAGATTTTACTTTACGTAAACCTGTGATAGCTTGGATCAATTCACTTTGCCCGTTACCATCAATACCTGCAATACCGACAACTTCGCCTGCTCGCACTTGAAGATTCAAACCTTTAACTGCAGGAACTCCACGGTTTTCATTTACCACCAAGTCTTTAATATCCAGAATCACTTCTTTTGGATTTGATGCTACTTTTTCTGTTTTAAAGGAAACGGTACGACCTACCATCCATTCAGCCAAGTCCTGGTTTGTAGCACCAGCAACTTCAACTGTTTCGATAGACTTACCACGGCGAATGACAGTTACACGATCCGCAACGGCACGAATTTCATCCAATTTGTGGGTAATCAAGATGATGGATTTGCCTTCTTCAATCAATTTCTTCATGATCTTAAGAAGCTCAGTAATTTCCGCAGGAGTCAAAACCGCAGTTGGTTCATCGAAAATCAATAGGTCTGCGCCACGGTAAAGTGTTTTGAGGATTTCGACACGCTGTTGGGCACCAACAGAAATATCCGCAACTTTTGCCGTTGGATCCACTTCCAAACCGTAACGTTCAGACAATTCTTTGATTTCAGCAATAGCTTGTTTAATATCAATCACACCAGCCTTGGTTGTTTCAGAACCAAGAATAATGTTTTCTGCAACCGTAAATGCGTCCACCAACATAAAGTGCTGGTGTACCATACCAATCCCTAAATGAGCTGCTTTAGAAGGTGAATCGATGGATACCACTTGTCCATTAATTGCAATTTCTCCGCTGGTAGGCTCCAATAAACCTGCTAGCATATTCATAAGAGTAGATTTACCAGCCCCATTTTCACCAAGAAGGGCGTGGATTTCTCCTCGTTTGACATGTAAATTGATGTGGTCATTTGCTACAAATTCACCAAAAATTTTGGTGATATTGCGCATTTCAATGACATAATCCTTAGTCATAATCTAGTTCCTTTCTGACTATCATTTTTGTCAGTAAAACCTACCACAGAGTGATAAGCTTTACTGAGAAAAATTCTCAGTTCCGAAAAGGGCGACCGAGTTCGGCCGCCGATTCGGAATTCATCTCGTAAAAGATTATGGGGCTTCTGGAACAGTTACAGAACCATCCAAAATTGCTTTTTTAGCAGCTGCAACAGCTTCTGAAGCTTCAGTTGAAAGGTTCGTTTCAGCCAATTCTACACCACCGTCAGCAAGTGTGAATTGAAGTACTTCACCACCAGGGAATTCACCTGCAATTGCTTTGTTTGCGATATCTTTAACAGATGTACCAACTTCTTTCAAAGTTGAAGCCAATACGAAGTTAGAAGCTTTACCGTCTTTAGAAGTGTATTCACCTTCTGCAGATTGGTCACGGTCTACACCGATAACCCAAACTTTATCTGCTTCGTTACGAGTTTCGTTTTCTGCTTTCGCTGCTGCGAATACACCGTTACCAGTACCACCTGATGCGTGGAAGATGACGTCAGCACCTGCTGCATATTGAGCTGCTGCAAGTGTTTGACCTTTCGCTGCGTCTGCGAATGAACCCGCATAGTCAACAGTTACTTTGATGTCTGGGTTAACTGATTTTGCACCAGCTACGAAACCAGCTTCAAAGCGGTCGATAATCACACCTTCCATACCACCAATGAAACCAATGTGGTTAGTCTTAGTTGATTTAGCTGCTGCCACACCTGCAAGGTATGAAGCTTCATGGTCAGCGAAACCTACACTAACAACGTTATCTTGGTCAGGAACTACTGAGTCAACGATAACATAGTGTGTGTCTGGGTTGTTTGGCGCAACTTCAGCAATCGCACTTTCCAAGGCAAAACCGATACCGAAGATCAAGTTATAACCACCTGAAACTGCTGAATCAAGGTTTGTTACGTAATCTGATTCGCTAGCAGATTGGAAGTAAGTGTAGTCTGTATTTTCAGCAAGACCATTTTCTTCACCCCAAGCTGTCAAACCTTCCCAAGCTGACTGGTTAAATGAACGGTCATCAACACCACCAACGTCAGTAACAATAGCAGCTTTTACTGCTGAATCTGAAGATGATTCGCTTGAAGAGCTATTAGAAGTACGGCTACCGCAAGCAGCAAGCGTAAGCGCAGCGAGTGATACAACACCCAAACCAACAAGTTTCTTGTTCATTTCTGAACCCTCCTAAAAAAATTTCTTTTTCGCAACACGAGTTGCAATGCAATGGTTTCTCAGTCATAAGACTGCTTACAAATCTAGTTAAGATCTGTAAAAGAGTATGGAAGTAATTCCCCGACTGTCATCTCGACTGTCGATTTATCTTTAGCGACCAAGGTCACTTTGAGATCAGGATTAAAAAATTCTGCCATCACTTGACGGCAAGCACCACAAGGGGAAATTGGCTGTTCTGTTTCACCATAAATAAAAATTTCAGAGAAATCGAGAACACCTTCTGAAACGGCTTTAAAGATGGCTGTTCGCTCAGCACAGTTGGTCAATCCAAAACTAGCGTTTTCAATATTAACACCAGTATAGATTTTTCCAGACTTGGTCACAAGTAGAGCACTAACTGGAAAATGCGAATAAGGGACATAAGCAAACTGACTATTTTCGACTAGTTTGTCAATAAAATTAGTAGTCGCCATCCGCCTTTTCTCCCTTCATGATCGCAACACCAGATGAAGCGCCGATACGAGTTGCACCTGCTTCAATGAACGCGATCGCATCTTCATAAGAACGAGCTCCTCCAGATGCTTTGACACCCATATCTGGTCCAACTGTTTTTCTCATGAGTGCAACGTCTTCAACAGTTGCACCACCAGTTGAGAAACCAGTTGATGTCTTCACAAAATCAGCACCAGCTTCTTTTGATAATTCACAAGCTTTTACCTTTTCTTCATCGCTCAATAAACACGTTTCAATGATGACTTTGACAAGTTTGTCACCGCTCGCATCTACTACTGCCTTGATGTCTTCAAAAACAAGGTCGTAATTTTTATCTTTCAGAGCGCCGATATTAATCACCATATCGATTTCATCAGCACCATTTGCAATAGCATCTTTGGTTTCAAATGCCTTCACAGCAGGTGTATTTGCTCCCAAAGGAAAGCCAATAACCGTACAAACTTTTACTTCGCTGTCTTTCAAACCTTTAGCTGCGAAAGCCACCCAAGTTGGGTTAATGCAGACACTTGCAAAATCATATTCCTTTGCTTCTGCTAAAACCTGTTCAACTTGTGCTTGGCTAGTCTCAGGCTTTAAAACAGTGTGGTCAATAAATTTGTTCAATTTCATGTGATTCTCCGTACATTACGAAATAATTTCTAGAATTTCTTTCGTATTTACACTTTCTGATTCTATTCTAACATTTTTTCGGAAATTTGTAAGCATATTTTCCGAAATATTTTCATTTGCATAAATCGTTGCAATCGCTTGTCCAGGACTTACGGCTTCACCCACTTTTTTATGGAAGACAATACCAGTTTCATAGTCCAGTTCATCCGTTTTAACGGCGCGTCCTGCCCCTAGTTTCATGGCGAATAAACCAAATTCCAAGGCTGGAAGGGCTGCGATATACCCTTCTTCTTCCGCCAGGACATCTATTTGGTGACTAACTTGAACGGAACGATAGAGATCGTCCAAATCACCACCTTGAGCTACAACCATTTCCTCAAATTTCTTCAGGGCAGCACCGTTAACAAGGTGTTGGTGCACTTCTTCAAGTGATTTCTCTACATTTGCAAGACTGAGCATAATCTGAGCCAGTTCACAAATAAACTCAGAAACATCTTCTCGACCCTTTCCTTGAAGAATCTCAAGAGCTTCTAAAATTTCGAGACGGTTACCAATTGCCCGACCAACAGGTTGAGACATGTCTGTCAATACTGCAACTGTTTTACGACCTACTGCCTTACCTAGATCCACCATTGTTTGTGCGAGAATACGAGCATCTTCGATATTTTTCATGAAGGCACCTTCTCCAACTGTCACATCTAAGAGAATGGCATCTGCTCCAGCAGCGATTTTCTTAGACATAACAGAACTTGCAATCAAGGGAATAATATCTACAGTTGCCGTCACATCGCGAAGGGCATAAAGAAGTTTATCTGCCTTAACCAAGTTATCTGACTGGCCAATAACTGCAATACCTGTTTCCTGAACTTGTTTGATAAAATCTTCTTGATCAACTTCGATTTGGTAGCCTTTGATAGACTCCAACTTATCCAAGGTTCCGCCAGTATGACCTAAACCACGGCCACTCATTTTTGCGACTGGCACGCCAAAACTAGCAACTAGCGGAGCTAATATCAAGGTAACCTTGTCTCCCACACCACCTGTCGAATGTTTATCAACTTTGATACCTGCAATAGCAGATAAGTCAATCTCATCTCCTGAATGAACCATAGCCATAGTCAAATCTGAAATCTCTCTAGTTGACATGCCACGGAAGTAAATTGCCATCGCTAATGCTGACATTTGATAATCTGGAACACTTCCATCAACGTAGCCACTGATTAACCATTGAATCTCTTCTGTACTTAATTCCAAGCCATCACGTTTTTTTTGAATTAAATCAACTGTTCTCATTCTTTCACACTTTCAAGGATATAGTATCCTTTGTCTTTTTTGATAATTTCACAATTGCCATAGGTTTCTTCCATCTTAGCTTTGGCACTTGGTGCTCCCTGCTTTTTCTGGATGACAATTGTCAGTCGTCCACCTGATTTCAAGTGCTCTTTAGCTCCTGTGATAACCTGGTGAACTACAGCTTTACCAGCTCGAATCGGTGGATTAGAAATAACAGCATCAAATTGCCCTTGAACAGCTTGATAGAGATCAGATTGGAAGATGTTTGCTTGGACTCCATTTTTTTCTGCATTCCATTTTGCCAATTCAATCGCACGGTTGTTAATATCCACCATAGTGACTTCCAGTTGGTAGGCCTTTGCCAAACTGAGTCCCAATGGACCGTAGCCACATCCAATGTCTAATAATCGAGCTCCTTTTTCAACTTCAAGGGCGCTTAAAAGCACCTGACTTCCATAATCAACCATTTTCTTACTAAAGACACCTGCATCAGTTCGTAATCTGAAGTTCTGTCCCAGTAATTGGACCTGGAGTTCATGAATATCATGTGCTAAATCGGGATTATTTTCGAAATACATATTAGACATGTCCCTATTATAACATTTACTAAAAACGTTTACAAGCGTTTTAGCCTACTTACTAAGGCCGATTTCATGCGTTTTACTTGACAGAAAATTCGTGCTACAATAAGGCTATGAAAAATGAATTTATAAATTTTGAAAAAATAAGTCGCAAAACCTGGCAACAACTTCATCGCAATACAACAGTTCCTCTTACAGAAGAAGAATTGAATTCAATTAAAAGTTTCAATGATAAGATCAGCCTTCAAGAAGTTTTAGATGTATATCTCCCCCTTGTCAACCTAATCCGCATTCATAAAAAGGCAAGTGAAGATCTTTCCTTTTCCAAAAGTCTTTTTCTTCAGAAAAAAATCAAGTCACAACCATTTATCATTGGTATCTCAGGAAGCGTTGCTGTTGGAAAATCAACTACAAGTCGACTCCTTCAAATTCTTTTAACACGCACCTTTAAACATGCAAAGGTAGAGATGGTTACAACCGACGGTTTTCTTTATCCCAATGCCATTTTGGAAAAGCGAGGTATTCTAAACCGAAAAGGATTTCCAGAGTCCTACAATATGGAGCTGCTCCTCGATTTCTTGGACCACATAAAAAATGGTGATGATGTTCAAATTCCTGTCTATTCCCATGAGGTCTATGATATCGTAAGCGACCAAGGGCAATTGATTTCCAATCCTGATTTCTTAATCGTTGAAGGAATCAATGTCTTCCAAAATCCACAAAACCAGCGCCTTTATGTTAGCGATTATTTTGATTTATCTATCTATGTTGATGCTGATGTCAAGGATATTGAAAATTGGTACATCGAACGATTCCAAAAACTACTCTCTCGAGCGAAGAACGATCCAAACAACTACTATCATCGCTTTACCCTCTTATCCTTTACCCAGATTTTAGCTGTTGCCCATGACACTTGGACCAATATCAACTTAGCCAATTTGGTACGTTACATCGAACCGACTCGAAATCGTGCAGACATTATCCTTCACAAGGGGCAAAATCATGAAATCGATGAAATTTTCTTAAAAAAATAAATTTCTCTTGTCAAACAGAATATTTTCAGATATAATGGTATAGTTAGTACAGAAAAGGGTGGAGGTGAAACCATTGGCAAACATTAAATCAGCTATCAAACGCGCTGAATTGAACGTTAAACAAAACGAGAAAAACTCAGCTCAAAAATCAGCTATGCGTACTGCAATCAAAGCATTCGAAGCTAACCCTTCTGAAGAGCTTTACCGCGCTGCAAGTTCAGCTATCGATAAAGCAGAAACAAAAGGTTTGATTCACAAAAACAAAGCGAGCCGCGATAAAGCACGTCTTGCATCAAAACTTGCTTAATAGAAAGAGCCCTTGGGCTTTTTTTATTTTTCAATAATGAGTGCTCTACTGCTCTACCGCCACATAATCAAAAGAAATCAGCCAGTATACTTTACTGGCTGATTTTATCGTGGCAATTTCACTTCAAAAACTGTTCCTTTTGGTTGGTTGTCTCTCACTTGAATATCACCTTTTAAAGACTCTACAATTTGTTTGGCAAGCGATAATCCAAGTCCAAACCCACCTTTTTGACGTGTACGAGCCTTGTCAACTCGATAAAAACGATCAAAGATTTTCTTCTTATCTTCTGCACTAATACCGATTCCATTATCAGAAACAAGCAAGTGTAGATTGCGGTCTCTAATAAAGACTGTCAATTCAATCTTCCCATCTTCATCGGAATATTTCATGGCATTGTCAAATAATATGGTCATCAGTTGTTTTAAAAGAACCTTATCCGTTTTCACCAATTGATGAACATGATTGGTAACGGTCAATTCCTTGCCATTTTCTTCAGCAATAATGCCATAATTTTCAAAAACATCTTCAAAAAATTCTGGAGCAACTTCAGTTAAATCAGGCTTCAGACCGTCTTCTCTGCGCGCAAGATTGAGCAAGTTTGTTGTCAATAAGCGCATATTTCGTACTTCTTCTAAACTGGATGCAATATTTTCACTACTTTCTAAAATAGTTGCCTCTGGATGACGAAACAGACTTTCTAAGCGATTCTGTAAAACAGCCAATGGCGTTCTCAACTCATGACTGGCATTTTCTACAAAATCCTTCTGCTTTTGAAAGCTAATCAAAATAGGACGCATGCTCAGATTTGCTAGATAAAAACTAGCAAATATCGAAATCAACCAGAAACTGATCATCACAACCACTACTGTCGTTTCATAGGATGCAATCGAAGACTTAATTTGACTCGTATTGAATAAAATCGTCGCATACTCCACCCCTAAATCGGAATAGGCCGCATAGGATGAACTGTCCAATTGAATCGTCATCGTCCGATAGTATTCCACATCCTCGAATGCCGTAGTCACTTCTATTTCTTCAATTTGATTCAAATCCTTGGTATTCAGTGAAACATCAGCAAGACCTGAGACATCATCGACAGCATTCAAACGATTACCTTCCTCATCAAACAGAATGATATGGTAATTGGTATTGAGACGAATTTTTGTCTGTGGCTGATAGTGAGGCGTAAAAATCTGCTCTGAAGAAGAACTAGTCGTTTCAGATGAGTCCGTCTTTGATGTAGTAGAAGATTCTTGATTGGGTTGCTCAAAGACTACATCGACATCTGGCGAAAGCCCCCTCGCCATGGCAAATCCCATAATCATGCCAGGGTCACTTGCAATTTGGTGAAAATTTTCATCTGATGAGCGATACATGGTCGCGCGCATGACTTGGAAAATCATGATGGTCATCGAGACGAAAATCAATGTAAAAACAGCAAAATAACGGATAAAATACGAAAAATTATCCGTTGAAAAAAGTTTTTTTGATTTAGTCAACATTTTTCAAAATGTAACCAACACTTCGGAGAGTCTGTAGATTCTCACCAAATGTTGAACCTTTCAATTTTTTACGAATTTTCGACACATAGACTTCGACAACTGAGATGGTTGTGTCACTGTCAAATCCCCAAATACGGTCAAAAATTTGTGTTTTTGGTAAGATAACGTTTTGATTTTGCAAGAAATAAACCAATAGATCAAATTCCTTCCCTAGAAGTTCAACCTCTTTTCCATCTACCTGCGTAGAATTGGTCGAAAGATCCACTGTCATATCTCCATAAGTCAGAATGTTCTCATTAAATTTTCCAGAACGTTTGAGCAAGGCTTGAATCCGCATTTTTAGCTCTTCTAAGTAGAATGGTTTTGTCAGATAATCATCGGCCCCCAATTCAAAACCATGACCCTTATCATCCAAACTTTCCTTAGCAGTCGTAATCAGCACTGGAGTCGTCACTCCTTTTTCACGCAGTTCTTTCAATACTTGAAAACCATCTTTTTCTGGTAACATCAAGTCAAGGAGAATCAAATCGTAAACACCTGATTCGGCTTCATACAAGCCTTCATCACCATCAAAAACTTGCATCACATCTGCAAAATCATCTAAAAAATCAAATACTGAGTTGGATAAACTAAGATCATCCTCTACAAGCAAAATCTTTATCATACCTTTTCCCCTTTGTATAATCCGTTCAACCAACTTTGAGTTGGTTGGCTTCAACATTGTGATTGGAATTGTTGTGCTAATTCATTATATCATGGAATTGACATTTCATAAATAGATTTACTTACTGATTACTGCTTTCAATCTGAGCCTTGATTTCCTGGTTTTTTTCTTTTAAAGCATTTACTGCATCGGAAGAATTAGGATTAGTTGTTGTAGATGATTCTGTTGCTCCACTTGTCACATCTGGCTGTGTCAGCTTGCTACCTGCTTGGTCTGGTGGAGTCATACCTCTTCCAGCACGATCTGGAGGCATCATCCCTTGCTCTGCTCCAGCTGACGGAACAGTTCCTTGCTGCAATGCTTGGTTAGCCAAAGCTGATTGGGCAGTTGCAGTTGATAGTTTCCCAACACCCATTCCACCAGCAAAGCCAGCTGTCAAACTTGCAATCGCAACAGTAGCTAACAAGGTTTTCGGATGAGACTTAGCTTTTTCAATGATTGACATGAATGAAAATACCTCTTTTCTTATGAATATAGTTGACCAAAAAAGTCGGCTAAGCTTGGATGAGTGATGATAAAAAGAGCGACTAAGAGAAATTTACATCCTGATATAAGCAGGAAGGCACGAATATAATTTGATTTTAGTTGTTGCATTTTGTCACCACCTTTCTTTGCTTATGGGAAAATTATACTGGCCTTAACTTAAATCAATCTAAAATTATAGGTAAAAAAAAGAGCCTTTCGGCTCTTTTTAAAGTTCAGTAATATGACCTGTTTTAAGGTAAACAACCCATTCGCAGATATTTTTAGCATAGTCTCCGATACGCTCCAAATAGGAAATCACTTGGAAATAATCTCGACCAGCAATCAATGCATCCGGATTCTTCTTGATTTCTTCTGTTGCCAAATCACGAATACGATCATAATGAGCATTGATCAATTCATCATGAGCAGCAATTTCATAAGCTTGCTCCACATCAGCATCGTTCAAGTACAAATCAAGCGCTGCTTCTACCAATTTACGAGCTTCGCGTCCCATTTTATTGATTTCTTCCTCAACAACCTGGCTACGCACTTCGCCCTTCATACGAATGGTTGCCTCTGCAATTGACACCGCATGGTCGCCCATACGCTCCATGTCGCTGGTTGCCTTCAAAACGGTGATAACTGTACGAAGGTCAGTTGATACAGGTTGTTGGAGGGCGATAATCTCAAGTGATTTTTTCTCCAACTTGATTTCAAACTCGTTGATTTTCTTGTCAGCTTCGATGACTTCTTTTGCCAATTCACGGTCATGAGTGATAAAAGCACGGACGGCATTGTTGATTTGTACTACCACTTCATTGCCCATTGCATAGAATTGATTGTGCAACTTGTCCAATTCTGTTTCAAATTGTGTTCTTAACATATCTTTTCTCCTTTTGACAGTCCAGTCGGACGCGGAATACAGGCTTATCCAAATTTACCTGTGATGTAGTCTTCAGTTTCTTTGTGGGCAGGATTCAAGAACATTTCCTTGGTTTTGTTGTACTCAATCAAGTCACCATCCAGGAAGAAACCTGTTCGATCTGAAATCCGTGAAGCTTGTTGCATCGAACGTGTTACTAATACCATAGTATATTTGTCCTTCAAGCCATACAAGGTATCTTCGATTTTCCCTGCGGAAATTGGGTCAAGAGCAGATGTTGGCTCATCCAAGAGGATAATCTTTGGACTTGTTGCCAAAACACGAGCTACACAGACACGCTGTTGCTGACCTCCTGATAAACCAATGGCAGAATCATGCAAACGATCTTTCACTTCGTTCCAGATGGAAGCGCCAATCAAGGATTTCTCAACTGCTTCATCTAAGATAGCCTTATCTTTTACCCCATTAATCCGCAAACCATAGACAACATTCTCATAAATAGACATTGGAAATGGGTTTGGCTGTTGGAAAACCATACCAATCTCTTTACGGAGGTCAACCGTGTCAGTACGTGGGCTATAGATGTTCTTGCCATTGTAGTCAATCGCTCCTGTCAAGGTCACTTCTGGGTTCAAGTCACCCATGCGGTTAATGGAACGCAAAAGGGTCGATTTTCCTGAACCAGAAGGACCAATTAAGGCAGTGATTTCATTGGGATAAAACTCCATAGAAACATTGTTTAAGGCCTTCTTTTTGTTATAGTAAACAGACAAATCTTTTACTTGTAAAATAGGTGATGTCATTTTTTACCTCTCTAACCAAAGTGACCTGAAACGTAATCGTTTGTGGATTTCAACTTAGCATTCTGGAAGATATTGGTCGTTTTATCATACTCAATCAAGTCCCCAAGGTAGAAGAATGCTGTGTAATCACTAGCACGGGCAGCTTGCTGCATATTGTGCGTCACAATGATAATGGTATAGTTTTTCTTGAGCTCAAACATGGTTTCTTCCAACTGCATGGTCGCAATCGGATCCAAGGCTGAAGCAGGTTCATCCATGAGCAAAATCTCTGGTTTAACCGAAATAGCACGAGCGATACAAAGACGCTGCTGCTGACCACCTGATAGGGTCAAGGCTGATTTATGCAAATCATCTTTCACCTGATCCCAAAGAGCAGCTTGTTTGAGGGAAGTCTCAACAATTTCATCCAAGACTTTCTTGTCTTTTACACCAGCGCGCTCATGTGGGAAGGTGATATTGTTGTAAATTGATTTCGCAAATGGGTTGGGACGTTGGAACACCATACCAATGTGCTTACGAATTTCATAAACATTCATTTCTGGTTTGTTGATGTCGATTCCCTCATAGAGGATTTGACCTGTAACTTTTGCAATATCAATGGTGTCATTCATACGGTTCAAACTACGTAAGTAAGTCGATTTACCGCAACCTGAAGGCCCAATAAGGGCTGTAATTTTATTTTTTTCGAACTGCATATCAATTCCCTTGATTGCTTCATTCTTTCCATAATAGACATGCAAGTCTTTGGTAGAAAGAGCCAAGTTCTCTTCAGGGAAGGTAATGATATGGCGTTCATTCCAGTTATAATCTGCCATTTTATCTCCTTAGCTGATTGACTTCTTAGGCAGAGGTCATTTTTGAATGCAATTTCTTTCCGATGTAACGGGCAGAAAGGTTGAATATCAAGATAAAGATGAGGAGGATTGCCGCACTACCTGCCGCTACTTCTGTTCCATCAGGAATAGTTCCCTCACTGTTTACTTTCCAGATATGTACTGCTAGCGTTTCAGACTGACGGAAAATAGAGATTGGGCTAGTAACACTAAGTGGGTTCCAGTTTGACCAATCCAAAGCTGGTGCAGACTGACCTGCAGTATAGATAAGAGCTGCTGCCTCACCGAAGATACGACCAGATGCCAAGACGATACCAGTAACGATACCTGGGAGTGCTTCAGGAATTACCACATGTAAAACAGTTTCCCAGCGAGACAAACCAAGGGCAAGTCCTGCTTCACGTTGCGTGTGGTGAACGTGGCGCAAACTGTCTTCAACGTTTCGTGTCATTTGCGGCAAGTTGAAGACTGTTAGGGCTAGGGCACCAGAAAGGATAGAGAAACCATACTCGAACTGGACAACGAAAATCAAATAACCAAACAAACCAACTACGACAGATGGTAGAGAAGACAAGATTTCGATACAGGTACGGATAAAGTTTGTCAAAGGACCTTTCTTAGCATATTCTGCCAAGTAGATACCAGCTCCAGTAGAAAGTGGAATCGAAATCAACAAAGTAACAACCAATAGGAAGAATGAGTTGTAAAGCTGAATCCCAATCCCTCCCCCTGCTTTATAAGAAGAAGATTTACTTGTTAGGAAAGACCAACTGATATGTGGTAAACCACGAACCAGAATAAAGAGAATAAGGGCTGTCAAAATGACAACGATAATGCCTGCAATCGAGTAAAGTGTCGCTGTTGCAAGCTTGTCCATTTTTTTAGCGTGCATAGTTTTTCTTACCCTCTCTTGTAATAAATTTCATAACCATATTGAATACCAGACTCATCACCAAGAGTACCAAGGCAAGAGACCAAAGAACGTTGTTTTGAACTGTACCCATTACTGTGTTACCAATACCCATGGTCAAAACGGATGTTAGAGTCGCAGCTGGGGTTGTCAATGATGTTGGTATAACAGCCGAGTTACCTACGACCATTTGAATGGCTAAGGCTTCACCAAAGGCGCGAGCCATACCAAAGATAACTGCGGTAAAAATACCTGGTTTGGCAGCATTTAGGATAACACGCCAAATGGTTTGCCAACGAGTTGCACCCATGGCTAAACTTGCTTCACGATAGTGACGTGGTACTGCACGTAAACTATCTACTGTCATAAAGGTAACTGTCGGTAAAATCATGACAAAAAGTACGAAGACACCAGACAAAATACCAAAACCAGTTCCGCCAAAGATTGAACGAACAAACGGAACGACAATTTGCAAGCCGATAAATCCATAAACAACCGATGGAATCCCTACTAGCAATTCGATAACAGGTTGTAGAATCTTGGCTCCATGTTTTGGTGAAATTTCCGTCATAAAGACAGCTGCACCAATGGCAATCGGCGTTGCAATAACTGCCGAAAGAATGGTAACGATGAAGGAACCTGAAATCATTGGAAGGGCACCAAAGATCTTGGAACTTGGTTCCCATTTGGTACCGAATAAGAAATCTGTAATGCTAACACCATCCACAAAGAAAGTGGATAGACCACGTTGTGCAACGAATATCAAAATCATTGCAACGATAAACACAATAAGTGATAAGCAAAGGAAGGTGAGAACCTTACCAAATTTCTCTAAGCGAGAGTTTTTAGAAGGCGAACTCAATTCTTTTGCAAGTTTTTGATTGTTCATTTCTACTCCTTAACTGTGACAGTACCATCAACAGATTTCTCTACCTTCATATCATGGATAGAGATGTATCCCATACTCTCAACAATACCGTACTGGACTTCATCAGACATCATGTATTCCAAAAACTCTTTGGTTAAGTCGGTAGGTTCCCCTTTGGTGTACATGTGTTCGTATGACCAAATTGGCCAATCATTGGTTGTAACATTTTCAGTAGTTGGTTCAAAACCATTTAATTTTATAGTTTGCACACTTTCATCAAGATAAGCGAAAGCAAGATACGATATAGCCCCTGGAGTTTGACTGACAATAGATTTAACCATTCCACTTGAATCCTGCTCCTGACTTTGAATCGCTTTCTCACCATTCATGATGATGTTATCAAAAGTGGCACGAGATCCAGAACTTGCTGCACGGTTAATGATTGTTATCTCCAAATCCTCACCACCGAGTTCTTTCCAATTTGAAATCTCACCTGTAAAAATTTTACGTAAGTCTTCAGTTGTCACATCATCAACTGTAACTTCTTCGTTGACAATAACAGCCAATCCAGCAACTGCTACCTGGTGATCCACCAAGGCAGATGCATCAATCCCATCCTTCTCTTCTGCAAAAACATCAGAGTTACCAATTTGTACAGCTCCTGACTGTACCTGAGATAATCCTGTACCCGAACCACCCCCTTGGACATTGACAGACTTTCCAAGATTGGTTGAACCAAATTCATCTGCGGCTGCTTCTACCAAAGGTTGCAAGGCAGTCGAACCAACAGCAGTAATGGATTCACCTCGGTCAATCCAAGCTGAACAGGCAGATAATGAGAGACTTGCTGTCAATAATAGGGCAGCAAGACCAAGCTTATGCTTTTTTTTCATTTCTATGTTTCCTTTACATTTTTCAGTGAAAATTTGACTGTAATTTTACTCTATTTTTCAGGTTATTTTACAATAAATTTCCACAAAACCAATATAACATATAACCAACTAACATGCAAAATATTTCTGCTCATTCTTACGAAAAACGAAGCCCTTTTGGAAAGTTATTTTTAAGGGTTCCTGAGACGATCTTTGCGAATCCAAACCCATTTCCCTGAATGACAACTTGGTACCATCCGTTAGGCAATTCTTTAGAGACAGCTAAGGGCTGTCCTGCAACATAGTCCACAAAAGATTCCTGACTAATCTGGACGCTATTCTTCACCTCATGTGGCAACAATGCAAGTCCTAAAGCAAAAGAAGGTTCAAATCGTTTGGTTTTAAAAACACCTAGATGCAGACCATTTCTTGCCAGTTTGAGTTTGGATAAATCTGGCAGTCCATCTGGTAACAGATATAGATGATCTCCAAAGACTTGCAAGGTTCCGGTTAGGTCAACCGCCAGATGTTTTTTGGCAAAATCCAGCCACAACTGCTTCTGTTCTGGCTTTAGATTTGACTTGCCGGCTTTTATTTTCTTTGTTTTCCCTTCTTGGTCTAATTGGAACTTGGCTACAAATTGTCCTTCTCCCTTAAAGTGATGGGGATACATACGAGCCGTTTCTGGAAAGGCAATCCCTTCCACCATGCCATTGATTTTTTCAACGGGAAGTAAATGCAAGGGGTATTCTTCCAACAACCAGGCAACAACTTCTTCGTTTTCTTCAGGTGACCAGGTACATGTCGAATAGACCAATTGACCGCCAGGCGCTAACATTTCGAGTGCCGATTCTAAAATTTCCTTTTGTAAAACAGCACACTGACTTGGATAGTCGCTATCCCAATACTGTATAGCAGCAGGATCCTTACGGAACATGCCCTCTCCTGAACATGGCGCATCCAGAACAATCAGGTCAAAGAACTTGGGAAATACCCGAGCAAGTCGGTCAGCGGATTCATTGGTCACAACGACATTTCGAGCACCAAATCGTTCGATATTTTCGACAAGAATTTTGGATCGTTTCTGAGAAATTTCATTGCTTACAAGCAGGCCAGTATTTTTCAGATAGGAAAGGAGATGGGTAGATTTGCCACCAGGTGCAGCAGCCAGGTCCAAAACCTTCATGCCTGGTTGAGGTTGAGCCACTTGACCAACAATTTGTGCAGCTGGCTCTTGTGAATAGACTAAACCAGCTACATGCTCCCAGCTTTTACCACTCACTTTTCCGTAATAAGACCATTCCAAATTCGGAATCTTGTCCGAAAAGTTTGGAATATGAGCTTTCAAGGGGTTAATCCGAAATGCTGAAACAGCTGGCTCATCAAAACTTTGGAAAAAATTTTCTGAGTCAGCCCCTAACAAGGTTTCATACTTTTTTCTAAATTCTACTGGTAATTCCATTCGTCTAAATATCCTGTGATTTCATCTTTCAGAAGACTGGGAAGAAAAAGAACATACTCTCTTCCTTCAAATCTTGGTTTGCTATTTTCCAAACTCAACAATTCATAACCGAGCTTGGGTCCTAAAATAGCGGCAACGGCATAGTCCCATGGGTATAGATAAGAGGCATGGGCAACTAACCGCCCTTCTAATACATAAGAAAAACTAATGCCAGCGCTACCATAGGATCGTGTCCCCAAAAATTGATTCGCCAATCGGGCCAATCCGAAGGCATTTGATGCAAAGAGTTCAGCATTCAATCCCAGTAAGGAACGCTTGAGTTCCCCTTTTTGATAGGCTAAAAGAGGCTGATCATTGAGGAAAACTGGAAATTTTCCCCCGCCCCAAATCAGCTGGTCCTCCATGACATTGTAAAGCAGGGCAAACTGTCCTACCCCTTGTTCAAAATAGGCAAGTAGGATGCAAAAATCAGTCTGCTGGGCAATAAAATTTGTCGTTCCATCAATCGGATCCAAGACCCAGACGCAGCCTTTGGAAATGGAGATATGTTCCTGTGACTCCTCCCCTAAAATGGCATCCAAAGGATAGGCTTGTAAGATGTCCTGGCTCAATTGTTCCTGAATAAACTGATCAAAGTTTGTCACCAAATCTTTAAAATCTGCTTTTTCAGCAATTTCCACCTGCTGGTTCATATGCTCACGTAGCCATTTCCCAGCCTTTAAAACTATTTCTTGGGCAAATTTTAGCTTAGTTTCCAAGTCGAACAACTCCTCTCCCTTTCTCCTTGGCCATTTTCACAGCTTGATAGGTTGAGTAACCTGATGACTCTTGAAATTCCCGATCGATTTGTTTTTCCTGTGCCTTACTTGGCACTACTTTTTTAAAAACTGAGTAGCTAGTCAGCAGGGCTTCTGCTTGAGTGCCACCCTCATAGGCTGCCTCCACTTGATTCAAAAAAGAAAGCACGGAGGAAATCTCCTCGGTGCTCCACATCATATCAAGCGGATATGAATATTGTTTGTTCATATCGTTCCTTATCCAATTTCTGCTCGCAAAGTAGCATTTTTCAACTCTTGTTTTCGGTAATTACGCGGTAAAAAGGCACGAATCTCATCTTCGTTAAATCCAATCTGCATCCGCTTATCATCCAAAATAATCGGACGACGAAGAAGACTGGGATAGGTTTCAATCAAATGAATCAGTTCTGATACTGATAACTCTTCGACATCGATATTTAGTTTTTGGAAAACCTTGGAGCGCGTCGAAATGAGATCATCCGTCCCATTTTCTGTCAAAGATAAGATGGTTTTTAATTCAGCCGCAGTCAGGGGACTGGTCATAATATTATGCTCAGTAAACGGAACTTGATGATTGGTCAGCCAGGCACGTGCTTTACGACAGCTCGTACAGCTTGGCGATAAAAATAACGTAATCATCAACATTCACCCCTTTCCACTTAATCGTTCTCACATATCATTATACCCCATATTTCTAGAAAATTCAATAAAAACCGAGTAATTTTCACTAATTTCCGTCAATTTCTGTCATTTTATCCAACTTATCTGAAAGCTCTTTCAAGATTTGTTCCTGATTTTCTAATTTTTCTATTAATAAATCAATCTTGGTATCTTTTTCATTTTCTGTAAAAAAACGTGTGATGGTCGAGGTGACCATACCAAAGGTACAGATACCTACCAGCATCAAAACTATTGCGATAGCTTTTGAAATGGCATCTTGCGGCACAATATCGCCATAGCCAACGGTTGTCATCGTTACAATGGACCACCAAAGTGAGTCAAAAATCGATTTTTGCTCCAATATAGACAAGAGAAGGCTTGAAATCAGGACTGCTGAAATATTCAAAATCAAAATCTTGTACAAACCATTGGTCTGTAGAAGTTTTTTGATGGTATCCCAAAATCGATTGGACAAGGCGATAACCCTGGTTAAGCGCAAAAGACGGAACAAACGAGCAATTCTGCCTAATTGTAAGAAGCCAAAGAGTTGATCAAAAGGCAAAATGGCTATTAGATCAAAAATATGACTTTTCGCATATTCTTTCCGATTACTGGCGTAAAAGAGATTGGCTAGATAATCAAATACAAAAATCCCCCAGAAAATCAGATCCAAGCCCTTATAGAAAAAACTAGTCGCTGAAAACCATGAAAAAAATTCACCGACTAGGAGCAAAATATAACAGATAGCAAAAAAGGTCACCATCGGTTCATAACGCGGATGAGATATCAAGCGCTTGATCATGTTCCCTCCCAATGCAGAGCTACTTTCTCATCTTCTTTCATCTGATCCATTAAACTATCTATGCCATCAAATTTTACCATATCTCGTATTTTTTCCAACCAATAAATTGAAATTTTTTCACCGTAAATAAAGCGGTCAAAGTTGAAAATATGGGCCTCAATCCGCATTTCTGTACCGTCAAAGGTCACATTTTTTCCGACGCTGGCCATGGCCCGATAGGTCTGACCATTGACTTCAACATCGGCCACATAGACTCCGTCTGAAGGAAGATGAACACGGTCAAAAGGTGTTAAGTTTGCGGTTGGATAGCCAATCGTTCGCCCTCTGGCATCTCCATGGACCACGATACCTTCTGTTGAAAATGTGTAGCCCAGGAGTTGATTGACTTCCTTGACCCGACCTGCTTGAATGGCCTGACGGATGCGGGTGGAAGAAACCTTCTCTCCTGCCACCTGTACTTCCTCAACAATCTCGACTTGCCCATCAAACAAGGCAGTCAAGTCTGTCACATCAGCTCTGCAATTCCCAAAATGATAATCAAAACCTGCCACCAAAACCCGAGCGTTGAGACCTTTGATGTAGCGTTCCAAAAACTGCTCCGGTGTGTTGCTAGCAAAATCACTGGTGAAATCGGTCAGATAGAGGAAATCCACCCCGTAGCTCTCCATGAGTTCATACCGCTTGTCCTGACTGGTCAGGTGTAGTAAGAGGTCTGGGCTGAAGCGGGCAAAAGCCAGTCGAGGTGATTCGGGGAAGGTCAGTACTGTCACTGTCAAACCTCTCTGGTCTGCCACCTGCCGTGCTCGGTCAAGTAGGGCCTTGTGTCCAAGATGCAGACCGTCAAAATAGCCTAGAACTAGTACAGTTTCAGGCTGATTGTTTAATTCTGTGTAATTTTTAATGTAGTTAATTTTCATGTCTATCATTCTACCATAGTCTAGGGACTTTCCCTAGATAAAGACCTTGCGTGGTTTGTAGAGCTGGTCTCGTTTTTCAAGAATAGCGACTAATTTTCCGTCACAAAATCCTGCCAGCAGTTCTGCCTGACTGTCCAATGCAATAAAGCGACCGAACTGGGCTTCTGTTACCTGAGCAGCCGTTAATTCCAAGACTGGCAGGTCACCAATTCCCTGCTCTATTGGACGGAGGAAGGAAAAATCGTCTTGGGCAACCTTTTCAGCAATTTCCTCGATTGTTAGGGCGTCTGTCAGGCTCATGCCTGCGGAACCTGTTCGCTCCAGCTTGGACATATGGCTAGCATAGCCCAACTTAGCACCTAGGTCAACAGACAGGGTACGGACATAGGTGCCCTTACCACAGCGAACTCGGAAAGTAAATCGAGCACAGTCATCTGCTAATTCAATCGGGCTGGTTCGTTCAAAACTATAAACATCGATTTGGCGTTGGGGACGTTCGACTTCTTCACCCGTCCGTGCGTACTCATAGAGCTTGCGGCCGTTTACTTTGACAGCAGAGTACATAGGCGGAATCTGGGTAATGGTGCCAACAAAACTAGTCATGGCCTCATCAACTGCCTGCTCTGCTATTTCCCAAACGGGTGTCCGCTCGATGATATCACCCGATCCATCTTCTGTCGTGGTTGAGAAGCCAAGGGTAATCTCCCCCTCGTAAATCTTTCCCTCTTCCTGCATGTACTCAATCATACGCGTGGCCTTACCGACTGCGATGGGCAGAACGCCTGTCACATCGGGATCCAAGGTCCCACCATGTCCAATCTTCTTCTCCTGCAAAATCTTGCGGAGCTTAAATACAACATCGTGCGAGGTCATCCCCGCCTCTTTTTTTACGTTAATAATTCCTGAAATCATGTTCCCATTATAACACAAAGGACCGCACTTGTGGGCGGTCCTGTATGATTTAGATATCCCGATGAAAATCGCTATCAATCTCAAAAAATGGTTGAATATCCTGAACATACTCCAAAACGCCTTGAAACTCTCCTTGGTCATCACGCACTGCCTTATAGACCACATAGACAAATTTGCCCATGCTCTCGGACTTGAACCACATGGCGACCTGGTCTTTTTGCCCTGTGCGAAGCAAGTCAAAAATCTTCTTGACCTTGTCTACTATTTTGGGAGGATGGCAGAGCTCCACATGACGTCCAATCTGGCTTGGCGTTCGTTTGAAAATCATGTCTTCAACAGGGTGGCTATCATTGTAGTATTGGAAAATGTCATCCATGTTGACAAAGGTGAGTTCCAGCGGTAAATGATTGAGAATGAGATTGGCCTGTTCGACAGACAAGTAACCGTTGCCGAAGGTCTGCGGACTGGTTCTGTCCTGAACAGTTTCTGACTTTTCCTTGGGTGTGAAGGTAATGGTAAACTGGCCTTCTGGCGTGTCGATAATCTGCTGATTTGGTCCTGCTAGCTGCGAAGAAACAGAATCTGCTTCCTGCTCTGCTATTTCTCCAAAAAACTCCCGATGGGGCACCCACTTGGCTGTCGGCTTGACAATGGCGTAGCCGTAGGCCTCGCTATCCGCTGCCACTTGAAGCCAGTCATCCTGAGTGAATGTCTCCAATAAAATCATGAGAAGGATGGCCTCTTCCTTGAAAATCATCTCCTCGAATTCCTTGGCAAAGGTTTCAAAATGGACTTTTGTTGCCGCTATGTCGCCTGTGTTAAGGGTTTTACGAGCCGTTTTGAAGAGGTCGCGAATCTCATCGTCCACACCCCACATGACCTTGGGCGGTGCATCATGACCGTACCGCTCCATAATCGGAAAGAAGACTTTTTCCTTGCGAGTGTAGTGGTTTTCAAACTGACCGAGGAGGCCAAACTGGCGTGTCAAACCTTGCAGGAGCTGGTCTTTCAGCTCCTCTTCCTCTGTCTGCTCATACTGGTCAATGATTCGGCGGATGCGTAAGAGAGCTGCCCGCAGTGCCAGGTTTTCCTGCTTGAAGACATAAACCGGGTGTCCTTCCTGGTCCATATCCGCCACTTCCACATCTGCAATGGCTCCTTTGAAGAGGTTGGCGTGGATATTACAAAGGCTCATGACATCTTCAAAAGTGATACCCGTGTCGCTAGACATGAGCTCATGCTCCATTAAAGAGATTTCAAGGGCAGAAACACCCGTAAAATGCTGATTAAACTGGTCCTGAACAGACTCTGGACTAGCACCATTGTGCAGGTCCAAGAGAATATTCTTCAAAATGTCAATCCGTTGGTCTGTCATTATTCTCCTCCTATTACCTCATAGCCGTTACATTCCAAGACCTGTTGAATGCGGTCTAACGGAATCTTGGTCATCTTGGAGCCTGTCTTCAGACTGGTCACCTTACCAACAGTGTTGAGCATAGCTGGGTTAGCCAAGGGCTTGAAACCAAACTCTACCAGTATATCCTTGACTTCTGGGTGCTGGTGGATAATCTCTGCCACAGGCAGATTTAGGTCAATGGTGTTCATTGGTTTTCCCCCTTCAAGGCCTCAAACTTGGCCTTCATCGTAGGGTTATTGCGAGTTAATTTTTTGACAGAAACATCCTCCAGCTTATTGTTAGCCAGTCGTAGCTGGTTTTCGCTGGTAGTCAGGGCTGCCTTGACTGCCTCCATTCGCTTGATTGCCTTGTCGATTTCATCAATAGCCTTTTGGAAATTGGTGCTGGCTGACTGGTAGTTCTTAGCAAAGGCCGTTTTGAAGGTCGCCAAATCTTCTTCAAAATGGGTAATATCGATATGCTGTTCTCTGACCAAAGCCAACTCCTGCTTGTACTTCAAGCTATTGAGCGCAGCATTTCGCAAAAGCCCTATCAACTGAATAAAGAACTGGGGACGGACCACGTACATCTTCTCGTACTTGTGACTGACATCCACGATACCCGTGTTGTAGTAGTCATTGTCCGCCTCCAACATGGTCACCAAAACCGCATACTCACAGTCCTTCTCCCGACGGTCCTTATCCAGTTCCTTGAAAAAGTCCTCGTTCTTGTGCTTCTTGACCGTATGGTCCGCCTCGTTCTTCATCTCAAACATAATGGAGATGATTTCCACCCCATTCTCGTCCAGCTCCCGATAAATGTAATCGCCCTTGGAGCCACGCGCCGACACCTGATTATCCTTCTCAAAATAAGCATTTGGAAAGGCCAACTGCCGCACCTTATTAAACTCCGCCTCGGCATAGAGCTCCAAACTCTCGCCGATCGCCTTGGTCGATTGCTGGGCCTTGAAATTTTTGTAAAATTCCACCTGCTCATCCGCCGCCTTGAGCCGCACCTCGTACTCCTGACGGGTGGTCGCCAGCGCCAATTCCTGCTTCTGCTCCTGCACCGCCAAAGCATTCTGAGCCGCGTCACGCTCCTTCTCCACCTGAGCCACCGCCTGCTGCAACTCCAACTCCTTGGTTAGCTCAATTTGCCCCAATTGAGCCTTGAGTTCTTGGATTTCTTGGTTTTTTTTGGACATAGCAGAGCTAATTTCAAGTTCCGACTGACTAGCCAGCTTGTCCAACCTTGCAGTCAGTTCAAGGATTTCCCTATCTTTATCACCCAGTTTGGCCTGTAAATCATTTTCAGCCCTCTGGGACAATAATTCCCGTTCTCGCTCCAAGCGATCGTGGATTTCCTTATCAAACTCCGCACCACGTACCTGGGCCAAGAGTTGACTATACTCAGTTTCATTGACAGTAAAAATAGTAGAGCAATGCGGACAAGTAATTTGATGCATAAGTGATTCCTTTCCAATTTCAACTAACCATTCAATTCTTTTTCCAAATAGGCCGACCATTTTTCTCGAAGAGCGGCTCTATCTGGCAGTTTCTCAGCATTCAATAGGGACTTGATGCAGTCATTTTGTACCAACCAGCCAGTCATATCTTTTTTTGCATCTGAAAATTCATTCCCAAAATCAAATGGAATTATTTCTTCAAAAACAATCTGCTGGTCCTTAATGTGAAAACTAACCTGTGCCCTGTCCCATTCGTAAGCAAGGTGCGATTCTGGTTGGTAGCTAAGCAGGGGCATGACCTCTCGAAAATCTTCCATCTCAAAAACCAAATGGTCAGTCTCCACTCTTAACTGAGGAAACCACTTTTCAAATCCTTGGTTGGTGGCAAGGAGTTCCCAACTATCAGAAGGACTTGATTGGACCCCATAGTTGAGGCGTAAGATATATTGATTTTCAGCTTGTTTGATTTCTACTTCCATGGCAGCTCCTTTTTTGGTTTATATTATAGCAAATTTCTTCAGAGCAATCAAAAAACCAGGGAAACCTGGTTTTATATTATTTCTCTTCTGCGTAGTATTCTTGACCAAAGCCAGCAACTTCCGCATTGACTTGCCAATGGATACCGAATTTGTCTTGCAATGAGCCGTAAGCTGGAGACCAAGGTACTGCTTGTAAGTCCATTGTGATTTGTTTTGCATCTTTAGACAATTTAGCAAATAGGTCTTTGGCTGTTGCCTCGTCATCGGTAATCAAAGCAGCTGTAATGTTGTCACCCACTGAAAAAGGCATTTCAGGGTTATTATCAGACAACATGAATCGTTGCCCATTTTCAAAACGAAATTGAGCATTCATGACAAAATTTTCCAATTCAGCTGGGCAGTCTGGTATAAAATCTTTGTACAAATTCACTTTTTCAACTTCTGCGCCTAGCGCGTTCTTGTAAAATTCAATTGCTTCTAATCCGTTACCATTTGTAACCAAATAGACTTCCATTGCTTTAAGCATGTAAATTTCCTCCTTGCCAATTTTGGCTCCTCATTATACCACAGGTAAATGGTCCGTACAACTAATTAGTGCTATTGGGCGTAATCGCCACCTTCAACTCCATAATACTCTTCCAGAGTCAAGCCAGATTGGTAGATTTCTGTCGCTTCTTGACCAATATACCGGATATGCCAAGATTCTGGCATGTAGCCTGTTGAAGCTTCTTTCCCTTCCAAATAGCGAACAACAAATCCATATTCGTGAGCATGCTGGGCCAACCACTGACAGGCTGTCGGTTCCGTTAAAAGATTTCCGTCAGTATCAATCAGATCAAAGGCCAGTCCAGTTTGGTGTTCTGAATAACCTGGTCTAGCTGAGTAGCGATCGGCATTAGCCTGACCATCTTGGTTGACATAGTTTTGGTAGAGCGAAGCCTGTGTTTCATAGGAGCGAAAACCAGAATATTGATTGGAGACCGCAAAGCCTTGCGCCTGCATATCGGCCAGTAACGCCAAGAAGGAAGCAAGGGCAGTTGGGTCCTCTCCTGGTGCGTAAGAGCTTGCTAGAGGATGTTTTTTATTGACAACAATAACTGGCCCATACTTGCCTTCAATATAGTAATACGTTCCGTTATAAGTAGGTTCTCGACTACTTTTTGTTGTTTGAGTAGTTTGATTACTGTTTTCACTGATTTGTTTTTCTTGAGAATTACCACAAGCAGCCAGAATTGTTAAACTGATACCTAACAATAACCAATATCTCTGTTTCATATTCCTTCTCCTATTCTTTGATGGATAAAATATCAAAAAGTTCACTATAATGTGAAATAGTGTAGGTTGGCTTAGCTGGCCCTTGATTGATTTGCTTGGTTGGATTGTACCAGACAGAATCGATTCCTGCATTATTAGCTCCTTGAATATCTGCAGTCAAGCTGTCCCCCACCATCAAAAGACTGGTCTTATCACCGCCTGAAACCTGCTCTGCTATTTTATCAAAAAAAGCAGCCGCAGGCTTCTGGGTCCCCATCTTTTCTGAAATGAAGACATCTGTAAAATACTGCTGGATGGGAGAATGGTGCAGGCGGTTCTCCTGGATGTAAGTGATACCGTTTGTCGCTGCATACAGCTGGTAGCCATTTTGGGTCAACTGGCGTAGCAACTGGTCTGCCCCTGTAAAAATTTGTCCCTGCTTACCGATAAATTCCTGATAGGTTAGAGCCATCTGGCGGCCATCCACTTGGCGGCCAAACTGGGCAAAGGTTTTGGAAAAACGTGTGTCAATCAACTCCTGCTTGCTAATCAAGCCTTTTTCCAAATCCTTCCACATGGCTTGGTTAATCGGACGATAGACATCTTTGAAAGCCTGAATATCAGTCACATCCATTGCCTTCAAAAACTGGGTCAAGGCAAGCTCTTCCCCACGCGCAAAATCCAGCAAAGTATGGTCTAAATCAAATAAAACGTGTTTGTAATGCAATTTGGTTCCTTTCTTAATAACATCAACTTAAAAAATAGTCGTCTATTTCTTTCTGATTGTGTAAGAGTCTGTCATCTTCAATTCCAAGGGCTACTCCGAAATCAACAGATGTCTGCAAGCGTAGTTGGATATTTATGTTCCTATCAAATGAATATTCTTGTAGTTTCCCCAAGGCATGAAATTTATCTAAAAGTTGTTGTAGCATTTGCTTTTCTTCAAATGCTAGTAATTGAACATGCTGATCAATTTTGTTTTGGTAGGCTTGAATCAATTTTCTTTCATGATCCGACAAAAATCCTTTGCCCAAATTTAAGCAGGTGCTAGCCAGAATGGAGCCAACTAAGGCTCCAAGAACTGGAACAGGAATAAGGATCTGGCCAACTGCTGCACCGATGGCTGTGCCTGTTGCATCCAGAGCATTCAAAGTCAGTTGATTCATAAAACCAGCTTCATCAATTTGACCTGT
This sequence comes from Streptococcus suis, assembly GCF_017601095.1. Classification (GTDB taxonomy): domain Bacteria; phylum Bacillota; class Bacilli; order Lactobacillales; family Streptococcaceae; genus Streptococcus; species Streptococcus suis_Z. The sequence continues at coordinate 30,454 of NZ_JAGFUX010000001.1, read as the reverse complement.
TCGAAAAGCAATTATCGCGCTCAAAAGTCCAAAAGTACCTGCAGTAATGGCCCCGGCACTGGGTGCGCTCAACTGACAAACATTTGTCAGTCCATAGATTGCAAAACCAGTAAAACCACCTTTTCCTGCAGCCATGCCAACTTCAATACCTGCTGCTTTCCAATCAGATTCTTTAAATTCCCATATTTCCTTACCTGCTTTATGCCTTTGGTAAACAAAAAGTCCAAAAGTCATCCCCGCTTGAACAACCGCACCAATCCCAGCTACTTTGGCAGCTTCACCTAGATTGGGCTGTGCCTTTAGTTTGGCAGCTTCCTGAGCTCTATTCTTTTGAGCATGGATTTCTCGCCTTTCCTTCTCGCCAGCTCGTAACATGCGCTCTTTTTCAGTAGAAATCGTTTCATGAATGGTCTTCACTTGAACATCACGGTACTCATTGACTGATGAATATAGCCACTTATTCCAAGTTAGCCCTCTTCGACTCTCTTCCTCTTGAATAACCTTTTTGATAGCTTCAATTTTAGCGAGCGTTAGTCTCTCTCCACGATAGTGCACAATCTTTTCATTGGCCATTATTTTCTGGATGACTTTTACCTGATCTTTGGGAAATAGCAAATCCTGCTTGTATTTGGGAGCTGTTTGTAGAGCCTGCAAGAGATTAGCATAGAATTTCATTTGAATTTCTTTGCCCCCAATGATAAGATCCGCAGGGCCATTATTATTTAAAACCTTTGCAGTCTCTTCCAGTTGGCCAAAAGCAGCTCGGGCATTTCGAATACCTACTTCTGCAAACTCTGCAATAAATCCATGAACCCCTTTTTCTCCCCCACGATTCAGTTGAATTAAGTAGTCGATTTCTTTTTGGGCAGCTTGTAAATGTCCATGGGCAATCCCTTCTCGAACTGCTAATTCTTTCAAGGAAGCTATCTCATCGGAAAGAATGTCACCAATTGTCTGTCTAAATTCTTCCAATCTCAATTGACGAAGAAAATCAACATAGGCTGCTATTCCCTGAGCAACATGAAAATCCAATTCTTTAGATTTCACCATCTAAACTTAGCTCCTTATCAATCAATTGGGCCAGACTCAAGGTTGAATTGACGAGAATTCCTGCTTGTAGACGTTCGCTTTCAGAAAAAAGTGAGTAATCCCTTCCAATGACCAATAAGCTTGTTTCCCTCACACTCTCAATTTGCTTTTGAGTCAATGCCATCAGCTCTTCGACCTCTTGGCATTTTAAATTTAAATGTTGGATAATAGTGTTAATTTTAATAATTTCATCCGCTAACTCGTTTGCCAATTCCTTATTCTTATGATGGGCGTATATTCCTGAACCAAGTGCTGTAATCCCAGCAACACCTGCAATGGTCCAACCAACAGGTCCAGCTAAAGCTAGAAAGGCGCTTCCGGCAGTCATTCCACCACCGCCAGCAGCCAAGGCTCCACCCCCTAACCATGCCAAGGCGGCGCTATTTGCCGCCGCTCCAGAAAGTGCTGAAATAGCTGTTCCAGTTGAAGCAACCCCAAAAGTGGTTGCAACTCCCATTGCAGCTGTTGGCCCCATCGTTGCGACAGCAATTCCCATGGCACCAAGTGTCGTGCCAACACCTACACCACCTCTTGCAGCTTTAACTTGAATTTCTGCCTGATTGATTTCATTTTCTTTTCTTTCAAAATGATTGATAACACATTCAATTTCTTCAAGTCGTACTTGAAATTCTTTAGGTGTATTGGCCAATTGATTAATTTGCTCTTCCACCTGTTTGACAAGTTGATAGCCTTCTTTACGAACAGCAAATAACTCTACACTAGCACTGCTTAATTTCTCAGATACTTCTTCAAAACCATTCACCGCCTGATTGTAATCTTCAATAGCCTTTTTTCTCAAACCTTCATTGAACAAATCCACATCCTCTGTTTTTTTCCCAATTTCATCTGTTACTTTGGCAGTTTCTTTCGATAATGCCGCTACTGTTTGCCCAAGATTATCCGCAATCTTAGATGATTCAGCAACCATTTCATCTGTCTTCTTGCCAATTTCGGCACCAATATTTTCAGCTATTTCTCCTATTTTACCGCTTGATTCCGAAATAAACTGTCCAGTTGTCTCTACAATTTGAGATGCTTCCTGACTGATATTTGAAACAAACTGTGAAAAGGGACAGAAAAAATCCAAACGCTGTTCTGGATTGGGAACATTATCTTCGTTTATTGATTCTGACATACAGCATTACACTCCTTAAAAATTCACTTGTATCATAGCAAATAGATTAACAGTAGATCTGCAAACTCCCTAACTCTCCATCCCTAATTCCTCCAAAAAGAAGCGATTCAGTGCTAAGATATCCTGTCTCTCATCCTGAACAGTTTGGATATAGGCTTCAATTTCTCGAATGCTTTCTTCCACGTAGTTTTGAATCGGAAGTAAGGGTGAAATGAGTGTTTCTTCTGGATGGTTGATTTTCAAGTCCAGCAATGCTGCGACATGGGGTTTCATTTCCTCTGGAAGCAAATCCTGAACGAGGTCTTCAAACAAAATAGGGGGAATTGTATGATATTTCTCAATCCAACGACATGCCAAAATAGGACGCAAAGCATAAAAATATTTTTTTGGTTTGACCTGTTCACTAAGTAGGTATTTTTGCATCTGGCCTTTTGCAGTGTTTAGATAATGATGGAGCATCTTTTTCTCAGAAAAATAGGTCTGAGCATACTGGCGAATTCGCTCAATAAAATCTGTCTGATGATAGACAATCGGCGACTGCAACCATTCAAATAAGGTTGGGTTTGACTTAAACAAGAGTTTCAAGGTTTTGTCTAGATCCCACCCACTCACATCCCAGGTTTCATCAATCGGTAATTCAATTACATCCCGGCCTTTATCCAAAGCTAAATAAAAACCAGGCTTATGTTTGTAGATAAAACGAACATCGAAGTCACTGTCTGGTGATTCAAAACCCCAAGCACGACTACCTGATTCGATTGCCCACAAGACCTCGACATCAAATTCCTTCTCAATCTCCCTCAATTTTTGGGGGACTAAGGTCATCATCTCATTTTGTGTTTTCATTATTACTTTTCTTTCTTTAGATAATGCTCATATGATTTAAAATCATCTGGATTATCAGCATACTTGCATTCATTAGAACAGATAAACCGTTTCGTTTTTAGACTGGTAAAATAGGTCAGGTGTCCGCAAGAGACACAAGTTCCTCGATATCTTTGTTCAGTTAGGCCCAATCTTGGTAAGCTATCCTCATAATGTGCATCTTTGGGCGAACCTTCTTTTGTTGCTCCCAAACTTCTCTACGATTCCGTAAATAGTTATCAAATTTTTCATGCCAGTATAGAGACGGGTGCAATTCATCGCACTTCTTGCACCAAACTCCATCAACCTCAATATCCAATTCTCCCATTTACTCCACTTCAAAAAAAGAATCCCATTTACTTCTAATACTGTCAAACTGTGGATCTTCCAATAATTTTAGAACCTGCTCATAGGCTGATTGGTAATAACGCCCTCTGTTTTGCAACTCAATTTCATAACCTTTTTGGGCAAACATTAAAAATTGGTAAGCCAAATCAATATTTACAAAAAGCTGACCATCCACAAGCATGGCTTTTCCTAAAACAAGGCAAAGACTAGGATAATATTTTAAGGCCTGACACCAGGTTATATCCTGCAAAGCCTCCAAAGGCTCATCAAGTATATAGGATACAGCCAACCGATAATAATAAATAGACAATTCTTCATCCTGAATTCCCCATTTAGTAGCTCCATATATGTCTCCCAATTTATATGTCGCGTCGATATTTTTATTCTTTGCTGCCAATTTAAAAAAAGCAATAGCAAGTGACAAGTTTGGATCGGTATGTCGACCGCATAGATAGCAATAACCTAAATTAGACATTGCATCTGAATTTCCCATACTAGCTGCTAAATGGTAATAGGCAGCTGCAAGATTGTATTGTCCTTCACGGTAATAATTCGCACCTTTGCTATTCAGGTAACGAGAATCATTTCTCTCAATCGCTTTATAATCTGCCGCTGATAATTCCACTGTACTGTTCATATTGTTCTCCTTCATTATAATATTGAATTAGACTTAGATATTTATTCTCTTTATTATTGAGCACTTTGGCCACTTTTAGTTTTTATCATTGTGTATAGATTATATCATGAAAACAAGTAAAAAACAGCAATTTCACTTGTTGCAGTTCCTAATAAAAAATATTAATTATGCTAAATTGTTCAAAATAGTAGTCACTCTATTTTTAACAAATCCTACACTTTTTTATAATTCCTAGATAAATTTTTCAAATAACAGGGCACACTAGGGATACTACTTCCAGTTTTCTGACAAGTTAACAACTACTAAATGAATTCAAGTTACTTTTTAAAAAAACAAGCGTGTTTCCTACAGTGGAACAATACCAAGTCTAAATAAGGATTTCATTTTGATAAAAACTACAACAGGTCACATCGATCTGAAATTGAAAGACATTATTAGTATTGAACTTGTAGAGGAGGTGCTTTATGAATCAGCTTGAGTTTCAGCGTAATCACCTGCAAATGGACTATTACAGCGAGAGCTACCAAGATTTTGAACGTGACTTCTACCGCTACTCCAATATGAATATTCCATTGACTTTCCTAACTGATGATATCCTAAAAACAATGGCAACTTCACGCAAGAATTACTTTGTCCTCAATAAGGAAAAGTCCAGAGATAACCGCGATCACTTCTTCATATTTGAAGTAAGTACCTTAGAAGAGAATCCGCTAATCTACCGCTATTCGTATATGAAAACTACAACATATTTAGTACAAAAACAGGATCAGTTCAATTGACTGCTCCTGTTTATCATTAAGAACCAGTAAAAGTCCATGAAGGGTACAACAACTCCCATTACTATTCTAGTCCGTGCTCTTTTCTAATTGCTGCTCTTTCTTCTGCAGTTCCCCCCCTAGCTCCAACAACTACACCATTTCTCCGATAGGCATGAGCTGCTGGATCTTTTCTTTGTTTTGGGTAGTTATGAGTGTTATTATTTTCAGAGACTGATATTTCCACGTTATTATTTCTATTATCGAATGTCGAAGTCGTATCGCTAACAGAATCATCTTCACAGTCTGCTTGACCTCTAAAATTCGCTTTTGAACGCGTTTCTCTGTCACTAATATTCATAACAACTACACTCGCAATTACGCCAGCCGTAGCGAGCACTTCCTCTTTATGTTCACCAATAAATTTTAGAACACTAAATCCACCTTTTTTTATATGCCCAACTAAACCTCTTGCAAATTTAATACCTTTATCTACTACAGAATCAGGACTAAAATCTCCCTCCATCCTATGCTCAATAGTCTGCTTTTGACAAGGTTTGGAATCTGTATCTGATTTTGTGTCGTTACTACCAACATTGTTGCCTTGATTGTTAAGCTTGATTTCTTCGGTAATCGGTTTAAGAATCTCTTTGCTTCGCTAGAATACACATTCTAATCATAAGACTGACCATTTAAAACTTCACCACTATAGAGTTTTTCTTTTATTCTAGATATACTTGCATCTTTAATTGACAGGTCTGACACGATACTTGGTAGTATATTAAACTCTACATACTTCAAATAATCCACAACAACTCTATTGATATCTGCCTTGTCAAAAACAGTATCAAGTGGTCGCTTGTTTGGATATAAGGCACTTAACTCTTCAAATTCTTCACGTTGTTTCTGAGTTAATTGTTTTATCCCTTCCTATGTGGTTAATATGCCGTCGATGTCTACCATCGGTATTTCATAGCGATATTTTACAATCTTTTTCCACTGGTTAAAGACGTATGTACTTCCACCACTCTTTATATCTGGACCAGGAACTGCTTTATACCCCTTCCCAGTATCAACTATGTGAAATAAATCTGCTTTCGAAGATGGGTCGGGGGTTAGTTATGGTCATAACTACAGCTCCCTTATTCTTTAAGGCATTGTACTCAGCACAAACTAACCATTCAGAAATAATTCCACGAAACAAACTTAAATCATTTTCCCATTTCTTTCTCTAAGTAATGCTAGCCCCTTAGAAAGACTCTGTGGGATTCTCACCATTCTATCGATTGCATCATCTGTATAATTTTTTGTAGAATACTGCTTAATAGCAACCTTGACACAGTCTACCAATTCATCAGGTACGCTATATTCCGATGTCAAAAGTTGGACTAATCTATCTCTCGTACTAACTGTTAATTCCATATCACTTACCTAAATTGTTAAATATATTTTTCCATTTTCTGAAATATTTTGTTTAACACTCCGATTCAACGGATGAACAGGTTGTCCCCACTTAGTTAATGGCGCGAATGAGTAAACTCTAATACCACTTTCTTTGAAAAACGATAGTAGTGTATCTCTACCTTGTACTAAGGAAGGGTGACCTAGATTCCCCCAGGCTCCCCATACTTCAGTTATTTTATTCTGAATTAAAAAATCCATTATGATGCGTACGTTTTCATCTACAAGCTCAGAATTAAATTTATCTAAATCAGATGCATTGGTAGCTCGCTCTGGGTAAACATTGGCGACAACCCAGCCATCACATCCTAATTTTTTACTAGCATTTATAATTCGGTTGATTGTACGATCGCTATAGTCCTCATTAGCTGCTGAGGGATTCATACATATAGCCACGAGTGGGTTCGTTCCTAAGCGTCCCAGTAGGAATCTATGGTAGGCATTATATTTTTCAGGAATACATAGATTAGGCTCTTCTCCTAAAGGATAGGCTGGTCTGACTTTTGTAACTTTATCGTTCATAGAGTTACCTCCTACAATATATTATAACATGAAACCCCTTGCAAGAATATGAAAATGGCAGGAATACAATAGTTGTACTCCTACCAATAATTTTTATCTTCATTCCTTACTATCTATTGTCGTTTTTACGAAAGTCAGATAGTTCCTCAAAATCCTTCAATTCAAAAACAAAAGCCTTATCTTCAGGAATGTGAATCCCCTCTACCCTATAACGTTTATCAGATTTCCAATCACTCATGATTGTTAAGAGTGTTTCTTTTAAATTTTTATGACCTACCTGAACAATACCTTTTTACTCCCCAACAGATTTTGAAAAAGAAAATGCTCCCCTAGTTTTTGCCCGACAAACTTGTATACCCATTACCTTTGTATAGCTTTCATGTCCAACCTTGGTGAAAATCATATGTTCATAGTTAAACTGAATATCACCATCCTCAATACGACAAAAAGCCTTGATTTCATGGCTTTTCATTTTAGTTAACAATCTAAATTTGATTAATATAATTTTTCCCATTGAGTAATGGATGTTGGCAAAATTATTTTATTAGTGTTATAGAAATCAAGTAATTCACTTGGCGTGATAACAATAATATTCTTCAGCTTTTCTGCATTTTCTACATTTGGTGCAAATAGAAATACCTTATAACCTGCTTCTACAAAACTTGAAAATTGCATCGCATCCAAAGTAGCAGCTTTTTTACCTTTGACTTGTACAACTGCCTTCGATACATTTGCTGGATTACGGGACAAAAATTCACATTCAATTTTTATAGTTGTCGACTTACTAGCAATAGAATTTGAAAGAACATAATAATCATATTTAATTTGAATATAAGAGATAACCAACTCCTCTAAATCAAAATCGGGTAGATTATCTAACAAATTCCCTCGCAACTGGTTGACTTGATAATGGTCAGTTTGAGATAAATTATTATAAGTGGCTTTAGAGTATTCCTCAATGATTGCATCTCGAATTTCATTAGCTGTACCTGCATTTGCCCTATTGAAAGACGCTTTAATCTGCCCTGGAACTTGCAAACCTACTTTATAAGCTTCAACTGGAATCACTGCACCGATATCTAACTCTTTACTAAAAAAAGCTTCTGCTTTCCCTTTTGAGCGACAAATCCAATAATTCCCCTCCAAATCCCTCGTCCAGAACAAATCATCGATTGCAACATTTCTAAAAATATTTAAAACTGGGTTAATTCTTTTCATACCACGTCTGACAGTATTAAAATATGCTTCAAATGTCTCAAACTCACCTGCCCAACCGATGGCGAGAAACTGTTTGTGGTTACTTAAACAGTAATCTATCAAATCTTTCCTATTCTCTGCATGTGTTTTTAAATTTATCCTAATAATTTTAACCATATTTTACCTTTCCAAATATCTGTCTGACTATTAACATTTATCCATTGCTTTCAAAATAAGCCTTAATTGTTTGATTTTCTGAATCGATTTTTTTGTTCATTGTTAGTCCTTTCAACTTATATTCAATCAAAAATTAGAACTCGTCTTAACTTTATCAAAACACTCTGAGTTTTTCAATAAGCATTCGTGTCTTTTCAGCTCCAAATTCTGGATTTTGATTATTTGTATCAAAGTCAAAAAATTGTGCTAATCGTGTCAAAGAATAACGTTTTAATTCTGGGTAAGTCTTCCGTACTAATGCTAGTGAATCAATCACCGGTTGATTCAAGGCTTGAAAACCATACTTTTGAAAATTATAATTCAAAAAGTTCACTTCAAACTCTGCATTATGGGCAACAAGGGTCAAATTACCACAAAATACTTGAAAATCATTTAACACCTGTTCCTCAGGTTCTCCCACCTTAATCATTTCATTGGTTATTTTCGTTAAATCAGTAATAAATTTTGACAATTCGCCCTGCAATTTGACAATTCTTCTAAACCGTTCAACTATCTCTCCATTTTCAATTTTGATAGCAAAGATTCCAAGCAAAGATGAACCTTTTGGAGATAGACCTGATGTCGCGATGTCAAATACCACATAGTCACCTAATTGGAAATCATTTTTTTGTACTTCCTGAACCATTTTTCACCTACTTCTTCACTACACTAGCATTTGGAATATTTTTTGCATAAAATTCAGCTGATTGTTTATCGTAGAAGCCTTGAGCAATTATATTGCCAAACTGATCAACAACGATCCATTCTTGCATGTTAATAATCTCCTTTCTATTTGAGTAAAATCTATTTATCATTTCATTGAGTTTCTGAAACCATGCTTGTTGTTAATCCCCATTGTAACCGTTTCTGTAATTTGCTAGAAACTTCCAGGCTATTTGGGGAAATAGTTGATGTAATAACCAATTGTTTTTTGTTTTCTTCAATGAGCATTGCGAGTTGCTCTTCAAGAATGTCATCTTTAGGCATTAGATTCAAATCATCAATTAAGATATAGTCAAATTCGGAATTTGTAAGATTTTCTACTAAATGATAGGTTAAACTTTCTGCTGTTAACAAGATTACCTTATTTTGTTCAGATAGTAGGGCATTGTTTGTGGCATTTAGCAAGTGCGATTTCCCAACTCCTTCTTCACCGTATATATAAACCGGATTAAAGTAATTCTTATCCTCAATAACTTTCTTTAATGCTGCAAAAGCCCAAGCATTTCTATCATTGACCGAGAAATTCTCAAATGTCTGATTCTTGTTAAGTAGTTTCATCTTTTATACCTCTTTTTTCTTGATAAGTTTATTATAAAAGATTCCATAGACAATATTTGTCCACCTGATCTACTTGTCATAATTTTGCTGCATTCTTTTAAGAAAATTCTTCATGTCATTTACTAAAGATTGAGGTGATAAAACTGTTAAAGCATCTGCTTGACTCAACAACCAACGTTTCAATCCTGGTGTGTCTTGACTGATAAATTCAATGATAACTCCTTCGGGTGTATGTTCAATAATCCTAGCGGTTGGAAATTGATCCGTTACAATGGTAGGGTCATAAGCAAATTGAATTCTAATCGTCAACTCTCGTCCCATAAATGGATCAACGCGTTTGTTCCGTACTTCTCCATCACGAAACTTCTCCCCATAAGAAATCTGTGGTTTCTTTTCCGTAGATACTTTCCAATCTAAAATTCTATCCAATTTTAAGGTCATGTACGATTCAAAAGTCAAATTAAACGCTACAACATAAAAGTAATGTACATCATAGTATAGCGATACAGGAAGAATCCTATGTTGTTTTTCGGAATTATAAGGTGACTGATACCGAATATCTAGAACCAACTCTTTACGTATCATTTCCGACCATTCCCAAATTTTATCAATCCGATTTTGAGTATCAGACAATGGCGCATAATTTAGCAATTCACTTGCAATAATCTGATAAATCTCTTTTTGTTCGTCTTTAGAAACCAATGCAAATAAACTATCGATAAGAGACTTATTTTCATCCTTATTCAAAGAACGGTTCTCTAATAAAATCTTTGATATGACCAAAATATCCTTTTTATTAAATAATGATTTCCCTTTTAGGTAACGGGTATGGTATTTCGCATCATAGGCAAGTTCCGCTGCAACTATTGGCTGTGATTCCAAGAAATTCCCTAAAAGAGAAAAATCTCTCTGAATCGTTTTTTCACTAACTCCAAACTCATGTGCTAACTGTAACTTAGAAAGATGAGCACCTGATTGCAAACGTAGAAAAATCGTTAGTAAGCGTTCTTGATCGTTCATATTTACCTCAATTCCTTAGAAACATTATAACACCTCAAGTAGTCCCTATTCAATGATTTCCCGACTTTTTCAAGGTTAATATTTTTACAAAAAACGATTCAAATCCTTGTAAAAATAAAGCTTTACCGTCCCAAGTCTCCCGTTCTGATTCTTTCTAATAATTAGCTCCGTCAGATTACATTCCGCCTGACAGACTGTTTTCTCTTGGTAGTAGTCATCACGATAGAGAAAAGCGATAATATCAGCATCCTGCTCCATACTAGTCTCTAACTCCCGCAAATCACTCGAAATCGGCCTCTTGTCCTCCCGTTGCTCAACGCTACGACAGACCTGAGACAGAGCGATAACTGGCACTTTCAATTCCTTAGCAAGGATTTTCAACTGATGTACGATTTCAGATACTTCCTGCTGACGATTTTCCAACCGTGATCCTTGGATTAGCTGGAGATAGTCAATGATAATTAACCCCAGCCCGTTCGTCTTATTGGCTAAACGCCCTACCTTATCCCTAATATCTGTAACCCTTAATCCGACTGAGTCATCAATAAAAATAGGAAAATCTGTCAGCTGACTCTGAACAATGGAATGCCTCTTCAAGTCCTCAACCATTTTTTTCCGTGTAATGGTATGTTGCTGTGTGTGTTCCTCCTGATCAGCTAGGAGCCGTTTTACGAGGATTTTCTCCTGCGTCTCAAGAGAAAAGAATACTACAGCTTTTTTCGAACTTCGAGCCACATTTTGAGCTATATTTAGAGCAAAAGCTGTTTTCCCAATTGCAGGACGAGCTGCCAAGATGATTAGCTGCCCCTCATGCAAACCAGTTGTTAACATATCAAAGTCATAAAAGCCTGTCTCCAAGCCACTACATTTTAATTCCTTCAACTTTTCAGCTTCGAATTTCATCATTTTTGACCACCTCTAATAGTTTATATTCAAGCATTCCACCATTTCTAGATTAATAGTTCCGTTAAAAATATCATTTCAGTATCTACCAAATCCAATTACTGGAGTTGAGATTTGACTATTTCTTTCAAAACTTTCCAGAGCATTCTCAATATCCTCTAGTGTCACTAGACTCAAAATCTCTAGACTTGACAAATGACTATCCTCCATATTGATAACCCTCTGAGCCTGGCAAACAATAATATGATCAACAAGTTTTCGGACATAGCGAGCATTCCCAAAATGACTATCGGGTTTTAGCTCTGAAAAGTGATGGCATAGTTTGTTCTTACAGTCATCCGTCAATTGATATTGTTTTCTCGAAATCATTAGTTCGAGGATAGCAAAGAGTTCGTCAGAAGAGTAGTCTTCAAATATGATTTCCTGAGAAATCCTTGAAGATAGACCTGGGTTTATATCAAGAAACTCCTTCATCAAATCCTCGTAGCCCGCAAAAATAACTAAGACCTCATCTCTCCGATTTTCCATCTCCTGAATAATTGTCGCAATAGCTTCATGTCCATAATCTTTTTCGTGCCTAGGAATTAAACTGTAGGCTTCATCAATAAAAAGAACACCACCTTTAGCTTTAGCAAATACGTTTTTAACTTTGGGAGCAGTACTACCAATATACTCTCCAATTAGATCCGCACGGCCTACTTCAACCAATTTATCTTCTTGAATGATCTTGTTATTATACAAAATCTTTGTATAAAGTCTTGCAACTTCTGTCTTTCCTGTACCAGGATTTCCAGAAAAAACAAGATGATGGTTACTAGTTTCGTTGATAACTCCATACTGTTTTCTAAGATAGTTGACTTTATTGAAAGCTATTTGCTGAGACAATAAATTTTTGACTGCTTTCAATCCTATCAATTCTTGCAAAGTATCTTCTGGCGTCTTCTGGAGTCCAATCTGACTTTCAGGAGTGATTAAAAAATTTTCTAAATGTATCTCATTTTCCTCAGAGGGATCGAACCCACTTTGGACAGCGAACTCGATAATCTCTTGAACAAATTGTCGAATATCTCTTGCATTGTTTATACTCGACTTTTTGGATATCACATTTCTAAAATCATCATCGTTAACGCGAATCATTTTCTTTGCTAGCATCATCCTACCAATAGATGCTAGCTCTTCTTGCTGGTAATCTGGGAAAGGAACAATTGAAATCCTATAGGCTGTTTCTGACAGCTCTTTTTCAATTGACTTCGCCTCCTTAAAATTATTAGTCATAAAAATAGCTAATGTGTGCCCTTCATGTTGGCGAAGACTTTCAAAAAATTCAATTTTTGGCCTTGCTCTTGCCGAGAAATAATCGTAAACCACAGGAAAATCTTCATTTGTTATTTTAGGAAGGAAAAACTCTTTACAGTTCGCGACAACTGCTCGCAAGCCAAATAAAGATTCCAAGAATTGGATGGCAAATTTTCGCCCTGAACCTTGTTCACCTGTAAAAATATAATAATGCCTTTGCTTCTCGAGACTATTTATTTTATCTTGGAATGATAAATAGGCAACGAGTTCTTTTATTGCATTTTTAAAATCTGTTAAACCAATAATACTATTTAATTCCTCTAACTTTTCAGCGTTAGGTATCATCATTGAATACTGTGTATCATTACGACTATTGAGTAAAAATTTGATCAGGTCAGCACGATGACTTTTCTCGAGCTTTTTTAAAAAATCAGTTTCCGTCAACTTCTCAAACTTATCCAGATAAACCTTTTTCTCAAAAACACTTCTAAATTTTTCAATCATTTCTCTCCTACTGTAATCATCTTGCGTAATTAGATAATATGTTTCGCCCTCCTCCATAAGTAGCCAACGATTAGCTTTCACAAAATCTTCTGTTTGTTGTTTTAAAAATTCATCAGGATTTGTTAACTCAACTTCAAAATATTTCATTTTGCATTCCCTCATATCATTTATTGATAAATTGAGTTTACAAAAAAGAGTGGACAATTTTTGTCTACTCTTGACCTTTAAAATAGTTTTTTTAAAAACGATTTGAAGTTGCCTAAATTATTACTTATTCGGTAAAATGCAGTATTGCTTTCAACAGCTTTCCTTCAACTACGCTTCACGTGATTCAAACAAGGTGGGGACGTTTCTATTCCCACAAACTCCTTGTCAATGGAAACAAACACGTACCCACAGGGTAAATGGAAATAGAAACTGATAATTTCTAGCTATCACTTCTACCCACTCCAAAAATTTACTCACTCTGATACTTCCCCACCTCAATACAAAAAGCCTTGGTTTCAAGGCTTTTCATTATACTTTTCGTTCAAAGGTTTCTAGGCTTTTACGAGCAGTCCAACACACTCTGCGGTTCGCTGTTACCGCATCACTGTGTTCTGCGACAGCTATCGCATGGGCAGAACATCTGCTTCTACTTCGCTGATAAATCAACTCGTACAAGCAGTGATACTGCCTCAACATGATGCGTATTTGGGAGTTCAAAGGTCCTGCGGACCTTTGAAGCAGCTTGCCAGAAAACAAGAGAGCAAGCTGGACAATCTAATTGCGTTTTTCTAACAAACTCACAACTTCAATATGTGTAGTCTGTTCCTTGAGAATACAATTTTTTATCCTCGTCACTGTTTTGAGGACACAATTTATCTGTTTCTAGTTTAGCATTTTTACGTTTACTTTTAAATTGTTTACCATCCTTGTTTTGAGTTTCACCTGTTTTGAATATTATGGTTAACATTGCAGGATCAATTTCTCCGTCGCTATTAACTCCACCTACAATAATTTTCTCAACAATACTTTCAAAAACTGCACGATCAAACTCCGTAAGCATTTTCTGTGAAGATAGCAAGTGCTTAAACTCAGTTAGTCTTTTCTTTACATCGATTTCTGATTTTAAGGTTGTTTCAATATTTACCTTCTCTTCTGCTAGAAACTCTTTTTCTGAGGAAATTTCATTGTACTTTTCATTGTATATGGTATCGCTAATTTTCCCTTCGAGCCTTAGATTTACAAGATTTTCCTCTTTTTTTAGTAATGTTCGAAGTTTGTTTGTAATCCTTTTTAGTTCCTTATTAAGGCTATTGTCATTCAATTCAGATTCAATCGTTTCAAGTAAGTCTGTCATTAAGTTTTCATTTGAATGATAAAGTTTTCTGTAAGCTTCCATGAAAGCCCCCTCAATAGCGAGCTCTTCTAATCCTTTACTATGCTTACAAAATTTCTTTCCTTTCTTTATCGATGTAACACAGTGCCACACAACCTTGCGATAATCTGAACGGCAGTGCCAACTTCTTCTAGATAATATTGAACCACAAAAACCACATTCTAACATGCTACTAAAAGCATACATTTTTGAATAGCGTTCACGCTTGCCATTTACATTTGCAGCAGTCTTCTTATTTCCTGCTCGACGAAGTCTTATCTCCTGAGCTTTCTCAAAGTCTTCTTTAGATATTATAGGTTCATGATTATCTTTGATGTAGTACTTATCTTCTTCACCAAAATTACTTAAACGTCTCTTGCTTATTGGATCCACTGTAAAAGTTTTGCCCATTAGAATATCGCCTTTATATTTTTCATTCTTTATGATTCCTAAGACTGTTGTATCATTCCAATGATCTAATCCTCTCGGCGATTTGTAACCTAGTTCATCAAGTTCCCTTGCAATTACTTTTCCTCCAATACCTTCTAAGTACCTTTCAAAGATATAGCGAACTATTTTGGCTTCTTTTTTATTGATTGAAAGTTGCTTGGTTTCTACATCATAGTCATACCCCAAGCATCCTTGAAACCCTATCAATTCACCACGTTGCATCTTCATTTTTAATCCTTTTTTCACATGAGCAGATGTATTTTCTACTTCTTGCTGTGCAACGGAGCTTAGAATAGTCAAAAGCAATTCTCCATCCATTGTTAGGGTATCTATATTTTCTTCCTCAAAATATACTCCAATTTGCATATCTTTTAACATTCTGACATATTTCAAAGTATCTAGGGTATTCCTGGCAAATCTAGCAATTGCCTTTGTGACAATGTAATCTATTTCTCCATTTACACAATCATTTATTAATCGTTGAAAATCTTGTCTCTTTCCTACTTGTGTTCCTGAAATCCCCTCATCTGCATAGATACCTGCCAGTTCCCAATCCGACCGCTGAGAGATATAATCTTTATAATGTCTCACCTGAGATTCATAGCTGTTCTTCTGATCTTCGCTATCAGAACTAACTCGGCAATAAGCAGCAACCCTTTTTGACTCTCTTTCGAAATTGTCGCCTCTACGACGAACTAAAGAATCAGCTTTTATTATTTCAACATTATTTTTTTTCATACTGAAATTCCTCCTTTTGATTCTATATTACCGCGTTCAAATCAAAAGGTCAGCTAATTTGTGTACTTAATGCGCAGTCTATTTTTAATTTTTTCATATTCCTTTTTAGTCAACATATTTCTGGAATATAAAAAATTAAGCATTGAAAGTTGCATACTATATTTTACTACTGATTGTTCCAAAACTTACCCTCCTGATAACATGTTACTCTTAGTTATTCTCTGTGGGTATGACTGGTTATATCAATCATGGGAATTTCACCCGCTGTCCTTTTACGTTGGCAGCCTGAACGGTCAGAAGTATCATTATCATTATTTGTGTCATGGCAGATAGGTCACCATCCTATTTTTGAATAAATGATTTCCGCTCATTTCCTGGCGCATTACATTCTATTACTCAACAAATAAATAAAGTCCCACCTAGAATTATTCAATTGTCAAAGGGCAAAAAGAGACTAAAAATTCCTCTCACTATAAAGAGTGAATTTTTTAGTCTCCTGTTTCCTTATTTTTCAAAAAATTTTCGTAGGTTGTCCAAAATTGTATTTCTCATCCGAAATAGACTAGTCGCAGACATCTCATGCTCTATTGCTACTTCTCTGATGGTATGCTCTCTAAAATACAGAGCATCAATGATTTTAAACTCTTTATCAGATAAGGTTAATAAAGCCTCATTTAGTTGCTCAATAAGGAGCTTGTTTTCTATAAAACGTTCAACATCAACAGTTGTATCAGGCAGTACATTTGCTAGCAGTAACCCATCTACTTCAAATGATGAAAAAGGTAATACTCCAAATTTCCTATCTTTTCTATTCAGATACTTCTCGTGATTGACCAATTGCCAGTAGCTTTTATAAACCGTTTCTGTTACGGGGATTTTACTACCTCTAACGTGAATATAATATTTCATTTCAGCCTCCGTTTATGATTTTTTCTTAGTCATAAAAGGAGGGCTCCTTATCTCAACCATAGCTATTTCTCACTTTTATCAAATCAAGGAGTTCTCCTCACTATAAGAGTGAAAATATGGTGCTCTTGTTCCAAAAAAAATTATATGTACCAAAAAACAGCAAGCTCTTCTGAACTTGCTGATCTATATTTTAATAAGTTTCTGTTTAGTAGGTAACAATAAGATATTTTGCTATATAAGCAATGTAATACCTAGATAATCTATAATTTATTCTATGCGCGCTATTCTAAATTCATTATTAATCTCAACAGCTATGGTTCCTTCTTCTGCTAACAAATAAACTTCTCCGTAATCCCAAACTTCTCTTTTTTCATTAGAATTAGAACCAGAATAATCTATTTTATTTAGTTCCGATTTAGAAATTTCTTGTCCCGTATTCAAAATAAATGTTTTTGAATCTGCTATTACTCCTAGAAATTCTTTTAGTTTATCATCAGATACAATATCAGATGAAATACGAAATTTTTTATTATTAAATTTAACTATCCTACAATCAGATGGATCAATTGCAAGTTCCCCACCTGCTGAATTATTATTGAACTCTTCCAAGCTCAGCATTTCATTATTGGATTGCACATCCGAACTCAAAGAAACCTTATAATAAGAATCATTTATAGAAATAGCTAAACCATCACTAAAATTATAGAGCCCACTATATGCTAATGATACTGTATCACTATTACTTTTAGTAACAACTTTCTGGCTATTTCTATCAATTACTAATGTTTTAAAAAAAGATTCCTTCACAGTACCTAGATCATTTTCATCAACAATTTGATTCATGATTGTATAATCATTTCCTTTATATGTAAATTGATTAAATGATTGATCATGAAACTCTATTGTTTTATTGTCTACCAATCTACATGCAACTAAAGTACAAATTCCAATAAGAACAACTAAGCTAAATAAAATTTTCCTCATGCTACTTCACCTCCTTTATAACATCATCAAATAATAATCTTTAGATTTCAAAATATGCTGTCATTCGCTTTTTATCTATTGAATTTTGTTGTATTCTACTCTTTTAGTGACCTCTAACCAATTTACCTCTTTTTACATATTTTTTGAATTTCAACATTATTCATAACAGCTAAATTACAAAAATACGATAATATGATAAAACCAATTAAGTATACTAGAATCATAAAAATTTCATTTTTCCCAATTTCTAGGATCATATTAACAGGTAAAACGATAGGCAACCAGAAGTTATTTAAAAATACTTTATTGGTTGCAAATATAATAAACAGACATTCGATAAAAGAAATTACTAGATTCCCTCCCTTTCCCATGATAAGACTAAGTAACATATGGAAATGGTTAAGTAAGACTAATAATAACCAAGTAATCACACCAACATACGCAAAGTAAGAGAGTCTATTAAATTCAACTCCTACCACTATCCAAACTGGAACTCCCAATAAAACCATAAGTAAGTCTGTCGAAATAAGCTTTATTCCCCAAATAATTCCACTATTTTTTTCGCTTTTAATATTTTGAAAGAAATTTGCTTTTTCCTCTTGTTCATGAAGAAAAATAGAGAAAATTGATGCTAATATACAATATCCTAACATAGGTAAAAAAATGATATTTTCAATTACAACTGAATTATTTGTAAACTGTAAATAAAGAGGAATTGTGAATAATTGAATAATTGATAAAATTAAAATAAGATTTAAAGTAAGAGAGCCTTTCAACTTTAGCAACTCACTTTTTAGAATTTTGTTCATTAGTTATCCTCCACTTCAACAAACTAAGGAAACTCACAAAAACTAAGATTGAAAGAGATACTGATATTAAAATTGTCGATATTTCAACTCCACTTAATGCTGCCTCTAAATCACCTGAGGGTTTTAAATGTAAAAGAGCATAAGCAATTTTATAGTGATAAGTATAAGGAAATATGAACCAAACCGATGTCTGAGCTATTAGAGGAGCAACTAATAAGCAAATAAGAGAATTTGTAGCCAACAACAAGTAGGGATTTATCCACTTTGCTAGAAAATATAATAGTGGTAATACCCAAGCAGAAGAAACACCAATAAGTAATAAACAAATCAAATCTTTACCAATGTCTACTGATATCACACCTGAAAAAAGAAATGAGATGCCATAAAATATTATCGTAAAAATAAAGGTTGAAATCAAAACATCCTTGAACTTCAACAGTATCTTCGCTAAATAAATAGTAAACGTATATCTACCCAAGCTAATATTTTGAAACGCACCTGCATTCTCCTCCGCGCTATAATCAGCTAAAAACAATAACCCAAGGAGAGTGAAAAGGAATCCTCCCTCCCACCAATAAATTGAAAAACTTTCTAAATTGAGAGGTCCTGCTAGTATGAAAGCTATAAAAATTGCTAGCAAAGGAATAAGGATTAGTAATTTTTTATCAGAACTAGATTTTTGCTTCAGCCACTCAGATTTAAAAATATTAGTCATTTCCATCACCTCCATGGACAATTCTAAAGAATAGTTTTTCTAAATCATTTGAATTCTTATTAATATCATCGTAAAAAATCTTGCCCTGATTCAGTATAACGATTTGATCCGCAATTTTGCTGACTTCACTTAGTTGATGGCTGGACAAGAGGACTGTCATTCCAGATTTTTTTAGATCCCTAATTAAATTTAGCAATTCTTTTATCCCATCTGGATCTAGACCATTAGTTGGCTCATCTAAAATTAATAAATCAGGATTGGTAATAATTGCCATTCCTAAACCAAGTCGTTGCTTCATTCCTAATGAAAAGTGCCCTGCCTTCTTTTTTCCAGTATCAGATAAACCAACCAACTGAAGTACCTCATAAATTCTTTCATCTGGAATATCATGTAGCAATGCTCGTGTTTTTAAATTGTCAAATGCAGAAAGATTCAAATAGATAGCAGGAGATTCTATCAACGCTCCAATATCAAATCTATTTTCTTCTACAATATCCTTATGCTTTCCATTGAAAATGACTTCTCCACTATCAGCTCTTTCTAACCCAAAAAGAATTTTCATAATGGTGGATTTCCCAGCCCCATTTACTCCCAGAAGACCACAAATAGTACCTTCTTCAATTTTAAATGAAACGTCTTTTAAAACCTCTTTGTCTTTATAGCTTTTTCTTAGATTTTGAATGATAACTTCCATTTTTTCTGCCTCCATTTCTTTTATTATAATACAAAAGAAATTTCAGTATTTGTTCAGAAAAAAATTGAGCAAAAAGTCGATATCTCTTTGATTTTTTCAAATTTTCGAAATAAAAAATCGCATAAAATCAACGTTTTTAAATGAAAGATTTCATGCGGTTTTGTTTATATTAGGCTTTTTGACCAGCCCCTAAAATTTTTTAATTAATAAAGTGACCTGTGCACCACCATTTTGTGGATTTGAGAGTATTAATTGACCTTGATGTCTCATAGCTATCTTTTGAGCAAATGAAAGTCCTATTCCGTAATGCTTATCATTTCTTCCTTTATTCTCTGTGTAAAAAAGTTTTCCTCCATCTTTAAGAGACTCTTCTGTAAATGGTAAACCATTATTCCAAATCTCAAAACTGATAAAGTTGGAACTTTCAGATATAGTCAGTACCACCTTGCCCTCTTCTGAACAAAATCTAGTCGCATTAGATAAGATATTTATCAAAGCTCGATCTAAGTTGAGACGATTTCCTTTAATCACTCTGGTATGGGATTCATTAACTATTTGAAAATTAATTTTTTTTGAAGACATAATATCTCGACATTCTAATGATAATTCATCAAGAAATTTTGATAATTCAATATCTTCCTGATAATTCTTATCCTCAATTAGCAATCTTGAGTAATTAACCATTGAATTAAAATACTTTTCAAATATACCAACACTATGATTCATTGAGGACATAAAATCTAATTGTTTTTCATCTAGATTAGTCATCTCAAGCAACTCGATATTCCCCTTTAAAACAGTTAATGGTGTTTTAATATCATGTGCTAATGCAGCAACTTGAAATGACAAATCTTCTTTATCTTTTTTCTCCATTTCTAATAACTTTGTCAACTCTTCGTCTTTTTGATAAAGCGTCAATAAAATGTTATTACATTCTAAGATTGCAGTTTCTTTACGTCCAATATCCATTCCTGGTATTCCCATATTCAGAGATATTTTTTCAATTAGACGAAAATTTTTTGTAAATTCTCTTAAGAGCCTAATAACAGAGATAGAGATGAGTAATAATTCTAGCACTATAAAAAACAAATAAGAGACTAAATTATAGGAAATATGTCGAAAGTTTCGATTTACAAATTCGGGCATTGTTGGTCTTCTAATAACCAAAATAAAATCTGAGTTTTCATATTTTGTAAACAATATAGAACCCTCGCTAACCGAACTTCCAGTATCAAAAACTTCTTTATAATGTTGTAAATCCTGTTTTTGATAATTTCCAGAGACCAATTCGCCATTATCGCTATCAAACAATACATAATCAAAGACAGAATAATCCATTTGATTCTTAATACCGTTAGCAGATTTACTATCACTAATTGAAATATGATAGTCTGTTCCATATGTGTTCAACTGACCTGTAAAAATAAGAACGTAGCTCAATACAAGCAACATAATAACATTTGCAACTGTACCAATCACTATTTCAAGAACTGTCCTTAAAATCCGCTTATTAATTGAATACCTTTTCATCATTCCACTTATATCCCATCCCCCTTATTGTTTTAATGGGATTAATTCCATAGGGACCAAACTTGACTCTAATTTGATAAATGTATTCCGAAATTGAACGAAATAATGCATCTGCTTCATCACCATAGACACATTCATAGATTTCTTCTCTTGTATAAACCTTATTTGTCTTACTAGATAATAGCTCTAAAATATCATATTCCCTTTTAGTAAGAGAAATAGCTTCACCATTAACACACACGAGTTTTTCTTGAAGGTAAAATGTTAGTGGAAATAATTCTCGAATAACAGATTCATTAGATTCAGCATTTCTATAACGTTCTTCTCGTTTTAAATGCGCTGCAACCTTAGCAACTAGTTGATTAACACTAAATGGCTTTGTGATATAATCGTCACCACCGAGATTTAAGCCAGATACAATATCATCTTCAGAATCTTTTGCACTGACAAAAATAATCGGAGAGGATACTGATTTACGAATCTGTTTACAGATTTGCAGACCATCAACATTTGGCATCGTAACATCAAGCAATATTAAATCAAATCCATCAAAATCACTTATTTTTATAGGAAGCCTAACTTCTTGATAAGTCGTCACATTATAGTTTTTCATTTCTAAAATTGTTCGCATCAATTTTACAATTTCAAAATCATCATCAACTACCAAAATCTTATACATACTAGGTACCTCTTTTATCTCATACTACTATTTTACACTATTATTGCACAAAATTTGTAATATTTAGTAGCCTAATTTGTCCATTGTTTCCATTATTACTAAGAAAACAATTATCATATAAAATTCGAATAGCTTCATCTGGTTGGTCCTTCAAATTATACTTTTCTATAATCAATCCTAAAGCTGCAGAGACTTTAGGAGTCGAAATTGAAGTCCCATATGCATATGTATACTTTCCTTCAAGCGTTGGAACAAGAATCCATTCTTTTTCATATAATTTATCAGCTACCCATTTATCATATCCTACTTTAGAAAGCGCTTGACTTCCACCTCCTGTTGCATAGATATCAATGTCGCCATTCCCTTGATTTGAGAAACTAGATACAAGATCATTATCATCTACTGAACCAACTGTAACAACATTGTCTAATTCAGCCGGAATATCTTGTACAGTTCCATCAACTTGACTATAATCTTTTCCTCTTAAACTACCAAGATAGTTTTTTAATTCATCTTGATTCTGTAAATCCATCCCTTCATCACCTACTGAAGCAACGACAACGGAACCTTGATTATGAGCATAATTAATTGCCCGTTGATAGATATTGATCAAAGCTGTATCATCATCTTCATCAGTGGAATCTCTTAACAAATATTCTCCTAAACTAAGGTTAATAACATCAACATCATCTTTTGCTGCTTGAATGAGCGCTTTGAGAATCCATTGGTCTTGAGCATTCCCTTCATCAAAAACACGATACATTCGTATTTTCATGTCAGGTGCTATCCCTAAATATTCTCCACTTGATGAAATTTGTCCCACAACAGAGGTCCCATGGCCAATTTTATCTACAACATTTTGGTTATCAACTATTCCTGTTTCCAAATCTGATGTGAAATTTTGTACTGAAATAATGTGTGAATAAATATCTGGATTATCATATGTAATACCAGAATCTATTACACCAATTGTTGCTTTACCAGAAGACTTATGTTGAAATTTACTTCCAGTACTAATACTCTTTTGCATATCCCACTGATTTCCCCAAAAATCTAAATTAGTATTTGTATAAACCTTGTCCCCATACAAATAAGTAATATTAGGCTTTACAGTCATAGTATTATCTATAACTATGTCATCAATATAATTAGAGTTTTCTTTTTTTATTGTATCTTCACTTTTTTCGGTAGAAATAGTTAAAAAATTTATTTCAGGTATTTTATCAGTAACTTTAATTCCTTGACTTTGTAAAACATCTTCTACATCCTCAATAGATTTATTTTCACTAACTAAAACATTATAACTAATTTCCTTATTTTCATTAGCACTTACTCCTGATGACACAGAACCGCTAGCTAATATAACAATAAACAATGATATAAAAACATTCGACAATAAGCCTATCTTTTTCATAATATCATCTCCTTAGTTTTTTATTCCTTTTTATCAATTTTATTTCAGAATTTCTTCAGAGTACTCAATATTTGGTATCAATAAATCCGAAAAATGCTATTCTTTCACATTTTTTTCACTGTGTTCAAATTTTAGTTCATCCTTGCTTGAGTCTATTTCATTTAAAATTTTGACAAACTTTTCCAACCTCCTTATTAAATACTCATAATCATCTATTGACTTATCTAACTTAATTTGATAGATTTCGATTTCTTTCTCAACTTGTTCCAGTTTTATAGCCGCAGTTAGATTCATCTTGGCATAGTCATATTTGGCCAAGCGGCGGTTCTCTATATCGTTATTGTCCAGGTTAAGCAAGACTTCCGCAACCTTGTTGAGATGATCTATGTGTTCCTGAATCTCTGTAATGGTCAAATCTAATTGAGCAATATCCTTAATAATCTCGTCTTTAATATCTTGATAAGACTTATTCTCCGTACCCAACTCAATAAGAAGATTAATCTCTTCAATCTTTTTCTTAAGTGTGTCAATGGTCGGTCTTTTTCTTTTAGAGATAGTCTGGCTATCATTGGTTAACTGACGAATGAGTTCACGCCCTCGCATATAGCGATTGAGTTCGGACGCCTCCTTATTGTAAATGAAAAATTGTGCGGTCTCACGGATAAAGGCATGGTAGTGTTTACCACTCTCTGTCTCTTTAATATCTAAATGACGGTTTGGGATAAAGACCAAGCCATCTTTTTTAACGCCGTAGTTCATTCTGATAAAGAGACCATCTTTGACTAACTTATCAATCTGATGGTCAGCTAAGACGACATCAAACTCTTGAACCTGGTCTCTTTTCTCCTTAAATGCCTGATAAGCCTCTTGCAAGTCTTCATAAGCTAGCTTTTCCTTATCTTGTTCCTCACAATATCCCTCAAAGTCGGAAATAAGTTGCGACTGGTCAATATCAGGAACTTCTCCACGTTTCTCAAAGTAAGTTTCGAAAAATTGAACATCGTAGAGATTTTTGGAACTGACTTTTTGATTATTGACTGTAATGCTCTGACTATTTTTTGTTAGAGTAAACGCCACATTCTTTTGTTTTAGAGACATAGCAAGGTTGAGTTCTCTTGCAAACTCCAAAAGTTGTGAAAGGTCACGAACTCTGGGTAAGAGAAAATCTAAACATTGCTCAATCGCTCGCTTGGCAAAGTGCTCTCGAAAGTATTCCTCGGTATAGGGTTGACGTTTATCTAGTTGCTTGCCTCGAATAACTCGCTTCATGGGCATATCCGTCATCAAAAAACGAGCGTATTTTCTTGAAAAATCAATCTGAACATTCAATGCTTCTGCCTTGGATAAAAAGTCGTCAAAATCCTTACTATTCTCCATCAGAAAATAAAGACGTTGCTTCAATTCAAATTTGTGATTACTTTTGCGATAGGTCACAAACTTCTCATGAGAATAACGGTTCGGTGTGATAATTTTGGCACCTGCTTCTTTGGAAAGACGGTCAGAAATCATCCGTAAATTTCTCTCCTGAGCATAATCCCATTTGAGTTTCTTATGAGAATTGAGGTCAACAGAATTGATGAGGATATGGTTATGAACATGCAACCTATCCGTATGGGTTGTCACAATAAAGCGAAAGTTTCCGCCAGTCAACTCCTTTATCGTCTCATAACCAATACGATTGATTTCTTCAGGTGTAAGATTATCCTCAGGTGAGAATGACTGGATAAGATGATGAGCATGAATTTTATTTTGCTTGATTTGTTGCCGGTCATTTCTCGAATCATAAAGCCTATCATTATTGACAAAGTTTGCCTGATACATCTCAACTATTTCTTCATAATTAGGGAAGTCGAGGTAATTGCTCATTCCAAAATCTGAAACCAATTTGAGTTGGTCAGTCTTAGCTGGATTTAGAATATACTTGATAAGACTTTTACGGTATTTGTTGCCATGAACCGCAAAATGTTTAGTGACTACCATAAAATTCCCTCAACTTTTGACACTTGACATAGAAGTCCTTATCAACTTCCGCAATCAGCTGACCTATGCCCGTTTTCAAATTATCTCGCTGCTCTACTGTCAGAAGTTTTGTCTGATTGACTGTTTTAGCTATCTGGTTAATGTTATTGCCAATTCGACGTAATTCAAAAACCAAGTCTTGGTAGTTACTGGTATCAATTGTTAGAAAGGTCATATTTGGATTAAGCAAAACCTTTCTGGCATAAGCAGAAAAATTTTGACAAGAACTTTGGCTAATATGATTGTTCAGGTTCGCAAGTTCCTGGTCTGTTAAAAAGACTTTTTTGAGATTGGTTCGATAACGATTTTCCATATCTAACCTCCCATATACTTATCTCGAAATTCTGAACTGAGTGGTACTGCCTTCTCTACTTCTGTCATCAGTTCTTGAACACAAGTCAATATAATTCTTAAGTGTTCTGACGTGACCTGATGGCCTCGTTCCGCTAGAGTTGCTACCTGTAAAATATCTCTACTGATTTGTTCTATTTTTTGAGATTGCCACAGAATAAACCAATCTCTGATGTCATCCTTGTTATTGACAATGTCCAATAGTTTTTGTCTAACAAAGGGAGAAAACTGCTCCGCATTCTCCTTTCTCATCAGTAGTTGAATCTGCTCAAATTCCTCAAGCGTCAAGTTGATTTCCTTACGAATTGTCCGATAACTTTCTGTCATGATGATACACTCCTTCTCACATTTCCCTCTAGCGGGTTAGCACCGATACCATATCTGATACGGGGGCTCCCTAAAAGCCTCAAATCTTCCCTTTTCGGCTTTTGCGAGCTCAGATATTGTGTCCACAATATCCCAAAAATCTTATCGCCAGCCGACCAAAACCTTTGAGTTTTGATAGCCGATGATAAGATAACTTGGTGGCTTCGCCCCCAAACCCCCAGTGAAAAATCATGGATTGATTTTTTTAGGAATGATATTAGGATAATAGAGGTGATTTGGAAAAGGTATCACAAAACAAAAAGTAGGATATTTCTAACCTACTTTTCATTTCCTTATATTATTCAGAAAGAGCTGTCTCATATATGGACATCTTATGTTTAAATGAGTCTCTTCCACCTTCCAATTGATTGATAATATGGTTTTTTATAAATTTTTCACTAACATATCCCTGTGATTCAATCCAAGCATGAGCCCCATCTGATTCCATAATTACCACTTGATCGGTCATGGAATTTGTTACAATTGTCGCATTATGGGTTGCTAAAATAATTTGTCGTTGAGCTTTCACGTCTCTAAACTGTTGAACTAAATGTCTGTATATATAGCGGTTATCCAAATTATCTTCAGGTTGATCAATAATTAATGGTCTGAAATCCTTTGAATAATCACTATATGCTAGTAAAAAATCTAACATCGCTACAACTTTTTGACCCAAACTTAATACACTAACTTCTTTATAAAGAATGTCAAGATGTTGTGATGTTTCTTTTGAGTTAATGTTAAACTCCAAAAAAAGTCTTTCATTGGCTACGTGTTCTTTTAGCACTCTCTTTAACTCATCTAGTAAACTACTATTTGCGATTAAAGAATAAATACTAGTTTTTAAATAGGGTATGTTAGAATCATTAATCTCGGAATTATTTCTCCACTTATTCTCATGTTTTGCAAAATTCTCCTCAGAAATATTTTTTAATAATATAAAATACCTATTAGGAATATTTTGTTTCAAAATAACGTTAACAAATCCTTTTATTCCTAACTCCTGATAAACAAGGTATAGAATATCTGCAACATCCCGCTTACTAATTCTATAATTTTCAAATGAGAAATTGAGAGTTGAATTACTTTTGAAAAGAGTGCTTTCAAAATCTGGTACTTCCCATCTATCAATTTGCTCATAACAGATTCTTAACTTACCAACTTGAGTTTGATTGAAATCATCAATTATTTTGAGTATTGAATCCTTACGAACTCTCCTATATTTATCAAGTTCCTGTAGTTTAGCTTCGAATGATTCTAGAGTCTGAGTTCTTAAACCATAGTTTGGTCTCGGTAAATTTTTATTTTTTAGCATTAAGTCGGAAATAAATTCTGTAATTTTTTCTCCATCCGCTGTTCTAACCAACTCATTAACAGAATATCTCCTATCAAACATTTTTTCTAATATTCTAGTTTTATCAACTAATTTGAAAAATTTTCCCTCAACTTTGTATACTTTCGTATATTGAGAGCGTGTCCACTCTTTGATAGAGTCAGAATTGTAGTTATAAGGATATCCATACCTATTCTCACGATTTTGCCCATAATATTGTAAGATATTGTCCCTATTTTCCTGCAAGACATCTGGCAAACTAACCTCAATGATATATTCAGCATCCTCTAAAACATAGAGTACAAAAGCATTTGCATGGTTACATAGGAATTCTAATTTACTCTGCTTGTCGCAATCCTGAGAAAGTACAAATTGTAACATATCTATTAGTGTACTTTTCCCTGTACCTCTCCCTCCAATTAAACAGTTCATAGATGGTGAGAATGTTAAAAAGAAGTCTCTATCTTTTTCTAACTTATCACCTGTAAGAAAACTTCTATCGCCTCCACGACTTTGAATGTATAAACCTTTTATGTAAGACTTTTGTTCAAAATTTGGTTCAAATAAACTTACTGATACAGTGTAATCAAGCAAAGCTTCTTGGAACATTTTAAAAGAAATCTTTCCACCTTTTATCCACATATTATTCTTTCCGACTGAATCAATATCATGTGAATCATTATCTAATAAAAAATTTGGTTCACAATTAAAATCTGTCAATAAACGATTTTTCGATCCTTCAACAGAATTTATATTTTTTACACCAATAAATCGTGTATTTTCTTTTGTAAAAACTTGTCTCTTATATGCACCCGACAAGTGAGAACCTTTTTTCAAAATATTATAACTATTGAAATGAGCAATGTAGTTAATTATGTTTTGATTATTAAAATCTTTCATGATAGTCAACGAATGCTGATAACTTCCATCTTTTTCACTTATAATATTTTCACATAACCATTGATTAACCCAAGATTCTTTTTCATGATCGTATATACAAACAATATGTAACTTATCTGCTGCACTAATTTCTACTCCATGTAAAATATGAGGATGTATATTATAAGTCGGATAGGTTCTCGTTATAATTGAAACTGCTGTTTGAAGTTTTTTAATACCTTTGGTAGTATTATGATCAGTTACTACAACTATTTCTATTTCATTTTTTAAGATAGCTTCTGCTAACAAAAGAAAACTAATGTACTCTTTTGGGCTAGAAAAGATAACTTTATCAAAGCTACCAAAAAATTTTGTTTTATCAACTTTGATTTTCTTATTTTTGAAAAATATATCAAATAATTCATCTTCTGTACTTTTTCTATATTTCGTTGAAGTCCAGCTCGAAAATAGCTTATAATCATAAGAAACAGGTGTATGTAAATGAATCAAGGTCTTATGAAAACTACCGAATTTCTCTTTGGTATTTGTTAATTCTCGATAAACAGATTTTATCTTATTATTAAATCCTCGCAATTCTAACCCCCAAAAAAATATTATCTTTAAAATCAATTATTTATTTTTCTCAAGTAATTCCTTAAGTAGGAGTTCACTCTCCTTCACCATCTCCTCCTCTACCTTGCTCCATTTTCCAAATAGGCATTCTTGTAGCACTTCTGCTGCGGAACCTTCAGCAGTTTCAGAATCATAGATACAAGTTCTATCTCTTTGATAAATTTGAATCTGGTCAAAGAGATTTTCACTTTCTAACTCCCTCAAGTTATCAACCAAGTTCTCAACAATCCCATCGTGGTGTTCTTTTGGTGTTGCTCTAGCCTGAGTCGGATCGATGGCATAAAGCTCTTCGTAACGAATCAAGGTGCTGAGATAAGAAAGCTCTGGTTTGGTACCAATCACTGCTAAGGAAACTTGGTAACCTTTAGAAGATAATAATTGAGCAGTCTGACGAGGAACTTGAGTAGTTCGCAAGGTTCCCTCAATCAGCAAATGGTAGCCTTGCGTACTGAGTTCATCAACCAACTGTTCTACCATTTTTCCTGCAAATCCCTTGGTATAGTCCACGCTATCCTTGCCATACTTTTCTTGCAGGGCTAAGTAATTGGGATGCTGAGAACGGTAGCTGTCACCATCGATAATAATGATATTACCTTGAAATTCCTTTTGCTTGATACGATGAATAGTCGTCTTACCTGCTCCGCTTTGTCCACCAAGCAAGATAGCTTTCGGTTGATCTGGAATCGTCTTTCCTCGGGTTAAGGCCCGAATGGTTCGCTGCAAGGCCTTCTGAAACTCAGCCTCACTAAATTCTTCCAGTCTCATTAAGCCACCACCCGATGATGCACCATGTCTAACATCCGCTCTATACCATCTAAATAGCCATTGTAACGCTCTATTTCATCGAAAGTAGCGACAAGGTAAATTTTCGTATTGATCAATTCGGCCAAGTCATCACTCATCAAAATCCAAGGATTAGATTCATCATCAAAAACAATATCTTGACTATCCTGGTATCTATAAAGCTTTGATAAAATGGCTGCTCCACGTTCTTTTATCACTTCTACTTTTAAAGTCAGATGGTAATCTTCGACAGGTGTTAACATCTTGTCCTCTCCTACAATATCGACATAAGAAACGTTAAATTTCTGACAAATACGGTCGATGAGTTCAGTTGAAACAGTGCTGGTACCATTTTCGTAGCGACTCAGGCTATTGCGTGAAATCCCAACCATTTTCGCAAATTCTGGCTGTGTTAAATCGTGTGTTCGGCGTAGTGATTTTATATTGTCTCCGATCATAGATAAAGACCTCCTCATATTTGCTTTCATTATACCATAAAAAACGGA
Organism: Streptococcus suis; assembly: GCF_017601095.1. GTDB lineage: Bacteria > Bacillota > Bacilli > Lactobacillales > Streptococcaceae > Streptococcus > Streptococcus suis_Z. The sequence goes on along the minus strand of NZ_JAGFUX010000001.1, from coordinate 74 downwards.
TAACGCACCATATTTGGTGCATTATCCGTTTTTAGGTTTCTTCGATTGCTTAAACTCCTCTATTCGCTTCTCCA